>JAFUXL010000020.1 GCA_017470905.1 Ruminococcus sp. | reverse complement strand
TGCTCTCTCTCACTGACTTCGCACTGATTTACTGCTGACTGGCTACAGCGACCGGCTGTCCGATAACGGTATCATAAAGAGGATAACCTGCAAAACCCTTATCATAGAGGAATGATTACCCCTAATCCGTTCTCCCTTCTTAATTCTCTGTATCAACGCTTGGTTTTCGCTTATTGTGATACAGGCACACGAAAGTACAATATCCTGATTGTACCTTGATTTATATGAGCATATTTTACCACATTTAACTACTTTTGTCAATGCTTTTGCTACTTATTTTGTAACTCCTTGTGTCATAATGTGTCTCCCCGTCTGCGGCGGAGAGACACTGTATTTATATATCGTCCATTGTACCGGGCTTGTGAACCTGTTCATATTTTTCGAGTGTATTCTGCGGAATTGCAACATCATCCATATCGGATATAATTTTTTTGTCGGATTTATGGGTGTTCCTGTATTCTTTCATTCTTTCCCTGATATTTCTTTCGTCCTCTCTCTCGACAAATCTTTCGCTGAAATGAGGGAAACCCCTTGCCTGTTCAAGCTTGTGATAGATTATATTCGCACGTATATTCAATATTGACGCAGTTATGCAGACTGCGGAATATACAGTACATAAAATGAATGGAACGGGGTTTACATCGAATACACGGCGGATTTTAAGAATTACCATAAACACATAATTTGCAATAAGAAGCGCAGGCGCAAGCATGGAGCATAAATCATTATGACCGTAGCTGCCCCTTAACGCAAGGAAAAACGCAGCAGGACATATAATTATTGAGTCAAGAATCATCATCATTGCAATCGGGGAGAGCGTATCCGTGCCGAGCTTTGCAAACAGCCAGTCCCAGCTTGCACCCGTAATGCTTAAGAATGAATAGAGTATCAATAAGATACCGCCTGTGAGATAGGAAGAAAATACAGCTCCCCATACTTTTTTGCATTTTTTCATTCTGACGGCATTTTTTATTATTTCGTCATCAAAAGCCATAGTGCTGCTCCGTTATTATTTTCTGCTTATCTCCGTACCCTGTCTTGTATCCTTGATATTATAGCCGAGGGCGGAAATTTTGTCTCTTATTTCGTCAGCGAGGGCGAAATTTTTGTCTTTCTTAGCCTGTTTTCTCTGTTCTGCGAGGTCGAGTATTTCCTGCGGAATATCGTCTGAATTTTCGCTGTTTTTGATTTCTGCGTTTTTAATCATGTCAAGTCCGAGAACCTCGTCAAATTTCCTGATAAGCGCAAGCTTTGTTGCTGCGTTTGCATTGGATTTCAGCACATCGTAAACGGCGGTTACTGCCATAGCGGTATTCAAATCGTTGTCGAGCGCATCGCAGAAAATTTTCATAAGGCGGTCATATTCCGCATTATCTGTATTTCCGGAATTGTTTTCTGATAAAAGCGGTATAATCCTGTCGAGGATTTTTTCATATGCAGCCTTTGCGTTATTGAGGTTTTCCCAGTCGAAAACGAGGGATTTTCTGTAGTGCGACTGTAGGCAGAAAAATCTGTATACCAAGGGGTCATAACCCTTTTCTTCGAGGAGTGAGACTGTGAGAAATTCTCCGCTTGATTTGCTCATCTTTCCCGAATTTGTATTGAGATGAAGAACATGGAACCAGTAATTGCACCACTTATGACCGAGATAGGCTTCGCTCTGTGCAATTTCGTTTGTATGGTGGGGGAAAGCATTGTCAATTCCTCCGCAGTGAATATCGAGGTATTCGCCGAGATTTTTCATGCTTATGCACGAACACTCGATATGCCAGCCCGGATAGCCTATGCCCCACGGACTTTCCCATTTAAGTTCCTGGTCGTCAAATTTGGATTTGGTAAACCATAAAACAAAATCGGCTTGGTTTTTCTTATTGTTATCCTCTTCAACGCCCTCACGCACACCGACAGCCAAATCCTCCTCCCTGAAGTCGTTGAAAACGTAGTAGTTTTCAAGCTTTGAGGTGTCGAAATAGATGTTTCCGCCTGCTCCATAGGCATAGCCCTTGTCCATGAGTACGGATATTACACGGATAAATTCGTCTATATATGAGGTCGCCGGGACTACGACATCGGGGGTCTTGATGTTGAGTTTTTTGCAGTCGGAGAAGAATGCATCGGTATAGAATTTTGCAATTTCCATGACGGTCTTATGCTCACGCTTTGCACCCTTGAGCATTTTGTCGTCGCCCGTATCGCCGTCGCTTGTGAGATGACCTACATCTGTTATATTCATGACCCTTTTTACGTCAAAGCCCGTGAACCTGAGATATTTTTCGAGTATATCCTCCATTATATAGCTTCTCAGATTGCCGATATGGGCATAGTGATAGACCGTAGGGCCGCAGGTGTACATACTGACCTTGCCCTCCTGAACGGGGATAAATTCTTCCTTTTTGTGCGAAAGTGAATTGTAAATCTGCATAAACATTCTCCTTTTATTTAATCCCTCCGCCGTTTGCGGAGAGATGATTTTTTACTCGTTCAGACGTGAACGGGTTTTTCAAATTCTATATTATTTTTGTCGTCCTCTATGGGATACCAGCCCTTGACGATGCCGAAAAGATTATGAACACGCTGCACAGCATGATTTGCGGACGGCAGAAATCCCCCGTCACACAGAACCTCTGTTTCTGTTTCGATTAGCAGCATATATCCCGAAGATTGCGAAAGCTCGACTATACAGACCGATACGGGGTCGGTGTACACGGGTTTTCTTTCTGCCGCCGAAACCTGAATATAGCCGTATCTCATGCTGTTGTTATGGTCGATATTGTCCTGAACCAGCTCCGCTCTCCAGCCCCTTGACATTCTTAAATCTCTGAACTGGGCGAAAATCTCGAAGAATTTATCGAAAGCAGCCTCCTGCGAACCGTACAGGCGCATGAGCAGTCTGTCCCAGCTTTCGGAGGAATAGGCATTTGTCTTTAGGCTTATAAAATCACGGATATTGCCGAAATCAAGCGGAAAAAGCCTGAATGACTCTTTTCTGTAGCTGCCGCTGTCAAGCTCGCAGGCACGGTAGCCGTCAAGAAACGATTTCAGAAGAATAATATATTTTCCGCCGAGGTATATATCGGGTCGCAGACCAATTCTTTCGGTAATATCGTATATGCTCATTGACACCCTCCTTACATCATCAGAATACGGCATATACATTTTATCACAAAAGACGGGAATAGTCAAGATATTGTTAATATAACGGGTATTTTTTAATATTGTAAAAAAGCCTTGTTGCGGCGGAGATATGTTTGGTTTTAAATTCCATAAAACACATACATTTTCTCTTGACAATAAGGAATAAATTTGTTATACTTATTGATAAGGATTTATGCAGTTTGGCAAATTATTATGACTGAGCAGATTAAAAATCAGCGGCAGGCTGCATATTTTGAACCTCGGGCGTAGGCAGCCTAAGTTCATTTGTTCGTGAGAATTTAACAGGCGGCTGTCCGTGTCTGCGGTGAGGAGGTCTTTACAGTTTTTCCCGTGTGCATTTTCCCTCGGATGCACAGGGATAAAACCTGGTTCCTGCTGTCCTGCCCCTGAAAGCGGGAGAGCATTTTTATTTCACGCATATGCGGGAAAGGCGGATAATTATTGAACGTTAAAAAAATTTACCGGAATATTTTTTCGGGCGCATTGTCATGCGTTTTTGCATTTTACGGTCTTTCGGGGACTTTTTCGGCTTTTGCGGCGGATGACGATGTATCTGCACAGACCCTTGCGGCAATGCAGGAGGATTATTATTACATAGAACCGATAGATACGGGCATTCCGACATACAGCGATTATTATGACGAATACTGCAATGAAAACCGCCCCTCTGCCGTTGTCGGGGTTTCGGGCAGCGATTATAAATCCTGCGAAAACGGCGATTTTTCAACAGGCTCATACGGCTCGGACGGAGATGTAAGAAACGATGTCCTCATATGGGAGAGCGCAGACGGCGAGCTGACATATTCCGTCGATATACCCGAAACGGGTATATATTGCCTTGAAATGAGTTATTTTCCGATAGAGTCCAACAGCTCGGCAATTGAGCTTTCAATGCTGATAGACGGCGAAACTCCCTATGATACCGCATCGAGGATAACTCTCGGCAGAGTATGGGTCAACGAAACGGATATATATACCGACTCAAGAGGAAATCAGGTGCGCCCCTCACAGATACAGAAGGGTATGTGGAAAAAAAGTTTTTTCGGAGATATTGACGGTCTTTTCGGGCAGCCGCTGTTTTTCTATCTCGAAAAGGGCAGGCATGATATTGCATTCACCTCCGAAAGGGCGCAGCTTGCGATAGAAGGCTTTAAGCTTTACAATCCCGCAGAGGCTGACGTCTACAGCGAATATTCCTCCGAAGTAAATGCATCTGTCTCAAAGGAAAGCACACCGTCAAATATATTCAGGATAGAGGGAGAAGCTGCCGCATACAAATCCGACTCAACGCTTTATCCCACGTATGACAATACAAGCTATCTCGTATCTCCCTCAGACCCCCGCAAGGTTGTATATAACACCCTCGGAGCAGGCAACTGGCAGAAAGCTTTGCAGTCGGTTACATGGAATATCCCGAAGGAAAACATAGGCAGCAGCGGCTGGTACAAGATAGGAATAAAATCCCGTCAGAACCAGATGAGAGGCTTTTACTCGAACAGGAGAATATACATAGACGGCGAAGTACCGTGCAGTGAAATGGAACAGGTTAAATTCTATTACGATAACGACTGGAATATCGTAAGCCCCATGACCGAAAGCGGAGATTATGTGTATGTATATCTCGATGCCGACAGCGACCATACCATCACAATGGAATGTGTTCCCGGAGAGATAGGCGAATATCTGAGAAAGCTCGATGACGTTGTGACGGATTTGAATACATATTACCGAAAGATACTTATGATAACGGGACCTTCCCCCGACCAGTATACGGATTATTATGTGCATGAGAAGATACCGAACCTTGTGAGCGAATTTCAGCGCATATCACAGGCTCTGAAAGATATACAGGGCGGAATAGAGGAGCTTTCCGGTTCTTCGGGTTCGGAGGCGGCAGCCCTCGAAACCATGACGGTAATTCTCGACAAATGCGTTAAAAAGCCCCTGAGAATACCCGATTACCTTTCGCAGATAAAGGACAATATCGCATCTGTCTCGTCATGGATGAGAGATTACCGTGACCAGCCGCTTGAAGTTGATTATATAGAATTTGCATCTCAGGACAGGGATTTTGAAAGCTGCAAGGAAAGCTTTGGCAAATCTCTTAGCTTCAGCACAAGCGCATTTTTCGGCTCATTCTTTGAGGATTATACTACGCTTTCGGACGTTACGGGACAGGACGCAATAAATGTATGGGTATCTCTCGGACGTGACCAGGCACAGGTCGTAAAGGAAATGGCGGAGAATGAATTTATGCAGGAAACAGGTATCCCGATAGCGGTAAATCTCGTAGTCGGCGGTGTAGTCGAGGCTACTCTTGCAGGAAAAGGTCCTGATGTTGCGCTGTTCCTCGGCGGAGAGTTTCCCGTAAACCTTGCCGCCCGTGATTTGCTTGTGGATATTTCGGATTTGTCGCAGTTTGCGGATTATCCCGAAGTAGAAAAGCGTTTTCAGGAAAATGCAATGACACCCTATCAGTATAACGGCGGAACCTACGGACTTCCGATAAGCCAGACCTTCCCCATGCTCTTCTACCGCACGGACGTACTCACGGAGCTGGGCTACAATTCACCGCCCGAAACATGGGAGGATTTGATAGATATGCTCCCGGCTCTCCAGAGAAATTATATGTCTGTCGGACTTATACTTCCGCCTGCGAACATCTCCCCCGCAACGGAGGCAGGTCATACCTTTGCAATGCTTCTTCTCCAGAAAGGAAAGAATTATTACAATGCCGCACAGACAGCCTCGACATTCGATACAATAGAGGCGGTTCAGGCTTTCGAGGAGTGGACGGATTTTTATACAAAATACAGCTTTGTTCAGTCATACGATGCATTCAGCCGTTTCAGAACGGGCGAATATCCGATAGTTATAGCGAATTATACTTTCTTTAATCAGCTTTCCGTTGCATCGCCCGAAATAAAGGGCTTGTGGGATTTCTGTCAGGTTCCCGGAACGGCGGACGAAAATGGAAATATCTCCCATGCCGCAAATTCAACGGGTTCGGGTGCGGTTATATTCAAGAAAGTAAAGAACAAACAGAATGCATGGGAATTTATAAAATGGTTCACCGAAAAAGAAACACAGATAGAATACGGCACGCAGATAGAGGGACTTTTGGGAACTATGGGACGTTTCGACACCGCAAATCTTGAGGCTCTCCCCGAACTTTCATGGTCACACAGCGAATACGACAGGCTTGCCGACCAGCAGGAGGAACTCGTCGAAATACCCGTTATCCCGTCATCGTATGCCGTTACGAGAAATATCATGAACGCATTCAGAGAAGTTGTAAACGAACTCGAAAATCCCCGTGATACGCTTGTCTGGTATAACCGTGACATCAATGACGAAATAACAAGAAAACGTGAAAATCTCGGTCTTGATATCGAAGCGGAACAGTGAAAGGAGGAATTTGGTTTTGGCAAAGCTTTCAGCCGATGAAATCGGCAGAAAATCCAAGGAGGAGAGACGCCGCCTGATGTGGCTCTCCGTTAAGCAGAATAAAGCCTGCTATGCCATGATAGCACCGTTTATGATATTTTTCATCATATTCACGGTTGTGCCTGTAGTAATGTCATTGCCTATGGGCTTTACGGATTTCAATATGGCACAGGCTCCGAAATTCATAGGACTTTCAAATTACACGACACTCTTCCTCTCGGATAAGATATTCATAAAATCCATAAGGGTAACGATAGTGTTCGCACTGTTCACGGGACCTGTCAGCTATGTGCTTTGCTTTCTGCTTGCATGGCTCATAAACGAACTCCACCCGAAGCTCAAAACAGTTTTCACACTCATATTCTATGCGCCGTCAATGGCTAATGTATATACCGTATGGCAGCTTATTTTCAGCGGCGACATGAACGGATATATAAATTCCTTCCTGATAAATCTCGGACTTATCAACTCGCCGATACAATGGCTCACGGACGCAAATTACGTCCTCGGCGTTACGATAGTCGTACAGCTCTGGATTTCACTCGGAGCAGGCTTCCTCGCCCTCAGAGCAGGTTTTCAGAATATAGACCGTTCGATGTATGAGGCAGGAGCAATAGAGGGCATAAAGACCCGATGGCAGGAGCTTATCTACATAGTTATCCCCTCCATGGGGCCGCAGCTTATGTTTGCGGCGGTAATGCAGATAGTAAGCTCTTTCACTGCGGGAACGGTAGCACAGAACCTTGTGGGATTTCCGAGTACAGACTACAGGGCGCACACGATAATGACGCACGCTTACGATTACGGCTGGGTTCGTTACGAAATGGGATATTCGGCGGCAATATGCATGATATTGTTTATCGTCATGTATATACTGAATAACCTCATAAGCCGCCTGTTAAGCAAGTATATGGATTAAGGAGGTGAGGAAATGGCTCAGACAGTAATCAACACCGACAGGATAAAAGCCTCCAACAGACAGGCAGGCAAAAAAATCGGCGGTACGGTGGCGATATTTATTTTCCTCACAGTCCTCGGATTATTCATGGTGCTGCCAATATACCTGACGATTATAATGTCGATAAAGCCTGTTGAGGAGCTTTTCATATTTCCGCCCAAATTATATGCAATGCGCCCGACTTTAAGCAATTTCGGGGATATGTTCGATGCGCTCAACAGCAACAGGGTACCCTTTTCGAGATATGTTTTCAACAGCATAGCGGTTACGGTTTCCGTTACGGTGTTGCAGTGCATATTCGCATCAATGGCGGCATTTGTCCTTGCAAAATGCAAATTCCCAGGCAGCAAGATAATAAACAGCATTATAGTTGTGTCGCTCCTCTATCAGAGCAATGTAATTTACATAATGCAGTATATCGTAATGGCGAGGCTCGGACTTATAGACAATCCGCTTGCGCTTGTTCTTCCCTCGATAGCATCGCCTATGGGATTATTCCTCATGCGTCAGTCGATAGGTCAGATACCCGATGCCATGATAGAAGCCGCAAAGGTTGACGGCGCAGGACTTTTCAGAATATGCTGGCAGATAGTAATGCCTAACCAGAAGCCCGCACTTATGACGCTTATAATATTCGCATTTCAGGCGGCATGGAATATCCAGACGGGTACGGTAGTATTTCAGGAGCAGTATAAAACCCTCCCGACAGTCGTAACTCAGGCGGCATCGGCAGGACTTGCAAGGGCAGGCGTTGCAATGGCGGCGGCGGTATTCATGCTCGTGCCTCCTATACTTGTATTCATGCTTGCACAGAGACAGGTAATCGAAACCATGGCTCATTCGGGCATAAAGGACTAAGCACAGAAAGGGTGATTGCAGTGAAAAAAAGATTGAAAAAGCTTTTGATGCTCGTCTGCTCATGTGTGCTTTCAGGGAGCTTTGTGACCTCCCTCACAGCGTCCGCAGGTGAACCGTATGACGTTTACAATTATGACCGCTGGGGGGAGGCTATCCCCTCACAGGCAGGATATATCGCAGAAAGGACGGTTTCGGGCTATGACCTTGGAATTGGTGCATTCGATACCCCGAACGATATATTCTATGACCACAACGATATATTCTACATCGTTGATACGAACAATAACCGCATAGCGGCGGTAAATTCAGACTTTGACAAGGTAATTGAGGTATATGACAAGTTCACAATGCCCGACGGCTCAAAAACCTCGCTCAAAAAGCCGATGGGAATATATGTCTCCGCAGAGAATGACTATATGTACATTGCAGACAGCGAAAATTCCCGTGTACTCATAAGCGACAGGGACGGAAATGTCATAAGCGAAATAACCAAGCCCGTTTCCGATGTCTACGACCAGAAAAGAACCTTTCTCCCGCAGAGGGTCATAGCCGACAAGGCAGGAAATGTCTATGTCGTTCTAAACAATATAACCACAGGTGCGGCGATGTTCAATCCGCAGGGTGAATTTACGGGATTTTACGGCGCAAACCGTGTACAGCCCACGGCGGAGATAATAGGAAATTATTTCACAAATCTTTTCATATCCGAGGAGAAAAAGGCAAGACGTGCGAGAAACGTCCCCACGGGCATAACCAGCTTCGATATTGACGGAGATTTTATATTCACCTGTACGCAGTCCTCGACACAGACCACCGATACCGTAAAGAAGCTGAATGCCGCAGGAAATAATATTTTCGCAAATATGGAGCTTTCTTTCGGAGACTATACCCCCATGTACGATACGTCACAGAATAAAATTTTAAAGCCTGCAATATGCGATATTGACATAGCGGAGGACGGAAATATAAACGTCCTCGATTTCACCACGGGAAGAATATTCCAGTATGACGAGGACTGCAATTTACTTTTCATAACGGGTACAATTGCAAAGCAGGTGGGCGGCTTTGACCATGCCGCCGCCCTTGAATCAAGGGGAGACAACCTCTATGTAGTCGATTCGCAGAAAGATACAGTCACGATATTCGCCGAAACTGATTTCGGAAAAATAGTCCATGAGGCTACGGCACTCCACAATGCCGGCTACTATGAAGAAGCTCTCGACCCGTGGTATGAAGTCCTGAAGCGTGACGGAAACTACAGGAGGGCATATATCGGTGTAGCCTCCGCACTTCTGCGCAAGGGCGACTATGAGGGTTCAATGAAATACTCAAAGCTTGCGGATTCCCCGAAGATATACAACAAGGCTTTCGAGGGCTACAGAATGAATTACCTCAAAAAGAATTTCGGCTTTATGGTATTAATTCTTATCGTCATAATATCAGTACTTGTGTATATAAGAAAGAAATTGGAAAAACGCCGTCTTGCGGCAGAAAAGGCAAGGCTTGACGAACAGGACCAGCTTGCAATTCTCGACAGACAGCGCAGAATACTCGAAGAAGCCAAAATACTCACAGAAAACAGCAATAATGACGATGAAGAAAACGGAGAGGAGGAAAGCGGATATGATGGATTTAAAACCCGCTGAATGGGTCAGACACGCAGTATATCACCCCGTTGAGGGCTTTGAGGATATGCGCTGGAAAAAATCAGGCTCGCTGAAAATAGCCTTTCTTATAGTTTTCCTGCTCTTCCTTGCACAGATAGCGGACGGCAGACTTTACGGCTTTCAGTTTGGTGTCGCATACGACAAGACATTCAATATAATCCCCTACATAGTGCAGAGCATAGTGCTTTTTGCCGCATGGGTCGTGGGAAACTGGTCTGTATGCACGCTTCTTGACGGCGAGGGAACCATGAAAAATATATGCATATACAGTGCATATGCGCTTATTCCGTATATAGTACAGATATTCATAAATCTGATACTCTCTCATATCCTGATAAGGGACGAGGCTGTATTTATTCAGGCGATAAGCATAATAGGCACGGGCTGGTCGGCGATACTGCTTTTTTCCGCCATAAAATCCGTGCATCAGTATTCCTTCGGAAAGACGATATTCGCAATAATTCTCACAATAGCGGCAATGTTCATAATGCTTTTCCTGCTTGTTCTCTTCATGTCGCTCATACAGCAGGTATATATTTTCATCTCGACAATATATACCGAAATTTCCTACAGAATAAGAGTATAGAAACGGCGGTGATAATATGGGAAAGAAAATAAAAAGATTTCTGCTCTGTCTGCTTGCCGTTTCAACCCTGACCATGTCCGGAACGGTCTATGCGGACGATAATGATGAAGATACCGCCGCAGCCGATACCGAAACCGAAGAAGAATCCTCCGGGGAGGACAGTGAAGCCCCGAAGGAAAAGGCTTCAAAAATCAAGGAATCCGAGGAAAAGGTTGAGCTGACCGAAAAACAGGCAAAGGCTCTCCTTGAATTTATCGGCAGTACAGACGGCTTTGACATATACAAGGCTGACAAGGATTATGAGGACAGAATATGGGAATCCCACGGAGGCAAACCCGAAAAAAAGGCGGAGCTTACCGAAAAACAGCAAAAAGAAAAGGATGCCGCAGAGGAAGAAATATCCATAGTCAAAAAGCTCGGCGAATTTGTCGCCGTTGACCCCGAAAAGGGAAAGGCTGCCGCTGTTTTCGACAAGGGAAAAAAATGCGATGACGGAAAAATATATCTCAGCGACGGCGGAAGATACCTCCTCACAACCGACAAGGACGGGGAAAAACCCCTGAAAATAACGCAGGTGATTTCCACTGTTGACGACCCCCATGTATTCCGCACAGCTGACGGCAGGGAAATTGAACTCATGGACGATGATTTCAAGAAAGTCGTCAGAACATATTACAACGGCGGAGTATTTGACGGCAAGAGAATGTATTTCGCAGAGGACGGCGAAAATGTCGTATGGCTCACGGAGGACGGCTCACAGGTTCTTGCGGTTCTCCGATACGGTGCGGAAAATGAAAATATGCGTATGCTTATTGACAACAGGCACGGAATTTTCGGCATTGAAAACCTCGAAACGGGCTATATATGGTGGTCATCTCCCCTCGGTGTAACGAGGGACAAAATTGCCACTCCTCTGCTTGTGGACGAGCTGCGCTCCTCGAATATACTCCGATACGGCATACCCGAAAAATATTCAAACAATAACGTACTCCGTTCGGGAACGGACGACTGCGAAATGAAAGTGTCGGATATTAAAAACGGCATAAAAATCGAATATAATTACTCAAAGGCGGGATTTAAATTCCCCGTTGAATATACCCTTGAGGGCGACCACTTAAAGGCAAGTCTCAGAACGGACGATATTCAGGAGACTAACCCCTCGAATATCGCAACGGAAATAACCCTCATGAGCAGCTTCGGAGCAGCCTCCGCCGAGGAGGACGGATATTTCGTAATCCCTGACGGCAGCGGCGCACTCGTCAGGTTCAACAACAACAGGACAATGGATACAAATGCCTATACACAGAGAGTTTACGGAGACGATGTAACATCCGTTCCCACAAGCAAGGGTTCTGTAACGGAACAGATATATCTTCCCGTCTACGGAATAGTAAAAGAGGACAATGCAATGCTCGTAGTCGCATCAAAGGGCGACTCGAACGCATACCTTACGGCACAGGTTTCAGGACAGTCCAACAGCTCTTACAATCTTTGCAGCTTTACATTCATGCTCAGGGGTACGGATACTTTCTATATGTCGGGAAATATCGGCGATAAGATAACTGTATTTGAGAGGGGCGAAATAAAATCCGATGACATTGAACTGCTCTATTATCCCATTTCACGGGAAAATGCCGATTATGTCGATGTTGCCGCAAAATACAGGGAGTATCTCACATTACAGGCAGGTGTTGAGAAGCGCACTCAGCAGAATAAAGCACCCATGTATGTTGACCTCTACGGCGGTACAGAGAAGAAAAAACCCGTCCTCGGCATACCCGTAACCATGAAACAGTCCGTCACAAAGTACGGCGAGGCTAAGGAAATTCTCGGCAGACTAAAGGACAACGGTGTTGATGATATGGTCGTATCATATAACAACTGGACGAATGACGGAATAAAAAATCAGATTGACAAGGGCGCAAAGGCATCGGGTACTCTCGGCGGAAAAAGCGATTTCAGAGATTTGACGAATTTCATGTCCGAAAACGGAATTGAACTCTATCCCGTATCGGATAACAGGGATTTCTATTCGGGCAACAGTTATTATTCGTTCTCAGATACCTCCGTCAGAATATCGGGCGCATATTCAAGAATAATAAGCTACGACAGGGCATACGGAATACCCGACGGATTCAAGAAAAATATGTCGCTGCTTTCGCCCGACAGCTTCGGAGATGTATTCTCGGCGGTTTCGTCAAATTATTCAAAGGCTGGTCTTACGGGCGTTTCAATAGGAAACCTCACAACCTCTCTTTACGGTGATTACGGAAAGAAGAATATCTCACGGTATGATGCCATGAACCTTGAAACGGAGGCTTACAAGAACATCACGGACAGCCTTTCGGACGGTATGCTTGCGGACGGCGCAAACGCATATGCCCTCCCGTATGTCAGCCACATAACCAATGTCCCCATGACTTCGAGCAGGTTTGACCTTTTCAACGAGGATATACCATTCTATCAGATAGTAGTGCACGGAATTATCCCGTATTCGACAACAGCTGTGAACGGCGATGCGGATTCCGAAAAGCTTTTGCTTATGGCGGCGGCTACGGGCAGCTCATTGAATTACGATATGCTCTATGAAGAGACAAGCGTCCTGAAAGATACCGAATTTGACATATATTATTACGCGAATTACGCCAACTGGACGGATACTGCGGCGGCTGAATACAAGCTCATACAGCCCGTTCTCGAAAACGTGAGCGACAGCACCATAACGGGCTATGAGGTTGAAAATGACGGAAAATACATAACAACAAGCTATTCAAACGGAACAGTCGTTAAAGTGGACTTTGAGGAAAAAACCATTGATTTCAACGGAAGCCTGATAAAGCTTTCCGATTATGACAACAAAGGAGGCGTACAGTTCTGATGGAAGAAAATAAAAAAACGGGAAGAAAAATGCCCTACGAAAAACGCAAGGCTATGTACGGCTACGGTTTCATATCCCTCTGGATGCTCGGAACGCTTTTCTTCTTTCTTATCCCGCTGGTAAAATCCCTCTGGTACTCTTTCAACGAGGTATCAATCGGAACGGGAAAAATGGTCACAAAATGGGTCGGACTTGATAAATATGACTATGTTCTTACCGTGGACGAACACTACACGGAATATCTTAAAGATATGCTGATAGAAACGCTCTGGAAAACTCCGCTGGTAATAATATTTTCACTCTTTATCGCAGTAATACTCAACCAGAAATTCAGAGGCAGAACGCTTGCGAGGGCGATATTCTTCCTCCCCGTAATAATCGCAACGGGTCCCGTGTATAAGATAATCAACGGCGATATGAATTCAACGGGAAATACAGGTGCGGCACAGTTTTCAACGATGTTCTCGACAGACCTTGTGGGCGAGCTTTTGCAGTTCCTCGGAATTTACGGACTTAGCGACAATATGAGTACGATGATTTCAACCATTGCGGACAATATATTCGGCATCGTGTGGGCAAGCGGCATACAGATACTTATATTTCTTGCGGCATTGCAGAATATTCCCCCCTCGGCAAAGGAAGCCGCACAGGTTGAGGGAGCAACCGCATGGGAATATTTCTGGAAGATAACATTCCCCTATGTGAGCCCGTTTATCCTTGCAAATTTAATATTCACCGTAATAGACTCGTTCACAAGCCCGACAAATACTGTAATGGGACGTATTCTCTCAATGAAAGAGGACTGGAAATTCGGCGAGGCATCTGCTATGGCATGGATATATTTCTTGATAGTCCTTGCGGCAATAGGATTGATAACTCTCATAGTAAACAAGCTTATTTACTATGAGGTAGACTGAGGAGGTGCGCTTTATGGCAGAGGTATCGGCTGCGGCCGTAAATATCGAAAAAAATACAGGCGGCGGCATGAGTAAAAAAGAAGCTAAAAAGATACGTATGCAGGGTATGACAAAGGAAGAAAAAGCCTACCTCAGACGGCGTTCGGTAATCGAAAAGATATGGCCGTTTTTCAGATTTGTCATACTTTTCGGACTCGGATTTGTAATACTCTATCCGCTTATATATATGGTAAGCTGTACTTTCAGGGAAAGAACGGATATGAACGACCCGACCGTAATGTGGATTCCGAGAAACTATACGCTCAATGTACTCAAAGAGACTATAGTCGCAATGGATTTCTGGAATACGCTCAAAACCACCCTTGTGCTGAATATAGGCTGTTCGTTCGTACAGGTAATATCGTGTGCAATAACGGGCTACGGCTTCGCAAGGTTCAAATTCAAGGGCAAGGGGCTGCTCTTCGGAATAGTTATCATGATGATACTTGTCCCCACACAGGTTATATCACTTCCGCTGTATACGCAGTTCAGATTTTTCGGAATAGGTTCATTCTCGATAAATCTCATCGACACAAAGGCGACAATGTATCTTCCTGCACTCACCGCAAACGGCATACGTTCGGGACTTATGATACTTATTTTCAGACAGTTTTTCAAGGGTCTGCCAAAGGAGCTTGAGGATGCGGCTTATATAGACGGCTGCGGTCCTTTTATGACTTTTGTAAGAGTAATGATACCCAATGCGGCATCGTCTTTCTTGACCGTATTTCTTTTTTCGGTTGTGTGGTACTGGAATGATTATTATGTAAGCGCAACCTTTTTCACAAATACAAAGACAATCGCCCTCATGCTGCAAAATCTCGACACGGAGCTGAAATTAAGGCTTTTCAATTCGGCAACGGTTGAAATATCGCCCCGTGAACAGATAGTATGGAAAGAGGCAGGCTGTCTCATATCAATTGCGCCAATTCTTTTGCTTTATACCTTTTTGCAGAAATATTTCACGGAGGGTATCGAAAGAAGCGGTCTTGTTGCATAAAATTTATCCGTCCCCGGTGTTCGGGGGCGGATTTTTAATGCTGTAATTCAGCAAATTTAAAAATATTCGTCCGTAATTAATGCTTTAGTTCCGACTTTAATTTTTCGGCATATTTTTCGAGAAGCTCATTCAGGGGAAGCTCCGTTTTGAATGAGAGCAGAAAACGGGGCTTGTGCTTGTCAAGGTTATAATTTATCTCCTCACGCAGACGTTCAAGACGTATGATAATCTGCTTTTCGTCTGCATATTTCCGTATTTTTACAATTATCTGCGCCGAATAGCAAAGGTCTATTACAAATATCCCGTAGAAAAATCCCACTCCGAACGAAAACGCAAGATTTCTCGAAAGCCATTCAAAAGCATAGATAATATGAGAATGAATGAAGAAATAGTACAGCGCACTGAGAATTATCCAGAAAAATGAATAAAGCGGACAGATTATTCCCTTTATGTTTCCGAAACATTCCGTATAATCCCAAAGACGGATATGCGCATATTTTATAGTTAGCGACCCGACTATAAATTCGAGGGCTGTTATCGCAGCCGCCATGAGTATGAAAAGAATGAGCTTTCTCAGCCATATTTTTCTGTGTCTATATCGTCCTCAAGCCCTGCGAGAAAATAGAGTATGCAAAGGCTTTCGCCGTAAAGCGGCAGGCACGGACCCACGAGAAATCCGGGATTTACCCAGTGTTTCTGTGAAACGAACCTGCGGTAGAATACTTTGAGTATCCAGCCGCATATGCCGCCTGTGGCGAATATAAAGGTTATTGTCAGAAAATTATTCATATTATCACCTCACGGGTATTATACCATAAAAATGACCGTTAGTCAATACTGTGATTGAATAAATAAAATTATTATTTATAATATAAAAGAAACTCTCCCTCCGCCCTTGGCGGAGGGAGAAAGACAAAATATAAAAGATACTGTTCTCTCCGCCGTGGAGGGGGAAGAAAAACAAAATATAAAAATTTTTGTGCATGGTTTTAAAATACTCATTTACAGCAATGCTTAAATTCAAGCTTGACAAGACGAAATATATAATATATAATTAAAGTAGCCGCTGTGCGGTGTCAGTAATTAAAAACGGTGATGTCAATGAACGATATGAGTATCTATACGGATATATATAACACAGTAAGCGAAAATATGCAGAATGCAGGCGGAGCTTTTCGGACATCGGAAATATGCTTTGGGAAAATCGCCTCTTCAGACCCGATAATTGCAGATATTTCCGAACTTGCAGAAATATCCGACAACAGTATATTCCTCGAAACCGCATACAGAATACTCCTGCAAAGAAATATCGACGATAATGCAATAAAATCATGGGAGAGCCGTTACGGGCTGCCTGCTCCCGAATTTCAGAAGCTCGTCACGAGGAGTATTCTCCGTTCGGCGGAATTTGCAAATACAAAAATAAAAGTGAAAAATAATATCTATTCAGAGAAAAACGCTTTCGGCGGAAATATCGGGAGCATAAGAAAAGCCTCGGCTGTCACCATGCCCGAAAAGCTTATGAATATGTACAGGAAAATGCCCGCACCAATGAAAAAGGCGGCAAAGAAAATTATGGGCGTTGACTGAAAGGATAAACCAGAATGAAAATATATATCGACCTTTCAAATCTTATGGCTGTCGATTTCCTCACAGGCATACAGCGTGTCGTTAAGGAAATAGTCGTGAGAATGACGGAAAACGGGAAAAACGAGCTTATTCTTATGACATATTCCCATGTGATAAACGTCTACAGGAGGATAGACAATAAAAAATTCCACGATTTCTTCGCATACGGAAAAGGCAGCAGAGAGGCTGCCGTTACAGCCGAAAAAATAAACCTCACGGATATTCCGTCCGGTGCTGTTTTTTTCGATATAGACAGCGTATGGAACAGCAGACTTAAAAGAAGTTATATCTTTCCCGTTCTCAAACAGAACGGCGTTAAAATCGTTACTCAGCTATATGACCTCATACCGATAACTCATCCCCAATTCTGCCATGAAAATACTGTTATGAATTTCATGATATACACGGGGGCTAATATAAAATATGCGGATTTGATAATTACCTCCGCAGATGCAACAGTCAAGGCTCTTGATGAACTCACGGACAGACTGCATATGCAGCGGAAGAAAACCCTTGTCGTTCCCCTCGGAAGTGATTTCGCACGCAGCGGCAATTCCTCCGAGGCTCCCGATAAAAATGTACTTAAAATCGCACGGAACCGCAGATATATCCTCATGGTGGGAACTGTCGAGCCGAGAAAAAACCACAGTCTCGTCATAGATGCCCTCGAAAACGGTCTTTCTGAAAAGGGCATAAGCGTTATCTTTGCGGGGCGCATAGGCTGGAATGTGGAAAAGCTTGAAAAGAGAATAAAGTCTCACCCCCTGTTCGGGAAAAATCTGTTCTTCATAGAAAAGCCCAGCGATGCGACTGTCGATATGCTTTATAAAAATGCCTTTGCGGTTGCGTTCCCGACCTTCAACGAGGGCTTCGGACTGCCCGTCATAGAGGCTTTCCAGAGAGGTACTCCCGTAATAGCCTCGGATATAGGCGTACTGCATGAGGTCGCAGGCGATATGGCTGAATATTTCGACCCCACGGATAAGGACGATTTCATAAGATGTGTCAGCCGTCTTGCAGACGATGAGAACGCATACAATTTACTTAAAGGGAAGATTAAAAAATACGTGCCTTTCACATGGAATCAGGCTGCCGAGGCTATGGAAAATGCCGTAATGTCGGTCAGTGAAAAGCAAAAGTCCGTACCCGGTAATCTTGATATAAAACAAATGGTATGCCTTACCGCAAGGAATGAGGATATACTCTCCACTCTGCCGTATATCGAAAAATTCATGCCGTTTATAAAAGAAATGGTGCTATGCACTCCCGATAAAAACGCAGACGAACTTAAAGAACTGTACAAGGGCAGACTGGAAATAAAGTTTCTGACGGACAGCGAGATATTAAACGGCAATTCCCTCCCCGATGACCACTCGACAAGGAATTTTTTCCTGCGCTGTCTTGCGATGAAAAATCCGGTTATAGACGATGTTTTCATAATGACGGACGACGACTACAGACCCCTGAGAACCATCAGGCAGGAGGATTTCGTCAGGGACGGCAAATATCTTGCATATTACTGCTATGACCTGAACGAATGGCAGGGTACATACGGAAACCCCACTTCCTTTGATGTGAGCATGAAAAAAAGCCGTGAATTTCTCGGAAATAACAATTACCCGACAATGATGTATTCATCACATCAGCCGCAGGTGATTGACAAGAGGATATTCAACGAAATGACCGAAAAATACCCCGATATAATATCTCAGGGGCTTTGCGAATGGTGCAGCTATTTCAATTACGGCATAGGAACATATCCCGATATGTATATGACTGTTCCCTATGTTTCTATGGGCTGGCCGGGAGCAAGAAGCGACTGGGATATATACGTGAAGCCGAAGGAATTTCTTTTTGAAAATCATTACAGCGTACTCTACGAAAAGGGTCGGGTATTTTACGGACTCAGCGAGGAATTAAACGAAAATACAGCCGAAGAAAATCAGATTAAAATACTCAGATATTCCGAAGAACTCAATAAACAGCTCATCGGCAGGGAGGTATATAATTCGTACTGCGAGGGCTATCTTTTGCAGTACCGTGAGATACCGTCCTTTGTTGTGACATTGGGAGAAGATGACAGCATGGTTATCAATGCGCCCGAATATATAGTTTTAAAAAATTCGGGCTGGACAAGAATACCTGTAAAAATGAGATTAAAAACAGAATCGGAAAAAATACTTCTGATGTACTGGTTTTCCGATGAAAACGGAAACAATATTTCAGCCGTGGCAAAACAGCAGGTCGATATAAATCAGCCTGAATTTCTCCTGCCCGTTGTGACACCCCCCTTTAAACGACAGTGTGTTTTCAATTTCAGGGTAATGCCCGAGGATAAAAATATTGCGGCTGATGCGGTTATGATTGCGAATGTGGTGTGATATGGAAGAGAGTATGTTTTATTATGTTATCCCCGAAAGCGACAGGGAAATATATGAGAGACTTTCGGAGCTTGACAGGCTCTGTATCGGCGCAGACGGCTGGTCGGCGGAGTCGTTCAGGTCGGAAGCCGAAAAGGAAAACGGCATAGTCCTTTGCTGTTCTTCATCGGGAAGAATGGCGGGGCTTATATGCGGATATTTCGCAGGCGGCGAGGCTGATATAACAAGCATTGCCGTACACCCCGATTACCGCAGAAAGCATATTGCGGAATGTCTCATGCAGATATTTGAATTGCAGATACCCCACGACACGGAGGAGATATTCCTCGAAGTGCGTGAAAGCAATACTCCTGCAATAAAGCTTTATGAAAAATGCGGATTTGAAAAAATATCCGTCAGAAAAAATTTTTATGCTATGCCCGATGAAAATGCCATAGTAATGCGAAAGAGAATGAAATAATATGCTTATACTCGGAATAGAAAGCTCATGCGACGAAACAGCCGCAAGCGTTGTAAAGGACTGCCGTGAGATTTTGTCCTCGGTAATCTCCACGCAGATTGAAGAACATAAGAAATACGGCGGAGTTGTCCCCGAAATAGCCTCACGCCGCCACTGTGAAAATATCCTTGGAGTTGTGCGCAAGGCTCTTGACGATGCAGGAATAACCCTCAATGACCTTGACGGCATAGCCGTTACCTATGCCCCCGGACTTATAGGCGCACTGCTTGTGGGGGTAAGCTTTGCAAAGTCGCTTGCAATGGCATGCGGCAAGCCCCTGATTCCCGTACATCATATAGCAGGACATATAGCTGCGGATTATCTCACTCACAAAAATCTTGAACCGCCCTTTCTCTGCACGGTTGCAAGCGGAGGTCACAGCAATATAATTGAAGTCATGTCCTATACGGATTTTCATGTCATAGGGCGCACCCGTGACGATGCGGCAGGGGAATGTTTCGACAAATGCGCAAGGGCTATGGGTTTCCCTTATCCCGGGGGAGTGCATATCGACAATGCCGCAAGGAACGGCGATGCATCGAAATATAAGCTTCCTCACCCGACTGTTGCGGAGAATGAATTTGACTTCAGCTTTTCGGGGTTAAAGACTTCAGTAATAAATATGATACACAATTCCTCACAAAAGGGAATAAGTCTCGATACGAACGACCTTTCCGCAGGAATACAGACGGCAATATCGGATATTATCACGGAAAAGACGATAAATGCGGCGAAAGCATACGGATATAAAAAAATCGCCCTTGCAGGCGGAGTTTCGGCGAATACGGGGGTGCGTGAGGCACTTTCGGCGGCTTGCGTGAAAAACGGCTTTGAATTTTATATGCCCGAAAAATCCCTGTGCGGAGACAACGGAGCGATGATAGCCTGTCAGGGTAGCTATAATTTCCTTGCCGGGATAACCGCAGATGAAAGTCTTAACGCAGCGGCAAGTCTTTCGATAGAAAAATCATTCAAATAATAAAAACGCAGTCATTGCGGCTGCGTTTTCGGCTTTCCCCAAAGCCTTTCCCTATATTAACAGATGAGTTACAGGAACTCGAAAATTAATTCGAGTATAAATTCAAATATAAATCCTATTACATCGGTTATAAACCATGAATTGTCTCTGCTTTTTGGTTTCTTTTCTTTAAGCTTCATGTAAATTCCCCATTTTTATATTTGTCTTTATCTCCCCTCGCCTCATGCGAGGGGAGATGTTGCTTTTATAATATTTTCTGTATATTATCACAAACAATCTAAACAATAATTATGAATTATGAATCTGCATTAATCAGTCTTTTCCATTTCGTTGAGAATGTCTGTCAGAGTTTCTTCCATTTCGGATTTTATGCAGGCACTCCTGTAAGCCATGACCATAACGAACATAGCCTTTTTTAATTTATGCTCGTCCTTTATGCTGTCGGCGGCGTTTTCGATTTCACGGGCAACGAGATTTCTTACGGAATTGCTGTCAAATGCGCTCTCCTCCTCGACTGTGAAGATAATTCTGCAAAGGCTGTTATAGAGCAGCGTTTCCTCGATTATGTCATCGGAGGTATCTTCAACGTCACCGTTTATATATGTCATAAGCTTTATTATATTTTCGAGCTTCATAGCACCTCTTAGCATATTTATCAGCAGTATGCGGAGTATCTGACGCTCGGAATATTTTTTTCCCTTAGTCGAGGGAACCCAGCCTCGTTTTATCCAGTTCTGGATAGTAGAACCCTCCAGCCCCGTGAGGTTTGAAAGCTGGGAGAGGGTAAGTCCTCCAGTAGCTTCAAGAACGGGAGATATTGCGTCAAAAGCCGAGTTTCTGATACTGTCCGAATATTTCAGAGTAGTTGCGGGTATGAGTCTGTTCATGTTCATCAACTCCTTTCTGACGATGATTTGATTATATCATAAGTTCATATGACCTGCAAGCACTGTCTTTTGATGTTTATGTGAAAAAATCCGCATTTTTTTGGATATATCCTTGAATATCACGTTTTTTCATATATTTTCATGTGTTTTCCGATTGCGTGGGAAAAAACAGTTTAGTGCATTAAAACGTTAAATTTTGTTACAAATATGTAACCTTTTCACTGATTTGTATTATAACTGAAATAAGCCTGTTATTGCAAATTGCAAAAATATAGGCTATAATATAATTACAGCAGAGAGATATAATTACTTCACGGGTCGGGGAAAGCCTATGGAGTATATGCTGCTCACAACCGTTTCTGCGCCCTATACCTCCGGGCGTTATATATACCACACCTTTTCAAAGAACGCTGCCGCAGGCAAGAGCTTGCGGCGGTGTTCTTTTTATATATCCTTTAAAAATATTTCGGGTATATTATTTTCTTTCATGGCAAGCTTCTGCGACTGCGTGAGAGGTATTTCATAGTGATTTTCCGATTCGGGATATTTCCCGATAATTATATCTCCGTACAGGCGGCTTATAAATTCAAGCCATTCCTTTGAACCAGAATTGCTGTTCAGGAAATATCCGTAGCCGTTGCAGAGATAGAATATCTCCATTGCAAGGGCAAGGTCGCAGGCAGGTTCGCAGAGTATGCGCTTTGGAATTTCCATTCCGCCGTTCCAGTTGTACATCATAAGTATTTGCTTTAGCATTGAGTAATCCATTTCATTCACCCTGTATAAGAATAATGTCGTCAAATTTTCCTCTTATTACATTGGTTAGTTTTTCGGGGGAAAGTCTTATCTGTGTGCCTATTCTTCCGCCGCTTATATAGAATAATGGCAGAGACTGAGCCGAATTATGTATCACCGTCATGAATTGCTTTTTCATTCCTATCGGAGTACAGCCCCCACGCACATAGCCCGTTACCCGGTTTATATCCTTTACATGGATAAGCTCGACAGATTTTTCACCGACACTTCCGGCGGCTTTTTTGAGGTCAAGCTCAAGGGCAACGGGTATCAGAAAGCAGTAATAATTTCCCGATTTTCCCTTTGCGACAAGAGTTTTGAAGGTTTCTTCCAATGGCTGACCAAGAGCATTTGCGACGGTTATCCCGTCAATGAACTCATCGCATTGATAAACCCGTATTTCGTAATCTATTTTATTTTTATCGAGAAAACGCATAGCGTTTGTTTTAACTTCTTTACCCATAATAATCACCGGTAATTAAATTTTATCTCCTCCGTCTGCGGCGGCGGAGATATTGTTTTTTGTAAGCTTGCTGTATACACAGCCGCAGTAATCTTGTCTGTAAAGATTATATTTCTTTGAAAGCTCTACTGAATGCTTATATCCGTCATGCTTCTTGAAATCCGAATACAGATATTCAATGCCGTATATTTTCGATATTTCCCCTCCGCATTGGTTTATGAACTGACAGTCCTTGTGAGGGCTTATGGTAAGGGTTGTGGTGAACATATCCGCACCGATACTTTTAGCCTTTTCTGCGGTTTTTTCCAATCGGAACGATATACATTTCCTGCATCTTTCGCCCCTTTCGGGGAGATTTTCAAGTCCCCTTGCAAGCTCGTAAAAGGGTGCAGGGTCATAGCTTTCCTCGATGATATTTATATTCATATTCATTTCGGAAACCAGGCGTTTTAATTCACCGCAGCGGTACAGGTATTCCTCTTCGTGGGAAATATTCGGGTTGAAGAAATATAATATTATATCGAAATAATTGTAAAGCACCGTAAGTGTATGACTGCTGCACGGCGCACAGCAGGCATGGAGCAGGAGAGAGGGCTTATGCCCCGATGTTTTTAACTCCTGTATTTTATCATCGAGGATTTTTCCGTAGTTGATTTTCTTCATTATTTATCCTCAAGTTTTTTGAGGGCTTTAAGCTCCTCACGGTTCAGTTTTATTTCGGCATCCTTCAGTAGCTTTACTTCGCTTCTGTCGAGGGTTACGGGTACTTCTGATTTTTCCGTTTTAATACGCAGCTTGCCCGTTATGAGGTTTGAGTCCTCGACCTTGCCCTTGACTCCGTCGGGAGTTACCACCAGTGCGCCGACCTTCGGAGTAATTTTGAGCAGAGCCTCATAAGCGTTCTGTTCGTTTTTCAGGCAGCACATAAGTCGTCCGCAGGTGCCTGAAATTTTCGTGGGATTGAGTGAAAGCCCCTGTTCCTTAGCCATTTTGATTGATACGGGCTGGAAATCGCCCATATAGCTTTTGCAGCAAAATTCTCTGCCGCATATGCCCAGACCGCCGAGGACTTTAGCCTCATCTCTCACACCAATCTGACGCAGTTCAATTCTCGTCCTGAAAACAGATGCCAAATCCTTTACAAGTTCACGGAAATCCACACGGCTTTCCGCAGTGAAATAGAAAAGCAGCTTGTTATTGTCAAAGGTACACTCAACGTCAACGAGGTTCATTTTAAGCTTGCGCAGACGTATTTTTTCCTCGCATATTCTGAAAGCTTCCTTTTCACGCTGTTTATTTTTGGCGACATTTTCGAGGTCTTTTTCATCGGCTATCCTTATTATCGGTTTAAGGGGGGAATTTATTTCGCTGTCGTCTATTTGCTTGTTTGCTATCACGACTTCGCCGCATTCTATGCCCCTTACGGTTTCGACTATAGCCATATCGCCTGTTTTCGCCTTAATATCTGCGGGGGAGAAATAATATACCTTTCCGCCGTCCTTAAAGCGTATTCCGACTATTTCTTTCATTTTTCAACTCCTTATCAAAGTATTGTAATCAATAATTTT
Organism: Ruminococcus sp.; assembly: GCA_017470905.1. Lineage (GTDB taxonomy): Bacteria > Bacillota > Clostridia > Oscillospirales > Ruminococcaceae > Ruminococcus. The sequence goes on along the minus strand of JAFUXL010000020.1, from coordinate 23,158 downwards.
ATATCCTGTATCCTGCCGCCGCAGGCGGAGGATTACAGCTTTCTGAAATATTTCAGATAATGTCGCTTATTTCCGCACACAATGCGGAAAGAGCGACAGGCGCACTCACATTGTATCTTACTGCACTTGCTGCATTTTCTATGCTTATGTGGATTTTTTCCGCCTGACAGGGGGTAATTCTTTCGGAAAGCCTTTCGGCACTTTCACGGCAGCAGCCTATGGTTTGTGCGTTTTTGTCCTTATTAAGCACGGCGCAGTCTCTCATAAGCTTATCGAACATTGAGAGAACGGAAAAGATATTTTTTCTGTCGCTGCCTGCCGAACACAGTGCATGACCGAGAGAATACTCGTCCTTTCTTATTATACTATCGGATATGCGTTTTGTCAAATCCACATATTTCCCAAGGCGGTCATTTTTTATATAATCAATGCACATACCTATATTTCCGTGAAAGCACTCAACGGCGGAGGTTATTTCGTTTTCGGAAAAGCCGTTTTCTTTAAGTGCGCATATGGTATCCTCCTCACTGCACGGAGATGTCGGAAAGCATATGCAGCGTGAAATAATTGTCGGGAGAAATTCATATTTTGACTCTGCTGTGAATATAAAAAAAGCATATTCAGGCGGTTCTTCAATGATTTTCAGCAGCATATTCTGCGGTCTTGTGTCCATATTCCGGCAGTCACGGAAGATATATATTTTTCGTCCCGTTTTGTTGTTGGGCTTTATGAAAGCATCGGAAATTATATTTCTTACGGTATCGACGGAATATCCCTCAAGCTTTCCGCTGGTTTCGGGATATTTTACATCGGGGTGGTTTCCTGCGAGGAAATTTCTGCACGAATTGCAAATGCCGCAGGGCTTGTCGTCTTCGGGATTTTCGCACAGGAGGGTATTTGCATAATAGTCGGCGATAAGTTTTTTTCCGCTGCCTTTTTCGCCGAAGAATATGACCGAATTTACGGTATGGTTATTTTTGGTCATATTCTCAATGGTTGACAGGAGCGGTCTGTTTCCGTAGATTTTTTTCATTATATTCACCTTAAAATTATATATTCTTGTATTCCCAGCCGCAGGCGGAGAACACGGCTTCTGATATATTTTATGTCCGGGATTATATTTTTAATGATAAACGATAAATATTTATCGTGCATATTTCACAGCTAAAACATATAAAACGATAATTATTTATATGCAAACATACAATATTTAATGATAAACATTAAAAAACTATTGACAAACGTAAAACCATGTGTTATCATATAATCACCGCAAGGGAAAAATACTCAATGGAGGAATTAATTATGGAAAATGTAAACATCAAAAGAGTAAACGGCATGGGCAAGGCTTGCAGGATAATAAGCAGAATTGCAATGGTATTCTGCATTATCGGAGCGGTTTTCATGCTTGCGGCTGTTGTGTTCGTGAGAATGATACCTGCCGACAAAATCCATGTAACAGGTACGGCTGACGCAAAAATCGAGCTTGATTTCAGCGATATGCCCATAAGTGAGGAAAATGCCGAAAATATCATGAGCGCACAGGGCGTTATCGAAAAGGACAAAATCAAAATTGATAATTTTATCGACCTCGATTACGAGATAGTTGAAATTGACGAAAACCAGGCTCAGATAAATATTTCGGGCGACCTTTCACAGCTCAGCAAAGAAGAGATAATAAGCGAAATTTCAATGAATATCTTGTCTGGATTTATTGAACTTGTATGCATGGCAATAGTTTTTGGATTTGCCGCATCGCTTGCAAAATCCGTTGAAAAATCCGAAACGCCTTTCACAGAGGAGATAATCGGCAAGATGAAGAAATTCGGCTATTCGCTCATACCCCTTGCAGTATTCGGCGGAATTACAAACGGTTCACTTCTCATAATGGCACTTCTCGTACTTGTAATCATCATGGTAATAAATATTTTCGCATACGGCGCAGAGCTTCAGAAGCAGTCGGACGAAACTGTATGAGAGGTGAGATTATGTCGATAATATTAAGACTTGACCGTGTAATGGCTGACAGAAAAATCAGTCTCAACGAACTCAGCGAACGTGTGGGAATAAGCAATGTAAATCTTTCAAAGTTAAAAACAGGCAAGGCAAGTGCAATACGTTTTTCAACACTCAGTGCAATATGCAAGGCACTTGACTGTCAGCCGGGGGATATTCTCGAATATGTAAATGACGAGGAATAATCATGGGAGCTGCTGTGAAAAACAGCGGCTCTTATTATTTTACCACAATCACAGACGAAATGCCATACCTTTTGAAAATATTTATGCAGATTTCGTCAATTATCTCTCCGCTTGCGGCAATCGGCACGGCAGGAGGACAGGGAACTTTCACCGATGCGCATATTCTTCCGAGGGAGTTTTCAACAGGTATTTCCTCAAAGTCCGAAAATACTGCGTCTCTTATCGACGTAGCCCTTTCGGGCAGATGTGTTGAAAACAGGGGGGATATTTTTTCATGCTTTTCAGCAGATGTTAAACTTTTCGCCAGGCTGTCCGAGAGTTTTTCATAATCCTCACGGCAGTTCATAGGCGACATAAGAAAAATTACAATATCGCTGTCGGAGTATTCACATTCGACATTATTAATCCTCATAAGCTCTGCAAGCCTGTTTCCGTTATAGCCCGACTCCGAGGCTTTGAGCGTTATATGAAAGGGTTCGCCGTCCGCAAATTTTATATCGGGGAAATTATTCCTGAAATTATCTATGAACACAAGATTATTTTTAATATCCTCTCTTATGCTTTCGGAAATATATTTATTGCATAAATCGAGAGAAGCCATTATTAGATAAGAGGGGCTTGTTGATGCGAAGATACTCATGCACTGTCTCAGTATTTTTGCATATTTTTCGGAGGAAGTATGCAGGACGGCAGCTCCCGTGAGTGCAGGAAGCATTTTATGCGCCGAGTCACAGCATATATCCGCACCGAGATATATCGGGTGGATACTTTCTTCAAAGAAATGCAGGTGCGCTCCGTGCGCATTGTCGGTGAGGAGTACGCTGTCATATTTATGGCAGATTTCGGATAATTTTTTAATATCGGCAGTTTTCCCCGTGTAGTCGGGAGAGGTTATATAGAGGCATGACGAGGGATATTTTTTCAGGAGCATTTCGGCATCGTTAATATCAATTTCTCCCGAAAGCAGACCGCCGTTGTATTTCGGCATAAGCCAGATAACATCAATATCGAGCAGGGCGGCGGCATTCAGAAATGCACGGTGAACATTGCGAACGGCTATAACTTTGCGGTTTTCGTATTTCATGGCGGCAAGCATAGCCTGAATGCAGAGAGTTGAACCGCCTGCGGAATAAAAGCTTGCGGCGGTATTATAAAGCCCTGACATATTTTTTTCGCTTTGCAGGATTATTCCGTCAGCCTCGAAAAGACTGTCCGCACCTTTTATTTCCGTAATGTCTGTATTGCATATATTTTCGAGGTATTTAAACCGTCCCTTATGCCCCGGCATATGACAGCGGAGAATATCGGACGATGAATATTTCAAAAGAAAATCGTATATCGGGGTATTCATAGTAACTCCTTTTAAAGATATTATAATAAAATTATAGATGTAATCTGTCAATTTGTCAATAGAATATTTAATTTATATTTCCCTGCCGCAGACGGGGAGCGGCATATTGCCGAAAATATAATACTTGACATAAAAGCCGATTATATTTATAATAATATTATAATCTGAGAGAGAGGTAATAGAATGTCAGTTACTTTATTCGGCGAAATAGAATACCTTAAAGGCGTGGGAAAAGCCAGGGGCGAAAAATACCGCAGGCTCGACATAAAATCCCCCTATGAGCTTATATATCATATTCCCCGTTCATATATGGATTTCAGGGCGCATATCCCCATAGCACAGGCAAAGCCTGATGAATACTGCTTTCTTAAGCTTACTGTAACACGTAAATTACAGCCCCAGAAAATAAGAAGCGGTCTTGTCATCTGCAAGGCAGTCGCAACAGACGGAATAGACGATATTATAATAACTGTTTTCAATAATGTCTATGCATTCCATGCTCTCAGCGAGGGAGCAGGATATTATATGTACGGAAAAGTAACAGGCGGTTTTATGCGCAAGGAGATAAATTCTCCCGTATATATAAAGGACGATGAAAAAGTCCTGATACAGCCCGTATACAGGCTCACACAGGGACTTACGGCGGCTATGGTAAGAACCAATATGCAGCAGGCTTTGCAGCTGATGAAATCCCAGCCCTTTGAAACGCTTTCTGAAAATATAATGCAGAAATATGAATTGAAGCCCCTCATGTGGTCTTTGGAAAATATTCATTTTCCCGAAAGCGATGAGGCGGCACAGCTTGCGAGGGAAAGGCTTGCCTTTGATGAACTTCTAAAATTGCAGCTCGGAATGTCTCTTATGAAAACACGCGCACGATGCAGTACAGCCTATAAGATGGACGATAAAACGGATATAACGGAATTTCTAAGCGGACTGCCCTTTGAACTGACCGAGGGGCAGTCCAGGGCGACAGGGGAGATACTTTCAGACCTTTGCAGGAATATTCCCATGAACAGACTTTTGCAGGGCGATGTCGGCAGCGGAAAGACTGTCGTTGCGGCGGCGGCTTGTTATTTTGCGGCGAAAAACGGCTTGCAGTCCGCACTCATGACACCGACGGAAATACTTGCCATGCAGCATTATAAAACACTGTCGGGATTTCTTGAACCGTTCGGACTTAAAATCTGTCTGCTGACTGGTTCTGTCACCGCAAAGAATAAAAGAATTATCCGTGAACGGATACTGTCGGGCGAGATTGATGTTGTTGTCGGAACTCATGCCATAATCCAGAAAGACGTTGAATATAAAAAGCTTGCCCTCGTGATAACCGATGAACAGCACCGTTTCGGAGTTAATCAGAGGGCGGCACTTGCCGAAAAGGGCGACTCTCCCCACAGGCTTGTAATGTCGGCAACTCCCATTCCGAGGACGCTTGCGCTTATTATTTACGGCGATTTGGATATATCGGCAATAACTCAGCTGCCCAAAGGACGAAAGCCCGTAAAGACCTATGCTGTGACGGGAAAGCTGCGTCACCGTGCATTTAATTTCGTGCGTGACCGAATAAACGAGGGGCGGCAGGCTTATGTCGTATGCCCCATGATTGAGGACAGCGAAAGCGATTTGTTCGCCGTTAAATCCTATGCCGAAAATGCACAGAAACAGGATTTGAAGGGCTATACCACGGCACTCCTCCACGGCAGAATGAAATCCGCCGAAAAAGAAGAGGTAATGAAAAAATTCCGTGACGGAGAAATACAGGCTCTTATCTGCACGACAGTCGTTGAGGTTGGTGTAGATGTTCCGAATGCGGCGGTTATGGTAATCGAAAATGCCGAAAGGTTCGGGCTTTCACAGCTCCACCAGCTAAGAGGGCGCATAGGACGAGGAGAATTTGAAAGCACCTGTATCCTGATAACCGACAATACAACGGACGAATGTATAAAGCGCATGAAAATAATGTCCTCCACTGCGGACGGCTTTAAAATATCGGAGGAGGATTTGAAGCTGAGAGGACCGGGAGATTTTTTCGGCAGCGCACAGCACGGACTTCCTCCGCTTAAAATAGCCGATATTGCTTGCAATACGGAACTCATGAAAAAGGCGCAGATGTGTGCTGCTGAAATTCTCCGTGATGACCCCGAACTTAAAAATCCCGAAAATCATTCCCTGCGCGTGGATACCCTGCGGCTTTTCGACAAGGAAATAACGGGCTGATAATTTCAGGTTAAATTCTATTATTGAGCAAATTTAAAATTTTTCCTGATAATATACAATAAAAAATACTGTTCCCCCTCCGCCGCAGGCGAGGGGGAGTAAAGACAAAATATAAAATTTTTGTTCATAATTTATTGATTTTTAATTGACAATTTTCGCAATATGAGTTATAATAAAATCAATGGTATGCATAATATGCAGAGAAAGAAGGTAATAAAAAAATGGCAAATGAAAAAAGCCTGAAAGTCCTTATCGTAGATGATGATAAGAATATATGCGACCTGCTCAGACTTTACCTCGAAAAGGACGGCTACAGCGTTATCCTCTCACATGACGGCGAAGAAGCTGTCGTTAAATTCAATGCGCTTAACCCCGATATGGTTCTGCTCGATATAATGCTCCCCGGCATTGACGGCTGGGAGGTGTGCCGCAGAATAAGAAAAAAATCAAATGTCCCGATAATTATGATTACCGCAAAGGGCGAAACCATCGACAAGGTTATCGGTCTTGAACTCGGTGCGGACGACTATATCGTAAAGCCTTTCGATGCAAAGGAAGTAATCGCACGTATAAATGCCGTTACAAGACGTGTCGGAAATGTAAATGTCGAACCTGAAATACAGGAAATGCGCTACGACAAGCTTTCCGTCAATATGACAAGATACGAACTCAAGGTAAACGGAAAGGTTGTCGATACCCCTCCGAAGGAACTCGAACTGCTTTTCTATCTTGCATCAAATCCGAACAGGGTCTATACCCGTGACCAGCTTCTCGATGAGGTATGGGGCTTTGAATACTACGGAGACTCAAGGACGATAGATGTACACATAAAGAGACTGCGTGAAAAGCTTGAGGGCGTTTCGGACAAATGGTCATTAAAAACGGTATGGGGCGTTGGCTATAAATTTGAAGCCGAAGAGGACGAATAATGTTTCAGGGCGGATATTTTTTCCGCCTTGAATTATATAGACCTGTTCTCATCACAGAACGAAAAGAGATGATATATTGGACAATAAAAAAAGTACATATTACAGGCTGTCGGGATATATGCTCTTCATGATTGTTTCCGTTGCAGTCATATCGGGCATAATTACACTGAGCTTTGCCTCGTATGATTTCAGACGTGAAAAGCTGAACGAACTGAAAGCCGCAGGGGATATGTTCATAAGCTGCATAAAGGACGAATACAAGAGGAAAGGCACTGTCGATACGGACTATTCAGCCGAATTGCAGCAGAATATCTTCAATTCATACGGCTTTACGGTCAATGTGTACGATGCAGACGGAAAATGCATAATGTCGGGAAACGGCGACAAATCCGACCTCGATGCGGGATTTATGACAGTGACGGACGATGACGAATATCTGCATCTCAACACCGCTGTCATATCCTCGAACGAACCGTATCTGCTTTACGGTTCAAAGCTGTATCTCAAAAACGGCATATCCAAGCCCTCGGCGGCATATGTGCTTGCATACGGCGATGTTGACGATATAGATATATTCAGCCTTAAAATTGCGCTTGTCTATGTCGTAATATCCGCAGCCTGCATACTGGCTGTGTATGCTGTCATCAAGAACAGAATACGCAGATACTGCGAATATGAAAATGAATTTTATGAAATAAGCGGAAAATATGCAAAGGGAGACTTCACCAAAAAAATAAATACCGACAAGCCAGGTATGCTGAAGGATATTGCGGAGCATATAAACTCCCTCGCCGCAGATGTGGAAACGAGCGAGGAAACCAGCAAGACCTTTATCGCAAACGTATCCCACGAGTTAAGAACTCCCATGACAACCATAGGCGGATTTGTTGACGGCATACTTGACGGTACTATAAAAAAATCAAGACAGACGGAATATCTCGTTCTCGTTTCAAAGGAGATACAGAGACTGCGTATGCTTATAAGCTCAATGCTCAATATGACAAAATTCGAGTCGGGAACGCTTACCCCCAATTTCCGTGAAACCAACCTCACAGACCTCGTTATACAGATAGTCCTGATGTTTGAGAAGAGAATAGAGGACAAACACCTGAACATAGAGGAGCTTGACAGCAGCCGCCTTGTAGCCGTTGCGGATGCCGACCTCATGAAGCAGGTTATATACAACCTCGTTGAAAATGCCGTGAAATTCGTCAATGACGGCGGAACGCTTTCTTTCACATTCGAGAAAAAGGACGGCATATGCATAGTCGGCATAAGAAATACGGGCGGCGGCTTGCAGGACTCCGAAATACAGCAGGTATTCGACAGATTTTACAAAGCCGACTCGTCACGGGGAAAGGATACCACGGGGCTTGGTCTCGGACTTTCCATTTCAAGGCGTATAGTCCATCTTCACAACGGTCATATCGTTGTAAAGAGCATCTACGGCGAGTACACGGAGTTTCAAATTCAGATACCCGAAGACCCCCGGAAAAGTAACGATGACGGAAAAAAATAACCGAAACGAAAGGAGATGCCTATGGACGAAGAAAGAACCTCAGTGCAGGAAAGTAATATTCCGTCCTATCAGCAGCCTGTACAAACGGCAAATACAAATACCTCCGCACCCTATAATAATTACAATCCCTTTATGTATGAACCCGTCGGAATAAGCGATTTCGACAAAGCCGCCGCAGATGCCATGAAAGCCGCCGAGGAACGCAGGGAAAAAATAATCAGGAAAAGACGTGAAAGGGGAATATTCGTCCTCTTTGCGCTGATATTCCTCATTTCAGCCGCCCTTGCGGTGTACGGGATAGCTGCCGATATATCAAGGGGAAGCGGAAATATAGAAAATCTCGTTCCCGATGAGCATATAGTGCTTTATCAGAATTCAAAGCCGGAGGGCGCAAACGACCTCGAAAATTTCGTTGACGATAACGGGAAATATACCACCGAGGGCGCAGCCGCAGCGGTGAAGCCCTCAATCGTGGAGATATATACATACGGCGACTCTCTTAAAAACGAGCTGTACGGAACAGGCTCGGGAGTTATTCTTTCGGCGGACGGATATATCGTCACAAATGCCCATGTATTGCAGGCTGACGGCTATCATACGGTTCACACCGTTGACGGAAGAATACTCGATGCAAAAATAATCGGCAGAGATGCAAAAACGGACATTGCCGTAATAAAAGTAACCGGTTCAAATCTCACTCCTGCCGTGCTGGGCGACTCCGATGAAGTAATAGTCGGCGAACAGGTTATCGCCATAGGAAATCCCGCAGGACTTTCAAGCTCCGTCACTGACGGAATTGTCTCCGCCGTGAGCCGAAAAATAAAAAGCGACTCAACGGGCTTTGAAATGGAATGCATACAGACCAATGCCGCAATAAGCCCCGGAAATTCGGGCGGCGCACTCGTGAATATGTACGGTCAGGTAATAGGCATTACTTCATCGAAATATGTCAGCAGCAGTTATGAGGGGCTTGGCTTTGCGATAACCATAAATGCTGTAAAGCCCATAATAGAGGAGCTTATCGACAAGGGCTATATGTCGGGACGCTTCAGGATAGGCATAACCTTCACGAGCATGGATAAGCAGTCGCTCATCGAGGCAATAGAGGCTGAAATAGATTTCGACCTCCCCGAAGATTTCACGGGAATTTATATCACCGATATAAGCAAGGACTGCGATATATACAATACCGAGCTTGAAAAGGGCGATTTCATAACCGAAGTGGACGGTCAGCCCGTTAAGAATTACAGCGAACTCTATAAAGTAATAAGCGAAAATTTCAAGGCAGGAGATAAAGTTCCTGCCACCTGCGCACGCATTACCGAGGACAAGAAAATCGAATATTACGATATAGAATTTGAACTCATGGAAGATACATCGGGAAATTTCTAATCCCTTAAATTCACCGGGCGTTTTGAATTTACGCCTGCAACTCCTCCTGCCGCACCCGAAACCGCAAGCAGGAGGAGCTTTTTTATGTCAGGGATATTTTCAAGAATCAGTATTCCTGCCGCAGTAATAATGATATATATAATTATTCCCGATACCGTGCCGTATAAAAGCCCCATGCGGCGGCGGTATTTTCCGCATATGAAATTCCCCGTATAACAGCCCGTTATCAGCGCAGCCGCCGAGAAAAACATCGAAAACTTCATATTTCCGATGAAAAATAATTCTGCGGCAGAAAAAATTATACAGCATACAATGACAATAAATATCGAAAGCACAACGGCAGCCGCATTGCTTAAAATTTTATTTTGATGAATATTTTTATGTTTACGGCGCATAGAAAACCTCCGAACAGAACTTTTTAAAATTCTATTCGGAGGCTTGTATTATTATTCCTCGGAGTTATCCTTTTTCTTTTTGGATTTTTTTGAGCCGCTTTCATCGGAAAGACCTGCGGCGGCGAGGGGATTATTATCCTTTTTGGGAGCGGCGGCGGCTCTCTCTTTGGCGGTGACGTTTTCCGCAACAGCCCATGTCTTGAGGCGGATTTTATTTCTGTCGCCGCCCGTTTCGACAACTATGCTGTCCTTGCCTATGCGCACAACCATTCCGATTATTCCGTCACGGGTGACAATTTCATCGCCGACCTCTATGCTCTGCTGCATATTCTTCAATTCCTGCTCCTGTTTCTTCTGGGGACGTATGAGCATGAAATACATGAGGGCGAAAACGATAACCAGCGGAAGAACCAGCGTAGTAAACACTGAACCGGTAGACTGCTGTGCGGCATTTGCTGTTTCAGATGCATCATCGGCGAAAGCCGTCATTGCCGAAAGTGATGCGGCAAATGCTGCTGAAAGGGCTGAAATAAGTACGGTCTTGAAATTTTTCTTCATAAAATATCTCCAATCCGCCGCATATGCGGCTTGTTCATAAGTGAATGAATAATGCAGGGATTTTACTGCATATATTCTTTCATTTCTTTATTTATCTTCTGTAAATACGGGAAAAGTACCTTGTCAAACTGCTTTCCAGCAAGACCCGTGAGATGTTCCGAAAGGACGGTGTACTGCGTTCTGAGGTAATTGTTCCAGCCGACAACGGACTGCACCGTTCGGCTGCTGCCGTAAAGCAAATCGCCGACCGCAGTAATAAGACTGCCGTACATGAAATATATCATGGACATATCGTCACTGTCCTCAAATTTTGTGAGCGCATCGAGGAAAGAGGTTTTTCTGCCCGTAAAATCATTGAGAGCCTTTTCCGTCTGCGGAGAGGATGACTGAGTTTCAAGCAGCTCTTTAAGACCGAGCTTTTCGGCATATTCAATAAATTTCTGGCTGCCAGCCGTGTACCCGTCAACCGAGCATACGCCGTTCACCACGGTGAGGACATAATTTCCGACACCGCCCGAAAGTGCGGCGAGAAAAGCCGAGAGTTCAAAAATATCGTTCCTTATCAGAACGGAAAGCGGAGTACTGCCGCCGAGGGCTTTCCATTGCTTTTCTTTCGGTATGACGAGATGTTTCGTAATAAGATAAGTTTCGTTTGCACGGGATACTGTAACTCTGGTTTTTTCATCGACAACGGGGTCAACGAAAATGCTGTCATTGCCGCTGCCCGAAATTCTGTCCTCCTGAATGGGGGTTTTATCGTGTTCCATAATATTCCTCCTTAGGGATTTATAAAAATTATATCACACCACAGGGACAAATGTCAAGAGAATGTTTGCCAAATAAATTATTCGTCATACTTGCTATTTTAAATGGCTTATGTTATAATAAAAATATACTTATTCCCGGAGGTAATAATATGAAATTTCTTGCGATAGACGGAAACAGCATAATGAACCGTGCTTATTACGGAATAAAAACACCGCTTGCGAATAAAAACGGCATTCATACGGGTGCAATATTCGGCTTTATGAATATATACCTTAAAATTGCGGCTGAAATCATGCCCGAATGTGCGGCGGTTGCATTTGATATGAGAAAACCGACATTCAGGCATAAGGCTGTATCCACATACAAGGCGAACAGAAAGGGTATGCCCGATGAACTTGCACAGCAGATGCCGCTGATAAAGAATCTTTTAACACTAATGGGGGTCAGTGTGTGTGAATGCGAGGGCTACGAGGCTGATGATATTTTAGGCACGCTCTCAAAGATGTGTTCGGAAAACGGCGATGAATGTTTCATACTAACAGGCGACAGGGACAGCTTGCAGCTAATCAATGACAAAGTTACTGTAATGCTTGCGACAAACAAGGAAACCATATGCTTTAATCACGAAAGATTTGTGCAGGAATACGGCTTTGAGCCAGTTAATTTGATAGATTACAAGGCACTAATGGGCGACAGCTCCGATAATATATCAGGAGTTGCAGGCATAGGCAAAAAGACCGCATCAACGCTCATACAGGAATATAAAACCATTGAAAACCTCTATGAAAATTATGAAGGCTCCGCACTCTCAAAGGGAGTAAAGGCAAAGCTTGAAAGCGGCAGAGAAGCCGCAGATGAAAGCAAATGGCTTGCGACTGTCAAATGTGATGTGCCTGTCGATACCGATATAAATAATTATAAAATATCCGCCCCCGATAAGAAAGGCATAGGAAAATTCCTGACCGAACTCGAAATGTACAAGCTCATGCAGAAGATGAATATAGACGTGCATTCCCCTGAAATCAAAGAAGAGGAATACGAAGAAATAAACCTTGGAGTATCTGCGCTTGACGAAAATATAATATCATCTTTAAGAACCGCTGATTATATTTTCGACGGGGAAAAATTATCCGTCCGTGACGGAGATAATGCATATATAAGCACAGATGAAGATATTATCCGTAAATTTTTCAATTCGGACTGCGAAAAATCAACAGTATGTGCAAAACCTCATTACCGCTGGGCTATGTCTCATAACACAATGTTGAAAAATCTTAAAACCGATATTGAAATATGCGGCTATCTGTTGAATACCTCCGCATCGGACTATGCCGTGAATAAACTCTGCGGTGAATACGGAGTGCATTATTATCAGGAAAACGGAGAATATGCCGACCTCGTTTCAATAAAAAGACTTGCCGGAAAATTAAGGGCAGAAATCGAAAATCAGGGCATGACCTCACTGCTTGACAATATAGAAATGCCGCTTATCGAGGTGCTTGCCTCAATGGAGCATATCGGCATAACGATAAATCAGGACGGCGTGAAGAAATTCGGGGAAAATATCAACAAAATGACGGAGAATATAAAGCAGATGATATATGACGAGGCAGGACATGAATTTAATATATCCTCCCCGAAACAGCTCGGAGTTGTGCTGTTTGAAGAGATGAACCTCCCTCCGACAAAGAAAAACAAGAGCGGATATTCCACCGATGCGGAGTCACTCGAAGAACTGCGCAGCCGTGCGCCCATTGTCGAAAATGTTCTTAAATACCGTCAGTATACGAAATTAACATCTACCTATGTAACAGGACTGCTCGATAAAGTATCAGAGGACGGCAGAATACACACATCTTTCCGACAGACCGAAACGAGAACGGGCAGAATATCCTCAACCGAACCAAATATGCAGAATATCCCCGTGAGAACGGAACTCGGCTCTCAGATGAGAAAATTCTTCACGGCAGGCGAGGGAAAAATCCTTGTCGATGCCGATTACAGTCAGATAGAACTGCGTGTTATGGCGCATCTGTGCGGAGATAAAAACATGACAGAGGCATTTATAACAGGCGAGGACATTCACACATCAACGGCGGCGCAGGTTTTCGATATGCCTGCCATAATGGTCACATCGGAAATGAGAAGTGCGGCAAAGGCGGTAAATTTCGGCATAATCTACGGGATAGGCGCATATTCGCTCTCAAAGGATATAGGCGTATCCGTTCCGCAGGCGAAAAGATATATAAATTATTATCTTGCGAAATATCCGAAAGTAGACGAGTTTATGAAGAATACCGTCAAAAATGCCGAGGAAACGGGCATAGTAACCACGATGTTCGGGCGCAGGAGATATATACCCGAAATTCAGTCATCAAACAAAATCGCAAAGGCGGCAGGAAAGAGAATTGCCATGAATACCCCTGTGCAGGGTACGGCTGCGGATTTGATTAAAATGGCAATGATAAACGTATACCGCCGTCTTAAAGCCGAAAATCTCAATGCGGAGCTTATACTTCAGGTGCATGATGAGCTTATCATAGAGTCGGATATTTCATGTGCAGACCGCTGTGCAGAAATATTGAAGGAGGAGATGCAGAACGTATACGAAATGAAAGTGCCGCTTGTCGTTGACGTAAACAAGGGCATAAGCTGGTATGATGCAAAGGGCTGACAAAACAGCGAGCCGGAGGAATGATTAAATTCGGAATTATGGAGGTAAAAATCATGGGATTTTTAGGTAAAAATTCAGACACGGCTTTAAAGATTTGTCAGGACGAAATTCACGAAATCAGGCAGACAATTGCAAAATTGTCTGCGGAGGAAAAAGTGTTGTCCGATGATGTGAGTACATTAAAGGCAGAAATGCAGTCCTTAAAGGCAGAAATCAACGAAATGAGAACACAAGCCGGGGCAAAAAAATCCCTCTCGGACAGCGTGAATGCATTAAAGGCAGAAATTGAGGAGTTAATGGCGGAAATCGGCAGGAAGAAAGCAGAAAACGAAAACAATGTTTCAAGAAGGGTCAACATTCCCATAGGATTTCCGTCAGCACCTGATAAAAACAAAGATGTACAGGCAGGCGGTGAGGGTCTGAAAAAGGTTTATATTTCCACAGACTTTGTATCGAATCCTGTCAGCAAAGACAGTGATAAGAAAATTCCTGCGGTTTCATTTTATCCGAGTAATTTTATTATAGAGGACGGAGTTCTGAAAAAATATCAGGGTTCGGGTGGAAATGTGGTAATCCCCGACGGTGTTACAAGTATCGGTGAGGATGCTTTTGAATATTGCGAAAGCCTTACATCAGTAACAATACCAAACAGTGTTACAAGTATCGGTGACGGTGTTTTTTATGGTTGTGTAAGCCTTACATCAGTAACAATACCGAACAATGTTACAAGTATTGGTGGCTATGTTTTTACAGGCACAAAATGGCTTGAAAGCTATCCCGATGACTTTGTGACAATAAACGGAATTTTAATTGAATACAAGGGTTCCGGAGGTGATGTTATCATTCCGCATAAGGTTAGAAGTGTCAATGGATATGCTTTTCCTAATTGTGAAAATCTTACATCAATAACAATACCAAACAGCGTTACAAGTATCGGTGATAGTGCTTTTTACAATTGTATGAACCTTACATCAGTAACAATAACGAACGGTGTTAAAAGTATAAAGAGTGAAGCTTTTTATGGTTGTAAAAACCTTACATCAGTAATAATCCCTGACAGCGTTGAGGAAATTCTTGCAGGTGCATTCAAAAATTGTGACAGTCTCACATCAGTAACAATACCGAAAAACTGCGAAATTTCATATGGTGATTATCCCTCTTTTGACAGCAGCACAAAGGTCATTCGCAGGAAATAAAAATAAAAACGGAGTATCTGACAGCTCCGTTTTTTGTGTCCTCAAAATAATTCTCCGCATATAATAAACGGGACAGTATAAAAATAACAGTGCTGTCAATAATAATATCAGCAATATATGCACTATGACTGAGCAGATTTGTCTGTATCCACGCCGTCGGCGGAGGGTACGGAAAATACAGGTGCTTATTTATAGATATGCAAATAAATTATCGGGAGATAGATTATTATGTCAGTTAAAAGAGGAGAAATCTACTATGCAGATTTAAGCCCCGTAGTGGGTTCTGAACAGGGCGGAGTAAGACCTGTACTTATCGTTCAGAATGATGTCGGCAACAAGCACAGCCCGACCGTCATAGCCGCCGCCATAACAAGCCAGAGGGATAAAAATCATCTGCCGACCCACATAGAGGTACAGGCGGATAAATGCGGTCTTGCAAAGGACAGTATAGTCCTGCTTGAACAGATACGCACGATAGACAAAAAGCGTCTGCGTGACAAAATGGGCGAACTTGACCTGCGTTCCATGAACAAGGTCAATACTGCGCTTTCCATAAGCTTCGGTCTGGAAATATGAAAAACTCCCGATACGGCTTTAAATATACCGTGTCGGGAGTATTATTCAGTTGCCTGCATAATTTACAATTTGCCGTTGTTTTCCTGAAATGGCATATGAAATACACGCCATGACGTGTGCGGCATGTGGAGCTGTGTGTATTTTTCCGACTTAAATTTCAGTTTATTTCAATAATTCTTAATTATGCATTATGAATTATGAATTAAGCAGAAAAGCCACGGCATTTCCGAAAATTGTCAGAAATGCCGTGACTTAAAAGCTTTATATTATCGTGAGAATATTACTTGCTGAGATTAGCCTCAATCATGTCAAGTTCATCATAGAGAGCCTGCGGTATATTGCCGCCCTTAGCCTTGATGTCCTCGTCATAGTATCTTCTCATCTCAGCGATTTCTTTCTTCCACTCGTCCTTATTAACTGTAAGGAGAGCCTCAAGAGCAGAGGGAGAAACCTCGTCCTCGATACCACTGATATTGATGTCCTCAGGCTTGGGGAGATATCCGATAGGAGTTTCAACAGCATCAACTTCGCCGTCAACTCTCTTGATAATCCAGTCGATAACTCTCATGTTGTCGCCGAATCCCGGCCAGAGGAAATTGCCCTCGTCATCTGTTCTGAACCAGTTTACATTGAAAATCTTGGGAGCCTTGCTGCCGAGTCTTGCGCCCATTTCGAGCCAGTGAGCCCAGTAGTCGCCTACGTTGTAGCCGATGAAAGGCTTCATAGCCATAGGGTCATGACGGAGAACACCTACTGCACCCGTAGCGGCAGCAGTTGTCTCGGAAGAAACGGCAGAGCCGATATATGTGCCGTGCATCCAGTCGAACGACTGATAAACCAGGGGAGCAGTTGTAGCACGTCTGCCGCCGAAGATTATAGCCGATACGGGAACACCCTCGGGATTGTTAAATTCGGGGCTTATGCAGGGGCAGTTCTTAGCAGGAGCAGTAAATCTTGAATTTGGGTGAGCGAGCTTGTTGCCCTCGGCTGTATAAGCCTCACCGTCAACCTTTGCGCCCTTCCATTCAGTAGCGTCCTTGGGGGGATTTTCGGTAAGCTTTTCCCACCACGGAGTATTGTCGGAGTTGTCGAGTGCAACGTTTGTGAAGATTGCGCCCTCCTTTGTGCAGGCAAGAGCGTTGTAGTTTGATTTTTCGTTAGTACCGGGAGCAACGCCGAAGAAACCGTTTTCAGGGTTGATAGCGTAGAGTCTGCCGTCCTTGCCGGGCTTCATCCAAGCGATGTCATCGCCGACAGTGAATACCTCATAGCCGTCTTTTCTGTATCCTTCGGGAGGAATGAGCATAGCGAGGTTGGTTTTTCCGCAGGCAGACGGGAAAGCAGCAGTGATGTACTTGATGTCGCCGTCGGGCTTCTTAACACCGAGGATAAGCATATGTTCAGCCATCCAAGCCTCGTTCTTGCCCTGGAATGATGCAATACGGAGAGCGAAGCACTTCTTTCCGAGGAGAACGTTTCCGCCGTAAGCGGAGTTTATTGACCAGATAGTATTTTCTTCGGGGAACTGAACGATGTATCTCTTTTCAGGGTCAACGTCAGCCTTTGAGTGCAGACCTCTTACGAAATCGTCCGAAGTATCGCCGAGGTTCTCGAAAGCCTGTCTGCCCATTCTTGTCATGATATTCATATTGAGAACGACATAGATTGAGTCAGTTACCTCAACGCCGACCTTAGCGAGAGGAGAGCCGATGGGACCCATTGAATAGGGGATAACGTACATGGTTCTGCCCTTCATAACGCCGTCGTACATGGGAGTAAGGAGAGCTTTCATTTCATCGGGAGCCATCCAGTTATTTGTGGGGCCTGCGCCTGATTTTTCCTTTGAACAGATGAAAGTTCTGTCCTCGACACGGGCAACGTCATTTGCACGGGTTCTGTGGTAGAGGCAGTTGGGGTATTTCTCCTGATTGAGCTTATACATCTTGTCCCAGCTGTCATCGGGGAGCGAAGTAACCTCTTCGATAAGTGCGTCAATCTGCTCCTGAGAGCCGTCAATCCACACAACATTTTCGGGTTTGCAGAGAGCAATCATCTCGTCAACCCATTTTAACACATTGGGGTTGTTTGTCAGTGACATTTTTGTATACCTCCTAAAAAATAATCGTTTTCATATCGGCAGACAGCCGAATTGAAGAAAGTGAACAAAATAAAATTGTTCCTCAGATATTATTATATACAATTTTTGTCAAGCTGTCAATAGCAGGAATGATATTTTTTTATCATATCGGTATGTATTTTCAGGAATTGCACAAAGAACACAGGATTTTTGAAATAAATTTTGTTTTACGATACTAACTAAAATTTTAATCCGTAATTTTATTTTTCGTCATAATATACAATAAATCAAGCTTTGCGTTGTTGAAAACACAGAAATTCTATACCGTGACGATATTTTTTGAAAATTGTATTGAATTTTATGCATAATGTGGTATAATATAATTAAAGATACAGAATACACTTGGTTCTGTGGGGAAAGGCGGTAATACCGATGAGGAAGTCCATTATAACAATAGAACGTCAGTACGGAAGCGGAGGAAGCGTTATCGGCAAGCTTGCCGCCGAAAAGCTCGGAATAAATTGCTATAACAGGCAGATACTCGAAATGACCGCCGAAAAATGCGGAATATCCGCCGACTATCTCGAAACGGCGGAGGAGAGCGTTCCCACAAGCTTTATCTATTCTCTTCTTCTCTCCGCAAATCCCGGCAGGTCAATGGAGGAAAATCTCCCACTCTCCGATAAGGTCTTTATAATGGAAAGCAGAATAATTTCAGAAATATCCGACAGAGAGAAAAGCTTCGTCCTTGTCGGAAGATGCGGCAGCTATATCCTTGAGGAAAAGGGCTGTTTCAACGTCTATATCTATGCCCCCCACGAGGCAAGGGTCAGGAGGGCAATAGAGGAATACGGTCTTGCTCCCAACAAGGCGGAGACTATCCTTAAAAAAGCCGACAAACGCCGTGAAACCTTCTTCAATGTCAACACGGGCAGGAGCTGGCAGGATAAGGATATGTATTCACTCTGTCTCAACAGTGCGGAGCTTGGTGACGAACTCTGTGCGGAAATTATCGTAAAGGCTTACAATGAATATAACAGCCGGTTTGAAAAATAAAATCTTCGGAGTATCTGAAAAGCTGCTGAGATACGGCGGTTTTTCAGATACTCACTGAAATATATCTCTCTTCTTAAAAAGACTTCGCAGTTTCCTCCTATACTGCGGAGTCTTTTCCTTGTCTCCCACAGAAATGCGTGGGATATTTTTATTTTTTTGTCTCTCCGCCGCAGGTTGGGAGATATTATTTTAAGTTAAAATAAAAACATTTGTTCCAGGGTATTGACAAAACAAAACAGTTGTTCTATAATATATTAAGAACAACTGTTCTTAACTGGAAGGAGATGTTTTTATGAAAAATATGATAAAAGCCTACCGCCAAAG
The DNA here is from genome assembly GCA_017470905.1 of Ruminococcus sp. Classification (GTDB taxonomy): domain Bacteria; phylum Bacillota; class Clostridia; order Oscillospirales; family Ruminococcaceae; genus Ruminococcus. The sequence goes on along the minus strand of JAFUXL010000020.1, from coordinate 3,922 downwards.
CTGTGTTGTCGTGAAAAAACGCATACTCGAACTCAGACGGCTCGAAAAATTACTCGAAGAACAGGGTGACGAACTCAGGATAGCGGAACTCGACCTCAGCAGGAGAATAAATCTCCTCTACTGCGAACACCGTGAAATGCAGGAGATAATCGAACATCTTGAGCTTTATTCAAGGAGGGTTGAAGAACGTGGCGATACGTAATACATATACGGATACTTTCACAGGTGAAGCCGATGCAAATATCCGTTCGATACTTTTTGACGATGAAAACCGTAAGTCGGAACGGCTCAAAAGAATACTCATAAAAATTATACAGAACGAACTCACACCCAGACAAAAGGAAGTAACGGATATGTACTATTTCAGGCAAATGAACACAAAGGAAATATCGGAGGTACTCGAAATAACTCCGCAGGCGGTCTGTGCGCTCATGTCAAGGGCAAGGCTTAAAATATTCCGCATACTCAAATACTACATATGATGCAGAAAGTCCGTATCTTAGACCTTTTCGGCGGAGAGATACGGACTTTATATTTTGTTATTATTATTCGTAAAATTCTTCTTCTGCGTTTTCTTCGATATATTCGTTATCTTCGGTATCCTCCGAATATTCACTGTCTTCGGTATCTTCCGCCATTTCCTCCGTGCTTTCTTCGGGAACGAAGGATGCAGGTGATTTTAATACGGTAACTATAAAGCCGTCAATATTGTTTCCCGATATTTCGTACTCTTCGTCTTTAGGCACGGGGACTGCGGTAATATCCGAGGAGCTGTCTGCGGGGACGAAATATACCTCGTAATTTGCGCCGTCATCGCATATTATTTCGAGCTTTGAGCCGTCATAGGTATAACTGCGGAGCATATCAATATATTCTTCAAGGCATATGTTGTATCTTGTCATATACGTTGCGTGGGGTATGCCCACATATCTGAAATGCCAGGGCTCATACTCTATATAGGTTATATTTTCCTTGCCCTCCGGGTAGCGGAGGATAAAGCCGTATTTATAGCAGTTTTTGGTATACCATTCATATTCGCCCGTTCCGTCATAGTCATAGTCGGGAATTGTCGTAAAGTCAAAGGCATATCCCGTTTCATGCTCACTGTAGCCGGGCTTTGCAACGAGAGTGGACTCTTCCGAGCCGTTTATCGCAAGGTCGTTTTCATAAAGCTCCCTCTGAAATTCCGTGGTTCTGTATGTGCCGTAGAGCATTACATTGTAAAGGTCTGTCGCCTCGATGAAATCATGCATCATATCAGCCATAGGCTCATATACAACCTTGAGTATCTCGTAATCGTCCTGAACTACACTTACATAATCTCTTCCCGTTTTCTGATTTTCCTCGCCTATTTCGATAAGCTCCTCATCGCCCGTGGCGATATATGCGTGGTCGTTGTTCACGAGGATAAGGTCGCCCCTGAACATATTCTCCTTACGGACATTGTATGTATCATACATATCCATAGGGTCCGGCTCTTCCGTGACAGGCTCGGTTATAACCTCATAGTCCGCCTCTGTAGGTTCGGTAGAGCCTACGTCGCCGGTTTTGTCCACTGCGCCCTTGATGAAATACACTCCTGCTCCGATTAAACCGATACAGAGCAGAAATTCAATGACGATTTTTGCAGTGTTATTTTTTTTCTCTGCCATAATTGTCTCCAGTCCTCCGCCTTGCGGAAAGTTAAATTATCTCTGAATTACATTATAACATACCTTTTTTTAAAAATACAGGGGGTAAGGAAAATTTTTATATCTTTACCGAAAAACGGCATTATATATAATTCATATTTATCAAAACTGACAATGCGGCGTATTTTCTGCGGACGGAAAAATCTTCGGTATCTCCAAAAATTTCTGTATTTTGTCTTTGTCCCACCACCGCAGTCAGAGGACAAAATATAAAAATTACTGTATACTCTCTGGTATGCAATATGTACAAATGATACTTGCTATTTTTTTATGATATGCATAATTTTGCGAAAAACTCTTGCATTATTTAATATCTGATGATATAATAAAAAGTAGTGCGGATATGACAATTAAATGATTAGCTTCTGAGGGGGGATTTCTATGGTTTGCCATTCGTGCGGAACAAATAACGAAAGAGGTTTCAAGTTTTGCGTGAAATGCGGAAGCAGCCTTGAAAATCCGCAGGAGGTCAATTATGAACAGGTCGATATGGGCGGCTATCATACCGAAGAAGAATTTTCCGACAATAAATCGGGATTTACTTTCGGCGCAGGCACTTTCGTTATAAGAGACCTTGCACCGTCAAACGCAGCCTCCGATATATATACGGCTGACGAACTGAATGATACCGACGAGGAATTTGATTTCAGTATGTATGACGAGCCTTATATTCCGAAGCTTGATACCGCAAGAGTTTCAATGCCTAACCGGCAGATTAATAACAACCGCAGTATGCCGCAGATGAATATGCAGGGTATGCAGAACGGACAGATGAATGCAAACCGTAATATGCAGAATATGCCCAATATGAATATGCAGGGTGTGCAGAACGGACAGATGAATGCAAACCGTAATATGCAGAATATGCCCAATATGAATATGCAGGGTATGCAGAACGGGCAGATGAATGCAAACCGTAATATGCAGAATATGCCCGGCATGAATATGCAGGGTATGCAGAACGGACAGATGAATGCAAACCGTAATATGCAGAATATGCCCGGCATGAATATGCAGGGTATGCAGAACGGACAGATGAATGCAAACCGTAATATGCAGAATATGCCCAATATGAATATGCAGGGTGTGCAAAATCAGCAGATGATGTACAGCCAGCCGCAGGTAATGGGCTATGACCCAAGCGGTATGCCGATATACGGTCAGCCGATGATGTACAATAACCAGCCGCATATAATAGGCTATGACCGCAGCGGTATGCCTGTGTACGGTCAGCCGATGATGTACAGCCAGCCGCAGATAATAGGCTACGACCAGAGCGGTATGCCGATATATGGTCAGCCGATGATGTACAATAACCAGCCGCAGATAATGGGCTATGACCAGAGCGATATGCCGATATACGGTCAGCCTCAGAATGCCGCAGTGAATATTCCGCAGGTAAATGCTCCGCCTGAACCGAAAAAAATCGAACCTGAAAAGAAAAAGAACTCGGGCGATGATTTCTGGGATTTCTTTGACGGCGGAAAGCCTAAAAAGCATGACGACTCCGCAGATGATTTCTTCGGAAAATCCTCGCACAGTGTCACAGATATGGGCGACCTCTCGGCGGACGGTCTCGACTTTTCAAAGCTTAAACGCAATGAAAAGAAAAAAACAGACTACATGGGAGACACTCCCCTTGTCGATGCCTCAAAATTAAAGCAGAACGATGCGAATAAATTAAATAAATTCTACATGAGACAGACCGAACAGGTTGACGCAAGTAATCTTCAGGCTAATAAACACGAAAAAAAGCAGGATATAATGGGCGTTACCAAAGAAGTCGATGTGTCCAGGCTTGCATCAGCCGAAAGATATAAAACCAACATAAAAATGTATACCACAGCCGATGTCAATGCAGATGACCTTGCGGCATATGTACCCGAACACAAAAAGGCTCTCATGGCAGAGGCTGACCACGCTGTCGAGGCTATGCCCAAGAGGAAAGAGGCGTATGTCGATGAGCTTGACCTTATCGAGCTTCCCGACTATATGCAGGCTAAGAAAACCGTTAAGGAAGACAAGGCGGAAATCCCCTCTCTTCCCGAGGTTGGAATAGAATAATCAAAGAAAGGAGTTACTGAACAGGGTGAAAATATACAGACAGAAAAGAATATCTTCAGGATAGGATATTCTCTTGACACAAGCGGATAATGTGACAGAATTTATGTCCGAAGATACCAGAATTTATGACAGCCATGGTATAGTTCGTGCTGACTTTACAGCAGGCG
>JAFUXL010000019.1 GCA_017470905.1 Ruminococcus sp. | reverse complement strand
TTCTACTACCATGAGCTTAAATTCTGGTGTGTATCTTTTGTTTGGCTTTCCTTTGGGCATTAAAATGTCCCCTTTCGTCAGACTGTGATTTTGGTATATTTCTATTATACCACATTGTCCAACAAAAGGGGAGCATTTCATTCACAGGCGGTTTTTTATATAAAAATTACTTAAATTATTGACTTTTGCATGGTTTTGTGGTATAATTTGATATAATTCAATCATGCTCAGGAGGAGAAGCTATGTTAAAAAATATAATTTCAGCATTTTCCGCACTCGCCCTCGTTTCGGCAGTTATGAATATTTACCCTGCATATGCCTACGAAAGCGAAATGAAAGACAGCGGCATAAATTATACCGAAACCGTTGAGACAATTTCAAATCCCGCCGCAGGCTATACCAAAACCGTATGGGCAGTGTGCAAGCCCGGTGAAACCCCCGTATACAGCCCGGAGGGAAACCTTGTGCTGTTTTTTATAGATATAGGCGGATTTTCCGCAGGCGCAAACGGCACAACGGACGAGGACGGCAATTATACAGAGGGTACGGACTATGACCTCGATGAGAAATTTTTCGGTTCATGGAGAACGACCTTTGAAAATTGCAGAAAAAACGGCTGCATGATTGCCATGCGTTTCCGCTACGATGCAAACGGCAGGGATAACCCCGAACCGCTTTTCTTTGAACAGGTACTCAAGCATATACAGCAGATAAAGGACAGCCATATCCTCGATGAATATTCGGATATAATAGCCTATGTCGAAAGCGGATTTGTCGGAAAATGGGGCGAACAGCACGGCGGACGCTATACCTCCCTCGATTATAAGGTACAGCTCCTCGATGCGATGCTCGGCTGCGTACCCGATACAATCCCCGTTACGGTAAGGACTCCCGATATTTTTGCGCAGTGGGCAGGAATAAAACGCTCCGAACTCGATGACGAAAGCCTTTATGACAAAGACGCTCTGAGAGCAGTATCGGAGAAAATTCTGTCCAAAAGAGTGGGGCTTTACAATGACGGATATATGGGCAGCAATTCAGACCTCGGAACATATGCGAACCGTGAAATTGAAACCAACTGGCTGAACCGTGTCACGACTGATACCTATTTCGGCGGAGAATTTTCGGGAAATATAGAATTTGCAAAGCAGTACGACACCTATCTCCCAGAAAATGCAATTCCCGAAATGTACAAAACGAGACTCAGCTATATAAACGGAAATATATTCCAGTTATATAAAGATTATACGTTCGGCGAGGAGTATTCCGTGGAGGGCGTTGACAATTCAGCCTACTACGGACAGAATGTATTCCAATTTATAAGAGACCATATCGGCTACAGGTTCGTTCTGCGCAAATCAATGCTGAGTGAATCGGCGGAGCAGGGCGGAAAGGTAGATGTTGACATAAATATCGAAAATACGGGCTTTGCAAATCCCGTCATTCACCCTGCCGCATATGCGATAATCGAAAAGGACGGCAAATTCATGACTGCGGATATGCTCGGAATTGATTGTCATAACTGGTATTCATGCACGACCTCGGAGGAAAAATTCAGCCTTTCTCTCCCCGACAGTATCGAAACGGGCGACTGGAATTTATATCTGCGCCTTGCGGTCAGCAGTGATGATATTGAAAGCCTCAATCACCGTGCGATAAGATTTGCAAACGAGAATATATGGGATTCAACGCTCGGCGCAAATTATATCGGCACTTTTACGGTAAAGGAATCCGAAACTCACGGCGCAGACAATGATTTTCATGACGATAGCTGCAAATCGGGCGACAGCTATGTATATACACTGAGCGGAAAGACAGTCGTTGACGGCATAAATTCCGATTCAGGTGAATGGACGGAGGATATGAAGCTTGCCGAAAAGGACGGTCAGACGATTTATGCAAAGGCTGATGACAAATATCTGTATATCAAATCAAATATGCCTACAGGCTCGGCAGCACCCGTGTATAATTTGCAGTTCAAAAACACGGAAAACGGCGAAAGCTACTGGCTTTACTACGCATCGAACGGATTTGTATATTTCAATCACGGCTCATATGACGGCTGTATGTGCAAGTGGCAGGGCGATATGGTTGAATTTCGCATACCGTTCGGAGAGGTTATGGGTCTGAATGCAGGAACAAAAATTGAAAATTTAAGGATTTTCTTGCAGGACAGCGGAAACGGCTGGAAGCTCATGGGAGACATTACCGCCCCCGAATGTATCGTCCCCGAAGATTTTCAGGTATATTCCGCACCGTATGAAATAAGACTGCAAGAGGGAGCAGGCTATTCGGCGGAGGCTTTTCATGCACTTGACAGCGCAGAATATCAGTGGTATCATGACGGCATTGAATTAAACGGCATGACGGAAAGAACACTTGTGCTTGAAAATGTATCTAAGGCTGACGAGGGTAAATATTCCGTTAAGATAATATCCGCAGGCGGAACGGAAAAAATATCGGATATATTCACGCTTGCCGAGGTAATTTCCGAAAAATCCACGGAGATACTTTACGGCGATGCGAACGAGGACGGAAAGGTTTCTATTTCCGACTCGGTTAAGATACTCCAGTATCTTGCCAACAGCGAAAAATATCCCCTTACCGAACAGGGAAAAATAAACGGCGATGTTGACGGCGTTGAGGGAATTTCAGGAAAGGACGCATATTTCATTCAGATGTACGATGCAGGTGCGGCAGAACTGCCCGTAAGCAAATAAATATATCCCCCGTCGTCATGGCGGGGGATAATCATTGTTTATCAGAGAACTAATGATGTCAGTATTGTCAGTGAAAAGAGAAGTATCAGCGTTGTCAGCGTGACGGGTGCTGATAAGTATACCGCAAATAGCTTTGCCCCTGACATTTTATTTTCGGGCTGTACTGCATTGATTTCGTCTTCGGTGCTGTAACCGTCAGTTTTTTCGGTTTCGTCATCGAGTTTATAGCTTTCGGGGTGGTTTACAAGCTCAATTATGAATAATATAAGTCCCGTGAGTATGAGCATTATTATCAGAAGCCCCAGCAATTCAAGGGGGATAAGCCTGATGTAGTCCTGAATTGCTGATGAGCCGAAGGAGACATTTTCGAGGTCAACGCTGCCTGCAAAAATGGACTGAATTGTTCCTATGGTGTTGAATGTGAAATGAATTATGAGCGTGGGAATGAGAGAACGTGTCTTTGCATATACAAATCCTGCATATATTCCCATTGCCGATGCGTACAGCATCTGGGATAAATTCATATGCCACAGACCGAAAAAAATTCCCGATACTATTACCATTGACCATTTTCCGAAACGGAGATTGCTGCGGAGTACCGAGCCCCGGAAGAATGTTTCCTCAAAAATCGGGGCAAAAAACATCAGTCCTGCAACATTGGCAATTCTTGATATTACATTGTCCTTTGCGGTGAAGTCGGGGGAATTGAGCTTTATCCCCGTCAAATTTTCAAGAATCGCAAATAAGAAAGAAGATGCATACACTACGGAATATGTTAAAAAGAAGCATATTATTATATGCCTGAATATCCATGATGCAGGCATTTTCGGCTTTGCGAGGAGAGGACGTTCCTTTTTGACTTCTTTTCCCGTTTTTGTGCTGTAGAATATCAGCAGTGCGCCGCCGAGACCGATTATATATTGCAGAGTATAGGCGATTAGGGTGTAAACGCTGTCGTAATACGGAGATGTTTCGTTTACGAAAAGCCTTGTCAGCGGTTCATATGCAAAGCTTATCAGCGTAACCGAGCCGAGAAAAAACAGAATCATTGCGGAGTTGAGATTTGAAGCTTTTTTTATATCTTTTTTTGTATACATAATTTGCTCCTTGGATTTATTATCTTATTCCACTGCCGAATGCATGGAAATTTGTCTTTTTAATATTATTTATAGCATATATTTTAATTTTTGTCAATACTATGTTGAAAATAATTTTATTTTGTGTGTTATTTTGTTTTATCGCATATAAAAAACAGTGTTCCCCATGCTGTGGGCGGAGAGAACAGGGACAAAATAAATCTTGCAGAATTTTTAAAATCTGTTGACTGACAGAAAAAATCTTGTTATAATATAATCAGGGCGATAATCCAGCAGATAAGCAAAGGAGTGCTATAAAAATGAAAAAGAACCATAAGACAGCCGAAACAGCCGCCATGTTTGAAGATGCTGCCAATGGCAAAAATCCCCCCGAAGAGGAAAATTTCAAGCCTTTAAGGGAAATTCAGGCGGTAATTTACGGTTCGCCCGAAGCCTTTGGCATTAACCCTGACGAATGGGATTAACTTAATTGATACGGGGATTTTATTGGGAGATATGCATAAATATAACTGTGCATATTTGTGCATACATACAAAGTTTTTAAATTTTTTCAAAAAACGATAAAAACTGGCTCATTTTCTGACATTTATATATAAGCGGATAATTCCGCAATCAACGAAAGGGGTAATTGAAAATGAAAAAAACCAAAAGAACAGCCGCAACCGCTGCGATGTTCGCAACGGCACTCAACATGGCTCTCGGCTCGGTAACTCCCGATACCGCACAGCTTTTCAATGCGAAAGCCGATGAACCCGACTACGAACCCTCCGCAGAAATTCAGGAGGACGTTTACGGTCCGCCCGAATACTTCTCAACCACAACCGCAGAGGAAGCATACGACCCTGCAACCGAAACAGAAACCACTATGGCGGTTGTCTATGGCCCTCCGTCAATGATGACAACTACATACGACCCTGCAATTGGATTTGAAGAGCCTTTATATGGCCCTCCCAGCTTTTTCTCAAGAGGAGATTTGAACAGTGACGGTGTGACAGATGTTTTTGACCTTATCCGGCTCAGGAAAGAGTTTGTTGAGTCAAAGACAAACGGTAAAAATTATGCCTATTCCGATTATGATGTAAATTCGGACGGAAGATTAAGTATTGCCGACCTCGTAGCCCTCAACCGTTTCATCCTCGGAAAGAGCAGTAGTTTGTTTTATTACAATAACTATGACCCCGATGATGACCCGATGCCGCAGCCTGAATACGGTGCGCCTTTGTATTTTGAGGAGACAACGACAAGCGAAACTGCCACGGAAACCACTGCTGTATCTCCGCAGACGGAGACAACGACCGAAATATTTTATGACAGAAACACGACAACCACTACCGTGACAGAGCCGCCTGTTCAGCCTGTCTATGGTCCTCCTTCGGCTTTTGACTGAGGTGTACTATGCTGAATGTAAGAACCAAAAACAGTAATATGACAAAGCTTGCCGAATACCGTGAGAGCCTTAAAACCAAACCGCAGCTCAGGAATTTATTCCTTGAACTGACTTTAAGGTGCAACGAAAGGTGTCTGCACTGCGGCAGCAGCTGCGGAGACGTTCCCTCGGACGAGCTTACCGTTGAACAGTACAGAAAATTCTTAACGGAGGTCAGAGAGGATTTCGGCGTTGACAATAAAATGCTCTGCATTACGGGCGGCGAACCGCTTTTGAGAAAAGATTTTTTCGATATAATGGGCATAGCGAACGAACTCGGCTTTAACTGGGGCATGACGAGCAATGCAACCCTTATAAATGATGAAGTGGCAAAGGATTTGAAAAGGGTCGGAATGGGGACTATATCCGTCAGCATTGACGGACTGCCCGAAACCCATGACGCTTTCAGGCGCACTCCGGGCGGCTGGGAAAGAGCTATGAAAGGCATTGAAAGTCTTATAAAAGCAGACACCTTCAAAGCCGTTCAGATAACCACTGTCGTAACACATCAGAATATAGGACAGCTCTGGGAGCTTTACAAGATATTCAGGGATATGGATATAGACTCATGGAGAATTATAAACATTGACCCTATCGGCAGGGCAAAGCTTCACCCCGAACTCATACTCACAAAAGAAGATTATGTTTATATGTTTGAATTTATCCGCACGATGCGCATAGCAGGCGAACCTGTTACATACGGCTGTTCGCACTATCTCGGTCTTGAATATGAACGTGAGGTCAGAGACTGGTATTTCCTCTGCACGGCAGGAACATATATCGCAAGCATTATGGCGAACGGCGATATAACTGCCTGCCTCGACATCGAACGCAGACCCGAATTTATTCAGGGAAATATTCTGAAAGACCGTTTCAGCGAGGTCTGGAACAATAAATTTGAGATATTCAGGAAAAATCTCTGTGATGAAAACGAGAAATGCCGTTCGTGCAAGGAAAAGGATTTTTGCCACGGTGATGCTTATCATACGTGGGATTTTGACAAAAACGAACCGCAGGTTTGTTTCAAGGACGTATTGTTTTAATTATATTTCCCCGCATCTGCGGGGAAATATTTGATTATTTCAGCAAAGCATATTTTCCCTCAAAAGGACGGGGGATATAAAAGAAAATATTATTACGAAAGGTGTGCATAACATGAAAATATTAGTCGTTGGTCTTGGTCTTATAGGCGGTTCGATTTGTAAGGCTCTGAAAAAATATACCAATCATTTCGTCGTAGGAAGTGACCTCAGTCACGATATTGAAGAGGCTGCCATGCGTGACGTTGCCGCAGATGATGTGTTCACAGGCGATTACAGCGGATTTGATTTGATTATAATTGCCCTTTTCCCGAACGCTGCCGAGGAGTATTTCAGACAGAACGCCGGCAAAATGGATAAAAATACCCTCGTTACCGATGTATGCGGCATAAAGGGCTGTTTCTCCGAACGCATGAAGAAAATAGCCGATGATAATAATATCCGCTACATGGGTATGCACCCAATGGCAGGAAAGGAATTTGGCGGATACCAGAACAGCTCCCCCGATTTATTCTGCAAGGCTAATTTCATTGTTGCACCTTTCAAGGACGACAGTGAGGAGAATGCCGAAATTCTCAAAAATCTCGCAAAGGAAATAGGCGCAGGAAAAATCGTAGTAACCACCCCCGAAAATCACGACAAGATGATTGCCTATACCTCACAGCTTGCGCATATCGTTTCGAGCGCATACGTTAAAAGCCCGGAATTAAGCCTCGAATGCGGTTTCAGCGGCGGCAGCTTTCAGGATATGACGAGAATTGCAACTATGAATGAGAATATGTGGACGGATTTGTTTCTTCAGAACCGTGAGAATTTGATATTCGAGCTTGAAACGCTGATAGACAATCTCCACAAATACAGCGATGCGCTTGTAAATGATGACCCCAAAGCCATGTGCCGTCTTATCGAGGAGGGCAGAAAGCTTAAAGAGGATAATCTCCGCCACCGTCAGGGTCAGCCTAATTAAATCTTTTTTCAAATTTGGGAGCAGGCGCATTTATTTTTAATTTATTCAGATAATAAAGCTTTGAATTTTCGCCGAGGTCAAATTCTAAGGAACAGGCGCATAATTCCTGATAAAATACCCCGTGACGCTTGTTAAGTGCGGTATTTCCGTATTTGCCGTCACCGAGTATCGGTGCGCCTATGTGCGCCATATGCGCCCTTATCTGATGTGTGCGCCCCGTATAGAGTGTCACTTCAACGAGATACAGTCCCCTGTTCTCACCGAGAATTTTATACCCTGTTTTTATTTCTTTGAAACCGTCCGCATATTCATCAGATATGCGGACGATATTTCTTGTGTCGTCCTTTTTGTGGTAGGCGGTAATTATATCATGCTTCTTTGGCGGCTCTGATACGGTTATACAGTGATAAATTTTATGTATTCTTCCGTTTTTTACCGCTGAATTTATCTCACGCAGGGATTCGGCATTTTTTGCGGCTATGACAAGCCCCGATGTATTTCTGTCAAGACGGCTGCAAAGTGCTGGGGAGAATGAATTTTCGGCATGGGGATTATATTCTCCCTTATTATAAAGGTATTTCTTTATCCTGTCTATCAGAGTATCGGAATGTGTTCCGCTGTTTGAATGAGAGTCCACGCCGACAGGCTTGAATACTATTATAATATTCCCGTCCTCATAGATTTTTTCGAGATTGTCCGATGCCATGAGAAATCCTGTATCGGCTGTGCGGGAGGACAGTTCATCTTTTACATATACTCTCACAATGTCGCCCTCGGAAAGCACGGCGGATATGTCACATTTTTTGCCGTTTATTTTTATATCTTTTTTCCTGAAAAGCTTATACATCATGCTCTTCGGGAGGTCGGGAAGAGCCTTGGTTACAAATTTATCGACCCTCTGACCGCTGTCATTTTTGTTAATTAAAAATTCTTTCATAAAAATCTCCGTTCTGTTATATATATTTCGCCCTGGTTTGTGGAATGAAATTAGTGAAATATGCACAAGTTTTTTGAATTTTTCGTGAAATGCTTGCAATTGCAAATGCCTTGTGTTATAATTTAGAAAGTAATTTGTAATTAAATTGTAATCAAAAAGTTTCTGAATTTCTCATAAAGAGAAATTCGCATATGAAAAAGGAGAGAAAAAAACCCAATGAGTTTGTCCAAAAAAATACTTTCTGCAATCGTATCGGGCAGTATCGCCTGCACAGCCGCAGCCTCATCTTTTGCAATGCCTGCATACGCTGAACATTATAACACATTTTCGGCAGGAAGTAAAGTAGCATATCAGTATTCGTTCTATGCAGCGGATATTTCGGAAGAGCCTTTCGATGTTTTTGACATCTACAGCGCACATATGGAGGCTGAAAATACTTCTCCTGAAGTTCCGGAAGAACCGCCCGTGACAACACAGGCAGTTTCCGAAATACCGTCCGAAATTACCACAGAACCCACAGCTCCCCCCGAATCGCTCACAAAGGAATCATGGGGAATAGACGTTTCACAGTGGCAGGGTACTGTAAACTGGCAGTCTGTAAAGGACGCAGGTGTTGAATTTGCTATCATGCGTGCAGGATACGGCAGGGAGCTTTCACAGAAAGACCCCACCTTCGATTATAACGTACAGCAGGCTAAGGCAGTCGGAATTGATGTAGGTGTTTACTGGTACAGCTACGCACAGACCGTAGAGGACGCTAAACGTGAGGCTGAAACCTGCTATCAGATAATAAAGGAATATGATTATGATTATCCGATTTATTTCGATATAGAGGACCCCTCGCAGGAATATCTCTCAACGGCAACAATCTCGGCTATGGTAGATGCATTCTGCAAGACACTCGAAGAAAAGGGCTATTATGTTGGTGTTTACAGCTCGGCATATTTCCTGAGCAGTAAGATATATCAGGACGTTCTGAGCAAATATGCCGTATGGGTAGCTCATTTCGGAGCAGCTCACCCCTCATTCAACGGCGCATACGGTATATGGCAGTATTCGTCAACAGGCCGTGTGAACGGAATTAACGGCGATGTAGACCTCAACCATGGATATTATAACTATCCTGCGGCTATCTCGCCCAATACATACAGAAAGAACGAGGAAGGTTCGGTTTCGCCTGCACAGCCTGCGGAATCCACAACCGCAAAGACAGAAACTCCCGTGACGACAACAGTAACAAAGGCTGACGACTCATTAAAGGGCGTTGAATATATCGGTGCAGAAGTCCTCGACTGGAATGCCGTAAAGAACGGCGGTATAGACTACGCTGTAATAAATGCAGGCAACGGCATAGGAAACGGCAATTCCTACATAAACGAAAACTTCACGGCAAACTACAATGCCGCAAAGGAAGCAGGTCTTGCGGTAGGTGCTTACTGGATTATCTCGGCAGCCAATAAAGAAGAGGCTGTACAGGAAGCACAGACACTTAACAAGACTATCGAGGGCATGAAGTTTGAATATCCCGTCTACCTCCAGATTGGCGGAGATGTTTACGAGAATATGTCCGTTGACGAGGTTTCCGAAATAGTTTCGGCATTCTGCAACGAGGTTCAGGGCGATGATATGTATGTAGGAGTTTACAGCTATCTCGATTTCTTCAACTCAAAGCTTTCGGGCAAGGTATTCGATGACTTTGACCTCCTTATTTCCGAATATGCTGAAACCAGACCCCAGTTCGCTCCAAATACAAAGTACGGCATATGGGAATATTCAAGCAATGAAGTCATTGACGGAATTGATACCTCGCTCACCGTAAGCAAGAGCAGCAGAGACTATGCTTCGGTAATGAAAGAATATCACAAAAACGGTTTCTGATAATTATAATATGCATACCTTACGGTATGCATATTTTTTAAATTATCAGTTAAAAAATATAACGGAGGTGTATTATGGTAGAATTTATCACGGGCGGTTCGGGCAGCGGAAAAACCACACTCATGTTTGAACGCATAAAATCGGGAAGTGAAAATAAATTCGGACAGCTTGTACTCGTTCCCGAACAGTATTCCTATGAGTTTGACAAGAGCCTTTATTTTTACCTCGGCTCGGTTGAATTTAATAAACTGATTTCAACCAGCTTTACAGGCATAGCAAGACAGCTCTTTCAGGATTTCGGCGAACCCGACAGACACGGCGAATATGCCGATGAATACGCAAGAATGATACTCATATATCAGGCTGTTTCGGCAGTAAGGAAAAGACCCGAACAGTTCAGCTTTTTCCGCAGACAGAGTACGCACAGCGGCTTTGCGGAGGAGGTTCTCGACCTTATAAACGATATGAAGCGTTCGGGAATAACCCCCGATATGCTCCGCAGCTCGGCGGTATTCGCAGAAAAAAGGCTCTCCGACAAGACGAACGATATAGCGGATATATATTATGAGTACGAAAGACTTATGCAGGAGTACGGTTTCAAGGATAATTTCGAGAATATCCGTGTTGCCGCAGATACAGCAAATCTTCATCAGTATTTCAAGGGCAGGAATGTTTACATAGACGAATTTGAAAGCTTTACGGGCGACCAGATTGATATGATTAAGGTTATTGTATCATCTGCCGAAAATGTAGTCATAACATTGAGGACAGATAATCCGTATGCGGGGAAATATACCCTCTTTGAGACGGTAAACAGGACTTTCAATGCAGTCACCGCAATATGCAGGGATATGAATATCGGATATACCGTCACGGACTGCGGAAAAAGCAAGCGTTTCGCTCATGCTGACCTTGAATATTTAAGCGGACATATAATGCGCAATTTCCGCCCCGACCCGAAAAATGCACCAGCCCCCGAAAATTTCTTCATATTTGAAGCAAGGGATATGTACGGCGAGGTTGATTATGTCTGCGCAACGATAAAAAGACTGATACACGGCGGCAAAAACCTCAAATACAGCGATATAGCCGTACTTTCAAACAATATAGCCCCGTATGAGAATATTCTGAAAACGGCTTTTGAAAGATATGAAATACCCTTTTTCATGAGTACGGAAAAAACTGCCGTAAATACGCCTTTAATGGTATTTTTCACATCACTGCTCGACATACTCTCCGCAAGGCGCATACATTCGGAACAGATATTCAGAATGATAAAGTGCGGAATAAGCGGAATATCACCCGAAGATGCCGCAGTGCTTGAAAATTACTGCTATAAATGGGGCATTGACGGCGATATGTGGCTTTCGCCCTTTCAGGCTAAGGACGAAAATCTCGAACTCATAGAGGAATTGAGAATAAAAATCACTGTTCCGCTTTCGGCTCTCAGAAAAAAGATTAAAAAAGACAGGAGCGCAGAGGAATACTGTCAGCTGCTTTATAATTACCTTGTGGAATGCGATACAGAACATAATATCGCAGAGCTTATGATTGAACTGATAAAGGAAAACAAGGACTATTCGGCATCGGAGATAAAAAAATTGTGGTCTTGCCTGATGGATATTTTCGACAGCATAGCATCGACAATCGGTGATAAGGAGATAAGCTTTGCGGAGCTTTCGAGGATTATCCGTTCAATGCTTGCAAAGCTTAAATATTCCGTACCGCCCCAGACGATTGACAGCGTTATCGCAGCATCTGCACGCACCGCAAGACTGAACTCACCGAAGATACTTTTCGCCATAGGCTCGACAGAGGGCGATTTTCCTAATCAGGTAAGTCTGCACGGGCTTTTCTCGGAGGCGGACAAGGAAAAACTCGGTGCAAAGGGTATAGAAATATCCAGACCCCTCACAGACCTCATAGCCTCGGAAAGACTTATCGTCTACAAAACGCTTTCAACGGCATCGGAAAAGCTGTATATAAGCTATCCGCTTTCCGACCTCTCGGAAAAGGCGAAATACCCCTCACAGGTGATAGGGAATATAATTGATATGTTCGGCTCTCCTGAAATTGTCATCACGGAGGACAGCATAACACCCGATTATTACGCAGTAACTCTCCGTGCCGCATTTTACAGATATATGCAGGATTTCAGGCGCAATGACGGATATATCGCCGCAATGGAAAAAATTCTTGAATCGGACGATGAGTACAGGCTTAGAATAGAGAGAATACTGGACCGTGCGAAATTTTCGCAGGATTACAGAATAGACAGGTCTGTCATGGAAAAGCTCAAAAGATTTGACCCGCTGTACATATCCCCCACAGCACTCGATAATTATAATAAATGCCATTTCATGTATTTCTGCAAGAGTATTCTCAAGCTGCACGATTTTGAGAAAATCGACATAGATGTCCGCATAGCAGGCGATATTACGCACGAATGCTTCAGAGGTATTTTAAGTTCTCGCACAAAGGAAGAATTTATCTCCATGAGCTATAACCAGATTTGCTCGGAGATAAGAGAAAATGCGCAGAGATACCGTGACGAAAACCTTGCAGGGGATTTCGGAAAAACCGCAAGATTTGAATTTGTTTTCAATAAGCTGACCGAAAGACTTACAAATGTTATGATACATACCCAGCATTCCTTTATGTCGTCCGACTTCCAGCCGATTGAGCATGAACTGGAGATAAAGGACGAAAATTCGGTTCGGCTGCCGTTCGGAAAGGGAAGTATTCTCAGCTTTTCGGGAAAAATTGACCGTGTTGACGAATGTGTCATAGACGACAGGAAATATCTCAGAATAATCGACTATAAGAGCAGCGAAAAGCTCATAAACAGGGAAAAGCTTGCGGCAGGTCTTAATATGCAGATGCTGCTGTATCTTTTTGCGGCTACCGATACGGGCGGAATGTATGACGGATATATCCCGGCAGGTGTGCTTTATGCGCCCGTAAGGATAAAGGAAATTGAGCTCGAAGATGCAAAGGACAAGAGCTTCAATCAGTCCGAAATTAATTCAAAGCTGAAAACCACGGGTATTGTCCTCGGAGACAAGAAGATAATAAACGCTATGGAAAACGGCGGACACGGAAATTATATACCTGCAAAAATAAATAAAGACGGCAGGATTGCAGATGCTTCAAGCTGTATCTCAACGGAGGGTATGAAAAAATTAAAGGAATATACGTATAAAAAGCTTGTCGAAATGGCGGAAGGTCTTTTGAGCGGAAATGCGGAGGCTGACCCGCTTATGGAAAAGGACAGCCTGCCTTGCGAATTTTGCGGATATATCGACATATGCGGCAACTGTGACGGAAAAATAAACCATAAGCCCTCCCCAAAGGAGCTTGCGGCGGCTGATGATATACTGAATATGAAAACCGAAAATGAGTTACTGAACAGGGGGTGAAAACATAGACATATGTGTAGAAAAGTGTTAAAATATGTTCATGAGGTGATGAGATGTTAAAATCCTATAAAACTGAAATCTTCCCTACACCTGAACAAAAGCAAATCATTCACAGAACAATCGGTGTGTGCAGATTCGTCTACAATTTTTATCTTGCGCATAATAAAGAAATCTATGAAAAAGAAGAAAAATTTATTTCAGGATATGATTTTTCAAAATGGTTGAATAATGAGTATCTTCCACAAAATCCTGAATTTTTATGGATTCAGGAAGTCAGCAGCAAATCCGTCAAGCAGAGCATCATGAACGCCCAAAGAGCATTCAGAAACTTTTTTGAACACAGAACCAAATTTCCAATATGGAAGAAGAAAAAAATTTCTGATGTGAAAATGTATTTTGTAAGAAGTGGAAAAAATCAACACATTTCCTGCGAAAGGCACAGAATTAAAATACCAACTCTGGATTGGGTAAGACTAAAAGAAAAAGGCTATATTCCGACAAATTCAGAAACACATATCATAAAAAGCGGTACAGTTTCCATTAAAGCAGGGAGATATTATGTTTCTTTCTTAGTGGAAGAACCTGAACCTGAAAAGCCTGTTCTGAACAATTTTGGAATTGGCATTGACTTAGGTTTGAAAGAATTTGCAGTCTGTTCAGACAGCAAATTCTTTGTAAATATTAACAAATCTGCTCATATCAGAAAACTTGAAAAAAATCTGAAACGACAGCAGAGAAAACTTTCGAGGAAATACGAAAGTCTGAAAAAATTACCAAATAACTTGAAAGGAGAAGCTACTCGGCAGAATATCCGAAAACAAACGCTGAAAGTACAAAAAGTTCATCATAGATTGGATTGTATCAGAACGGATTATATCAATAAAGTGATTTCTGAATTGGTGAAAACCAAGCCAATGTGGATAACACTTGAAAATCTGAATATCAGAGGTATGATGAAGAACAGGCATCTTTCAAAAGCGATTGCACAACAGAAATTCTTTGATTTCAGAACAAAGCTCACTGCAAAATGCAAAGAATATGGCATTGAATTAAGATTAGCGGATAGATTTTATCCGTCAAGCAAATTATGTCATGAATGTGGCTGCATTAAATCTTATTTGAAATTATCGGATAGAACTTATATTTGTTCTGAATGTGGATATACAGCAGACAGAGATTTCAATGCAAGCTTGAATTTGAAAGATTGTCAGATTTATCAGATTGCACAATGAAGCAATGACAGATATGTACCGTAGGCTATACGGGAATTTACGCCTGTGGACTGTACATGAACTTGTGAGTAGACAGTGGCTTGTCACTTTCAAAAGCATACAGGTTGAAG
>JAFUXL010000018.1 GCA_017470905.1 Ruminococcus sp. | reverse complement strand
TTCAACCTTGCTTATCTCAAGCCCGATAACCTTGTCTGTGAGTTCAAGGGTTTCGATGATATTGTCATCAACCTTAACATCACCGTTCTTATCAATTGCAAACTCAATCATTGTGTCTTTGTTGTAGCCGAGAGGTGCTGTTTTCTCTTCGAGAGCATAATCACCTGCGGGAAGTCCCTTTATCTCGGTATCTTTTGTGGTCGAAATGAATGTTATTGTCTTTGCAGTCTTGTCAACGACATATGTCTTGCCCATTTCTGCTGTGCCGCTTGTAAGCTTTTCAAGACCGTCAATGGTTACATTTTCAAATGTAATTTCGTCTTCGCCCGTGTATCTTACAACTATTTCGGCTCCTTCAAGGTTTTCGGACTTGCCGTTTGTGACTGCTTTCTTGCTGATTGTAACGGATAAGAGGTCATCTTCCATTATGAGAACCTGTTTTCCGTCCTCTGTTGCAGTAACCTTTCCGTTATTTACAGTTGTTACATTATTATCCTTATCGACTTTGAATGTTATTTCATCAGCGACTTTATAGCCCTCCGGAGCGATTGTCTCTTTGAGTACATACTCTTTATCTGCTTCAAGTCCGCCGACTGTATGTGTGTTTTCGCCGTTTGATGTCCAGCTGTCAACAACGCTTGTGACGGTTTCAACGTTTCCGCTTTCGTCTGTTGAAGTAATAACTGTGTACACTTCAAGCTCTGCGCCTTTGACTTCGTTTCCGTTTATGTCCTGCTTGCTGATTTCAACTGCAACTGTGGTGGTTTCTTCTGCTTTTTTCTCGTCCTCAATTAACAAAACTGAAGTACCTTCGCCGGAAACTTTACCATTCTTAATTTCAGTTTCTGTGGTGTCGCCGTCTGTTGCAGCCTTAATTGAATCCTTCTGTATTTTGCCGTCTGCAATTGTAAATTCAAATTCCGAAACGGTTTCATATTCATCAGAAGGAGCATTTACTTCTTTAAGCTTGTAAGTGCCGTCTGAAAGACTTGTGAGTGTAACATCGCCGTTTTTGATAACATTTTTGTCAAGAGTAATCTTGCCGTTATTTGCTGTCAGCTTTGTAAGCTCTGTTACCTCTGTCGTATTTCCGTTGGTCAATTCATCGTAGTTTACTCTTATAACATATTCAGACTTGTCATCGAGTACTACATGATAAATACCGTCATAAAGACCGGAAATTGTAATTGTTGCGCCCTCTGCGCTTGTTACTTGCTTGGTAACTGCATCCTGTTCGTCAACAGTACTTGCTTCGTAGCCTTCTACTCCTGCTACTTCTACATTGATAAATGTATTGCCTCTGAGCTCGGTTACGCTTCTTCCTGCAGGAAGTTCGATAGTTACCGTATTGTACTTATTATCTTCTGTCTTGTCTGTTACCGTAACATTGTCAAGCTGTTCTCCGGAATATGTTTTCTTTGCAGCAATATTTTCAAGATTTGTACCGGTAAGTTCAAATACGAGATTTTCGTCTCCGCCTTCGATAACCTTGCCGCCCAGTTCTCTCTTGCTGATAGTTATATCCTGCATAACGTCGCTTACGGTAATTGAATCATAGTCAGCCCATGAATCTCTTCCGTCTGAGATATAGAGTCCGCCCTCTTTGTTTCTCTGGACTGTGAACTCTCTCGGCTTTGCCGTAAGGTATCCGAGGGGAGTTTCAATTTCCTCTATTTTATATGTACCAACAGGGAGTGCGTTGAATACAACTGCCGAACCTGTCGAATGCCATACATATTCAGTACCGGAGGACTCATTCTCTATGATGGTTTCGTTCAATCTGTAGTTTATTGGTTCTTCAGGGTTGTTGTAGCCCACACCGTTTGCCAGGAAGTACTGCGAATCGTGAGCTTTAACATTAGTGAAGTCTATAGCATTGCCGTTCGTATCCTTACCTGTAAGCTTAAGCTTTGCACCTGCAACAGGTGTATCGGTGCTTGCGCCTGTAGGTCTTGTCTTACGGACAGATACGGAGTATGCAGAGTCAACAACAGCAAGTCCTGTTTCATCGCTCCACTTAACGTTTGTATTATCCTTATCATCAGAACCCTTGACTATATCCTTTGTACAAATACCGTTTGTAACGGTAAGTGTTGCTGTCTGAATCGGATTATATCCGTCAGGAGAGGAAACCTCTTCAAGTGTGTATATACCGTCAGGTATTCCCATGAAGACAACATCATATTCATCGCTTGTCGTCCATTCAACTGTCATGTTATCCTCACTGCGTGTCAATTCAACTTCCACTGTGGAGTCATCTGAACGATATGCTTTCATTCCCTCAAGAGTGGTTGCTTTTTCGCCGTCAGCAGGAGTTTCAAATGTGAGCTTCATAACAGCTCCGCCGAGTTTCTTTCCGTCAGACTCGGTTGTAATGCCATTTCCGCTGACTTCCTTGACTTTCAATGCATCATCAATCTTGCCGACAGTCATTGAAGCTGCTTTCTGGTTCGGGAAAGTTACTGTTCTGCCCTCAACGGAGATAACATTGTCGGGTGTTTCGTCTTTTTCAGTTGTGTCCTCTGTGACAGTACCTGATACATAATATGTTACTGAATACATATAAGCATTCCAGTAATTTATTTTCATCGTACCATTTGAGCCAACAGTCATTTCACTCGGAGTGACTATTATTGGGGCTTCTTTTGAAGTATACAGATTGTACTCATAATTGGGATTGTATTGACCATCGGGCTTTATCTGTGCCTTATGACTGTTTTCCCATACGTCAACACCGTTGAAAGCTATCTTTGAAACAGTAAATCCGGCATATTTCGCATCAATAGAGGCATCCATATCGCCATTACCGTTTCTGTCAAGCACATATGTAACAGGCTCATTATCATATGTTTTTTCAACAGTAACAATCTTATCTTTCTTGCCTGCATGAACTTCGTTTGCGCTGTCGATGTAGAAATACTGCTTTTCAGTAACCTTCTTATAGCCGAAAGGTTCTTCTTTTTCCAATATATAGTACTGACCTTCTGTAAAGTTCTCTTCATTGGTAGGAGTAGCCGAACCTTCATCTTTGGTTCCTGCTACAGTTTTTACTGTGTCAACAAGTGTATCTTTTCCGTCGTCGCCGACCTTGTATATTTCAAATGTTGCTTCAAGATAATCACCTGTTGTGTTTGTCTTTGCAATCTCGATAGAATTACTCTTTACGTTAGTAATGCTCATAATTCCGTTTTCGAGCTTTGTGCCGACAGTTTTGAAATTATCACTCGAGAGTGAAGTATCTGTAGTCCAGTAAATATCATATGTATCGGGGTCTACAACAAAATATCTGTTTGCCGCACGCTGATAACGTTCTCTTCCATCTCTCGGGGCATTGATTTCTATAACAGTGTAAACCTGACCCGTAGCAATTTCGCCGTTTCCAGTTCCTATGGTATATTTACCGGGATTATTTTCAGTTGTGTTCTGTGTGATATAAGGCATATTGCCAAACCAGCTGCTTACAGTACCCCTGTATATAGCAAGAGTTGCACCTCCGAGAAGCTGTCCGCTTGCGTCAACCTTTTTCAGCCAGAACTGAGCGGTATTCTCGAAAGCTGCGGGGTCATCGCCGAATGTTATCTGCGGATAAACCGAACCTGTTGAAGTATTGATATAGTAGTTTTTTCCGCCGACAGCAAACATCGAAACAGTATCTGTTACAGACGTTGTATCCGCCTCAACAGACCATACTTCCTCGGTATTTGCAGCTGTTATCTCAACACCGTCAATAGTATAGCTGAGTGTTCCTATCTGACTGTCAGTTATATCAGCAGGCTCAACCTCTATTTTATATTCATTTTCCCCTGCATTGATAACTGTCATTACTGCAACAGGGTCATCAATTCCGTCAATTATCTTAAATGTCTTTGTCAGCTTTATCTCGTATGATTTATTGCCGCTGACATATCCGTCAACAGAACCAACTTCCTTGATTGTAAAGGTCTTTGACAATGCAAGCCCTTTTTCTCCTGCTGCCTCAACATCGGCAACGGAAGGAGCGTCAATGTCAAATCCAAGCTGACCGTTAATCTGCTTGTTATTGATTGTCAGTCCTTTAATATCATCAGTTTTCACTGAAGAAACGAGACTTTCGCCGTCATACAGACCGATTTCTGCGCCTGTATGTGTTTTGTTTGTGCCTTTTATGGTTTTTGAGATGTCAATGGTATAGCCTGTTTCTGAATTTACAAGCGATGCAGGTCCGAGATACGGACGATAGCCAAATTCCAGACCGCCTGTAAAGGATTTAGCTATAAGCGCACCCGAAAGGTGTCCTTCACAGCCATCACCCGATCTTGCATCTGCATTCGGTGCAAAAATTGTACCGTTGAAATTTTTGCTGATATAAACATCATCTGCCTTATAGAAGTTATAAAGAAGCTGTGATGATGCAGGGTCGTTATTAGCCTTATAATCTGTCTCACTATTGGGCTTTTCTCTGTTGTAATAATCATAGTTGGAAATAGTCTTTTCGTTTATGGTTGTCTTGACATCATTACTGATATTCACCTTTCCGGTAGGACAATTGATTATATAATTTTCGCCACCGCTAATATCGCCTTTGATGACTACCTCGTCTATGTTGTTATCCCAACTATCAACAGTGAAGTAGATGGTTTCAGTTTCCGGACCTGTATAAGTGAGTACAAGCTTACTTCCGCCTCTGTCTGAGCTTTGCCATTCAGCTGTAGCACCGCTTGATTTTTTATCTGAAAGCTTTTCAGCCTGTCCTCTCAAATATGTAAAATAAGCTTTTACATCAAGTATATCACCGTCGTAAAACTGTGCTTCCTCATTTACATGAAAGCCGAGCTTGTCGGGGTCATGCAGACCGTCAGAATTGTACGGATATTTAACTGGTGCCCAGCCTGTATCTTCATGCCATTCAGTATGCTGAGAGTTTGCAAAATCTCCGACAACAAATCTTTTAAACAAGTCCTCGTCTACGGGATAATATGCTGTATTATCAGAAGTAACAAGTCCTTGTCTTCCGTTTGTATAACCTGCGTTTGTTCCTGACAGAGGATTGATATTGACAATATAACCGTTTGCTATGGCATGAGCAAAATTCTCAACCTTTCCTCCGTATAAGTCAGTATTTTTCAATGCTGTCATGGTGCCATAGTCGCCGTTTCCGACCTGATAGTTATAGCCGCCGGTAAATTCAATATTACCGCCAACGGCAACTCGTCCTTCTGCGTCCGCGTCCTTTACTGTGAGGTCATTTTCAAGGAATATGGCAAACTGTGAAGCTATACCAAGAAAATACTCTTTTTCGGCGTTCTTAATCGCTCCTGCTGCAGAGCCGTCTTCCGCCGCAAGAATACTTCCTGAACCTACAAGCAGGTCTGACTGGCTCAATTCCTTTGGACTGCAAACAACGCCGTCGTGGATGTTTCCGTCAGCTTTTGCAACGTTTTCGACCATGTTGCCAGCAGCATTCGCACGCATAAGCGAACCGCCTCCTCCGCCACGGAGACCAGCAGGCAACGCATAGGAAAATGCAAGCAATGCCGAAGTAACACCTGACAGCAGACGTTTACCTATGGATTTTTTTTGCATTTATTCCACCCTTTCTAAAATATATTTAATCAAAGTTACGGCATAAAACAGGCTCAGGAATATGCCATAACCTTGTGCAATTATTATATCACAATTTATAAACAATTTCAATACCATAATATAAAAAATTTTTTCGAGGGCATTTATGAAACTTGCACAAATAACAGTCAAATCAAAAAATCAATATAACCGAAGAAACTTTAATTCTTTTAACTCGTAAAAATTTTTTCCAAGGATATTTGTGATTTCTGCACAAATCAATATAAAATAAAAAAACCGCTGCGTGTGCAGCGGCTTTAAATTTTTAATCTATAATCAGAAAAGGTCAAAACTTCCTGCAAAATCGTCAATTACGTAGTATACCTTGTTCTCCTCGGGCTTTACATAAACGTCAATTTTCTTTGCATTTGCGATACCCGAAGCAGCCTTAGCCTTTTCAACAAGCTCTGCGCCTGAAATTTCGCTGCCTGCAAACTGGATAACAACTCTCTTTTCCTCTGTTGTTTTCTTAGCGGTTGTCTTGGGAGCAGCAGTTTTCTTAGCGGCAGGCTTTTTGGCAGCAGTTTTCTTTTCCTCTGCGGGAGCAGCCTTTACTTCCTCAGCCTTTGTCTCCTCGGTGGGAGCAGCTGCTTTCTCTTCAGCAACGGGAGCTTTTACCTCTTCTGCGACAGCCTTAACAGCGGTCTCTTTCTTCTTACCTCTTGCCATGATAGTTACCTCCTCAAATTACTTATTTACGGCGTTTTTAAGAGCCTGACCTGCCTTGAAAGCAGGAGCCTTTGAAGCGGGTGCAATCATCATTTCGTGTGTCTGGGGATTCTTTACCTGCTTTTCTTTTCTGTCACGAACCTCGAAAGTACCGAAGCCGACGATAGAAACCTTCTCACCATTTACGAGAGCCTCTGTGATAGCGGCAACAACTGCGTTTACGGCAGCCTCTGCGTTTTTCTTGGTGGAATCGGTCTTTTCGGCAACAACGCCGATAAGTTCAGTCTTTGTCATGTATTTATCCTCCATATTTCAAATTTATAATTGAATTATATACCCTTTGGAGCGATTTGTCAAGGAATTTTTAAAAAAATGGCAAAACGACCGATTAAAAGCTTAAACTTGGAGCAGTTTTATTCAAATCATCTATAAAAATGCCTATTTTTCGCATGATGTGAAGTAACAGGGAGGTATCAGAAGGCAACAAGCTCGCCGTTTTGGAGTTCAATATCAATGCTGTCGCCTGCGGAGAGGTTGCTGCCGATGATTTTCTTTGCGATGAGTGTCTCGACCTTGCGCTGGATAAATCTTCTCAGGGGTCTTGCACCGAAATTGGGGTCATAGCCGCAGTCAACTATATAATTCTTCGCCTCGTCGCTGACATTGATTTTTATGTGCTTGTCGTCAAGACGTTTCTGCAAATCGGCAAGCATAAGGTCAACGATTTTGATTATCTCCGTCTTTGCAAGGGGCTTGTAGAATATTATCTCATCGAGACGGTTCAGAAATTCGGGGCGGAATTGTGTTTTGAGCAGACCGTCCACCTTTGCCCTTGCATCGTCCGTTATTTCGCCGTTTTCGTCTATGCCGTCAAGGATATAGGGCGAACCGAGATTTGATGTGAGTATTATAATAGTATTCTTGAAATCGACAGTGCGACCCTGTGAGTCCGTAATGCGTCCGTCATCGAGTACCTGCAATAATATATTGAACACATCGGGATGAGCCTTTTCTATCTCGTCAAAGAGTATAACGCTGTAGGGCTTTCTGCGCACAGCCTCGGTAAGCTGACCGCCCTCGTCATATCCGACATATCCGGGAGGCGCACCTATAAGACGGCTCACGCTGAATTTTTCCATGTATTCGCTCATGTCAATGCGGATTATATTTTTCTCGTCATCGAATAAAATTTCGGACAATGCCTTTGCAAGCTCCGTCTTTCCGACACCCGTAGGACCGAGGAAAAGGAAAGAGCCGATAGGTCTGTCGGGAGCCTGTATGCCTGCCCTTGAACGGAGTATAGCCTCGCTCACTTTCGTGACAGCCTCGTCCTGACCTATTACACGCTTATGGAGGAGATTTTCAAGACCGAGGATTTTCTCCTTTTCGCCCTCCATGAGTTTTGAAACGGGTATGCCTGTCCAGCGGCATACGATTTTTGCAATTTCGTCCTCTGTGACCTTATCACGGAGCAGACGTTCTCCTTTCAAATCCTCTTCGGCTTTATGTTCAAGTTCTTCAAGCTGTTTTTTAAGCTGGGGCAGTCTGCCGTATTCGAGTTCTGCGGCTTTGTTGAAATCATATTCACGCTTTGCCTTTTCGACTTCTCCGCTCACGCTTTCAATTTCCTCACGGATTTTCTGAACGGCTGAAATATCGTTCTTTTCGTTCTCCCATCTGGCTTTCATGCTGTTGAATTTCTCACGGAGTTCCGCAAGCTCTTTCTGAATTTCCTCAAGATGTTCCTGCGAGATGTTGTCGCTTTCTTTTTTGAGTGCGGTTTCTTCAATCTGAAGCTGTATCATCTTTCTGTTTATCTCGTCAAGCTCGGTCGGCATGGAGTCCATTTCCGTCCTTATTGTAGCGCAGGCCTCGTCTATCAGGTCGATAGCCTTATCGGGGAGAAATCTGTCGGTTATATACCTGTTGGATAATACCGCCGCAGAAATAAGCGCATTGTCATGGATTTTAACGCCGTGGAAAACCTCATATCTCTCTTTAAGTCCACGCAGTATCGAGATAGTGTCCTCAACGCTCGGCTCGTTTACGAGTACGGGCTGGAAACGTCTTTCGAGTGCAGGGTCTTTTTCGATATACTGTCTGTATTCGTTAAGAGTTGTCGCACCTATACAGTGGAGTTCGCCTCTTGCAAGCATTGGTTTCAGCAAATTTCCTGCATCCATTGCTCCGTCCGATTTTCCTGCGCCGACTATGGTATGCAGTTCGTCTATGAACATTATAATCTGACCGTTGCTGTTTTTTATCTCGTTGAGGACGGCTTTAAGACGCTCTTCAAATTCGCCCCTGTATTTCGCACCTGCCACGAGTGCGCCCATATCGAGGGAAAATACTTTCCTGTCCTTTAAGCTGTCGGGGACATCTCCTGCAACGATACGGAGCGCAAGACCCTCTGCAATTGCAGTTTTTCCGACACCCGGCTCACCGATGAGAACGGGATTGTTCTTGGTTTTTCTGGACAAAATACGGATAATGTTTCTGATTTCGCTGTCACGTCCGATAACGGGGTCAAGCTTGTTTCTCTTTGCAAGTCCGACAAGCTCCTGACCGTATTTTGTAAGAACATCATAGGTTTCTTCGGGGTTCTCAGAAGTAACCCTTGTATTTCCTCTTACGGACATCAATGCGCTTAAAAAGACATCACGTCCTATGTTGAAGGTTCTGAAAAGCTGTGCGGTATCTCTGTCCTTGCTGTCCATGAGCGAAAGCATGATATGCTCAACCGAAACAAATTCGTCCTTCATATTCGATGCGATATTCTCGGCATTGGTAAGTATTCTGTCGGTTTCTGCGGAGAGCGAAACATTGCTGCTCCTGCCGCTGCCTGTTACCTTGGGGAGAGAATTTATTTTCTTATCCGTTTCGGACTCGAAAATATCAGCATCTACATTCATTTTTTTCAGAAGCTGGAGAATAAGACCGTTTTCCTGTTTCAGAAGTCCTGCAAGAAGATGAACGGGTTCGATAATCTGATTTGACTGCATAACGGCTATATTCTTAGCCTTTCTTACAGCGTCAATTGATTTTTGTGTTAATTTCTCTGTATTCATAAACGTACCTCCTGTTAATTCATAATTCATAATGCATAATTAATTTATGCATAAATTATATTTCCTAAATTATATATTTTTCGAGCATTTTCCTGTAATCTTCCTCAAAGAAGGGGATACTTTCCCTGAAATTTTCGGGCGATGAAAAATAAGCTCCTACCGCACGGTTAAGTACCGTTATATATTCCCCTATCGCCTCGCCTGTCTTTTCATCGGAAAGACTGCTGTTAATTAGTCCCCTTGAAAACATTCCGTCACCGAGAGAAAAAACATAATTATCATATCCTTTCTGCGACAGCAGATTTTTTTCCGTCCTCACGACATATGCGAAAAAGCCGTTGAACAGGGCGATAAGTGCAGGACTTTGTGTGCGTATCCGCACTTTCAGACTGCCAATAAATTCATCGGGTATCCTTTTCAGCTCCACCTTATAATTGACGGTCGGGCGGTATTTGTATTCAAGAGCTGTTTTCATGGTCATGAGCGATGCGGAACGCTGCTGCTGTATCTGCAATGAATTGCTTATCAGCCCGGCGGCATAGCCGAATATATCACGCATACGCATTTCGGGGGTAATGCAGGACAAATGCTGTGCAAGTATCTGGTTTATGAGATTTGACCTGCTTGTGCCGAGCCTGTAAGCCTCTTCATCAACAGCCCTGATAACATCGTCCATAAGGACGAGACTGTAAACACTTTTCTTCATCACATCACCTTTCTGAATGGGGGAATGCCGCCCCCTTTGCAGCCTTGACCTTTCGTTCACTTTACTGCGTTTCGTTCACTATCAGGTCAAGGGGGCAGCTTTTCCCCCAACCCCCTTTCCTGAATAGGGGAATGCCGTCCCCTTTGTAACCTTGACCTTTCGTTCACTATCAGATCAAGGGGTGGCTTTTCCCCCAAACCCCTTTTTCAGTTCCTGATTAGAATTATATCACACATTATTGAATTTGTCAAGCGAATTATATAAACTTTCACGCAAATTTCACAAAACAAAAAAATTCGCCTCCCTTTCGGGAAGCGAGACATATTGACCCATACGGCAGAGCCGTTTAGCACTGAGGGTCGCAGTCTAAATAGTTAAAATAAGTTATTGAGAATAGAAAACATGAAAAAATTACAAATGAAAGGGATTTGCTTTTTAAATTAACAAATATCTCTCTATCCAATGCACTTGAAAAAACAAACAGCACCAAGCACATGAGAGGGGAGGGTACGAGGTGATGAATACCTGTATTCTTCAATTGCTGTATATATTATATTTCATAATCTCTCCTTTTACAATATGTAATTGTACACTAAACTATAATATTATGTACTTTTTACACTTTTTTCCAAAAAATTCAAGTTAATTTTTTATTAATAAGTATTCTGATATTACATATTAATAAATAATTAATATTAATCATAAACCATTTTTTAAGGCAATATACACTATAATTTTAAATAAAAAACCGTCATTTTATTCGCATAGACAAATACGAAAAAATGACGGCTGAAAATTTTATTCTATTGTGAAAACATTCTGTATATCGCTTACAGTAAATTCCTCCGTTTCGTTGCCGTCAGCATTGGCAATAAATTTGCTGCCTGTCTGAATGTCGGACGAAAGAATTATTACGCATCTGAAATTGTTGTGCGGTGTAAGCGAGGATATTTCATTTCCGTCAAGATAAAGGCTGACGTTCGTTCCTGCGGACAAGCCGTTTTTAAAATCCGCCACTATGTAGGGATTTGCGGAAACAGCAGGTGCAGTGACCTTATTTCCTGCGGCATAGAGTTCTCCGCCCGTGTAATTCAGCGCAATGCCGGCATAAACTGAACTTTTCTCCTCCTTTGTGCCGCCGTAGGCAACAGTTTTTCCGCCGTTGATATTAACAGTTCCCTTGGATTTTATGCCGTTCGTACCGCCCTTTATTTCAAGCTCTCCGCCGTTTATGCTTATGTCATCATGCGCAAATATTCCCGATTTAACGGAATTTATATAATATGTACCGCTTTCTATTACAACATCGTCATCGCTTGCAATACCGTGAGCATTTCCCGAATTTACCTCCAGCGTACCCTCGCCCTTGAATTTAAGGGTATCATTCGAGAAGATAACTCCGTCATTAACCTTATCTTCTCCGCCGTCATGCAGAACATTATAGCTTCCGTCCGCAAGCTCTATCGTGCATTTTTTAGCATCATTGACGAGGATTGCAGGGCCGTATGAACAGGATATGTCAACACTGTCGAGAATTATCTTTACTTTATCCTCCGTGGGTGCATCAATATATACCTGACCGTCCGAAAGGCTGCCCGTGATGAGATAGTCGCCGCCTGCCGAGATAATCACTCTGTCGCCGTCCGAAGTTACATTTTCGCCCTTTATATCTCCGCCGAGTTCTATCTCTGCGGTATACGGTGACTCTTCCTGAATTGGTTCAGTCTCCTGCTCCTGCTGATTTTGTGACGCATCGGAATTATTGTCCGCATTATTCGTATTGTCCGAATTGTTTGCACTGTTTGAATTTGCACTATTTGAAGATGAAGTATCTACCGATACAGTCGTAACCGCCGATGAGGTGACTGTCGCAGAAACCGCCGGTACTGATGACAATGCAGTTGAAGATACTGACGATACTGCCGAAACAGACAAAGATACCGTGGTCTGAGTACCTGCCGAAGTCTGTGTCTCATGCGAAGATGTTATAACGGTTGTTTCTGATGTTTCGGAAAATTCTTCCGTTGTCGGCTCTTCCTCTGCACGGCTGACCTGTGAGCTTGAAGAGGGTACTTCCTGAACGGTAATGCTTTCTTCCTTTCCGCACGATACGGAACACAAGAGGGCTATAAGTGCCGCCGATAAAATTTTGCTGTATTTCATATAAACGCTCCTTCTGCCGATATGAAATTAGTCAGACCGAAGAGGTCTGACAATTTCACGGGGGTATTATTTTTCGTAAATCTTGTCATCGTATCTGAAAAATACGAGATTGATTGTCATATTTCCGTTGAGTGTGCGGAGTTCGTCAATAAATTTCTTCTGGTCGATATTGTCGCTCACGTCAACACTGTAGATAAGTTCAAAGAGTGTGCCGAAATTCGTTGTCTTAACTCTTCTTAGCTTGTGGAATGTAGTGTACTTATCGAGTACGGGTTCAAATACTCCCTGATAGTCGAGGTTTTCGGGGATAGCGATTTTGAGCGTCATGTGGCTGCTCTTTGCTGCGCCGAAATTAACTGCATTGAGGATTATCATTGCGGCTGCGATTATTACGAAGAATACGATTGCAAAGCCTATATATCCGAGACCGCAGGCAACACCGACTGCCATCGAGAAGAATATGTATGCCATATCCCTCGGGTCTCCGGGGACACTTCTGAACCTTACGAGTGTAAATGTACCTGCTATTGTGAGTGCGCCTGCTGTATTGTTTATGAGCAGGAGCATGAGTGCAACGACGGGCGGAAGCATTATCATTGTCACAACATAACTTTGGGCATAGCCCTCTTTCTTATGCGTGAGCATATACACAAAGCTGATGAGAAGTCCTATTATAAGAGCGGCTACGATACACATTATAAATGAGCCTACACCTACGGATACTGTCTGTGCCGGAGCATCGGCAAAAATATCAGTTGCCTCACCGTCACCCTTGTCTACCAATAAACTGCTGAAAAAATCGCTCATAATTACACACTCCTGTTCATTAACTGATTGTTTACCATTGATATGCCCGAGATATAAATTTTTCTCGATGTCATAGCCTGTTCGTACACAAAGTTCTGATAAGCCCTGCCGTATTTTGAAAAGCTCGTCTTGTAGATTTTGAGTTCGGAGAGCTTTTCAACGAGCCACTGTGGCATTGAGTCGGAGACCTTTATTTCCATAAGTCTCTGGTTCTCGCCGATTATATAATTGCCGTAGCTCTCTTTGTCGAGGCTCAAATCAAAGCGGCGTTCGGTTATCTTTCTGTCGAATGTAAGGCGGAAGTCCTTGTTGTCCTTTCCGAAGAAAGCCTCTCTCTGGTAGCTTATGTACTGCTTGGGGGCTATCGGATAGCTGTCGAGGAAAACATCGAGTTCCTTGAAAACCTGCTCCGTGATGTATTTCTTGGTTTCGGGCTTGTGTCTTGTTGCGAAGTATTCGTCCGACTCCGCAAGTGTCATCGAAACACGTCTTTTTGTAACGATACCGCCAATTTTCTTCTTTATTTCGAGGAAAACCGTATCATCGGGAGCTGCGGGGGAGTAGTAGCTTCTGAGCCTGATTTTCTCCTTGTAGTAGGGCTTTGAGAGGGACTCTCTTATGAGATAATCGTCGTGGGTGTCGTAGTAGATGTTGTAGATGCCGTACTCTTTGCCGCCTACGCAGTATTTATCGGGGTTCATGTACTCCTGAAGCGTTTCCATGAGGTTTTCATACTGTTCCATGTTGAGGAGGAACTTTATTTCTTTTCTTGCAAAAGTATTAATTGCCATATATTCTCCGAATACGGGAGAGAGCCGTATCGGATTCACACTCCTTTCGTGATTTTCTGATGTTATTATAATCCTGCTGTCTTAAAATAATCTTAAAGAAATTTTATTTTTCTTAATATTTCTGAATTTTTTTGTGAAATCTGTGTGAAATATCGTAATGTATACAAAACAGTGCAATATACTTTCGGTAAAAGACAAAATTCGCCGGTTTTTGCGGAAAATGCCTTATCACACGCTATATTCCCGTCCGCAGAGTATAAGGAACAGAAATAATAACGCTTTGTATTTCTTTATTTTGTACAAAAAGTAGATTTTGTTTGTATAAAATTAACAAAAATATGAATAATCCCTTTTAAAAAAATTTTTTCTGTGGTAGAATAATAATAAAGAAGATATAAAGGTATAAGGGCAACGGAGATTGAACTATATCTGAAAAGGAGGTGTTTTTATGAGTGACCAAAAACCGTGTTTAAAAAGATTTACCGCTGCTGTGACGGCTCTCGTAATGCTTGTTTTAGGCGCAGGCTTTTCGTTCAGACCAATGAATGCGGAGGCGGAGGATGTTGATTTCAATGAGTATGCGGAAAAAATAATCATTCTCGTAAACGAGGCAAGAACGGATGCAGGTCTTAAGCCCGTCTATGCTGTTCCCTATCTCAACGACCTCGCACATATAAGAGTAAGGGAGCTTATAGATTTCTGGAACCACAAAAGACCTGACGGAACCAAATTCTCTACCGTTATCGACCAGAATATCGCTCCTTTCTGGTACGCTGCCGAAAATATTGCCGCAGGGCTTTCAACTCCCGAGGATACTTTCGAGCAGTGGAAAAATTCCCCCAAGCACTGGGCGGCTATTATGAACCCCGATGTAACTCACATGGGCGCAGCCGTTACATATGAGCAGAACAGCACCTACGGCTGGTACTGGCAGCAGCTCTTTATCGAAAGCGCAAAGGAAACTCCTTTCGACGGACAGTATATCCCCGAAAGATACAAGATTGTTCCGAAATGCTGCGGAGATTTGAACGGCGATGATGCAGTGGATATGTTTGATTATATCCTGCTTATGCAGTATCTCACGGACGACAGCGACAGCGTTTATCTGAACGATTTGCAGCTTGAAAGTGCGGACTGTCTCCAGGACGGTACTATTACCCTCGCAGATGCCGTCATACTTCAGAAATACATACTGAACAGCAGTATGTCTCTCCCCGTAAAACTCTTTTAATTAATTCATAATGCATAATTAAAATGCTTTGTACATTACGCAAAATCCCCGCCATAATTGGCGGGGAAGTTTTTTATTTATGATTTAATTAGTCCATACATCGGGTTCTTCGGGTCTTGTGTATTCCGTTGTGTCGAGATAGTAGTCGGTATGCGGAGGCTGGTTATAGCCGTTGTTCTGCGATGCAACCTGTACTCTGTACTGAGGATTGTGCATGAGCGAATAAATATTATAATCCGTGGTGTATGTTGTCGTGAATACTCTTATCTTGTCCGTTCCGCACGGGAAGAGCATTTCCTCTCTCCAGTCGCCCATGAGGTCACAGGTTATGCAGGCATTCGACTTGGATGCGTTGTTATATCCGACACCGTCGCCCGTGAATACTCTGCCCTTGCCGTACTGGTCAGCCATAGTTCTGTCGAGGACTGCCCTTTCGAGAACGTCCGTCCAGTATACAACGGAGTTCTGTCCCCATTTGGTGATATTAGACCAGTCGCAGACCTTTTCATGGTCGCCTGTTGCGGAATATACAACGCCGTTGTGTGAGCCGACCATTTCTGCGCCGCCGTTGCCTGTGATGAGGTTATCTGCAAGACATCTGCCCGTATCAACACCCTTTCCGTCCGCTCCTATAGCCTGTTCTCTGAACAGTACCTTTGCTGTCGCTGCGTCACGGAGAATAACGCCGCATTTTACAACTGTACCGTTGGGGTGTGTATCGTCCTCAAGACACTGGAATATTTCAAGTCCCGGATTTTTTGGGTCAAAATCGCCTATATGGATAGCATCGCCGTGGGCGAGTGATGTCGTATTCAGAACCTGTCCATTATCGTCAATGATTACCGAACCGCATACAACCTCGTCCTTGCCGTCCTGGTCAACGTCTGCGCCCATGCAGTGATGATTTCCGTCGCCGTAGCCGAGTGCGGATACGTTATGTCCCGTATCCCATGCCCAGTATTCTTTGAGCTTTCCGCCCGATACTCCGTAGGCGGTAACTGCCATTCTTGTATAATATCCTCTGCCGAAGCAGGCATATGCGTTCTTGCCGTCAAGATATGCAACGCAGGCGGTAAATCTGTCAACACGGTTTCCGTATGTATCGCCCCAGTCGCCGACATTTCCTCTTCCCGGCTTGTAATTAACCGTATCGAGAGCCTTGCCCGTTGCACCGTCAAAGAGCGTGAGATATTCCGGACCCGTGAGGATACGTCCAGCATCACTTCTGTAGTCCTTTGAACCGTCACCGACAACCTTACCCGTGCCGTCAACAGTTCCGTCAGCGGTCTTGCAAATCATTTCAGCCTTGCCGTCTCCGTCAAAGTCGTATACCATAAACTGCGTATAATGCGCACCTGCACGGATATTCTTTCCGAGGTCAACTCTCCAGAGCATTGTGCCGTCAAGCCTGTAGCAGTCTATGTATACATTTCCCGTATAGCCGTTCTTTGAGTTATCCTGCGAATTTGAGGGGTCCCATTTAACGAAGAGTTCGTACTGTCCGTCGCCGTCAACATCTCCGACTGAGCAGTCGTTCGGCGAATATGTACAGGTGGTTCCGTCAGGCATTGTAAGTCCTGCGGGCTGTTTTAGCTGAATATCGAAATACGCACCGCTTACACCGCTGTTCGTGTTGGTGAAATTGGTTGATGCCTGTGCAAATTCCGTAGATACTCCGTTCACCGATACATCTACCGTATAGGTATCCGTTGCAGTACCCTCCGCATCGAAATAATTCGATGCATCGTCCATTGTAAATGTGCCAAGCTTGACATTGCCCGTATCTCTTATTCTCCAGAGGTCGAATGTGGTGTTCTCGTCATCTGTCGCAAGGAGTCTCCAGCTTACGAGGTTGCCGTTTTTAGCGTGAGCCATTACAACACCACGGTTAAGCTTTTCAACCTGCCTGCCATGTGTTGCCTTTGCATTGGGTGCGGACTGTCCCGTCTGGGTTATTTCGATATAGTCCATATTAGGACCGCCTGCGTTCGTGGTGGCATAGGCTTTGAGTGTATTCGTACCCTTTTTGAGTGAAACGACTGCCTTTGTATCGCCCCATGTTGTCCATGCGTCCGTTCCCTTGAAATCAACATACTGACCGTGAGTTCTGTCGCCGTTGGTTATTAGCTTTATGGGGCGGTTTACGTCTGTGCCGTTTGCATACCTGAAGTCTACTTCATAATTTCCGTCCTGCGGAGCTTCAAATGTCCATTCAACGTATCCGCCTATGGAGTTGTCATAATTGACATAAGCCTTGCCCTCAAATCCCGTGTTTGAAGTTTCCTCCCAGCCCTTGTGATATTCCGCATCTGCGGCATAAAATCTCATGGTCTTTACAGGCTCTATAGGTTTTTCCCCGGTTTTTGAAACGTCAATATAGTCTATATTGGGACCTCCCGTTTCCGTGGTTGAAACGGCTTTTATGGTGTTCTTTCCTGCTTTGAGGGGGAGGACAACTGCCTCGTTGTCCCATGTTGTCCATGCGCCTGTTCCTGCAAAATCGACATAATACAGGTCGTCCGAACCGTTCAGGACTATCTGCATGGGTCTTGATGCGGCTGTGCCGTTTGCAAACCTGAAATCTATCTTATAGTTTCCGTCCTCGGCAACATCTACCGTAAATTCAACGGAGCTGCCGACTTTGTTATCAACATTGGCATAGCCCTTAGCTCCCTCAAATCCCTCGTTTGTATTTTCGACAACGCCCTCGAAGATAACCGCATCTGCGGCATAGTATCTGTTATTGTTTTTAACTTCGGGAGCAGTGGTTACAACGGTGGTTTCGGGGGCGGCTGTAGTGGTGGCTGCGGCAGTGGTTTCCTGCTCCTGCGGCTTGGTCTCAATGGGCGTGCGCTCTTTAGTGAAATCATCGCTGAGATTTGCTGTTCTTATGATTTTAGCGGTGCTTACCTGTGCATTTTCCGACTCAAAGGAGAAAGAATGCGTTCCTGCGGTCTCAACGGGGATTACTATATCAAGCTCTCCCTCGTTTCCGTCCGTGGGCGGACAGGTAACAGTTGTATATCCCTCGTCCGTGCGGACTGTGATTTCAGCGTCTGCGCCCGTACTGTTCGTATATTTTATTCTGAGCTTATAGGTACCGGCAATGTCTGTCTCGATATAGCGTGAGGAATTGCCCGAAAAATCGTTGTCGGGGTACTCCTCCTGCGAAAGCGGAACATATTCGCCTGTAGTACCGCTGTTGTAGTTGTACATTACAAGCCACTGCAAAATTGCAACGGCATCGGAGATTGAAACCTTGCCGTCTGCATTGGCATCTGCGGCGAGCATCTGTTTGTCGTCAAGCTGTCTTGCCTTTGCATCATATTCCTGAATAGCGGCTGCGTCAACGCCTGTTATACCGTCATCGCCGACAACATCGCCTCTGAGGAAGTATTCATCGCTTGTTCTTGCGTCCGATGTGAGAACAGGTACGAAAGGAAGCAACGAAAGCGAAAGGGCAGCACTCAAAGCAAGAGAGAGGGCTTTGGGTGCTTTACGGTTTTTCTTCATAGAAATTCCTCCTTGATAAAATAAATTAACTAAATACACTGCCTATTTGTGTAATTCTTTATAGTAAGTAACATTATATCAAAAAATTCCTGATTTGTCAAGTATTTGCGGCATTTTTAAAATAAATAGACTAAATAAAAAAGCGCAGTATTAATCGGAATTTAATTATATAATTATTTTAATCTTGTCTTTATTAAATTTTTGTAAATAAAAAAGGCGGCTCACGAAAGAACCGTCTTTTTTAATAATTATCAGCCGCTTATAAACAGCACGGAAAAGTGCAGAAAAGCTATGACCATGAAAAAACAGAACATCGCCATGAAAAAGTTTATGGCTATAATTCCCAGAATATTCAGAAAGCTTACTCCCCCCGCCTGAGAAAGTGTCTTTTCATCGGAAATTCCGATTTTTCTGAATTTTTTCAGATTTTTCAGGACAAATCGGTAATAAAGACTGTTTCCGAAAAGGCAGAACAAAATCCTTATGCCAAATTCAAAGAAACTGCATATATCCGTAATCGCCGTAATCACAGACCTGTTGTTCATAAGAAAATCCGTCAGAATACTCGTAAATTCCTGATAGCCGTTCTGCATACCGTCATCTATTACAATCATCAGTGCCGCAGGTATCGAGAGAATTACCGACAGTGCAGAGCTTATCAAAGCCCAGCCCCACATCTTTCTGTTTGCGAAAAAGACCTGAGGAAAGAGCAGACTTAAAATATTGAAAGAGATTTTTTTGCCCATGTCTTTCATTCTTTTGAATATGGGTATATAGTAAACCTTGTTGCTTTTTACAAAATCTGCGGCTTCTTTAATGGTTGCGCCGCCTATATCCTCATTCGGGTTATATCCGAGGAATTTAGCCGAAAAGAGATATTCGTCCTCCGTTATATTGAAACGCTCTTCATGAAAAGCATTTTCGGCAGCTGTTTCTTCTTCTGTATAATAATTTTCCCCTGTACGGGAAATTTCAGGCTCTGCATTTCGGGTGACAGTGCGCTCCCATTTTACACCGCCGATATGGCTAAGGAAAAATCCGCATCTGTTTTCTTTCATATAACATTCCCTGTGATGCGGCGCACCGCATTCGGGGCAGACAACAACGTCCGAATTTTCGTCAAAGACATTATTGCAGACAACACATCTTTCACCAATATAATTCATAAAAACCCTTTCTTTAATTCATAATTCATAATGCATAATTATATTAATTCGTCACATCAATATTATATCATGCTTTAAAACAAATTACAAGAGTATTTTTTATATCATAAATAAGCATTTTGAAATAATGCACAAAAATTTCTGTATTTTTCTGTTTCCCCCCACTGTAGTCGGGGGGAACATTGTTTTTTATTATAATTTCTTTTATACTATCACAAAAATTTTAAATTTGCTCAATCATAGTAGTATGAATTATGAATTATGCATTATGCATTAAAATAAATGCCGGGACGGGTAAGCCGTTCTGAGCATAAAGTGTTACATTCGTATAATTAGTCCAGAGGTATCTTACGGCTCTGACCTCCCTGTCCTTTTCGGCAGTTAAAATTATACAGTCGCCGTCAGTTCTTGCCTCTGCGGAGATATATTCTTCTCCGTATGATATTTCAAAATCCTTAAGTTCTCCCCTGACATCAAAATCGCAGGGATTATCAAACATCAGAATTATATCATCGCCCTCACGGTAAAATTCACGAAACACGGGCGGCATGGTTTCGGATATTTCTGCAATCCCATAAACTTCGCTCAGAGCCTGCAAATACAATCTGTGTCCGACAGGTTCTTTGTCAACGGGGTGAATGTTATTAAATTCTCCGCAGTCGAGAGTTACGGCAAGCCCCGTATTTCTCACCGTCTTGTATACATTCAGCTGCGCCTGTCTTATTTCCGCCCAGTTTTTATAGTCGGGGTCATCGGCATATTTAAACATGGGAAGCTGTACATTGAGAAACGGCAGTTCGCTGTCTTTCCATTCCTTTCTCCAGCATTCTATGAGAGAGCTTAAAAGCGCATAATAACTTTTCGGTCTGTGGTCGTCCGACTCTCCCTGATAATAGAGAAATCCCCTTATTGTATAGGGCTTTATGCGGCTTATCATGGTTTCGTAAAGTCCGCATGGGCGCATTGGATTTTTACAGCCGAGGGGACCGGGGTAACGGTTTTCGCCGCAGATTTTAATTACCTCGCTCCATTTTATATTATGATTTTCCATATAGCAGGCATCTTTTTTCTTTTCCCATTCTGTCTGATAAGCCGTGTATTCGTCATATTCCGCAATCATCTGTTCGGCAGTCTTGCCCTTTACTGCTTTTTCATAATCAAGAATATACGGGAGAAGTCTCTCGTCACGCTGTAAATATTCCCTCGAAATCCATACGCTTGCGGAAGTACCGCCCCAGTTGCAGCCTATAATTCCCACGGTGACGTTTAATTTTCTGCTCAGTTCCCTTGCAAAATAATATCCCACGGCAGACCAGTTTTTTGAATTTTCCTGTGATGCTGTTGTCCAGCGTGAATTTTCTTCGCTCCTGATTAAATCCTCACCGAGCATACTGCATTTGCTTGTATAATAAAATCTGACATTTTCGTCTCCGCAGTTTTTCAGAGCCTGAAAGCCGTTTTTATCGTTTTGCAGTTCAAATTCCATATTTGACTGACCGCCTGCAAGCCATACCTCGCCAACTGCGACATTATTGAAAATAATCGTTTCGCACGGAGATTTTATTTCCAGAGAGCAGCTATCCGTGCTTTTCATGGGCGGAAGAATTATTTCCCATTTACCGTTTTTCACATACCCGAAAGCCGTATTTCCGAGTATTTTTGCTGTTATTTTTTCTCCGTCACTGCCTGTTCCGAAAATTCTGACGGGCTTGTTCTGCTGTAAAACCATATTATCGCTGAATATTGCCGCAGCCTTCATAAAAACACTTCCCTTGTCAATTCATAATTCATAATGCATTAAATTCGTATGATGTTGTTTCTGACGAGCTGTCTCGTAAGAATAAATCTTGCCTCGTCACGGACTTCGGGTTTTATCATATAGTACATATAATGCTCCATTAAATTAAACAAATCAAAGGAACGCCCCTCAATCTTAAACTGACAAAAGCCCATAGGCACATATTTTTCCCATATATCATCGGGCGGGATATGCGTGCTGAGATTTTTTATCTCGAATACCGTCCTCTGCATACAATTGCAGTTTCTCTCATAATCGCTTTCGGGGTGACTATCGAAAAATTCCTGAAAGCTGAAATCAGTGTTCGGGTGATTTTTAACGTGCTGTGCATATATTATCTGTTCCTGACCTATCGTCCGATAGTGATGACTTCTGTGGGAACAGGCAGGATTACAGCAGGCATTGACAAGTATTTCGCATTTTTCCTTGTCGGGGATTTTTTCGAGAATGTCAAATCTGTTATTCAAATCATAATCTATCACTACTATGTGATAATCCTTGTTCACTTCATCATAAAGCCTTCCGGGGTCGGTAATTCTCCTGCACGTTGAGCTTGTAAGCTTATATTTAGGATAATTTTCACGGATATAATTTTCGAGCAGCGGCGACATGATTATAACCTCATTCAGACCGTTGTCCGCTAATTTCATTATCATATTGCAGTATTCATCGCTTAAATGCTCCTCTTCAATCATGGGATTTGTGAAAGTAAAGCGCAGGGGAATACCCCTCGAATTGAAAGAATATATAACCTGCTTTATGAAATCCTCACTGCATACACCGCTCTGAAAGCGTCCGCCGTTCCATAATGACGGGGGAAACGCACCGTATACCGAGGCTATCTCAACTCCATCACGGAAATACTGCGGACAATTTTTAAGCATTTCGGCGAATACAAGATTAAATTTATAATGTACTGCAAAATCGGGAAGATGAAACCTAACTCTCATAATAAAACACTCCTTATTTGAAATGGGGGAGCTGCCATCTAAGCCTTGACCTTTCGTTCACTACGCTGCGCTCCGTTCGCTTTCAGGTCAAGAGGCAGCTTTCCCCCAAGCCCCCTTTTAATTCATAATTCATAATGTATAATTCATAATTAGTAATGCCGTTGGCATTACGGAAACATCTGATTTGCCAACGGCAAGTAAATTCTTAATTATATACTATCGCTTTGCTGTTTTCGAGGGCTTTCAGAAGTGTAAACCTCGCCTCGTCACGGCATTCGGGCTTCGCCATATAATACATATACGTTTCAAGGATATTGAAAGGGCTTGCGGTTCTTCCCTCAATCTTGAACTGTTCAAATCCCATAGGCACATATTTTTCCCATATGTCATCGGGCGAAATATGCGTCCTCAAATTCCTTATCTCGAAAATTCCCCTCTGCGAATAAGGACAGTCCCTGAAATGCTGGGGGTCATATTTTTCAACATCAAACGGAACATTCGGATATTTCTTTATATGCTCGTTATAG
This sequence comes from Ruminococcus sp., assembly GCA_017470905.1. Lineage (GTDB taxonomy): Bacteria > Bacillota > Clostridia > Oscillospirales > Ruminococcaceae > Ruminococcus. The sequence goes on along the minus strand of JAFUXL010000018.1, from coordinate 32,223 downwards.
GCTATCTGCTGCTCCCCTATCGAATAATAATGCGCCGAACGTCTGGGGCAGTTCGGCTCACAGCAGGCATTAACCAGCAGTTCGCAGTCCTGTTTTCTGGGAAGCTTTTCGAGGACTTCAAAATTATTGTTGAAATCATAGTCAACAACTACAATGCTGTAATCCTTTCCAAGCTCTTCTTCAAGCTTTTCGGGGTCGGTAATTCTCTTGCACGTTGAGCTTGTCAGCTTATATTTTGGATAATTTTTTCTTATATAATCCTCCAGCAGCGGCGACATGACAATCGCCTCATTCATGCCGTTGTTGGCAAGGTTCATAACCATATTGCAGAAATTATCGTTAAGATGTTTCTTTTCAAGAGCAGGATTTGTAAACGTAAACCTGAGCGGAATACCCCTGTCGTTGAAAGCCTTTATAACCTGTTTTATGAATACTCTGTCGCAGACACCGCCCTGAGTTCTTCCGCCGTTCCATATAGACGGCGGAAAAACGCCGTAGAACGATGCTATTTCAACGCCCTCACGGAAAAATTCGGGTTTATTTTTCAGCATTTCCGCAAACATAAGATTTAATTTAAATCTCCCCGAAAAATCGGGCAGATGAAACCGTACTCTCATAATAAAAACACTCCCTGTAGTTAATTCATAATTCATAATGCATAATTCATAATTGGTAATGCCGTTGGCATTACAGAAACACCTGATTTGCCAACGGCAAATAAATTCTTAATTATGAATTATGCATTGATAAAATCGCCTCTTTCGGAAACTATCTCGTAGCCGACAGATTTTACTCTCCTTTGCAGACAGCCACGGCATTCGGCAGCCTCCTCGCCCGTGCATATCTTGTTATCATACAAATCATATTTCTTTCTTACTTTCACGGGCGATAAATTCGGCATGATAACGTTGCAGCCCGTTTTCAGTCCGAGTTCCCGTCCTATGGGAGAAATCGTGCCGAGCGCAGTCGTGGCAGGCAGCAATACTTTCGGAAACATCAGCCTTATTATTCCGAGAAGTCTTAAAGTAAGTTCAAGAGTTCCCTGTTTTTCGCCTTTAAACGGCGTATCATGATGAGGAATAAAAGGTCCTATGCCTATCATCTGCGGCTGCAAGTCCTGCAAAAATCTCAAATCCTCCACGATGTTCTCAACCGTCTGGAAAGGTGCGCCGACCATGAAGCCTGCTCCCACCTGATAATGGAGTTTTTTGAGGTTGAAAAGGCATTTTTTCCTGTTTTCGAGGCTCATTTCATTGGGGTGAAGTTTTTTATAAAGTTCATCGCTTGCGGTTTCGTGGCGCAGCAAATACCTGTCCGCACCTGCTTCCTTCATGCGTTTATAGCTTTGTCCTGAACGTTCGCCGAGGGAGAGCGTCACGGCGCAGTCGGGGTATTTATTTTTTATCTCGCTTATTATACCGCACATAAATTCATCGTTATAATAAGCGTCCTCTCCGCCCTGCATTACGAAAGTACGAAAGCCGAGTTCATAGCCGTTTTCACAGCATGATAATATCTCCTCACGGGAGAGCCTGTATCTCTGGGCATTTTTATTGTCATGCCTTATTCCGCAGTAGAGACAATTGTTTTTACAAAAGCTTGAAATTTCGATAAGTCCACGCAGAAAAACTTTCTTTCCGTAATATTTCTGTCTTGTCTCGTCCGCCCTTTTTATAAGCAATTCTTCCGCAGCCTTGTCATCTGTAAGAATAAGCTGTTTCAGTTCGCCGTCTGTCAAATCATGATTTTCATACAATTTTTCGACAAGTTCAAGCATATCAGCCACCGAGCCTTATCATTTCATCAATGCATTTTCTTGCCTGTGCTATGAGTTCATCTTCCATGATGATTTCAAGGGAGTTATAGTCGTGGGAATTATTTTTTATTCCCGTAAGGCAGTTATAGACATCGGGGAGGGTGGTCAGTTTCATATTCCTGCAAACTATATCCCTCGTGACGGGATAGAATTTCTTGTCGGGGCAGTCATACTGCAAATGCTCTGCAATAGAAGTCTCCGTTCCGATTATAAACTCTTTGTGTTCCGATTTCTTCGCATACTCCATTATGCCCGAAGTAGAGCCTACATAGTCGGCAAGCTCAACGACTGCCGGTACACATTCGGGGTGAACGAGGAACAATGCATCGGGATGCTGCTGTTTAGCCTTTTTAACTTCATTTACGGTAACAGCCGCATGGGTCGGACAGCCGCCGTGCAGGAGCTTAATATCCTTTTCGGGGATTTGTTTCTTTACCCAGTCTCCGAGGTTGCAGTCGGGGATAAACAATATCTTGTCACTGTCGAGAGCCTTTACAATTCTCAGTGCGCTCGAAGATGTGACGCACACATCACAGACAGTTTTGAGCGATGCGGTGGTATTTATATATGCGACAACGGTTCTGTCGGGTTCTTTTTCCCTCAACTGGGATATAAGCTCCCTGTCCATCTGTTCAGCCATAGGACAGCCTGCGTCCTTGTTTGCAAGGAAAACACGCTTTTGCGGCGAGAGCATTTTTGCGGTTTCAGCCATGAAATGCACTCCGCAGAACAGAATATTTTCCGCATCGGTTTTTTCTGCATCAACGCTTAATTTATAGCTGTCGCCCGTATAGTCGGCGATTTCGACAATCTCCCTTGCCTGATAGCTGTGGGCGAGGATTGCCGTATTCGTCTCTTTTTTTAATTCTAATATTTTTTCCTGCAATTCGTGTACTTTCATAAAAATCCTCCTTACAGTACGGTTTCAGCGATTACTTCAACTTCAACGAGGGCATTTTTCGGGAGAGTTTTTACGGCAACGCAGCTTCTTGCTGGGAGCGATGTAAAATACCTGCCGTAAATCTCGTTGAAAGCCGCAAAGTCGTTCATATCCGCAAGGAAACAGGTAGTCTTTACAGCCTTTTTAAATGACGAGCCTGCCGTTTCGAGGACATTTTTAAGGTTCTGCATAACCTGTTCGGTCTGTCCCTCGATAGTATCGGCTTCGATTTGGTTTGTTGACGGGTCAATAGCAATCTGACCGCTGGTGTAAACCATTCCCCCCGAAATAATTGCCTGTGAATAGGGTCCTACTGCTGCTGGGGCTTTTTCTGTGTGTACTTTTATCATAATTATTCTCCTTTGCCCGTGTGAGCGGATAAAATTTTTATATTTTCTGATATTTCTCCGCCTGCGGCGGAGAGACAAGGCTTTTTATTATTCGTTTGCTATCTTGAAATTATTCTCACGCAGAGCCTTTTTAATCTCCTCGATATGTTCATAATTTCTCGTTTCAAGGACAATTCTGAGATAACAGCCGTTGACCGCAGAACCCTCATTCGCACGCTCATGGTGAATTGAAATTACATTTCCGCCGAGCTGGGCTATTATCCTCGAAACGTCCATCAGCTGACCAGGCTTGTCTATGAGTTCGATATTCATTGAATACGTTCTTCCCGTCATGAGAAGTCCTCTCTTGATTACTCTCGAAAGTATTGTAACGTCTATATTTCCGCCCGAAAGGAGGCATACGGCTTTTTTGCCCTTTATCGGGACTTTGCTGAACATTGCCGCCGCAACGGATACTGCGCCTGCTCCCTCCGTCACAAGCTTCTGCTGTTCCATGAGGGCGAGTATTGCGGCGGATATTTCATCATCCGTCACGGTGACTATATCGTCAACATATTCGGAAATTATCCTGAATGTATTCTCCCCCGGTTCTTTTACGGCTATTCCGTCTGCTATTGTGGAAACGATTTCAAGACGTTCGATTTTTTTATCTCTTACGGAATTGTACATACTCGGCGCACCCGATGCCTGTACTCCGTAGACCTTTATTTTCGGGTCAAGGCTTTTTACGGCATATGCAACGCCCGAAACAAGTCCGCCGCCGCCTATGGGTACTATCACCGCATCAATATCGGGGACTTGTTCGAGAAGCTCAAGACCTATGGTTCCCTGTCCTGCGATTACGTCCTCATCGTCAAAGGGATGAATGAATGTATAGCCGTATTCGTCTTTAAGGCGCAGAGCCTCCGCATACGCATCGTCATAAACTCCTTTGACAAGACATATCTCCGCACCGTAGCTTTTCGTTGCCTCAACCTTTGATATGGGCGCACCGTCAGGCAGACATATAATTGATTTTATGCCGTTCTTTGCGGCGGCAAGGGCAACTCCCTGCGCATGGTTTCCGGCAGAACAGGCTATTACTCCCCTTGCCTTTTCATCATCGGAAAGGCACGACATTCTGTAATACGCTCCCCTGACCTTGAAAGAGCCTGTTATCTGTAAATTCTCCGTCTTTAAGTATATCTCCGAGTCTGTATTTATCTTGGGCGCATATATTACGTCCGTTTCCCTGATGACATTTTTAAGCACATATTTTGCATGATATATTTTGTCGAGTGTAAGCATATTATTCATCTCCGTTTATTCTCTCCGAAAGGAGCATATCGACAAACTGTTTAGCCGTTCTCGGCGAACGTCCGTTGCCTGACGATAATGCAAACTGTTCGGCTTTAAGGAAAAATTCCTCATCAGGCATGGAAATTCCCCTTGATTTTGCAAGCTTCTCCGCTATGGATATATAATTTTTCTTGTCGGGGCGGCTGAAATTCACACGCAGTCCGAAACGTGCCGAAAGCGACAAATTCTCCTGCATTGTATCATTCCTGTGAACATCGTCTCCCTGTCTGTCGGAAAATTTTTCCTTGACGAGGTGTCTGCGGTTGCTTGTCGCATAGATGACCATATTTTCGGAGCCTGCCGATACAGAACCCTCCAGCATGGCTTTCAATGCTCCGAAACCGTCCTCTCCTGCCGAAAACGAGAGGTCGTCTATGAAGATTATGAATTTCAGCGGATTGCCGCTTATTTCTTCTGTTATTGCAGGAATGTCGCACAGCTGTTCCTTTTTTATCTCGATAAGGCGCAGACCCATTTCGGAAAATTCATTTGCGATTGCCTTTACTGTCGAGGATTTTCCCGTACCTGCATCACCGTAGAGGAGAGTATTAAGTGCGGGCTTTCCGTCAAGCAGTGCAAGGGTATTGTTTATAACAGCCTGACGTTCCCTTTCGTAGCCGTACAAATCCGAAAGGCTCTGTTTGTCGGGGTGTTCGACAGGGATAATTTCACCGTCACGCAGGACGAACATATTGCTTTTAGTCCACTTGCCGAAACCGTAGCGGTTTATCAGCTTCATTCTTTCGACAAAGCTGCCTGCCACGTCAATATCTGAAATTTCCCACATCGGCAGAAAGCCCTCATAATCAAGCTCCTCCGTAAAATCTTCGGGGGTAAGCTGCGAAAGCTCCTGCAAAAACTGCAATTCGTGCATAAGACAGTTATTCATATTAATATCGGGCGTTTGCCCCTCGGATATGAGCAGCGTGTACATATTATCCGACTCCAGCACGATTTTGAGTATATATTCGCTGAGATTTGAAGTGCTGTTCAGGTACAGTTCGGTAACAAAATTTGAGTACTGACACAGAAAATCCTCGGTTTTTGTCGGGTCGGCATCAAGCAGGCGCATAAGCTCGCTGAAAACTCCGTCATTTCCTATCGGTCGGAATATTATGGTCAAATCTCTTTTTCTGCAAAGTTCAAGTATTTTATCAGTCATTACAAAACCTCAATTATCTTTTTCGTCATTTCACTGCATTTTATATAATTTCCGTCATTTGATATATCCGCCGTGCGCCAGCCATTTTCAAGCACTCTGTCAACGGCATTTTCGATACATTCAGCCATATCCGCCCTGTTGAATGAATATCTCATCATCATAGCCGCCGAAAGTATTGCAGCTATGGGGTTGGCAATATCCTTTCCGGCAATATCGGGCGCACTTCCGTGTATAGGCTCATAAAGGTGGGGTTTGTTATCGCCCAGAGACGCAGAGGCAAGCATACCTATCGAGCCTGTTATCTGCGATGCTTCATCGGACAATATATCGCCGAACATATTCGATGTTACTATAACATCAAACTGTCCCGGATTTCTCACAATCTGCATGGCGGCATTATCGACAAGCATATCGCTGTATTCGACTTCGGTATATTCCCCCGAAAGCTCATGCATGATTTTTCTCCAGAGCCTTGATGTTTCGAGGACATTCGCCTTGTCAATGCTGCAAAGCCTCTTATTTCTTTTCATAGCAGTTTCAAAGGCAACCCTGCCAATTCTTTCAATCTCCGTTACGCTGTACGCTTCTGTATCAAATGCTTCTTCCCCGTATTTTCCCTCACGGTATCCCCTGTCGCCGAAGTATATTCCGCCCGTAAGCTCACGCACTATCATTATATCAAAGCCGCCGCCGACTATTTCGTCCTTAAGGGGAGATGCGTTCCTCAATGCGGGATATAATTTTGCGGGGCGCAGATTGATATAAAGCCCGAGTGCCGAGCGTATGCCGAGGAGAGCCTTTTCGGGTCTTTGGTCGCCCGAAAGGTTATCCCATTTATAGCCGCCTACTGCGCCGAGGAGTACGCTGTCGCTTTTCAGACAGCCGTCAATTGTTTCCTGTGGGAGAGGCTGACCCGTTTCGTCAATCGCCGCACCGCCTATGAGATATGACGTGAAGTTAAATTTGTCGCCGGATTTTTCCGCCGTTTTTTCAAGAACCTTAACTGTGCTGTCAACTATTTCCGTTCCTATTCCGTCACCCTTAAGCAAAGAAATATTGTATATCATTCAAAATCCTCCTGAGCTGTGCATTTTTTAAGTATGAACCTGTATTTTTCCAAGGGCAGGAGAAGCTCTGATTTTTCCTGCGTAAATATATCAATGACCCTTACTTCCTTAAATCCGTATCCTGTCTGGACTGTTACCGTGTCGCCGACGGATATGCCCTCAATTTCGCAGCGGTAATGATACTGTCTGCCGCCCCTGTAAAATTCAACGGCTGCCATTGTGAATACTCCTGTTTCGGGGACGGGGATATATTTTTTCGGGTAAAGGTCGTTCATGCTCATCATTTCATACAAATCCTCGTCGAAAAACGGCTCTGTCTGCCCGCTGCCCACGAAAAGGATTTTACTGCCCTTTACCGTAATATACAGACGACTGCCCCATTCGGTCGTGCCTCTGAGTATGTAGGCGGGTATTTCATCATCATTGTAATACACATCAGCATCTTCAAAGAAGCAGTATTGCAGGATATCGGTTGTTTTTTCAAGCCCGGGAAGAGTACGCTCTGTCTGATTGTTATATTGGTTTAATATCCCCGAACAGATTTTCTCAATCATATCATCGGGCATTGTACGGATATGCTCTGCGCATTTTGCCGCAAAATCCCATTCTTCGTCAAAATATATCTCTATCCTGCTCTCGCCGCCGCGATTTCTGAAAACTCCGCTTTTAAAGGTGCATTCCTCGTTCATCTCATCATATATTATACCGTCTTTCATTACAGGCTTTTTATATTCACGCACAACAATGGGCTGATAATCAAGATTATTGAAAACACAGGGCTTCCAGCCGTCAATGATAATTATTTTAAGATGTCCCCAGCCCGACAGGGCATGGACGAAATATGACGGTTTTTCACTGTACTGTCCGCTGATTTCGATGCTTTCAAACTTGCAGTAATCAAGCATATGCTCAATGCGCCTGTTTCGGGGAATTGTAAATCTTCTTGCAAAAATTGTGCTTCTTTCCTTATATGCGGTATGTATTCCCCTGCATATTTCGAGAATATCCTCCTCGGAAAGATTAACGAAATGCTGCACGCACCGTTCGGCATATTCATTCAAATCATTCGGAAAAAACACCTTTATTTCCGTATCCCTGTATTTAAAAGTACCTGCTGAAATTTTTCTGTCACTGTAAATATTATCTATCATAAAATTCCCTTTTCGGCGGAGTTCATAAGACCGCCGTTTTCTATTATATTTTGTATAAATTCGGGGAAGGGCTGTGTTTTGTATTCTTTTCCGCTTGTAAGATTTTTAATTATTCCGCTGTCCATATCTGCCCGGATTGTATCGCCCTCGTTTATATCCTCTGCGGCTTCGGGGCATTCTACTATCGCAAGCCCGATATTTATGGCATTTCTGTAGAATATCCTTGCAAAGCTCTTTGCGATTACTATGGATATTCCGCTCGCCTTTATTGCTATCGGAGCGTGTTCGCGGGAAGAACCGCAGCCGAAATTCTGACCTGCAACAATCATATCCCCCCGTTTTACACGGCTTACGAATGTTTTGTCCAAATCCTCCATGCAGTGTGCGGCAAGCTGTTCGGGTTCGCTTGTATTGAGATAGCGTGCAGGAATTATTACGTCCGTGTCAACGTTGTCGCTGTATTTTATTGCTTTTCCCTCATACTTCATAGTTCATTACCTCCCACGGGCTTGTTATTATGCCTGTAACTGCGCTTGCGGCAGCCGTTGCAGGACTTGCAAGATAGACCTCCGACCCGGTATGTCCCATACGTCCGACAAAATTTCTGTTGGTAGTAGCTATTGCTCTTTCGCCCTCCGCAAGTATTCCCATATATCCGCCGAGGCAAGGTCCGCAGGTAGGAGTTGAGACAACTGCGCCGGCCTCTATGAATATTTCAATCAGCCCCATTCTGAGAGCGTCAAGATATATCTGCTGTGTTGCCGGTATGACTATGACCCTGACATTTTCGGCGCATTTTCTGCCTTTGAGAATTTCTGCGGCGGCGATTAAATCCTCCAGCCTGCCGTTGGTGCATGAACCGATTACAGCCTGATTTATTCTGATAATATCTATATTACTGAAAGTCCTTGCATTTTCGGGCAAATGCGGAAATGCCACAGTCGGCTCGATTTCGGATAAGTTTATATCTATAACTTCATCGTATTCGGCATCATCATCTGCTTTATATACAGTCGGCTCGCCTGCTCCGTGATTTTTAAGATATTCAAGAGTTAATTCATCGACCGCAAAAATTCCGTTCTTTGCGCCTGCCTCTATCGCCATATTTGATATGCACAGTCTGTCGGAGGCGCTCAGTGCTTTAAGCCCCTCGCCGTCAAATTCAAGGGATTTGTACAGTGCGCCGTCAACGCCGATTTTTCCTATGAGAGTTAATATTACGTCCTTGCCCGAAACGTATTTTCTCAAACTTCCCGTGAGATTGATTTTAATGGCGGAGGGAACCTTGAACCATGCCTTTCCCGATGCCATGCCGAAAGCCATATCAGTAGAGCCGACACCCGTGGAAAATGCCCCCAGTGCGCCATATGTACAGGTATGGGAGTCTGCGCCGATTACGACATCTCCTGCGGTGACAAGACCTTTTTCGGGGAGCAGGGCGTGTTCTATGCCCATTTTTCCCACGTCATAGAAATGGGCAATATCCTTTTCAATACAGAAATCACGGCACATCTTGCACTGCTGTGCGGCTTTAATATCCTTGTTCGGTGCGAAATGGTCCATAACCATTGTTATTTTATTTTTGTCGAACACGCTGTCCTTTCCAAGCTTTGCAAATTCCTTTATGGCAACAGGAGAAGTTATATCGTTGCCGAGTACCAAATCAAGATTTGCAAGTATAAGCTGTCCTGCCTGAACGGTGTCAAGTCCTGCATGATGCGCAAGGATTTTCTGTGTCATGGTCATACCCATTTCAATAACCTCTTTTCTTAATTGTCCTGTTTCCTCCGCCTGCGGCGGAGAAAACAGTTTTTTAAATAAGTTAAATAACAGTCATAATTAATTTTTACCCAGTATATCCGAAATTATCATGCCCGAATAATAATACAGGCTGTAAAACAAATCGTCGGGAATAAAATTCTCAAAAACTTCTTCGAGTTCTTCTTCATCGGGTTCTTCCGAGAGGAGATATTTCCTGTCAAGCATATCCTGAAAATTCTGCAAAGGCTCTGCGTGTTCCATGCTTTCGGCATCTTCGCACACCTCATTATAATAATCAAAGGAATTTTTCAGCTCGTTCACAAGCCATTCGGCTTCGGGAGTATCCGTATTCAATGCCTTTCTATAAGTTCTTGCAAGAAATACAAGCGCAAACGGTGCAGGCGGAAACATTGTACTCTGATGTTCAAATTCCGATAAGCCGTCAAGAGCCTTATCCATTTCTTCAATATTCTGCATACTGTCCAGTATTTCAAGATATTCGGGATAATTTTCAGCCGTGCCGTAAGCGGTAATCATTCTCCCCCAAGGAATATCATTAATTTCAAGACCGTCAATAAATTTTTTTATATTATTCATATTTAGAATGGGGGGAACGCCGCCGTTGTGCGCCCTGACTGCGCTGCGCTCCGTTCACTCTCAGCGCAAGCGGCTGCTTTCCCCCAAACCTCCTTATCTAAAATCGTCAATTTTCGCCCTTTAAACCTTGTGCTTTCGTTCACTGCGCTACGCTTCGTTCACTCCCAGCACAAGTGCGAAAATTTCCTCTTAATTTATTCAAGCTTCACCAAATAATTCTGAATTAAAATTATGCATTATGAATTATGAATTTTTATTTATGATTGCGCCTTTGTCGGCGGAGGATACCTGCTGTGCATAGCGTTTGAGATAGCCCGTGATATTATCCTTGCGCTTTATTGGCATGGTCTTTCTGCGGTTTTCGAGTTCCTCGTCCGATACTTCGAGGGTTATGCTGTAGTTGGGAATATCTATCGAGATAATATCCCCGTCCTTTACATATGCGATAGTTCCGCCGTTTACAGCTTCGGGGGATACATGACCGATAGCCGCACCACGGGTTGCTCCCGAAAATCTTCCGTCCGTTATCAGTGCAACAGACGAGCCGAGACCTGCGCCCTGAATTGCCGATGTGGGCGAAAGCATCTCCCTCATTCCCGGACCGCCTGCGGGACCCTCATAACGGATAACAACAACGTCGCCTGCCTTTATGCCGCCCTCATAGATAACCTTTATAGCTTCCTCCTCGCTGTCGAAAACCCTTGCCGTTCCCCTGTGAACAAGCATTTCGGGAGCGACTGCGCTTCTCTTGACAACGCACCTGTCGGGGGCAAGGTTTCCCTTTAATACGGCAATACCGCCCGTTTCGCTGTAGGGATTGTCAATCGGTCTTATGGTTTCGGGGTCACGGTTTACGCAGTTTTTAATATTCTCCCCTACTGTCTTTCCCGTAACGGTCATGCAGTCGAGATTGATTAAATCTTTTTTGGATAATTCATTGAGTACGGCATAAACTCCGCCTGCCTCGTTCAAATTCTCCATATAGGTATGACCTGCGGGGGCAAGATGACATAAATTAGGAGTTTTTGCGCTTATCTCGTTCGCCGTGTCAAGATTTATCTCTATTCCGCATTCGTTTGCTATCGCAGGGAGGTGGAGCATACTGTTGGTTGAACAGCCGAGAGCCATATCCGCCGTGAGCGCATTATAAAATGCCTTTTCGGTCATTATATCGAGCGGACGGATATTTTTACTGTAAAGCTCCATAACCTGCATACCTGCCTCTTTAGCAAGGCGTATTCTGTCGGAATAAACAGCAGGTATAGTTCCGTTGCCTTTTAATCCCATGCCGAGGACTTCCGTCAGACAGTTCATGGAATTTGCCGTATACATTCCCGAACACGAACCGCAGGTGGGACAGGCATGGTTTTCGTATTCCTCTACATCTTCCGCCGATATTTTTCCTGCCGTATATGCGCCGACAGCCTCGAACATGGACGAGAGACTTGTCTTTTTGCCTTTGACGTGACCTGCAAGCATTGGTCCTCCGCTTACAAATACAGTAGGGACATTTATCCTTGCGGCTGCCATGAGCAGTCCGGGGACGTTTTTATCGCAGTTGGGTACCATTACAAGAGCATCAAAATGGTGCGCAAGTGCCATGCATTCCGTTGAGTCGGCAATGAGGTCACGGGTTACGAGTGAATATTTCATTCCGACATGACCCATTGCAATTCCGTCACATACGGCAATTGCAGGGAATACAACGGGAGTTCCGCCTGCCATTGCAACGCCGAGCTTTACGGCATCGACTATCTTGTCTATGTTCATATGACCGGGTACAATTTCGTTGTAGGAAGATACAATTCCGACAAGCGGACGGCGCATTTCTTCCTTTGTATGACCGAGCGCATTGAAAAGGGAACGCTGGGGGGCTTTATCTGCTCCCGAACAGAAAAAATTTTCACTCATTTTTACACCTACTCATTCAATTTATTTTATATTTCTAATTTATTCTTTATATTTCTCCGCAGCGGCGGAGAAATGCTGATTATTATCGGTTTTTCTTTCTTTTGTTTCTTATATTTTCAAGCTGCTGCTTGTGGAGGAGTTCATATGTCTCACGGCGGATAATGAAATCAAAATCATCATCGGGATAATCAAATTCGGGGTCTTTGAGATTTTCGTCATTATCATCTTCGGGTCTTTCGTGCTTTCTGATTTTCCAACGGAGCCTGAGTCCCTTGTCATCATATGGCGCATAGAAAAGCGGTACACTCGCAAGAATAAATACTCCGCCCAATATCACCATAGGTATTCTGAGGGTTTCGTTCTGTCTTGCGTTTATATCCTCCTGCATTTCGATGTACTCCTGAATATCTTCATCGGTTATGCTTTCATCGGAGATTTTTTTCCTGCCGGCTGTCTCAACTCCGAAATACCATATCATGAACAATCCTGCAAATATGAGAATAATTCCCAATATCTGCGAAAACGACAGCCTGAATTTCCAATAGCCCTTGTCTTTCATAAAATTTCCCCATTTCGTTAATATTACGGAACGCTGTGAAATATGAACGTTTCGTTAATAAAATATTAATAAATTATTGTGATAACATTGTGAAAATGTTGCAATAATATGAAGAAATTATGAACAAGTTATTAATAATTTGCGAATTTTATACTTATTGTAATTGAAATTTCTATACCGTTTTAAGAAATCTGCCTGAAAATATACTTTAAGTTATAAAACGATAATTCAAATTATGTATTGATTAAATTTATTATATAATATTTCCCCGCCCGTGAAAGGGCGGGAAAACGCAATTTATCAGTTGTTGATAAGCTTGTCCTCATCGCTCCAGCTATAGAGCTTTCTGATTTCCTCGCCGACTTTTTCTGCGGGGTGTTCAGCGGCAAGCTTTCTCATAGCCTTGAAATGTACCTGTCCGCCTGCGTCCGACATATCGAGGAGGAAGTCCTTTGCGAATGAACCGTCCTGAATGTTTTTGAGTATCTGCTTCATTGCTTTCTTTGTGTCCTCGGTGATAACCTTGGGGCCCGATGTGTAGTCGCCGTATTCTGCGGTATTGGAAATTGAATATCTCATTCCTGCAAATCCGCTCTGATAGATAAGGTCTACTATGAGCTTCATCTCGTGGATACACTCAAAGTATGCGTTTCTGGGGTCATATCCTGCCTCAACGAGAGTTTCAAAGCCTGCCTGCATGAGTGCGCATACACCGCCGCAGAGTACAGCCTGTTCGCCGAAGAGATCTGTTTCTGTTTCGGTTCTGAATGTGGTTTCGAGAACGCCTGCTCTTGCTCCGCCGATTGCAAGACCGTATGCAAGTGCTGTTTCGAGGGCTTTTCCCGTAGCGTCCTGATGTACGGCAACGAGACAGGGTACTCCCTTTCCTGCCTGATATTCGCTTCTTACGGTATGTCCCGGACCCTTGGGGGCTATCATGGTTACGTCCACATCCGCAGGAGGTGTGATACAGCCGAAATGAATATTAAAGCCGTGTGCGAACATGAGCATATTTCCGGCTTCAAGATTGGGTTCGATGTCCTCTTTGTAGAGCTTTGCCTGTTTTTCATCATTGATAAGTATCATAATGATGTCAGCCTGTTTAGCGGCTTCTGCGGCGGTGAAAACCTCAAAACCCTGTGCAACAGCCTTATCCCACGAACGTGAGCCTTCATAAAGACCGATTATTACCTTGCCTTTGTCTCCGAGTGACTCCTTTGCATTGAGAGCATGAGCGTGACCCTGACTTCCGTATCCGATGACAGCAATCGTCTTGCCGTATAAAAGCGAAAGGTCGCAGTCCTGTTCGTAGTAAACCTTAGCAGTGTTTTCCATTTTTTATTTCTCCTTTGTCAATAATAATATTATCTTAACCGTTATTAACGGAATTAAGCGGAAATTCAATGCACAATTCATAATTAAGAATTATGAATTAAAAATTTTTATATTTGTTCCTCCCGCCTGCGGCGTGAGGAACGGAGCATACCTGCCGCAACAGATAATAATTATGAATTATGCATTGTGAATTATGAATTTACCTGGTTTTGAGGCAGTTTTCGCCTCGTTCGATAGCTACCATTCCCGTGCGGCACATCTCCATAATGCCGTATGTTTTCATAAGCTCGATAAATGCATCTATTTTTGAGGTCTCTCCCGTCAGCTCGCATACAAGAGCCGTTGTTGAATAATCAACTATCTTTGAACGGAATATCTCAACGGCTGCCATTATATCCTGTCTTGTCGAGGGGGAATTTCTCACCTTGAGAAGAAGAAGTTCACGGATTACGGTTTCGTGCTTGTCGAGAATTTCCACTTCCTTTACATCATGGAGTTTTTCAAGCTGTTTGAGAATACGTTCCTTGACTTCATCGTCTCCGTGGAATGCAACGGTAATCCTCGAAAATCCTGCCGACTCCGTTTCGCCGACCGTGAGACAGTCTATGTTGAAGCCCCGTCTTGTGAACATTCCCGAAACTCTTGAAAGCACACCCGTTACGTTTGAAACTATAACGCCTATTACATACTGTTTCATGACATTCACCTCACTTGATTTCCGTTATTATATCTTCGATTGAACCGCCCGGCGGAAGCATGGGGAGTACAAATTCATCGCAGTCAACAGCGCAGTCGATTATATACGTTCCGCCGCATGAAAAAGCCTCGTCTGCGGCATTTTCAAGCTCCTCACGGGTACAGACCCTCTTTCCCTGCGCACCGAAAGCCTCCGCAAGCTTTACAAAATCGGTTTTTCTGTTCAGGGTGGTGTTTGAATAATGCTTGTCGAAAAATAATGTCTGCCACTGTCTTACCATTCCAAGTACGCCGTTGTTCATTATTACGATTATCAGGGGGATATTCTGAGTTACAGATGTTGCAAGCTCATTTAAATTCATTCCGAAGCTGCCGTCACCCGTAAATAATATTGTCTGTCTGCCCGAAGCCTCGCACGCACCGACTGCCGCACCCATGCCATAGCCCATAGTTCCCAGTCCGCCGCTTGTGAGAAAGGTTCTCGGCTTTCTGAACGGATACCTCTGCGCCGTCCACATCTGGTGCTGTCCGACATCGGTGACAATTATATCGTCCTCCGATGCATGAGAGCTTATTATATCAATGATTGCATACGGGTCAAGTCTTTCCCCGGCGGAGATACCCGTCATGCCGCATTTATTCACGCAGTTTGTGCAGTTTTTCTCATATGCGGATTTGAGTGCGCTTTCAAGTCTCGACTGCTCCTCGGTGCGGAGGGCATTTATTCTCTCCTGCCATTCGGGGCGTTTTCTCTCGTTTATCATTGAGATGAGCCTGAAAAGAGCGTCCTTTATATCTCCCTCTATTGCGAGGTCAGAATTTATATTTTTATTCAGCTCCGCACTGTCTATGTCGATATGTATTATTCTGAAATTCTTGTTAAATCTCTCTTTCTTTCCCGTGGCTCTGTCGGAAAAACGTGCGCCGAGTGCTATAACAAGGTCAGCCTCGTCCTGTACGACTGACGATGCATAATGACCGTGCATACCGTTCATGCCGAGGAAATTCGGGTGATTTGAGGGTATTGCCGAAAGTCCCATGAGCGAACAGCCCATAGGCATATCCGCCTTTTCCGAAAGGGCGATGAGTTCCTTCGATGCCTTGCCCGTTATAATTCCTCCGCCGAAATATATATATGGTCTTTCGGCATTGTTAATCATTTCTGCGGCTTTTTTGAGTTTTCCCTCCGAGGCAAATCTGAGGGGATATGGTCTTACGGGGTCGGGCTTCGGCTCAAAGTCCCATACAGCCGTCTGTACATCTTTCGGAATATCGACAAGTACAGGACCCGGTCTGCCCGATTTTGCTATCTTGAAGGCAGTCCGCAGTACGTCCGCAAGCTCACGTATGTCCTTTACGATGAAATTATGCTTTGTTATGGGCATTGTTATGCCTACTATGTCAACCTCCTGAAAGCTGTCACGTCCGATAAGGCTGCACGGAACGTTTCCCGTTATCGCAACCATAGGAACGGAGTCGAGATGTGCCGTGGCAATTCCCGTTACGAGATTTGTAGCCCCCGGACCCGAAGTGGCGATAACCACACCGACTTTTCCCGTGGCTCTTGCGTAGCCGTCGGCGGCATGGGATGCACCCTGTTCGTGTGCGGTGAGGACGTGTTTTATTCTGTCACGGCTCAGATAAAGCTCGTCAAAGAGGTTTATAACCTGTCCGCCCGGATAGCCGAATACTGTATCGCAGCCCTGTTCTATCAGGGTTTCAACGACAATTTTTGCTCCTGAAATTTTCATATCAAATTTTCCTTCTTATTTATTTGTGAGAAACAGAAAGAACTGTTCCCGATTTATTCTATTATAACACTTTACACGCTCAAAATCAATACTGTAAAGGGGTATTTTTTCATAATGCACAGAAATTTTTATATTTTTTCTTAATTTATCCGTCCGAGTAAGAAAAATATGGAGATTTGCGTATCTCTCCGCCTGCGGCGGAGAGATAAAGAAATTAATTTTATGCTCCCATATTAATCATATTATTGACCGCACTTACAAGTGCCTTGACGGAGGAGGTTATAATATCATTGTCTATTCCCGTACCCCAGAAGCTCTGTCCGTCAGAAGATGTTATCTCCACATAGGACACGGCTTTGGAGGCTGAACCGACTTCGAGTGCGTGTTCGGAATATGTATTGATATTATAGTCCGCCCCCGTATACGAACGCAGCGCATTGCTTACCGCATCAAGACGGCCGTTTCCCGTGTCGGAGGCTGTCACATTCCTGCCGTTGTATTCAAAGCTGACTATCGCCTGTATGCCGTTTTTCTGCACGAAATGCGTTTCGATTATATTTATCGGGCTGATTATATCGACATAGTTTTCCCTGAATATATTATATACTTCATCGGGCATGAGTTCCTTGTGCTGGTGGTCGGAAATGCTCTTGACCTTGTAGCCTAGACTTTCACACATTTTCTTCGGGAGATTATAGCCGTATCTCGTTTCGAGTATATAGCCTATGCCGCCCTTGCCCGACTGACTGTTTATCCTTATTACGTCCGCAGAATATTCCCTGCCGACATCTTCGGGATCAAGCGGAAGATAAGGCACTGTCCAGTGTTCGCTGTGACCCTCTTCTCTCCATTTCATGCCCTTTGCGATAGCATCCTGATGTGAACCGCTGAATGCCGCAAAGACAAGCTTTCCCGAATAGGGCTGTCTTTCACTGACATTCATTCCCGTGAGCTTTGTGTATATTTCCGTTACGGCAGGTATGTCACTGAAATCAAGACAGGGGTCAACTCCCTGGGAATACATATTCATGGCAAGGGTTATAATATCAACATTTCCCGTTCTTTCGCCGTTTCCGAAAAGAGTTCCCTCAACCCTGTCTGCTCCCGCAAGAAGTCCCATTTCAGTATCGGCAACCGCACAGCCCCTGTCATTGTGCGGATGGAGCGATATTATCACATTCTCCCTGTATTTTATATTATCGCATATATATTCAACCTGATTGGCATATACATGGGGCATTGAAAGCTGTACCGTAACGGGGAGATTGATTATTACCTTATCGTTTTCTGTCGGCTGCCATACATCGAGTACGGCATTGCAGACTTCGAGTGCGTATTCGGGTTCTGTTCCCGTGAAGCTTTCGGGAGAGTATTCAAATCTGAAATTTCCTTCGTATTTTTCACGGTATTCCTTGCAAAGCCTTGCGCCGTATACGGCAATTTCCTTGATTTCCTCCCTGTTTTTGCGGAAAACCTGCTCCCTCTGCGCAAGAGATGTCGAATTGTAGAGATGTACTATTGCATTCTTGCAGCCCCTTAGTGCCTCAAAGGTCTTTTCGATTATATGTTCCCTCGACTGCGTGAGTACCTGTATTGTCACATCATCGGGTATCATGTCATGTTCAATAAGTATGCGGCAAAAATCATATTCCGTTTCAGAGGCGGCGGGAAAGCCTATCTCTATCTCCTTGAAGCCTATTCTGACGAGTTCCCTGAAAAATTCAAGCTTCTCGTCAAGACTCATCGGTGTGATAAGTGCCTGATTGCCGTCTCTCAAATCGACACTGCACCAGAGGGGAGCCTTGTCTATGTATGACTTTTCAGCCCATTTCATAGCTGTTTTTGGTGCTTCGAAAAACTGTCTTTTGTACTTTTCGATATTCTTCATAAAAAATCCTCCATTCGGGAATGGGGGAACGCCGCCCCTTGCGCTTTCGTTCACTGCGCTACGCTCCGTTCACTCTCAGCGCAAGGGGCGGCTTATCCCCCAAGCCCCCTTTTTATTCAGAATTATGCATTCTGAATTATGAATTAATTTAAGCCTTTTGGAGGATAAAAAAATCTCCCCCATGCAAGGCATGGAAGAGACGAAGTTATGACTATACTCCGTGGTACCACTCTTCTTGGTGTACGAATACACCCACTCATCTGTGTCATAAAACACATATCTCTGTAACGGGAGAACCCGTTCAGACCTAATCGCACGATTAAAAATCAGAGCTTTCAGCCGACTGCTCAGGGAGGAGTTATGACCTTTTACGTTATACTGCCTTTCACCGCACGGCAGCTCTCTGTGAAAACATTCAAGGCTTTTGTTCCCGTCATCGCATTTTCATGTATTAATCCGTATTATACTACATATTTTCTGATTTGTCAAGTGTTTTCGGAAAAAATTTTTTTATGCTGTCTGTGATTATTATAACATATCACGGAGAGAATTGCAAGCCGGTTTTAAAAATTTGCTCAACAGCCCCAAAATCTGTACATCTCAAAATACAGAACCGCAAGAATGGGCAGCACACAGCCGATTGTATTCAGGACATAACGAACGACGAGCATTTTCTCTTTTTTGTGTGACGGAATTGAAATGCAGGAGCTGACGGCAGATATGACGCACACTGCAATACAAAGCATTTGCATTATACCGAGGACAGCACCTGTTGTGAAGGGAATACCGCCGCTGAACTGTGCATAAGCCACATATGTCCCAAGCAGTGCCAAAACAGAAACCGTCCTTGCAATCTGACCTGCGGTCATGACCCCTGTGCCGTGACAGATTGTCCGTTTTTCATGTTTTTTCAACTTTCGGCGAATGAGCAGGAGATACACGGCTGCCACAGCCGACAGAACATAGACTGTGAACAGGCATAATTTCACAATATAGAATTTGTCATGAATTAAATCCACAGACGGCTGCTGCAGTGCGGTGCTGCCGTCAGGATAAATCTTTTCCCCCAGAATAATTGCTGTTTCGTCTGCAATATATCCCTCATGCCTGAGCTGATACAAATTATCGCCGATTTTTTCAGCATCTCCTGAGTTACTTAATGAAACTGCGCTGAGATAAGGCATAAACTTCAGCATTCCACGATAAGTAGAACGTGCAGGAAGATAGTATCCGTTCAATTCAGCCTGTTCCGATGTTCCCGAAACATATTTTTCAGGCGGAAGCTCACCGAATGCAATGTCAGGAGCGTAATTCAGATACCAGTTTCCGTTTGGTTCATTCACCATGACAACCAGCCCTGTTTTGGACTCAAGGTCAAAAATCATATCCGCCTGACCTGCTGTTGTTGCGCCGTTATGACCGTAAGTGCGGACAGCGTGTTCCTCACACCAAAAGCCATGCGCACATATGGGAATGTCAGACGCTCCGTAGAAATCTGTTCCCGTGAATAAAAATTCCTGTGTTTCGGGGTTCTGAAATAATGGTGCAGTATCATTCACGAGAGCCTGTGCATAGGTCATCAAATCGGTAAGTGTCCCTGTCGCCGCCCCTGCCGGATAAGCAGGAACATAATTCAGACAGCTTCCGAGGTCAACACAGTTTCCTAAAAAGAACTGATAACTTTTCATTTTTTTGCGCTGTTCATAAACCCATGCATTGTCGCTGTGTGTGGTATTGAGTGCAGTATGCTCCATTCCAAGCGGTTCAAAGATATGTTCGTGAACATATTCGCAGAAGTCCTGACCTGTAATGCATTCAATGACATATCCTGCAACTGCCGCACCGTAGTTGGAATAGGCGGTCACTTCATTCGGACGGTGAATTTGTGCAGGTTCAATCGCCTGCAATGCCTCACCGAGAGGGAGTATCGTATTTTCATCCGTTTCCCATATGGGACAAGTGGTCTCCTGCCAGCCTGCATTATGGTTCATCAGGTTCAGCATGGTGATTGGTTCATCATAGGAAAGATGCTGAAAGAAATTATCAGGGAGATATTCTCTGACATCACGGTCAAGGTCAAGCTTTCCCTGTTCATAAAGCTGCATTGCACTGACCCATATCAGCGTTTTGGAAATACTGCCCCATTCATAGACGGAATTTTCATCAGCAGGAATTTGATTTTCAATGTCCGTTTCCCCGTAATATCCGGTATACAGCACTTCATCTCCCTGAAACAGTCCCACCGCAGCAGAGGCAAAAAGACGTTCCTCACTGTTATTTTCGTCAGCGGTCATCTGCATTTGTAACTGAAACCACTTTACACCCTTTCCGGAAGGCAAAAAAACTGTTTCTTCTTCTTCATCTGCATGGACTGCGGAAACACTGAGAGATAAAAATACCATTACTGCACAAAGAGCCGTTACAAATTTTTTAAATATTCTGTTCATAAAAAGCCCTCCTTACAGTTCCTTTTCATCATATTCAAGCATCGCACAGATGTATTTGTAAATTGTCGAAAATACTGCCACCGTCACAAATACTGCACCAAGCAGAAAGCCGTTTGCAATCTGCGCAAGCTGTATGAAAAGCTGTAAAAAAGGAACAACTGCATTTCTGACGGGCAGGACATCTGTAATACCAAGGACGATTACTGTAATGACCGCAAATACAATAAAAGCATAGTAATAGTCACGCTTTTTGGCTTTTTTCAGTCCGCCTGACAACGTGGCATCAAAGGCTTTGCTGTCCTTGAAATATTTCCGCAGATTTCCCGATATTAACATAAATCCGAACGAAAATGCCAAGAAATACAGCAGATTGAAAATACCCAGTTCTGTCATGCTTCCGTCAGTATTCTGTGCAAGCAATCTGATAATGTCCATATTTGAGGCATCTTCCCCGTACATCATATAATACGGCTTTAATTTGAGGGAAATCAGCATAAGCAAATAAAACACCGCTGCACATACAAGATACAGCACGATAGACATGATAAACCGGGAACGCACCAAATCCTTCCGTTCAATCGGCAATATTGCAAACATCTTTTCGCTGTGATATTTCATCTCGTTCTGAAACAGCATCGGCACAAAAAATGTGCTGATTACCAATGGTACATATAACCCCATAAGCGGCGAAAACAGAAAGCCCAGTCCTCCGAAAAGCAGTGCCATTAATATGGTGACTATTTTCAGATTGTTCTTCCCTCCGTTTATGGTGATTAAATCTGTACGGATTAAATCAAGTATCTTTGTTTGATAGTTCTTATCCATTTCTGAACCTCCTCAGAGTTCACGCCTTGCGAGTTTATTAGCCGTGATTTCGCCAAATAACAGGCATATCACAAATATGACAGCATTCGCCGCTATGCCCAGTTTCACCATACCTGAAACAGTATACGGCAAGCCCGGCAATTTTACCACCGGTATCAGGTCATGTTCAGAGAGAACCGAAAACCCGAACGCAATCAAAGCCAGTATGCCCAGCGTTATCATGATGATTTTAAATTCATTCTCTCTGCCGAATATCTGCCCCATCATTTCCATAAAAGCGAACAGAAGACAAAGCAATGTAAATATTCCGAACAATGCCAGTAAAGTTGTTCGTGTATCTGCAAAACTGTTTTTCACCATCTGCATGGTTTCGCTGTTTTGATTTGGAAGAATTTTATATAATTCAGCAAATTTTGCAATGCAGATAATCACAGCTTCCAGCAACTCCGTCAGAAAATGCACCAGAAAGATGTAAATAAATCTCGCTCTTGTAATATTTTTTCTCTTAACCGGAAGAATGCCGTAGAGTTTATTAAATCCGTTTTTATCTGCAATGCCCTGCAAGGGTATCACAAACACCATTGAGGAAAATGTGATATAAACGGCGATAATCGGCGAAAACAACATACTCAGTATGCCGAATATCAAAACAGTGAATATCATTCCGCCAATGGCTAACGGCTTTGCGGTGAGGAAATCAAACCGCATTACGTTCAGAATGTCTCTCATGCTTATCCTCCTTTGCAATGTAGACGAGAATTTCATCAATGCTTGCTTTTTCATATTCGAGAGAACTGGAAATACCTGCAAGGTCATATGTCCTGATAAGTGCATCAAAACCGTTGCGATAGGCATGGAAACCAATCAGTTTTTCTTTCAGTGCGGACGGAATATCCTCCTCTGCCCCCTTGACAACAGCATAGCTTTCTGACAGTTCGTCCTTGGTTCCTGTATACCAGACCCTGCCGTTGTGGAGAATAGTCACATAATCGGCAATACGCTCAACATCGGCAGTGATGTGTGTGGAAAATAATACTCCCCTGTTTTCGTCCTCGATATACTCCGCAAGAATGTCAAGCAGTTCATCACGGGCAACAGGGTCAAGACCGCTTGTTGGCTCGTCCAGAATTATAAGCTCCGCCTTGTGTGAAAGAGCAATGGCAATCATCAGTTTCATTTTCATGCCCTTGGAAAAATCGCCGACTTTCCTGTTATCGGGCAAATCAAATTCCCTGATACGGCTGAAAAATTCACCGCTGTCCCAGTCCCTGTAGAAGGGCTTTAGCTGCTGTTCAATCTGTCTGACATTCAGATGCTCCGCAAGGTACAGGCTGTCAAATACCACCCCCAGACGCTCTTTAACGGCAATGGTATCGGTTACACTGTCCAGCCCGAATACGCTGATTTTACCGCCGTCAATTTTTGCCATATTGAGAATTGCACGGATTGTCGTGGTCTTGCCTGAGCCGTTCTCTCCGACAAATCCCATAATAAATCCCTTTGGCAGTGAAAAGCTCACATCCTTCAATGCGAAATCCTCATATGACTTACAAAGTCCGTTAATCTCCAAAATATTTTCCATATTAACCCTCCATAAATTTTTTGAGTGCAGTGATAATTTCTTCATCTGTCAGTCCTGCATTTCTCCCGTTGGCAACGGCTTTTTCCAGCCCCTCTTCCATTTCATAAAGCATACGCTCACGCAAAAGCTCGTTATTCCTTGGGGCGATGAAATAGCCCTTTCCCGCAACGGAAATGATAAAGCCCTCGTCTGCAAGGTCATTATAGACCCTTGTTGTGGTGATAACACTGATTTTCAAATCACGGGCAAGCTGTCGGATAGACGGCAGCTGCTCGTCCTCCCTGACTGTACCGTCTAAAATCTGTGCTTTTATCTGCTGTTCAATCTGTTCATAGATTGGCAGGTCGGATTTGTTTTTGATAACAATTTTCATGGAACGCTCCTCTGTTATACTGTTAATATCTATCTATATACAGTATAACAGATACGGCAGTGAATGTCAATAGTTTTTTGAAAATTCTCTGAATTTTTATGTCCGCCCGCCGAAGCAAAATGAATATTTCCGGACAAGGCAAAAAAGCCGTAAATACGTGATACAGCGTATTTACGGCTTTTCCCGTGCGTTAAATGACATTTGACAGACGGAGCAGTCAGTATGTTATAAAACAGCGGCTCTGAATTGTAACAGAGCCGCTGTGCAGTACAAAAGTCAATTATCATTTCAATTATTTTTATTTCTATGACACAATATCATTAACACAAGACCAATTACCAAACATATTATTATTCCCACAGGTGAACCCTGCCCTGTATGCGGTGAAAAAATGGTTTCAAAAATATTCATATTATTATTGTCATCGTCGGAAGTTGTTGTGCTTTCGCCGGTTTTAACTGTAACAGCAGTTGTGGTTTTATTTGCAGCGACAGTGGTTTTGGATGTTGTTGCGGACGAAGTTTCGGCTGTGGTTATGATACCGAGACAATCATTTTCAAATACAATGGAATTTGTCTTGATTTTTTCGTCTTCTTTCCATAAGGTCAGTTCATTCAGCAGCTTATCATTGTTATAAATAACATATACTCCAAGACGGTATCCTGTGGTATCGGTCACAATATTTTTGTCAGGACAAATTTCCTGCCATATGCGATACTCATAATAGCCCGGTTTATCAAAAAGAATGGCATCAAAATTTCTGTTTTCGTTTTTCAGCATGAGCAAAACATTTTCATCCGGCAAAGGAGCATTTTCTGTTACATTTTCGAGGTGTACCGTGAATATTGTATCTTCCGGAATAGCATCATTCCTGTCAACAGTTATCACAGGCAGACTGATTTCATTTACTGAATTTTCCGCATATGCATAAGACGGAAAACAGAATAATAAACCAATTATCATGACTATAGCTACAGCACAATATTTCACAGGACACCTCCTTTTAGCAGTAAGTCATTTACGGATAAGCTTCCCGAACAGCAAATATCTCCCGTTTGTCACCGCATCATGACAAGTATACAAGGAGACAATTTTATCATCGGAAGAAATATCGATTTCATCCGAACAGAGAGAATGTGCATAAATATAATCAATAAATTCGCTCATATTCTCACCTGTTACTTCCAAAGGGTCACGGGCAAGCATTTTGTCATAGGCATCTATGGAACAGAATGCGAAAAACTGAATATAGTAAACAGCTCCTATTGTTTGCAAAACCCCTGTTTTGTGTTTATCAAAGAAATCTTTACTTTCAAATTTTTCCAAATCGCCGAACATTGCACCATTGTCCATATGATGACCATAAAGAATATTATAACTGTCCGTCATTTCAATGTGGTTCTGACAATCCAGAAAAACTGCACCCGAAAATGAAAAGTCTCCATAAACATCTCTGTTGACATAATCGAAATTATCATTGCATTTCACAACGGGGTAATCAATATGTGTCCCGTCAACGGTAAGCCATGCGAACACATCAGAAGCAATACTCTGCATTTCTTTCAGTGTGGGAGCTTCTTCGTCCTCAATGTCAGGCTTGTATTTCAGCATTTTCTCACTTACAAAGGCATTTTGCCTGACCTGATGTATGTCATAGACGCAGTAACCGCCATACAGTAAAACAAGTATCATGAACATACCGAATATCAGGTCAAGCACTTTTTCTCCGGTTCTTGCAAGAAAAGAGAATATGCCCAATAAATGATTATTCTTCACGCTTGCGTCCGATAGCGTAATAACCTGCTCCTGCACCGCCTGCAACTAAAACAAGAAGTGCATAAGGTGCATAGTCACGGACAAGACCTGTCGGCACATTTACATTATTCGTGTTCGTATAATAAACATAGGCGTTAAGATTGTTTACAGTAGGAGCATTTTTAAGATGTCCGGTAAATGTATAGTTCGAATGCTCTTCGCTGTCATCAGTAAAGTAGTCGTCAGGCTGATATGATGTAATATATCCGTCACCTGTGTAGTCATTTTCTGTGATGGAGACAACATCACTCTGTGTTACTCCCCAAATTGTCACCTCTTCATTGTGTTTGAGGGTAATGGTTTTGCTTTCACCTGATTTGATGTCAATTGGTTCTCTGCCGGTCGTATTAAATACAACACGATACTTTTCGTTGGGAGAAGAAGAGGATTTTACAGAAACAGTAAACGCAAACGGTTTACTCTGGTCACCGGAGTTACCTGTTACCTGTTTCTTCAGATGAAAACCATAAGTCTTGGTGTAGTATTCATTTCTCCAGTTCAGGTCGGACTTCACCTCAACACCTTCGGTTTCAGTTGCGTGGCTGATGGTCATATTTGTCACTTTAAGTCCCTTGCTGCTGTCCTGAACATCAATATAAGCAACATAAACATAGACATATCTTTCCTGTGTCGTTCCATCCTGAACGAAAGCCGGAGCAACACTGTCCGCAGTAATGAAATAGGTAATTCCTTCGTATGACTCATTGATGTTTTCGGTAATTTTATAGCGATACACACCCGGAACAAGTGTCGTTCCAGGTTTCAGCAAGTCAGTATTGATGTAAATATCGGAAGTACCTGTAAGCTGTGTTTTGCCAATATCGTCATCAGACGGAGAAAAAGCAATGGAGCTGGAGAATTTGCCCTTTTCCGTATTTGAAAAGGAAATCAGCGCATTATCGCCTGAACCGCCCCATTTCCAGTTGACAGAGGTGGTTCCTATGGTGGTAGCGTGCAGTGCGGTATCATTTTCGGTAGAAATCACAAAGTCAAATTTTGTATCGGGAGCATAGGTAGTATTCTTTTTGTCCAGAAGCTTTGTAATTGTTCGTGCATCGTAAGTAAAGTTTGCAGCATCATCAGCAGCGGAAGCCGAAAGCTGTGCAACGGACGGTGCAGAAAACGCAAGCAAAAAAGCAGATACGGCGATTGCAGCAAGAGCCTTGCTCAAAGTTCTTTTTGTTTTTTTCATAATCAACCAATCCTTTCAGAAGTTATAAGTTGTTTCTTCTTATTACGGTAATAATTTTACCTGTTATATCATTAACGGAGACAGCTCCATAATAACGGCTGTCCTTGGCATTCTGACGATAATCGCCAAGTAAAAAATATTCGTCGCTGTTTAATGTTACGGGGTAGGTGATACCATTTTCATAGGCAGGAGTTTTATAAAAAATATCCTGTTCCGACATGGTACTGCCGTTGATGATGAGCGTTTCCTCGGCGGTCACTTCGACGGTATCACCTGCCATTGCAATGACTCTGCCGCAGTGCAGATTTTCAGACTGCCTGTAAACAACAATGTCATTCTGTCGCAGTGCGGAAAAGTTTCTGTAATACAGAACAATGTCACCGCCGCGCATAACAGGACGCATATCATCATCCGGAACAATGGCAATACCGAATATAAAACAGAATGTCACAATACCGACCGCAATCATCATTATCAGTTTCGCAAAAAATCTGACAATGTCATTTTTTTGTCTCTTTCGTCTGAGTGCCAGCTGCTCAGCAGTCAGTTCTTTTTTATTCTTCATCATAATCTCCTTTTTTCAACAAATAAAAAGCGATTTTATAAACCAAAAACAGTAAAACCGATAAAAGCAAATATCTGACAACAGGCAAATGATTATCATGGATACCGGCAGGAACAGGCATATAATAATTATTTTTTGCTGTGATACTGACTTCTTCTGTGCCTGCTACTGAAAAGGCAACGCTTTTTTCATTGATTTGGGTCAGCTGAGAGTCTGACGCATATTCCACGCTTTCCCAGGAAAAACCATACTCCGTATCACTGATTTGCTCCTCGTCTGTTTTTTCAACGATGACATAATCACCTGATGCAATATCCAGTTCTGCATAATAATTATTATCCTGGTTGAGAATGACTTCTGCAACCGGCGCATCGCCTTCCTGATAATTCTGATGATAAATATAAAAAACATATTCTCCCTGAAAAGCTGTTCCGAGTATATCCTTTGTCAGAATAAGTTTATTTTTAGCATAATCATTTCTGAATACGACATTACTGCTGGTGTTGTTCACAACTACCGTATCAGAACGGGTGCCTGACTGTGCCTGTGTAACGGGAGCCGTTCCATTGGAATCAAGGTAATAGACCGTTTCATTACTGCTGGATACCGTCACGCCGGGCGGTTCACCCCACATGGATTCTGTGACATAATATTGAATGGCATTGCTTGCACTGAATACAAAGCTTGCTTCCAGCTCTGCTGTGACGGTTCCGTCTGCATTTGCTGTATAATTGGCAGGTGAAGAAAATCCCGAAAGTGTTTTTCTTGCAATATTTCCGCCAATCATTTCGGCAATTGTCGTGCTGTTTTCCAGATATACGGTCATTTCAACATGATAATCCTCAAGTTCCTCTGCCGTTAAGCCTGTGACGATTTTTTTCACCTTCAGTACAGCAGTATTTGGAGTTGGTCTCGGGAGTTCCGTGCTGAACCTTACATCATCAATAATATTGCCCATGGTTTCACTGACTCCGCCGGAGGTAGTACTTCCTTCTACGGACAGAAATAAAAATCTTGTTACAAACTGCTCTTCCGGTACAGTGTACGTTCCAAAATGATATGTCAATCCACTTGCATCACTCTCAACCAACTGCGCACCATATACACTGCCCGAGGCAAGAACATTCCGCAAAGCGGCAATACTTGAACTGCTGGAAAGGTCATATTTTTGGTTGGCATCTCCGTTCAGCAGCAGATATTCCCTGTCGTTTTCTGTAATAAACCATTCTGCATTCACGGGCAGGACATACATGGAGTTTTCATTTTCCGTGCTATTTTTGGAAACATAATTTCCGCTTCTTGCAAGATGATATAATTCCCAGTTCATGACAGTTCCCGGAATCGTGATTAAATCCTGATACAATGCGCCTGATGCTTCTGCAAGGATTTCCGCACACTGCGAATCATGCACCGAACTGATTCCACTGCCGTATTGCATTATTGCTGTACCCGAATTATAGGACGGTCGGATAATTTCAATATTTTTATCGCTTGCTGTGGTTTTCCAATAAATTCCGTCAATTGTCTGACAGGGCAGCTGTTTGTTTGTATCGCCTGAAATCACAGGTATTTCAAAATCTCCGTTCATAATGTCATCATAATACGGAACAGTAACAGCAGAAGAGGTATATTCATTGCCATAGGAATCAACGGCTTTTACCATGTACTCCAAAATTTCTCCTGTTTCCAAATCATGTGTTTTTTTAGCCGTTGTTCTGTCATATACAACATTTATCCAGTTTTCCGTATTATCATAGCGGTAGCCTGAGCTGGTCTGGTAATATGGCAGATTATAAACGCTTCCTATGCTGTTATCAATGGTAACTTCTTCCCATTCATCAGAACTTCCGGCAATTCTACGATACCATGTGTATGAAACCGTACCATGTTCGGTATCATCCGTCAGAACTGCACTGAATAATCCGTTATTAAGCACTGTATCATTGATTCGCAATTTTGAAGATTGTTTATAAATAAAATTAAGCGGAACAGATACAGTACCGCCGGTTCTTGTAAGCGAAGAACTGTTTCCGTCTGTGTAGAAGACAGTAGCATACCCATATCCCCAGGTATTCCTGTAACCCGTAATATAGCTGACAGGCTTTCCGTTATATTGGGCTTCCACAAATTCATATTCATCAATATCGACTGCATAATCAGCAGGATAAAAATAGGTTTTTGCACTGCTGTTAGCTGAGATTGTGATATTACGGCTTCCTGAATTTCCATTGATGGCTGTTCCGTCCTCATCAACGTAATTACATTGAATACCAAACATATTTGTATTTCCGTTGCGCCAATATACCGTATAAGTCGAAAAGCTGTCAGTTTCAAATGAAATAACAGATTCTTCCTGATAGCTTTCCATCAATTCCGGTATCATAGTATCGTCCGGAATGTGGTAGATTTCAATATTTTCAGGGGTTTCCTCTTCGGAAATATTTTTCAGTTCGATACTTACATTGACAATTCCGTCCGGTTCGGTTTTTTCACCCTGATAAAGAAAACAGATGTCAAGCGCAGAAAAGTAAATGCTGTCGTCATTTTCTTCTGCAATCTGCTCATATGCAGATATGTATATTTCGTCATCGGGTGACAGCTCAGAAACATAAAATTCCGTATTTTCAGGGAAAATATTCTGTTCTGCATTCACTTCAATATAGTAATTTTCCGTTTCGGCACTGTATTTCACAATGCTGTCATTGAATGTGGTTTCTGTCGGTGGTTCAGGATTGTCAACTGTTTTTTCTTCCTCACATGCAATACTTTCTGCACTTGTAACAACAGGAAATATTTTCACAGTTTCCTGCAATAATGTTTCATTTGCAGAAACCAGCACTGTTGCCATACAAAGCGTGGAAATCAGCAATCGATTCAATTTCAAAATCCCCCTCTCTTGAAATAAATCCTGCAAACAGCAAAAAGCACTCAGAACATAATAATTTTTACTATGCTCTAAGTGCTGTATATATCAATATTACCATATAAAAATAGGTATAGTTTCCCCGTCTGTCTGTCTGATTATAGCAGCTCAGCATAATCTTGTCAACCTTTCCTGCCTAAAATTCACAAAAAATTTACAATTAACCATTTAAATCTTCAATCACCTCTACTATTATATCATATAAAGAAACCAAAATCAATTGTCATTTTCCAACAAATGATTTGACCTGTTCGGGTACAATTTATCAACAGTGACAGCGACTCTTGCATAGCAGTCGCTGCGGAATGCAGACAGTATCTCTTAATTCTGCGTATTTTCAAGATTTCCGCAGTGCGATACCACGCAGAATGGGTATTTTTCGAGGCGGCAAAAACTTTTTTGCAAAGTAAGCAATGTCACATCTTCTATGGTTTCAGGTCAATCAACAGGAACAAGCGGTGATCAGTTCAGACCATCATCAGTCATGACGTTGTTATTCTCAACATTTGGCTCTGTTTCGGCTGCGTTTGTGGTAGCCGAAGCAGGCTTTTGTGTTTCTGCCTTTGTTGATTCAGTAGTTTCAGCGGATTTGGTTGCAGTGACTTTTTCGGTTTCGGATTTTTTCGTAGTGGTTGTGGTTTCTTTCTTTTCAGTTTGCTTTGCCGTAATAACTGTATTTGTATTGTCAGAGGGTTTTTCAGCAGTCACAGCAGGAGCATCGGTATAGTCCCCACCGTCCTCTAAAGCTGTATCGCTTTCGGGAGAATCAGAGCTATCCTTTATTGCAGTAGATTTTTCGGTATTCATGGTATTCTTGCTTTCTGCCGTATCCACGCTTGTATCGTCAGCAGAGGTGTCCTGCACAGCCGTTATTGTGGTTTCTGTGACCGAGCTGTCTGTATCGGCATTGATGTCCTCACCGCCGCAGCCTGTCAGGAGCATACAGAACAGCAAAGCAAGCACTATGGTAGTATATTTCATATTGTGTCCTTCCTGTTAAAAGCGGCGGCAGAGATACTCCGCCGCCGCCTTCCTGCCTTTACTTTTACGGAATCTGAATATCGCCGTTTCCGCCGAAGTCTCCGGCTGTACCGCCGTTAGTCATCGAAGTGGTGATAACATCTTCAGTATCAAATTCGATGATTTCCATTTCGGGAGCTGTGTACTTTTCTTTCATGATAGAATCCTCCATTATTCAAATGCAATATCGCAGGTAAGGTCAGCACTGATGTCTGAACCGCTTGTGATAGTTACAACAAACAGTATGCTGTTCTCAGATTCGGGCGTATAGGAAATGCCGTTCGAAGTCATACCTGTATAGTAGCTGCTTGTCTCAAAGGGATAGTCATTGTCGTTATAGTGTGCCGTAAACTTTGCTTTACTCTTGCCCTCAATCTCGGACATGGGCTTTACAAATACAAATCTGGTGTAATGCTTGCCGTCCTTTTCTGCGGTCTGCGTGTATTTGCCGTCAGCAAGTGTTACATCGACAGTGAACTGCTCACTTGTTGCCGTACCTGTGTAGTTTTCGCTGTCTGCCTTTGCAGTAACAAAAGCATAATACTTGCCGGGGGCAGTCGGGAATGTTTCAGTTGCAGTCTCGGCGGTCGTGCCGTATGTCACTTCATATTCATCTTCGGGAATAAAAGCATTGCCTCGTGTAACCGAAACTTTCTGATTATCGGTATCAACTGTTACAGTGGTATCGGATATATCCGAGAGTGCTTCAAGCGTGTATGCGATTTGTTTAAATCCCATTATATCTATTATTGAGGCTGACAATGTAACAGAATCAGCCGCTGTGCCATTCCAAACAAGAGAATCATAACTACCACTCCAGCCAGAAGACATACCATCAGAAAATATATCTTCGGCGGCTATCTCGATTTTTTTGAGAACCTGTCCACATAGACTCAGCATCTGCGAAGAAGGGTATGGATATGCGAGATTATGCACATAGTTTCAGCATGAACGGCTTTAATCTCATAATCCTTAGAAAGGCGACGAGAGCTTTGAAACCACGACAATGTCCGCTCTGCTTTCCAGCGGAGCGGTTGAACTTCAAATGTATTTTTGATTCTTGGAGAAATATCAATACGGATATTATGGAAAGTCTCGAAAGTATTTTTGAAGGTTCTGCGATACCCTTGATCGGCACAAGCAGCTATAATTGACGGAT
>JAFUXL010000017.1 GCA_017470905.1 Ruminococcus sp. | reverse complement strand
CTACTGGGCAAACAGGAGAATATGCACCGTTAACGACGGTCTGCCGCCTGCTGTTAAGAGACGCCTTTACTATGAGTCACTAAAGCTTCCTGCTTGAAATCTGTTCGAGAAAAATGTGTCAAGTATTATTGACAAAATCATACCGAGCTTCTGCCGCGATCGGAAGTCGGTTCGGATTTTGAACGCCGTATAACGGAATGTAAATCTGTTTTAGACGATTCCGAAAAAATCATAAAAAAATGTAATGATAAGCTGACAGATTTGAATACAGACCGCAAATATACTGCTGGATATGCAGAAAGATTTACAGAAGAAATAGCAGACTACCCTCCAAAGCATTCGGAAATTCTGCAAGATACCAACAAATTGCGTGATAAGATAGAGAATTGTATTGAACAGCTTAAACAGGCGGAGAGTGAAACAAAGAAGTATCATCGTGGTGTACTTGAGCCATTCAGAAACATACACAACTTGTTTACGGGAACGCTTGATGGTATATTATCCGTTATCGACAATCATGATATCACAGGAGATAAATACTTTACGCTTTATGAGCGTACAGAAGGTGACATAAGACGGTATCAGGCTCGTATCGCTCAGCTTGCTGTGTTACTTAAAGATGTTGAAGACAGCAGAAAACAGCTTGTGACAAATTGTCTCCAACGTGTCGGGCGGCTGTATGAAAATCTTACGATTCTGTCAAAGAAATCAACGATACAGATCGGTAATACAAAAAAACAGATGATACAAATTGATTTGCCTTTCATTGAACCAATGAGCGAACAGACAGCCGAAAGAATCAATCAATATATTACAGAACAAGTAAAAAAATATTTGTCTGAGCAGGAAACTTCAGCAAAAGCACATCACGACCGTCTGGAAATCAGACGGCTGCTGAATTGCTATATCGGCAAAGAAATCATTCCAATCACTGTTTTCAAGATCGATAAGAATATACAAAACAGCCGTTATCGTTCATGGCAGGATGCTTTGAAAGCCAATTCCGGCGGAGAGCAGTTTGTTGTATTGTTTTCGCTGATTGTTTCCGTAATGAATTACACAAGGAGTCTGACGAGCAGTCTGAACACCACAAGCGGTGTGTTGATTCTTGACAATCCGTTCGGACCGATTTCATCGCCGCATCTTCTTGAACCGATGTTCCGTATTGCACGGCATTTTCATATTCAGCTGATCTGCCTGACACATCTTGGCACAGCTGCTGTAACGAGTTTTTTCGATATGGTGTATCAGCTTCGCTTTAAGAGTCTTCCTCTGTCAAATGTGGAAATACTGGAAGCCGAGGCAAAGCAGCACATGGAACACGCATATTATTTGTCAGAACAGCTTTCCCTTTTTTAATAATAGCAACAGGACGTTACCAATCAATGGCAACGTCCTGTTTTGGTGTTATTCATCATCGTCCGAACATTCCTCCAGCCCGTACAGAGCTGAATATAAACACACTCTGCATAGTAAACGCTGATTTCAGGCACTATATTCCTCTCCTTGCAGGACGAAGCAGATGTTTTCCACGTTCAGTTGAAACATTATCCACAGTCCTTTCTGTGTTCGCTGATGCGTATAACAAGTTTAATACGGCTGTTTATAAGTTAAGGATTTCTGACCCAAAACGTGAATTTCCTCTTGGTTTAGCGGATTTTTTATAATATCCATGTTTGGACACTCCTGGCGTATCGCAGAGCTTGACAGGCTGTTCACAAGGCTCTATGAAGATGCAGAAAAGGCTCAGGGTCACTGTAGAAGTACGACAAAAAGAGAAAGGCTGCATAACCGCCCAGGTTACGCAACCTTATCTTCAAATTATAAAAACTTCTTTATGAGCACCCGTCTTTACTTCGGGGTCATTTTTATTTATTTGTATAGTCTCCGTATTTGGAGTCTGCATTGTACCATTCAGCCTCGTCAAATCTGTCGTTGTGATAGATTACGATTTTTTCGGGTATCTCGCTGTAGAGAGAAAATCCCATTTCTTCAAAAATCGGTATGCAGAGGTTGTGAATTTCCGAATTGTAGTTGAATACGAGGTATTCATATCTTCCCGGTTCGGTAAGGCGGTTCTGTGAGGGGTCGTCCTCGTTCTTTATCGCATCATTCATATCAAGGAGATATATTCTGTCTCTGTCCGCCATGTGAGGGAGGAGAAAAGCCTCGGACGCTACGGCTGCATCTTTCGGAACACCGTCAAGAAGTGCCTCGACATTTTTGAAATGCGCCTCGTCCTCCTTGTATCTTTCGTAGTATCTGATTTTTGTCGTAGTCCAGCCGAATGCGATTATGAGAGATGTTATTCCCGAAACGAATGCAATATCCTGTTTCTTTTCATTGATGTCGTCAAGATTTATTATGCTCATGTATATCAGGGGGCATACAGGACCGAAGATATACTGGAAGCTGATATTTTCCGCATAGCCGTAGCTTGCGCCTATTGTAAGGTTCGTTATGATGAACGGGAGCATGAGGAAATATCTTTCTATCTTCTTTGTAAAGAATGGCAGGAAGAGCAGCGGGAACATTACTTCAACGAAGAACAGCAGATTGCTTTCCCTTATGAGGGAGCTGAAGAAGTAGCCGGGGTCTGTGAGGACGTTTTTGACTATACTTCCAAGACCATCGCCGTCATTTATGAGGAATTTTCCGAAACGGTAGCTTGTCATCATTTCGCCGTCGCCGTTTTTGGTAAGCCAGCGTGTTATAAGTGTCATGTATACACCGCTTACGACAGTGCTTATGAGCCAGAGCCAGCGTTTTTTGTCGCCCTTGTTTGCGAAGAACATCATCATTGAAACGCATACGACATACAGCGATGTTTCCTCTTTTACTATGCAGACGAGTGCGGCAAACACAAAGAATATCTTGTATTTTTTTGAGTCGGCTGCCCATATCATGAACATGAGCAGTGTGGGGAGGAATGCGTTTTCATGGAAATCATAGTAATTCGGGAGTATAAGACCCGAACAGAAAATATACATGAAGCATACTCCGATAAGCGATATGCCCTTGAAATCATGATTTTTCGCAATCATGAACGTGGGTACTGCTCCGCCCATTGCAAGGACTGCCTGAGCAATGAGGAGTGTTTCCTCTTTCGGGAAAAGCTTGTAAAAGGGTACGAGAATGTAATAGATATATGATGCGTGTACGTAGAAATGCGAAAGGGGCTTGTCTCTTTCGCAGGTAGTGACCGCAGTGAGATTTTCTGCGAGTGAGTGGTACATCTGAACGAATATTCCGAAATCAAAGGCTGATGTGCCGAAAACCTTGTGGTGGCATATCGTTGTGAGCGAGATGAAGAATATCATCAGCCCCGTCACGAGGAGTACGAAAATGCCCGAAATTTTCCAGCTTAATTTTCGGAAGAGCTTGCTTCCGTCCGATTTTCCGAGTATATAATAGATGAATACCGCAGAAACGCAGGCAACTGCCATTGAAAACTGGAAATTGTCTATATTCCACAGCAGTTCGAGGTCGAAGAAAATTATTGCTATAATCGCACCGATATGGTCGGCATACCGGGCTTTTTTCGGCAGCCGGTCGTATATAATCGAATACAGCAGGAATATTACAAGTATTATCAGGAAAGATTTCAGCAGGCTGTTGGTTTCCACATAATCCTTCCAGCCGTTTATCGGGTCGATTTCCTGTGACCTTGCGATTGTGAGATTATATCCGGCAACGAAGAAATAAGCTGTCAGGAAACGTATCAGCAGCATATCGGGTATTCCGAATTTTTCAAGGAAATTTTTAATGCGTTCGATTATCAGCCTGAATGTCAGCTTCTGCGGCGGTGCTTCATTGAGGTTGATTTCCGCATTTTCGGGATTATCCGTTATTTCCGTGTTGTCCGCATTATCCGCACCGTCCGTGCTTTCGGGATTATCGGGATTTTCGGTTATTTCCTCCGTTCGAGGGGCGGTATCGTCCGCAGG
This sequence comes from Ruminococcus sp., assembly GCA_017470905.1. Taxonomy (GTDB): domain Bacteria; phylum Bacillota; class Clostridia; order Oscillospirales; family Ruminococcaceae; genus Ruminococcus. The sequence goes on along the minus strand of JAFUXL010000017.1, from coordinate 38,933 downwards.
CGGAGGGGATTTTTCAGCCGCAGGGATTTCGGTCTTTGGAGAATTTTCCTCGGCGGCGGGAGAAGTTTTCGCATGGTTTGATTTTTTGCGTTTGCTCATTAGGATTTTCCACCTCTTGTATTAAATTTTACCAAATTATCATCACCTGACCCTGAATTAAATGATAATTCAGAACATATGCCATACCGCAGTAACAAGCGGAAAGCACTACAGCTTATATTATATATCATTGAAAAAATATAGTCAATGATTTTTCTTTTAAAACAGCAATTTGTACCGATTATACAAAAAATTATTTATTTTTTTGTGCAGTCAGATGGATAAGAATTATGCCCTTTCTTTCGCATATTGAATTATTTTCCGTGACATAAACAGGCATATCCGAGGCTTTGTGCTTGTCCGCAAGGATTTCGCCGCCGATATTTATCTCAAAATCTCCGTCCGTGGGATTGATTATAAAAATAAAATTACCTGTATTCATGATTATAATGCCGTTGTCCGTGTCTCTGAAATTTATTTTATCTGCTCTGCGGAAACAGGGATATTTTTTTCTTATGGCGAAAAGCCCCCTGTAATAATCAGATATATCCCTGTATTTCGTCAGATTATCCCATTTTATCGAGTTTACGCTGTCGGGGGATTTGTAGCTGTTATGCTCGTATCCGCCGTCAGTCGGCTTGCTGCGCAGAAATTCCTGCCCTGCCTGAATGAACGGTATGCCCTGCGATAAGATAATAATTGCCGCCCCCATTTTATCGGCTGAAATAATATCATCTTCGTCCGCACAGGGCATTGAAATTTTCAGCTTATCGTAAAATGTAAGATTATCGTGACATTCGACATAATTTATCGGCATATAACCGGTATTTCCGCAGAGGGCTGACTTCATGCGCTCATATGCTCCGATATGGTTTCCGTTTACATATCCCGTGTCCAAATCATTGAAAACGCTGCCCTTTACCGTATCTCTTATATAGTCCGAAAACATCGCAAAATCGGGGAGCAGGCCTGCATTTTTCTGCATGGCTCTGAATTTCTCGTCAAGTGAAGAAATACCTCCCGTCCAGCCCTCGCCGTAGAGAATGATATTCGGATTTATAAGCTTAAGTCTTTCGGCGCACAAATTCAAAGTTTTTATATCCATAAGCCCCATTAAATCGAACCTGAAGCCGTCAATTTTATATTCCTCTGCGATATAGCAAAGGCTGTCGCATATAAATCTGCGCATCATGAGTCTTTCCGTGGCGATTTCGTTTCCGCAGCCCGAACCGTTTGAAAATCCGTTTTCATCGTGTCTGTGGAAATAATGCGGAAAAATTTTGAAAAATGGCGAATTTTCGGCGGAAAATGTATGGTTATAGACTACATCGAGGATTATTCCGAGATTTTTTTTGTGGGCGGACAGGATTAATTCTTTTAATTCTTTAACTCTTTTTCTGCCGTCAAAGGGGTCTGTCGAATACGAACCCTCCGGGATATTATAATTCAGAGGGTCGTATCCCCAGTTGAATGACGGGTTGGCTTCATCGACCGAGGCGAAATCCATGACGGGCAGAAGGTGTATATGAGTTATACCGAGCGATTTTATATAATCAAGCCTTTCGTTGTCCTCGCAGAATGACAGAAATTTCCCTCTGTATCTGAAATCTCCCGAAATATCCGTTGAAAAATCCCTTATGTGCATTTCATATATCACTGCATCGTTATAATTTTCAAGAACGACAGGGGAGGACTTATCCCAGTTTTCGGGATTGGTCTTTTTGCTGTCGAATATCATTCCACGCTTTCCGTTCACTCCTGCGGATTTTGCGTATATATCAATGGTTTCATGCTCGGTGCCGTAAATTCTTACGGTATAGGTATAATAGAAGCCCTCAAAATCGCCTTTTATTTCGGTTTCCCATACGTTCCCCGTATTTTTCATGGGACAGGATATAAAATCATCGCAAATACAGTCGGTATATAGATTTAATTTTATACTCTCCGCATATGGAGACCATGTACGAAAGACCGTTTTTTCCTTTGAATATATCGCACCGAGTTCGCCGCCGTAATAATATTTCCTGTCGGCTTTCGCAAAGGATTTATCGGATATTCTTTTTATCTCCCAGAAATATTTCCGTCCCGATACAGGGAAATCGTCAAGTACTCCGTGTTCGGGGTCATAGAATATTCCGTCATGATACAATGACCAGTGCCAGCAGCGTGGAGTTTCAATACTTAGCATGCATAAATCGGGGAGCTGTGACTTGTCGTGAACAGGGGTTTTCATATCCGATACTTCAAAGCCGTAATATTTAAGGGCATTTTTCATATCCTTCAAGTCGGTTTCTCTGTCATTGTTTAAAAGCTTTATTACATCGTCTGTGCTTCTGCCCGTTATCATAGCGATTACAGCCTGACCGCACTGCAAGTCCGTAGGCTCATGAATATACTCTATTTTCATACTTGCTCCTTATCTTGAATGGGGGAACGCCGCCGCTTTTTGTCTTGCCGCACTCACTCACTGTCGTTCGATCGTTTGCGGCAAGGCGGCGGCTTTTCCCCCAAGCCCTCTGAATTGCCGCAGGCGATTTAATATCTTGAATGGGGGAACACAGCCGCTTTTTGTCTTGCCGCACTCACTCACTGTCGTTCGCTCGTTTGCGGCAAGGCGGCGGCTTTTCCCCCAAGCCCCCTGAATTGCCGCAGGCAATTTAATTATGAATTATGAATTATGCATTAAACTTATATCCTTGCTGTTCAACTGCGGTTTTGAGTTCGCTGTCGGAAACTTCGCCGTTCAGAGACAGGATAACAATTCCCTTTTCATGGTCAGCCGCAGCGTTATCAACGGCAGGGAGCTTTTCGAGAGCGTCCTGCACTCGTTTTTCGCAATGACCGCACATCATGCCTTTTACCTTAATTGTACGCTTAGTCCTGTCATCGTTTATATTTATATCCGTGACGGGATTTTTAACGGGCTTGTCCTTTTTCGTGTCGTGGATATTTATTAAATTCAGCCTGAGAGCGTTAGTAACCACGCAGAAGCTTGAAAGGCTCATAGCTGCCGCCCCGAACATCGGATTGAGCGTCCAGCCGAATATCGGTATCCATAAGCCGGCCGCAAGCGGTATGCCTATGATGTTATATATAAATGCCCAGAAAAGATTTTGCTTTATATTCCGCATTACGTAACGGCTGAGTCTTATTGCGGAGGGAATGTCGCAGAGATTATTTTTCATTAGTACTACATCTGCGCAGTCAATTGCAACGTCTGTTCCCGTACCTATTGCGATACCAATATCTGCACGTGTGAGGGCAGGAGCATCGTTTATTCCGTCACCTGCCATTATTACCTTTCCCGATTTTTTAAGGCGGCGGATAATATTTTCTTTTTCATGGGGGAGAACACCTGCGGCAATTTCATCGACACCGGCAGCATTTCCTACCGCACGGGCGGTTTTTTCGTTGTCGCCCGTTAGCATTATGACCTTTAAGCCCATACTGCGGAGTTCCCCGACAGCCTGTTTGCTGTCGGGCTTGATTGTATCGGCGGCGGCGATTATTCCCATTAAATTATTATTCTCCGTGAACAGCAGCGGAGTTTTGCCCTGTTCGGAGAGTTCATCGGCTTTTCTGACTATATCATCGGGTATTTCCGTCAGAGTGCTGATATATCTCAGACTTCCGCCCGAAATTTTAATATCTCCGCAACAAGCCTCTATACCGCTGCCCGAAAGTGCCTTGAAACTGCCTGTCTCAATCGTTGATATATTGTTCTCATTTGCGTATTTGACAACGGCTTCGGCGAGGGGGTGTTCGCTCATTTTTTCTGCTGACGAGGCATATTTAATTAATTCTTCTTCTGTATATTTTCCGTATGGGATAATATCTGTAACGGACGGTTCGCCCGAAGTTATCGTGCCTGTTTTATCGAGGGCGATAATCTGCGCTTTGCCCGTTTCCTCAAGGGATACAGCCGTCTTGAATAGTATGCCGTTTTTTGCGCCCATGCCGTTTCCGACCATTATGGCGACAGGTGTGGCAAGTCCAAGTGCGCACGGACAGCTTATCACAAGGACGGATATTCCCCTTGCGAGCGCATAGCCCGTATCTTTGTCTGCAATAAGCCATACGGCAGTTGTGATTAATGCGATGATTATAACCGTGGGGACGAATACTCCCGATACCTTATCGGCAATTTTTGCGATAGGGGCTTTGGTTGCCGATGCGTCCTCGACAAGCTTTATTATCTTTGAGAAATTTGTCTCCTCTCCGACCCTGACAGCCCTGCATTTCATAAATCCCGTTAAATTAACGGCAGCCGCAGAGACTTCGCTTCCTGCGGATTTTTCGGATGGTATGCTTTCGCCCGTGAGGGAGGACTCATTCACCGCACTGCTGCCGCTTATGACAATACCGTCGGCTGGTATTCTGTCTCCGGGGCGGACTAAGAATATATCGTCCTTTTTTATCTGTGATGCCGGAATGGTTATTTCCTTTCCGTCACGCTCGATTACAGCAGTTTCGGGAGCAAGCTTCATGAGGGATTTTAATGCATCTGCGGTCTTTCCCTTTGAATGAGCCTCCAGCATTTTTCCGACCGTTATGAGGGTAAGTATCATTGCGGCGGACTCGAAATAAAATCCGTGCATACCCTGCATTACCTTTTCCGTATCGCCTGCAAGCTGATATTTTGTCATGGAAAATAATACAATCACGCTCCATACAAATGACGCTCCCGAACCGACAGAAACGAGAGTATCCATATTCGGGGCTTTGTGAACAAGGCTTTTAAATCCGCTTATGAAGAATTTCTGGTTGATTATCATAACTACGGCGGAGAGGATTAATTCCGCTATGCCGATTGCAATGCAGTTTCCGTCAAGAAAGCCGGGAACGGGGAAATTCCACATCGTATGACCCATTGATATATACATCAGGACAATCAGAAAAACAACAGACGAAATCAGTCTGTTTTTCATTCTTGCAGTATCGGTATCATGGGAGATATTTTCGGAATTTTTTTCGCCGTGCAGGCTTGCGCCGTAGCCTGCGTCCTGTACGGCTTTTATTATAATTTCGCTGTTTGCGCTGCCCTCAACATTCATTGAATTTGTCAGGAGATTTACTGCGCATGAGGTAACGCCCTCAACGGACGACACGGCTTTTTCAACTCTTGCGGAGCAGGCGGCACAGCTCATACCCGTCACATCATATTTTTCCATAATAAACCTCTTTTCTAATGCATAATTCATAATTAATTTTATCATTCCTCAGCCGCTTGCCGGGGAAAGGTTTTTATTATTCTTTGCCGAATTATAATTCATAGTTAATTATATCACAAAGAAAAAATTTTTGCAAGAGTTGAATTTTTGTTAATACTATGATATAATGACATAAAGCTATAATTGAGCAAACTTAAAACTGTTCGGGATAATATACAAAAAAGTATAATAAAAACAAAATACAAAAATTTTTGTCAATTATTTTAAAATGCTCATTCGTAGAAAAAGCATATTTTAAAGGAAGGTTATTTGTATATGAACGAAGAAGAAAATATCCTAATCGAAAGATTTAATGCCGACCCGAATGTTGGTCTTACTACTGCACAGGCGGAGGAACGAATAGCACAGGGTCTTGACAATACTCCGCCCGACCCTCCCTCGAAAACGGTCTCCGAAATTGTAAGGGATAATGTCTTTACTTATTTCAATTTCATATTTGCCGTCCTCGCCGTATTGATAATTATTACAGGCTCATACAGGGATTTGACCTTTCTGCCTATAATTATAGCAAATGCCCTCATAGGTATAATTCAGGAGCTGCGCTCGAAAGCCGTCCTCGATAAATTATCCGTACTAAACGCACCTGTTACTACCGTCATGCGTGACGGGATTGAAGTCAGCGTTTTCTCTAAAGACCTCGTTCTCGATGATGTCGCCGTGTTCCGTGCAGGCAATCAGATAAGTGCGGATGCTGTTGTAATTGACGGAAGTGTTTCGGTCAACGAGTCGCTTTTAACAGGTGAGTCCGATGAAATTGTAAAAAATGCGGGCGACAGCCTTATGTCGGGAAGCTTCATAGTTTCAGGCTTCTGCCGTGCAAGGCTCGAAAAGGTCGGCAGAGACTCCTATATCTCACAGCTTACCATACAGGCTAAAAAATCCAAAAGCGGCGAACAGTCCGAAATGATACGTTCATTGAACAGAATTGTAAAAACTGTCGGAATAATTATTATCCCCATAGGAATAGCCCTTTTCTACCAGCAGTACGTCCTCAACGGCGCAGATTTCAGGGCAAGTATATTGTCTATGGTTGCCGCTGTTATAGGCATGATACCCGAGGGATTGTTCCTGCTTGCAAGCACTACCCTCGCCATAAGCGCAATGAGGCTTGCAAAGGAAAAAGTTCTCGTCCACGATATGAAATGCATCGAAACGCTTGCAAGGGTAGATGTACTGTGTGTGGATAAGACGGGTACTATTACAGAGGGAAATATGGCTGTTTCGGATATTATTCCCGTGGGAAATGCGTCTGTCACGGCACTCACGGCAATTATAAGCGATTTCGCCGCAAGCCAGTCCGCCGATAACGCTACAATGGCGGCTATGAAGAATTATTTCAAAAGCCCGTCGGGAAGAAAAATTGTCTCATATACAGGTTTTTCCTCGGAGTTCAAATACAGCAGCGCATCGTTTGAGGAGGGTTCTTTTGTTCTCGGTGCGCCCGAATTTATCCTTAAAGACGATATATCCGAATACAGAAAGACTATCGAGGAAAAAAGCCGCAGAGGCTATCGTGTGCTTGTCTTTGCCGCATATGACGGTATTCTGGACGGCAAGGCTCTTGTTAATAAATCAGTTCCGCTTTGCTTTATCACGCTTGCAAATCCCATAAGAAAAAATGCCCCCGATACATTCAAATTCTTCTCGGAGCAGGGCGTTGAAATAAAGGTAATTTCGGGCGATAATCCCATTACCGTATCGGAAATTGCAAAACAGGCAGGAATTAAAAATGCCGAAAATTATATAGATGCCTCTACCCTCACAACGGATAATTCAATAAGTGATGCGATTTTGAGATATACCGTTTTCGGACGTGTTACCCCCGACCAGAAAAGAAAATTCGTAAGGGCTTTGAAATCCGCAGGAAAAACCGTTGCCATGACGGGTGACGGCGTAAACGATGTTCTTGCCCTTAAAGATGCGGACTGTTCGGTTGCTATGGCTTCGGGAAGTGATGCGGCTGCTCAGGCATCTCAGCTCGTTCTGCTTGAGTCGGATTTCGCAAAAATGCCCGATGTCGTAATGGAGGGCAGAAAGGTTGTAAATAACCTCGAACGTTCGGGAAGTCTTTTCCTTGTAAAGAATATTTTCTCTCTCCTGCTTTCTGTTATTTCTATCTTCATAGGATTTTCATATCCTCTCAAACCCTCGCAGATTTCGCTTATAAGTATGTTCACTATCGGACTGCCTGCCTTTGCGCTGTCACAGATACCGAACAGGGATTTAATCAAGGGTAAATTCATAACAAATGTAATGCTAAAAGCCCTCCCTGCGGGCATTACGGATACGATTGTGGTTGTCGCCATGGTTATATTCGGAAATATTTTCAACTCGGAAGAAAGCGACATTGCCACGGCATCTACCATTCTGCTCTGCATTGTCGGACTTATGATTTTATTCATGATTAGCAAGCCCATGAACAGCCTGAAATGGGGAATATGGATTTTCTGTGCGGTAGGTCTTGCAATCTGCATGGTATTCGCAAGCAGCTTCTTTGGTATCTCGGCAATGAGCCTTAAATGCGCTCTCCTATGCGTGAATTTCTCGATTATAGCCGACCCCGTTCTGCGCTATCTTACGATTTTTGTAAACTGCATAAAGAAAATTCTCTCAAAGGAAGAGGAGACAGCCTGATTTTTAGAGAATATATTTGTTAAAAAATAATTATTTAATTTTATGCTTGATTTATTAATCTTTCTGTGGTATAATTAATCAGTTGGTGTTGCTGGGGCGTAGCCAAGCGGTAAGGCAACAGACTTTGACTCTGTCACTGCGTGGGTTCAAATCCCGCCGCCCCAACTGATTAAGACCGGCTCTCTTTAACGGGTCGGTCTTTTTTAATGCATAATGCATAATTCATAATGTATAATCGGGATTGCCTGCGGCAATGCCGTATGATATGCAGAAAAATAACATAAAATAAAATATAAAGACATAAAATAAGCCCCTTTTTGCTTTTGTGTTGAATAAGATAAATCAGAATTTAGCAGCATAGCTGCTTAGTGAATAATGAATAATGAATAGTGAATAATTGATGTGTCGCCTACGGCGATAAATTCTGATTTACTCCAATAATTCTTAATTATGAATTATGCATTAATTAAATTTTGATTTATCGCAGGAACACTTTTGTAAAAGGGAGTAAAATATTTTCCTGATAAAATTCGTAATGCCGAAAGCATTTAATTATGAATTATGCATTATGAATTATGAATTAACTAAGGGGTGTTGTTATGAAGAGAAGTAATTATATAAACTGGGACGAGTATTTCATGGGAGTTGCTTTGCTTTCTGCACAGAGAAGCAAGGACAGTAATACGCAGGTCGGGGCTTGTATTGTCAACGATGAGCATAAAATCGTATCGGTGGGCTATAATGGTATGCCAATCGGCTGCGATGATGACGAAATGCCTTGGGAACGCTCCGCCGAAAGCACACTGGATACAAAATATCCCTACGTCTGCCATGCCGAACTCAATGCCATTCTTAACCGCAATTCGTCGAATTTGAACGGCTGTACTCTCTATGTTACGCTCTATCCGTGCAATGAGTGCGCAAAGGCTATCATTCAGTCGGGAATAAAAAGAATAGTTTATCTCAGCAATAAATATGCCGATACGGACAGCTCAAAGGCTGCGGCTTTCATGTTTAAAAAATGCGGTATTAATGCAGATGAATATAAATCGGACGGCAAGGAAATCGTCCTGAAGCTTTAATTGTGAATTTTTTGTGAATAATTACCGAAAGCACTTGACAATTTCCCGAAGTGTGATATAATATATACTCACGGATAAATTGAAAATGATTATCATTTTTATTTTCGGGAGGTCATTATGTCACGGAAATTATTCTTATCGGCTTTGGGTCTTTTGTGTGCGGCTGTGCTGACAGGCTGCGGAAATAATATTCACAGCAATTCCATAAAGGCTTCGGGCGAGGACGAAAACAGGCTCGATATAGTCTGCACGGTCTTTCCTGGATATGACTGGGTGAGGAATATCCTCGGCGAACATGAAAATGAAGTAAACCTTACATACCTGCTCTCCAACGGCAATGATATGCACAGCTTTCAGCCGTCTGCGGAGGATATAATCAAAATTTCCTCGTGCGATATTTTTCTTTATACGGGCGGCGAGTCCGAATACTGGGTTGATGATGTTCTCGAAAATGCCGTGAATAAAAATATGCGGATAATAAATCTTATTGACATTCTCGGAAGCTCCGCAGTGGAGGAGGAGCTTAAAGAGGGTATGCAGAGCGATGAAGACTGCGATGAGGATAAAGAATACGATGAGCATACATGGCTTTCGCTTAAAAATGCGGAAATTTTCTGCGATGAAATAGAAAATGCCCTTTCCGCCGCAGACCCCGAAAATTCAGCGGATTATGAAAATAATTTAAATAAATATAAGTCCGGGCTTGAAAGCCTTGATGAAAAATTCACGGTGCTTTTTGAAAATATGCAGGAGAAAACGCTTATATTCGCAGACCGTTTCCCTTTCAGATACTTCACGGAGGATTACGGGCTTGATTATTATGCGGCATTTTTGGGCTGTTCCGCAGATATTGAGGCAAGCTTTGAAACAGTCGCCTTTTTGTCGGGAAAAATTGACGAACTCGGCTGCAATGCCGTCTTTGAACTCGAAAGTTCGGACGGCTCTGTTGCGAGGGCTGTCGTGGATAACTGCAAAAATAAAAACTGCGATATGGTTAAATTAAATTCCATTCAGTCCGTCAGGAAAAAAGATATACAGGACGGAACGAACTATCTTTCTCTTATGAACGAAAATTACAATCTTATCAAAGAACATCTCTCCTGAAAAACGGGCTGCTGCGCTGCTGCGTGCAACAGCCCGTTTTTCTGCATCTTAATAAAATTAAATATTTATATTTAATAATTTAAAAATAATAATTAATTAAAGAAAAATTTTATATTTTCTGCAATATTACTGTATTTTATTGACAAGTGCGATTTATTATGATATAATGTATGCAACAGATTTTTCTGTAATATCATTATCTAAGGAGGCTAAAGACAATGAAAAAGGTTTCTCTTATGCGGCAGGCTGTCGTCCTGTCGCTGGTCATGCTCGTATCGTGGCTGCTCCCTCTCTTCGGCACGTCAGGCATGACCGCATCGGCAATATCCACGGACTATCCCGCACAGCTCATGAATATTGCCACAAAGGACAATTCCAAAGTCCTCACGGAAAACGGTACGACTGATGGTTCAGCCCTCTCCGTAAAGGCTATCGGAAACGACCTCTCCCCCTCATGGCATTTTGATTGGGTTGGCAGCGACTCGAAAGGTACTTTCTTCAAAATCATAAACGCTCAGTCGGGCAGACTGCTTACCCCCAATAATTACAGCGTTTCGGCAGGTACGGACGTTATAATCTACGGCAGTGAGTCCGATAAGACACAGCACTGGTATGTAGTACCCGTCAAGACCGACCACCTCGGAAATAATCTCTATTACAAAATAGTGAATTATTCCGATACCTCCCTCGCTCTCACACAGGGAAATTCGGGAATGACACTCGCAAATTATACGGGTGCGGACAATCAGCTGTGGCTGCTCAATACAGACGGCTTGCAGGGCTTCGCAGGCTACTGCAAAAACGACAACACGAATAATATCAAGGCAGGTGACATAGGCGGTCTCTTCGGACAGGTAGTCGAAGTCCAGACCTTTGACGACCTCAAAAAATATGCCGAGTCAACAACGCCTTATACTATCGTTGTTACCAAGAATATTTCTCTCAACAGCTTCTCCAAGGACAGCCTCGGTCAGAAATATACTGCTCCCGGCAGAATACAGGTTGCCTCGAACAAGACCATTATCGGCAGCTACAATGCGCATACGCTCAATAATGTCGCATTCACCACCGAACAGTCAAACAAGGGCAACGGCAGCAATGTCATAATCAAGAATTTCGATATTCAGCATTCAGCAGAAGCAAACGGCAACGATAATATCATGGTTTATTTCAGAGGCGGTCAGAACCTCTGGGTTGACCATGTGACTTTCACGGGACACAGCGGATATAATCCTTACGGTACGGATAATTCCGTCAGCGATAAGGACAAATTCCTCGCCTGCTGCTACTATGCGGATTACTGCACAGTTTCGGACTGTTCATTCGGACTTCACGAATACGGCATTATCCTCGGCTATCCCGACAGCAGCGCAAAGAATTATTCACAGTATAACGGCTATCCACGCATGACGCTTGCGTCCAATAAATTCTATAAAACACTTACCCGTGCGCCCGGACTTATGCGCTGGGGATACTACCACAGTCTGAATAACTATGTAAGCGAATTTTCTATGGCTTATACCGTTCAGGCAAATACAAACATCTTCGCAGAAAACTGCTATTATGAGAACAATTCCACAAGCGGCAACGTATGCTGCGACTGGAACGCTCCCTCTTCTACAGACCAGAACCTCGGATACTTCCTCGACTCCGGTTCTAAATCATCGGGCAAGGTAAACCGCCTTACAGCAGGACAGGGTACTTCTTCAAATCCCTCATACGCAAAGGTCGGCACATGGAAAGCAACTACAAATTATGACTATGTAAAGCTTACCGCAGACAATGCAAAAACCTACTGCAATAATTACAGCGGCTGTCAGACATCAAAGAACAATTATATGTACCTCAGATTTGCAAAGGCAGGAGTTCCGAGCGCAGGATATTCCGAAGCTCCCAGCGGTCCCATGACACCTGCAAAGCCTACAGCGGCAGCTTTCACAGAAGGTTCATGCTACCGTATAAAGAATGTAAATTCGGGTCTTTATATGCAGGTTGAGGGCGCATCTGCACAGAACGGCGCAAATGTTCAGCAGTGGGGTTCAAACGGCACTGATATACACGACATATGGAAGCTTTGCAGTGCGGGTGACGGTTATTATTATATCGTTTCCGCAGTCGGTGACGGCGGCACTTATGTTCTCGACGTTGCAGGAAAGAAAACCGACAACGGCACAAATATCGACATCTACAAATACAACGGCGGTACTAACCAGCAGTTCATGATTGCCGCAAATTCAGACGGAAGCTATAAAATCTTCACAAGGGTTTCGGGCGAAGGCTCTACGGTTGAAATCGCAAACGCAAGCAAGGACTCGGGCGCAAACGTTCAGGAATGGGAGTCCAACGGCGTGAACTGTCAGGACTGGATATTTGAATCCGTTTCAGACCCCGGAACGGCTATGGATACAAAATATGTCTACACATTTGAGAATGTTAATTCGGGCATGGTAATGGATATTGTAAACGGCTCAATGGCTGACGGCTCAAATGTTCAGCAGTGGGGTTCAAACGGCTACGACTGCCAGAAATGGACACTCAAAGCCTTCGGTTCGGGCAACTATTACTGGATACGTTCTCTTCAGGACGAGGGCTATGCCCTTAAAGCAGAGGGAAGTGCCGACGGCAGCAATATTGATATAGCTGCATATTCCTCAAAGGACAGCTCACAGCTTTTCAGATTTACCAAAAATCTTGACGGCTCTTACAGCATAATCACTCACGCATCAAAGGACAAATGTCTTGTTGAAGTCGGTGCGGCATCCAAAAACAGTGGCGCAAATGTTCAGCAGTGGCAGCCCACGAACAGCCCCTGTCAGGACTGGAATATCATAACGGAAACCACTACAGTAACAACTACAACCACCACTACTACGACAACTACAACCACCACAACGATTACGACAACAACAACCACAACGGCTGCGGCAACAGAAGCTCCCGTTACAACAGTTACCACAGCACTAGTTGACCTCACGGTAAACAGAGGCGATGTGAACCTTGACGGAACAGTCAGTGTTGCTGATATGCTTGATTTGCAGAGATGGCTGCTCGCAATGCCTGATGCAAAAATAGATTACATAAATGCTGACCTCAATGATGACGGAATAATTGATGTTTATGACATGATTGCTCTCAGAAAGCTTATAGCATAATATTAAAAGCCCGTGGCAAGCCGTCACGGGCTTTTTACCGTCTCTCCGCCGCATAAGGGGAGATATTTTTTATTTCCGTGTCTCTCCGTTGAATACGGAGAGACTTTTCTTTAATCACAGCTTGAAAACAGAAAATTCATAAATTATTAACATACGTCATTATTTTACCATTTTTGTCATGAAAATTATATACTTTCGGGCTTATTTGCAGTATGATATATACAGTTAAAGAAACCATTCCGAATGCCTTTAGCACTGGCAGGAGGAAAATATAACTTGAGAGGAAATTTATTATGAACAGGAAAACATTTAAGAAAATAGCCGCTTCAATCGCAGCTGTGACGATGATTGCTTCGGCTCTGCCCGTGTCCTATGCGCCCGTTTACGCAGCAGGAAACATCATCAGCAACTCCACCTTTGAAAGCGGTATTTCGGGCTGGGGTACTTACAAGGAAAGCGGCGGTGCTTGTTCGCTTTCCACAGAAAACGGTCAGCTTGCCCTTACCGTAAGCAATGTCGGAAAGGTAAACTATGCCGTACAGGTGTTCTACGACATTGTACCCCTTTATCAGAACGGCGTTTACAGACTTAAATATGACATATCCTCCACCACAGACCGCTTCATCGAATGCATGATACAGCAGAACGGCGGAACTTATCAGGCTTACACATGGAAGGGTCTTGAACTCACTTCAACTCCCCAGACTGTTGATTATGAATTTACCATGGAGGAAGAAACCGATATAATGGCAAAGCTCGTGTTCAACTGCGGTATTCAGGAAAAGCACGAGGGCGAACTCCCCGAACACAAGATATTCCTCGACAACGTATCGCTTGAACTCGTTGACGACAGCAATGTTGATTATGCGGCATCAAGACCCTATGCCCCTTCGATAAATCTCAACCAGATAGGCTATAAGCCCGACAGCAGGAAAACAGCAGTATTCCGTGACATAACAAGCGAAACCGAATTTTCCGTTATAAATGCGGCATCGGGTCAGACCGTATACACGGGTACGCTCGAAAATAAAACGGTCAATTCCTCCGCTGACGAGACGAATTATACGGGCGATTTTTCCGCAGTCACGGACGCAGGAAAATATTACATAAAATGCGGTAATCTCGACCCCTCGTATACCTTTGAAATCGGTGACGATGTTTACAATAACCTCCTCGATGACAGTGTGAGAATGTTATATCTTCAGAGGTGCGGCGTTGAAGTGCATGACAGCACATTCGGGCACGGTGTATGCCATAACACTGTGGCTACGGTTTACGGCACGGGCGAACAGATTGACGTAAGCGGCGGCTGGCACGATGCAGGCGACTTCGGACGTTATGTAGTCCCTGCGGCAAAGGCTGTTGCGGATTTGCTCTATGCATATCAGACAAATCCCAATGCTTACAGCGACAGCATAGGTATCCCCGAAAGCGGAAACGGTACTCCCGATATTCTCGATGAGGCTCGCTTTGAACTCGAATGGATGAAGAAAATGCAGGCTTCAGACGGCGGTGTTTACCATAAGGTAAGCTGTGATACCTTCCCCGGATATGTTATGCCCGAAGAGGAGACAAAGCCCCTTATCGTTACCCCCGTATCATCAACGGCTACAGCGGATTTTGCCGCATCAATGGCTCTTGCATATGAATTTTATAAGGATATAGACAAGACTTTCGCAGACGACTGTCTCGCCCGTGCGGAAAAGGCATGGGCTTGGCTCGAACAGAACCCCAACCTCGTATTCCAGAACCCCGAAGACATAGTTACGGGCGAATACGGCGACAAGTCCGATAAGGACGAACGCTACTGGGCTGCCGCACAGCTCTACCGTGCTACAAAAAATTCAAAGTATCTCAATGCTCTCGGCTCTGCTTCAAAGGGTCTTGACTGGGCAACAGTAGGCGATTACGGCAATATAGCTATCCTCACAGACCCCAGTGCTGATGTTGAGTCATCGGTTTACACCAGCGCAAAGAGTGCGGTTATCTCACAGGCTGACAAGTTCAGAACCGCTTCGGGAAATTCATCCTACGGTGTTGCACTCAGTAAATTTGACTGGGGCAGCAATATGACCGTTGCAAATGCAGGTATAATCCTCGGTCTTGCCTATCAGCTCACTGGCGACAGCTCATATCTCAATGCCGCTGACGCACAGCTTGATTATCTCCTCGGAACGAACCCCGTAAGCACCTGCTTCGTTACAGGCTTCGGCACGGTTTCCCCCGAAAATCCCCACCACCGTCCCTCAATGGCTAAGGGCGAGGCTATGAGAGGTATGCTCGTAGGCGGTGTAAACTCCAATCTTGAGGACAGCGCAGCTAAGGCTTATTGTCAGGATTTGCCCTCAGCAAAGCGTTATGTTGACAATTCCGAAAGCTATTCGACAAATGAAATAACCATCTACTGGAATTCACCCCTTACATATCTCCTCACGCTCACGGACGAAAATGCGGATATTCCCGACCCTCAGCCGGTTGAAGGACAGACGACCACCACTTCTGCTCCTGCTGATGCTGTTACAACCACAACCACAATTGCGGACGTTAATCCGTCGGGCGATTTCCTCTGGGGCGATGCAAACTGCGACAACAAGGTAACTATCTCTGATGCGGTTGCTATTCTCCAGTATCTTGCAAACAGCTCGAAATATCCCCTTGAATACAAGGGCATGATGCAGGGAGATGTTTTCGAGAACGGCAGCGGTATCACAGGCAAGGACGCTCTCTCGATACAGAAATACGATGCAAAGGCAATTGACAAGCTTCCTGAGTCTTATCTCAACGGCGACCCGACGATAACTCCTCCCACAGAACAGACTACGACAGCTCCTCCTGCTGCGGATAAGAACGGAATACCCGACCTCGGCACTCCCATGAATGCAAACGCTACGGCAGTTGCAGACTTCACAAAGGGCGAAACTCCTTTATTCTTCGCATCTGACGGCTGGACTAACGGAAGCTGTTTCGACTGCGGCTGGTATAAGCAGAATACATCGTTCGCAGACGGAGTTCTCAGTCTCACGATAGACAAAGACCATTCGGGCAAGTATAATTATTCCGGTGCAGAGTACAGAACCGCCGATACATACGGCTACGGATACTACGAAACTTCAATGCAGGCTATCAGGAATGACGGTGTTGTTTCATCGTTCTTCACATACACGGGTCCCTCCGAAAATAATCCCTGGGACGAGATAGATATTGAAATTCTCGGCAAGGATACAACAAGGGTTCAGTTCAATTACTACACCGACAGCAAGGGCAACCATGAGTATATGTATGACCTCGGCTTTGATGCATCGGAGTCTTATCACACCTATGGATTTGACTGGCAGCCCGACCATATCACATGGTACGTTGACGGAAAGGCAGTTTATACCGCAAACGACAATATCCCCTCAACCAAGGGCAGAATTATGATGAACACATGGCCGGGTACAGGTGTTGACGAATGGCTCAGTCCCTTTGACGGAAATACTCCCCTTACTGCACGTTATCAGTGGGTAACATATAACAATCAGTAATCCCGTTCCTCTTTAACTTAATGAAATCCTCCCAAGGAAAATGAAAGGACTGCACCTCGGTGCGGTTCTTTCATTATATAAAATATTTAAATTGCTGAATTTGCCTGTATCACGGAAAATTATCAGGCGGAAACCAATGAATTATTATAATGCGGAGCCGGTTCTCCGCATTTATTTTATAATCGTCTTGACATTGTGCATTAAATATGATAAAATATACACACGGAATTATTTTATTCATGAGGAGCTATTTGTATGGAGAAAATTCTTGAAACTCTTGAAAGATTAAAACAGCATCATCTCATTAATCATATAAAAAATCTCACGGTGTCGGAAATCGCAGGTCTGAAGGAACAATTCGCAAAGCTTGATTTTTCCGTCCTGAATAATAACGGTCATGAGGAAAAACGAGGAAAATTTCAGCCCCTGTTTGCGGAAACACTTGATGAAATTTCCAAAAACAGAGATAAATTTATCAAAATCGGCCTTGATGCAATAAAACAGAGAAAGGTCGGGGCAGTCCTCCTTGCAGGCGGTCAGGGCAGCAGACTCGGCTTCGATAAGCCAAAGGGGACTTTCAATATCGGCATTAACCGTGAACTCTATATCTTTGAATGCCTTATAAACAACCTCCTTGAAGTCACGGAAATGGCAGGAGTGTACGTTCCGCTTTTCGTTATGACAAGTGTTGACAACAACAAGAAAACCAGGGAATTTTTTGAGGAACACGATTATTTCGGATACAGCAGGGAAAATATCTGGTTTTTCGTTCAGGAACAGCTCCCCACGCTCGATACTCACGGAAAATTAATGCTCTCTGCAAGGGATAAAATCCTTACTGCTCCCAACGGAAACGGCGGCTGGTATATCTCTATGGACAAGACGGGTATGCTCGACATAGTGCGCAGCAAGGGCATAGAATGGCTTAATGTTTTCGCAGTGGATAACGTCCTCCAGAGAATTGCAGACCCGTGCTTCATAGGTGCGGTAATCGACTCGGGCAAGGTTTCGGGCGCAAAGGTTGTCGCAAAGGCTGCGCCTGATGAAAAGGTCGGCGTTTTATGCCTTGAGGACGGCAGACCCTCTATTGTGGAATATTACGAGATGACGGAAGAAATGCTCACAAGCCGTGAGCCTGACGGAACGCTTTCATATAATTACGGGGTTATACTGAATTATCTTTTCAGAGTTGACAAGCTTGACGGAACATTGTCGGTTAAGCTTCCGCTGCACCGTGCATTCAAGAAAATCAAATATATGAATGAAAAGGGAAATATCATAGACCCTGAAGAGCCTAACGCATATAAATTTGAAACGCTTGCCCTCGATATGGTAAAGCTTCAGGAAAACTGTCTTGCCTATGAGGTTGACCGCAGGAGAGAATTTGCTCCCGTCAAAAACCAGACGGGTATTGACTCCGTTGAAAGCGCAAGGGAACTGCTCATATACAACGGAATTGAGATATAATTCATAAATTATATATTAAAAAGGGGCTGCGAAAGCCCCTTTTGTTATTGTGCGAATATTCTGCTCCTTAATATGCTGTAATTTGTATCAAAATCCACTTTAAGAACATCTCCGCTGTCCGTGAAATCGCCGTAGAAAGTGCCGTCCGCAGGTATCTGCAGCTGTTCGTTATCGTATCTTATGAGGAAAGGTACTTTCAGCGAGAGAAGATAAAGCCTGAATTTGCTCATATTAGTGGTCATGGTCGGCATTACGTTTTTTGCGACTTCCTTCATTATACTCGGTCTGAGTGTTTCGAGCTTGCCGAGCATGATATTCATAATTTTTCTCTGTCTTTCGGTGCGTTCAAAGTCAGCATTTCCGACATATCTTATTCTTGAATATGAAAGAGCCTGCTTGCCGTTGAGGTGAATGTTTCCGCCTGTTTCGAGGAGGTCTGAAAACATATCATCGCCCATAATCTCATTCACCTCTGCCATGAGGATATTATTTATCTCTGTGGCTTCTTCGTCCGTTATGCTCAAATCGACACCGCCCACGGAGTCAACTATCGCCGCAAAGGATATGAAATTCACAAGGATATAATTGTCAATTTTTAAGTTGAAATTTCTCTCTATAGTATCCATGAGAAGCTCCGCACCGCCATCTGTGTACGATGCATTGAGTTTATCCCAGCCGTAGTCGGGGATATTTACATAGCTGTCACGCATGAATGATGTAAGCGTAATCTGGTTTGTACGGCTGTTTATTGACAGAAGCATGGTAGTATCCGCCCTGCCCCTTTCATCGGGAGTGCGGCTGTCCGTGCCGATGAGCAGGATATTTGTCACCGCTCCGGATGATATTGAGCCTTGTGTGCGTGAACGGCTTCCTGTCGGCTCGTAATTGATATTTCTGATAATTCCGATTACAATGACTGAATATATCACGAAAAGTATTATCAGCACTGTGAGCAGAAAGGCTATTAATTTTCTTATCGGTTTCGGGAGCAGGTGCTTTTTTTTGCCTGAATTTTTTGATTTTTGGGGAGTGGATTTGGCTGTTTTCTTTTTCGGGGAATTGCTCCTGTTTTGTGTTTGTGACTGGTTATACTTCATATTATTATAATTTGGATTTGGCTGGTTGTAATTCGGCTGGTTGTAATTCGGCTGGTTGTAATTTGGCTGGTTGTAATTCGGCTGGTTATAATTGGGCTGGTTGTAATTGGGTTGGTTATAATTCGGTTGGTTGTAGTTGGGCTGGTTATAATTCGGCTGGTTATAATTCGGCTGGTTATAATTCGGCTGGTTATAATTCGGCTGGTTGTAGTTGGGCTGGTTATAATTGGGGCGATTATAATTCGGCTGTGATGCGGGCGGAGGAGTCGGATAGATTTTCGGGATATTCATGGTTGATTCGTTGTCGGTGTTTTCTATTTCATTTTCAGCATCGTGCTTGTGTATTACGGACATTCTTTCCTTCCTTTCTATGGCAAAAGGGAACATGACCGCAGAAACAGCGGTCAGAGTTCCCTTGAAATCATAATTTTTTCAGGCTCACTGCTATGCCCGTGAACAGGGCGCACAGCAGATTGTAAAGCACCATTGCAGATGTTGACATATAAATATAGTCGTTTTCAAAGGATTTAGAGAGTATAAGCACAAGGGAAACAACAAATCCCACTATTATCGAAACAGTCTGGAATATGAGCCCCATAACTGCGGAGGACTGTATTATCTTGGTTCCGAGAATAAGCTGTGCAAAGGACGTGAATTTTCCCGTGCAAGCCATTGATGCGCTCATTCTTATGGTTCGTGATGTTTCTTTATCAAAATCGTCATGGAGCTTATTCGGGATAATTCTTATCATCTCCTGCGGAAAATGGAAAAGGCGGGATAATTTCTTTGCGTTCAGGTTAGAGTCCACGCTTTTAATTATCAGATAGACCTTATTTCTTGCAAGCTTCTGCATGGATTTTTTAATATCCTTATCTGCTTTGATGTCGATAATAAACATAGCCGCAGCATTTCCCGAAACCGAAAGATAAATTACCTCCTGCACTGAGGCGGCATATTCGGCTTCCTTTGATTTTGTCGGGATACCCTCTATGCTGTGTCTTTCCATCAGCTCTCTTCCGCCGAGGAGTACACGCTTGTTATTTATCCAGCCGCAGAAACCGCCCTCTTCATAGGCAAAATTATCGACATTGAGTACTCTTCCGCCGTTTGCATCGACTATATCTTTAAACAGTCTCTTTAGAATACTTTCGCCGTAGTAGGCTATGCTTGCGGCTTCGAGGAGAGCCTCGCCGACCTTGGTGTTTGCGAATATCTTAACGCCTGCTATTTTCAGCGAGTCGTCGGGGAAAAGCTTTTCGGCATCTATGAGCATTGAATTTGCATCGTATAAATCGTCAACACTTTGATAGCCGAGCAGTATGCCGTCATTTTTAAGTGTCTCGTTTGATACTCTTTCAAGCGGTATATTCACGGCAAGCGGCAGTCCTATGCATGAAGATGCACATATGAGCATATTATATATTGCCGTACCGAATGCAAGCGCATCGAGGGAAAGGAGCGTTCCCATTCTTATGAATGTGAGGACACAGGACAGCAGTACCGAAAATATGAGACATATGGGAACGGCTTTTTTGGAAAATGCGTCCGTTATGTCGGACGAGTATGTATATCGCAGAAAGTCCGTTAAAAAATCCGTCTTTCTCATCGCCGCAAGTATGGGAAAATCGCCCAGTGTCCCTCGTGTAAGACGTTCGGCACGTTCCTCGTTGCGGACGTATACAACTCCGTGTCTGTCAAAGCTTGACGAGACGAAATCAAAATTTCTCTCTGCCCTTTGCAGTATTAAAAGCTTTCCTATTGCATTGAACAGGAGAGATATTATTCCCACGGGCATATATACCTGAATTATCTCTCTCTGTGCCATATCGGGTCTGAAAAAGGCTGCGGCAAGTGCCGTTATGCAGGATATTGCGGTCACGGCGGTCATTGAGTCGCTGTCCGCCTTGAATTTGAAGAGATTTTTTATGCCCTTTGATATTACTGCCGTTGAGGTACAGACCGCAAGTATTCCCGTTATGAGGTGTGCCGTGAGGTAGGAATAAATATTCTTTCTGCTTAGAATATCCACTATCGGGAGCCTGAACTGGTTGCACAGCATTATATACAGACTGAATATGCAAAGGAGCGACAATAATATCACTCTTGAGGAGATAATGCTTTTCAGCTCCATTATATCCAGTCCGACATCCTCGACATCGCCGTAGTAGTTAAAATCGACTATACGCTTAGTACGTTTTTCCTTTACTCTCTCGTTGTAATATTCCTCGGTCTGCTGACTGAGATAAACATCAATATTTTCAACACCACGGGTCTGCGACAGGTCTATTTCGGTCTTGTCGGCTCTGGGAGCAGGCTGTACGGGTCTTGTAGCCTCTACAGCTCTCGGGGAGGGAACAATATCGGTTATATTCTTCTGTCCCTCCGGGCTTTCAAATTCGTTTATAATAATTCTGCGTGTGCGCTTTTTCTTTTTGAACTTGGGGGGCGTAAAGACGTATTCGCCCTCCGGGGTATCCTTGCCGTAGGGGGTGTTGAAATCGTTCCTGTTACGGCTTTTTTTCTTTAATTTTTCAAGCTCTCTCGCCCTTGTGGAGTCGCTCATTCTTCTTATCTGGGGTACGGGGTCTTGTTCGGGGAAAGCCTCGCCCTTGGGGTTTATTTTCTTGATGACAGTTTTCTCCGTTATGCTGACATCTTCGGGGCGAACCATTGCGACCTTGTCGGCATCGGTGAGGTCGAGCGGCTTAAAGTCATCTGCCGGGCTTCTGTTCTTGTTTATGTCATCGACTTTATTTTCCGACACGTTATCCCTCCTTTGCCCTGCGCTGGCGGAGAACCTCATACATGAATATTCCTGCCGCAACGGAGGCGTTGAGGGAATTTATTTTTCCGAGCATTGGGAGCTTTATCATGAAGTCGCATTTTTCTTTTATGAGCCTGCTCATGCCGAAGCCCTCAGAGCCGATTACGAGGGCGCAGCCGCCCGAAAAATCCGTGGAATAGTAATCACTCCCCGAAATATCCGTGCCGTAAATCCATACGCCGTTTTCTTTCAGCTTGTCGATTGCGGCGGCAAGGTTGGGAACTCTTGCAACGGGGACATAGCTTGCCGCCCCTGCCGAGGTCTTGAAAACCGTTGAATTAAGCCCTGCGCTGCGTCTTTTCGGGATTATAACACCGTCTGCGCCCGATGTTTCGGCGGTACGGATTATTGCGCCGAGGTTGTGGGGGTCCTCTATTTCGTCACATATTATAATAAAAGGCTTTGTATTTTTCTGTCGGGATATTTCAAGAATATCCTCTGTTTGAACGTATCTTCCGCAGGCTGCTGTTGCTGCTACACCCTGATGAGATGCGCCCTCCGAAAGACGTGAGAGTTTTTTCGAGTCGGTATCTTTAACGGGGATACCCTTTTCCTTTGCAAGACTGCGGATAAGATTAAGACTTCCTCCGCTGCCCTCTATGTAGACCGTATCTATGGGAATATCCGACTTAAGGGCTTCAATCACGGGATTTCTGCCGAAAATTATATCGTTTTCGGAATTATCTTCTTTTGTGTTCTTTTTATACATAAATCAAATCGGGCGATGCCCTCTCCTTTTGTTCTTTATAATGCCATGCCGAAAATAAAGCGGCATAGTACAAAATTTATTATATCATTTTCCCGCAAAAAATGCAATAGATTTTTTGGTTTTCATCTAAATTTCATTGATTATACCACGATTTGGCAATTAATATGCCGTTTTCCGTGCCGCAGGCGAAATAATATATAAAAAAGCCATAGCTTTTGGTGCTATGGCCTGATATTTATCTGTTGAGAAGCTTTGCCTTTCGTGCGGCAGCCTTTTCTTTATTTTTCGCAATGGTTTTCTGCAAATCCTCAAGCTTGTCAAAGGCAAGCTGTTCATCGAATACGCACGAAAGGGATATATCGTCCTCCGTTCCGAAATGTGTCCTCTTGGTTATATTCTTCACGATTGACGGTTCAAAATCCTTTGCATTGTGGAGCTGTCCTGCGATTATCGTGTGATAGTCGAGAAAATCGTTGTCGCTGCCGAATGATGTATAAAGTCCGTCGGTCGAACAGAGGAGGGCGAGAATTTTTCTGTTCGGCTCATAAAAGCTGTTGAACATTCTCGATGCGTTTGAATTGCATATGGATGCCGTTATATTTGCGGGAGCGGACTCATCATCCCCTATGGGCATGACGGTTTCGCCGTCCTCGAATACGGCAACAAGACTTCCGTCACCGAGCTGAAAGCCGAAAGAGAATTTTCTTCCCATGACCGCTGCGATAAGCGTAGAGCCGTAATAGGACTCAACGGGTATCTTTGAAAATTCATCGTTCGTAAAATCGCTCTTTTCCTCTCTTGTGACGGGATTTTCCGATATATGTGCGAAAACCTTGTCATTCCAGAGCGAAATGACCTGCTTTTCTATATTCTGTATGACAAGCTTCGGATTTGCCTGAAAGCATTCTTCAAATCTGTCGGGGTCGGCATAGAATTTTTCGATAGTCTCTATGGTTGCCTCAACGGCAGCCTTTGAACCGAGATGACTTCTGAAATGCTTCTTGCTTCCGTGACCGTCTGCAACAACGGCTATTGCGTATCTGTCGCAGGTCTTGTATGCCGAGCTGTCCTGACAAACGAGATTTCTTTTTTCATGGCTTGCACCCCTTACGGAGTTGCTGAAACCTTTAAACATAAAAACTGCACTCCTTTCGGTTTATTACGGGCTGACGGGAATTACCAGCCTGTATCGAAGGAAATGTCGTTTGAGTCGTCCTGATTTACAAGACCCTGTATCTGTTCGCCGAGGAGCTTCTGCTTTGCGGTGAGTACGTCCTCTTCGGTAAGCTCCTTGTCTGTTTCTTCGGAGAGCGTCATACTCTTGCTTCCTATCTGCGATGCTGTAACGGCAACTATCTTAATCATGTTTGCAAGCTGACTTCCCGAATATGCATGGACAACGGTATCTTTGGTGCCTGTAAATTCTGCGAGCATTTCGTCATTTGCCTCGTTGCCTATGCCAAGTGCGGCTTTAAGACCGAATTTATACCAGCTGTTAGCCTGCAAAGCTTTAAGTCCGACTCTGTAATCGTCCGAGGGATAACCGTCTGTCATGAGGAATATAACGGGTGCGAACGAGAGAGAGGGGGAATTGAGGAAGCTGTTTCTTGACATTCGTGCGGAAAGCTCCGAGAACGCTGCGCCCATGCTTGTAACGCCGTCGGCATTGAGCTTTGACCATTCAAATTCTTCTATTGATATAGGTGCGGAATACATCCACTTTACATCTGTGGAAAAGGTAAGAACGGCAAGCTTTACGTCCGTATCCGCCTCGCCGACTCTTCTTATTTCGGGGATAAGCTCTTCCATAACGGTATTAAGCTCACCCATTTTCTTTCCCTTCATGCTTCCTGATGTATCTATGAGAAAGAATATAACAAGACTTTTCTTTGAGACCTCGGTAGCACCGAGGGGGTCGTCATCGTCAAAGTCAAATGCAGAAGCAGGCTTTGTGTTTTCTCTATTATTGCTCATAAAGTAATTACTCCCTTCAAATATGGCTGCTGCGGGCAGCATGACCGTTTATCAGGCAGATGCCTGTGAGTGACCCCTGAAAGAGGGTCACATTTTTGCTTTTATTTCTCCGAAATCAATTTCCATACCCTGCCAGATAGGGAAACCCTTTCCGGGGTCTACGTCATGATAGGCTACATCGGGCATTTTGACCTTCCATTTTCTGTCGGAACAATTTTTTATGCCGAACACACCGTGGCGCAGTTTATTTTCAACAACCTCGCCGACAACCGTAAGGAAATCGTTGGAGTCGGAATATATATCGCATTCATAGAGCTTTGCACCCTTGAAAAGCGGCATTCTCCATTTTCTGTGAGACATTTCGAGGGTAGGTATTTCCTCTCTGCAATTGGTGCATTTGTATGTCTTGTGGTCAGCCTTGTCGAAGAAGTGTGAAAAATTGGTTCTTCCGCACATCGGACACTGTATGACCTCGGCTCTGAGGCGGATAAGAACCATCTGCCACTCGGTTTCGTCAATGCGCTTTGAGGGGTCGTTCAGACCCTCGGTGAATGCCCTTGTGAACACATTTTTTACATAATCGGGGTAGGTTTCCCAGAATTTCATCACGCTGTCGTGAACACCTCTCACGGGGCGGTTGGAGTCGTTTTCGGGGTCATAGACGAAAACGGCATCTTCACCGTAATGCCTGAGAACTTCCTCTTCCGTGAGGCATATATCGGTGACAACTTTTTTTCCTTCGAGGGGGTCGCCTCGGAAAAGGAGCTTGAAGAGCGATGCGGCGAGGGTATATCTGTCGGTATTTATATCGGGGGAGGTTTCGCCTCTTACGAGTTCGGGAGCCATATATCCCGGCATACCGCTCTTTATGGGACCTGCCGAACCGTCCTTTACTATGTGGTCGCAGCCGCCGACGAGAACAGCACCCGTATCGGCATTTACGAAGAAGCCGCCGTCATCGAGATACTGATAGGTTTTTCCCGACTGATGAAGCTTTCTGAAAGCGTTCACTATATTGAGGGCGGCGGTGGTCATGGAGAACAGGCTTGAAAACCTGACATTTTTCTTGTTTGCCCTGCCTGTTTCGGGTTCGTTCACGACCTTGTAGCCTTTGAGTATATCGCTGAAATACTCAAAGCTTTCGGGTTTCATTTCCATGAGAAATCCGAACGAGCCGTCGGGGTATTTTTTTGTGGTATGCTTAGGCCATATAAATTTATTGTTTGGAGCTCCGTCCGATATGTTGTCCTTGAGATTTTTCCACATTCTCTCGGGGTCGTCGAGCTTTTCGGTGTCATACCATTTCAAAGCCCACTGAGAGCCGTTATAGGAGGCTATATAAACGACATCGTGAATGCCCTTGCCTATTATGCCCGTTATTGCGGCTCTGCCTCCGTATTCAAGCTCTACCTCCTGACCAATTTCGAGTTCAATCATTGAATTCATCCTTCCTGATTAAGCTTGTTAAAGATGCCATTAAAAATTCATATGCTCAGAAGTGATTAAAGCGGCGCAGTCAGCATACGAAAAGTATATAATTTAACCTGTATTTGTATAAAATTACTTATAATATAGTATATCATTTTTTTGATATGTTGTCAAGGGGGAAATCAAAATAAAAATGAAAAACATGGAAATACATGGTTTTAGATTGATAAATTTAGTAAGAATTACTATAAATCGCAGATAATTATTATACAAAAAGTTTATTGCCTGAAAAAAATAACAATCAACTGTAAATGAGCATTTTAAAGCTATGCACAAAAATTTTTATATTTTGTCATTGTTCCCCCGCCGAAGGCGAGGGAACAATGTTTTTTATTATGCTTTTTTGTATATTATCACGAAAAATTTTAAATTCGCTCAATTATAGTTTTATATTTACTCATAAACGGAACGAATTAAAAAGACCTGCACGCATTCACTTGCAGGTCTTTCCGTTTTATGAGGTCTTGTGGAGGGTATCGTTGAGTTCGCTTACAAGTTTGGTTATTTCAGAGATTGAAGTATTAATTACAGCGGAGCTTTCGTTGGTTGTATTTACATTGTCATCAAGCTTGCTGAATGCCTTGATTGTGGTTTCGAGAATATTAATCATCTGACTTACGGTATTTTCGTCCATAGAGGGATTTTCGTTGCAGAAAACGACCACATTCTTGAGAAGATTGTTCACGACATCAGCCCTGTCCTTGGTTTTTGATGTGGACTTGTCTATATTGTCGATATTCTGCGTGATTGAGTCAACGCTGTTTTTGAGACGCTCCGAAAGCTCGATACAGACATTTGTAATTTCCGAGAGTTTTTCGTGCTGTGCGGAGAGTTCGCTGTGTCTTGCGGTGAGGACGGATTTAGCGTGTACTATGCAGTTGTCGGGAGTATTGATGCCACGGCATATTGCAATAGCCATTTCACGGCACGACCTGTAGCCGCAGGCATGGCAGTTGAAGGTTCTGTCCTGCTCGGTATGCTTGCCCATGAGTTCATATACCTCGTTGAGCTGCTTGTCCGTGGGAATGGGAGTGGGTTTGAGGGGCTTGTAGCTTCTCATGAAATCGGAGAGCTTGAGTTCTTCGTCAAATCTTTTGAAAAGCCTGTCCTCGCCCGAACGGAAAACACCTGTTTTTCTTCTCTTCTTAGCTTCCTTTTCAACATTTTTCATTGAAGCGAGTACATCAAAAACCGTCTGGGTCGAGCCTGAGCCGGGTGCTATATTGCAGCCAAATTCGCAGGAAAGAACGTCGAATATTTCGGGGTGCTTGTATTCGGGCATACTTGCGTACATATCAAGCTCGGGATATACCTTGTGTACGCCCTCAGACGTTGAGATTGAAAAATCAAAGTTATGCGCAAGGAGATTGTCTCTCAGTCCGCCGGGACGGGGATAAATTCCGCCGAGCTGACCCTGCTGGTCGTCAAAGAGATATTCAAGCTCCGCAGCCGAATGCGAGGAGGGCTTTATGTCGTTCCTGTCGAAATATTCAACAAGCTTTTTGAATGTAACGTTGTAGTCGATAAGACCCGTCTCGATAAATTCGCTCTTCTTTGCGATACAGGGGCTGAGTACGGCTATGGGGTTGTTAAGGTTCTTGTATCTCTTTATGTAGGTTGCGGCGCAGGCTATCGGGCTGTGAACGGGGGAGAGGTTCATCAGGAGCTTGGGCTGATATGTCTCTATATAATTCACTATAGCCGCACAGGGCTGAGTGATTATATTTCCCACCTTTTTCGTTTCGATTGCACGCAGGTGCGCCCATGTGCATATATCAGCACCGAGCGCAACGTCATAGATTATACAGCCTTTTTTTCTGAACCAGTCGAGTATACCCTTCCACTGAGTCGGAAATACAGACTTTATCGAGGGTGCGGCAAGGATAATAACCTTTTCTTTTGCAATTCTCGTCATGCAGGCTTCTGTATCATCGAGGTAATCTCTTGCGCCGTGACCGCAGACCTTTACACATTCGCCGCAGGCTATGCAGCGTTCGGTATTTACCGTAGTAACAAATCTGCCGTCATCAAGCATTTTTGTAACGTTTGCCTCGGGAGCGGGGCAGCTTCTTACGCATGCGTTGCAGCCCACGCATTTTTCAGGTCTTACAATAATTATATCATTCATATAAACAGCTCCTTAATATACCGAAGATTTATTCGTCAAGGGCGGCAGCCTGCTGCATAAGAGCATCAAGGTCTATTCCGCCGCCTTTTTTATCGTTTTTGTTCCTTGCTGATGTTGAATTGTCTGTTTTTTCGGGCTTTGTATCGTCCTCCAGAGCCGCCGCCATTTGCTGTAATTTATCGAGGGAATTTGATGAATTTTCGGGATTTTCGGGCTTTGGTGGTTTCACAGTTTCCTCTTTGACAACATAATCATGGTCAACGGGGAGAAATTCGGGTTCATCGGGATATTTCGGCTCGATATGTCCTGGTACTCTGAAAACGGGGACTTCTCCTCTGCGGAGTTCTCCGTCCGTCTTTTTCAGGAGATTTTCCGAGTCATCAAGGAGGCTGTAGCCCTCTTCGGCGAACACCTCAAAGGCTTTTTTGAGGTCTGCTATTTCCTTGTATATTTTTGCAACGTCCTTAGCCATTGATGCACGGAGATTATCGGAGGAGGCTTTTATAATTTCGGCTTTGTTGAGAGCATCAGCCTCTGTTTCTGCGGCTTTTCTTTCAGCCTCATAGATTATTCGTGCAGCCTGATTGTCGGCATCCTTTATGGTATTTTCGCAGAGCTTTCTTGTATTTTCCTCGGTAGCCTTAGCCTTTTCGTTGGCAGAGGCTTTTATCAGGTCGGCGGATTTTTTAGCCTCCATGAAAACCGTGCTGATTTCGGCATCGTCGTCGCCTGCCCTGAGCCCCTCTATTTCGTTTTTAGCGTCCTTGAGTTCGTTTCTGAGGGAATTATTTTCTTTTTCAAGGGCTTTTATTTTCTCGTCCTTCTGTATTAATTCGTGTGCGGTACTTTTAAGCTTTTCGGAAATTTCCTCATTCTGCACCTGTAATTCGGTAAGTTTTTTTCTTTCTTCTCCGAGTACGATTTCGTGAGTTTTTTCCTCGGACGTACCGTTTTTGTATTTTTCTGCTTTAAGCTTGGTTTCTCTGAGTTCGTTCTTCAGTTCATATATTTGTCTGTAAAGGGAATTGAGCCGTTTATTTACGTCATTTTTGTCAAAACCTCCGAAAGTGACGGTTCTTATGAATTTTGAATCGGACTGCATACATTAATTCCTCCTGCGTCTTTTATTTTAAGCCATGTAGGGGCTGTCATAATGTCGGAAAGGTACTCCGCATATATCAGATTTTATTATACAATATTTTATGAAAAATGTCAATATCTCTTTTGTAAAAAAAAATATATTTGGCACTTCGGACAGGAAAAAAATGTGCAGAAATACCTGTTTAAGCCGATTTATATTTTTTTATATATAATTTATAAATAAAACCCGGAATTTCTATTTTTTGGTTTCGCCGTCTGCGGCTGTGCAGGAAATTCAGAGCCATGACAAATTTTCCCCCGCCTGCGGCGAGGGAAATAAAGGCAAAATATGAGAAATTTCGTTAATTTGTCGGATTACCAGTCGTTTTCGCATTCTTTTATCATTTCTCTTACTTCCGTATTGTTATAAAGACCGAGGTCAAAGAGCCTGTCTGCCTGACGCTTGGTTATTTTTCCTGACAGTGAATAGACAAACTGACTGTGTTCACGTTCAGTTCCGTTCCACGAGTCGATTATCTTCAGCCAGCCGCCCTTTCCGAGCGCACGCTCGGGCAGCTTTGAGCCTGGGAAAAATTTTGCGGCAAGATATTTTGCAGCCTTTGTGTGTCCTGTATAGTCGCATGAATATGTATCTCCGTCGGGCGACATCCAGCCAAGCTTGAAATCCTTCTTATTCTTGAAATACATTTTCTCAACGGGGAGAGGCGGTTCTTTGTCTGTTTCGATTATTTTGACAAAACGGTAATCCTTTTCGGAAAATTCCGAATAGCCTCCCCCTGAGTCAATAATAATCGGCAGCTTTTCTTCTGTTACAAAGTGTTCAAATGCCGTACCTGCAATCTGTTCCATGGTTTCGACATATTCACGGCAGTAATAGCCCGTGTCGGACTTGTAAACAGCATATTTTTTCATAAAATCCTCTCCTTCCTTTGTATTTATATGATAATTATATCATATTCTTCAAAGAAATTCAATTAAATTTCTGTAAACATTTAATTATTGGTTATCTTCTTTCTCATTTCAATCATGTCAAAAGCGTCCGTTACGCCGTCAAAATTCAGGTCAGACAAAACGAGATTACTGTCGGGTTTCTCGGCATTGAGAATATATCTCTCTAATTTTACCATATCGGCGACATTTATATTTCCGTCCGTGTTCATATCGCCCATAGAATAGGGGCATTCGGGAGTGATATTACCCTGAAATTCGTGCAAGGACGAAAGAACGGCAGTTTTCCAGTTTGCGTGACTGCCGCCTGCATTTTTCATTTCACTGTCCGATTTGCAGAACCATTCGTATGATGATGAGCTGTCGTCCCATGTGCTGTCAATGTGGAAATAGTGTCCGTCAATGTTTACGATATTCCATGCATGATTGACACCTGTCGCATAGTATGTTCCCAATCCTGCTTCATGGTATAACAGGTTACAGAGCCTTGAATATCCCTCACAGACTGTTGTATCGTTCATTAAAATCGCCGCATCATTGTGGCTTTCCTGTCCGGCAGGGCTGTATGAAGTATGCTGACATACCCAGTCATGCAGGGCTTTAACTTTCTGCATATCGTTCATATCATCAGCAATGTTTTCACTGACGATTTTTTTAACATTTGCCTGCACATACCGGTTGATAAATCCAATATCATCGGAAAGGTTAAAGCTTTTCATGATAAAGTCTTTGTATTTCGGCACAAAATCGCCCGTACTGCTGTCAAAGACCTGCTCCCCGTTGACGGTCATGAGGTTTGTACAGCTATTGAATGCTTCTCCTGAAATTTTTTCGGATAAGTTTACATCAATATTTTTAATCTTAGTGCAGTTCATGAAAGTATTTGCGGCAAAATTGGATTTATCTGATATTTTTACTGTTTCGAGTTTGTTGCAGTTTCCGAAAGAGGAAAGAACAGTTTCAATATTTCCGTTGAAGGTTATGGATTTCAGGGGAGCATATTTAAAGGCATCTGTTTCAATTTTGCAGTCGCCGTTTATTTCGATTTCTTTTATACTTGTATTCTGAAAAGCATTTTTGCCTATGATAATCTTTTTGCAGCTTTCGGGAATGATTACTTTTTCAAGTGAAGTACATTCGGCAAAGGAACTTTCATTTATCGTTATAATCTCCGGTTCTCCGTCAAATGTTATCTGTTTAAGGTCTTTACAGCCGTAAAAAGCCTGTTTGCCGATTTCAGCCGAACCATGCAGAGTAAGTTCGGTAATCCCTGTATTGCTGAACGCATTATCGCCTATTGTCAAATCGCTGCTTTTGAAGGTAATATTTTTAAGTTCCGTATGACCTTTAAGGCAGTTTGCCGAACATTCCGAAAGACCTGACGGAAATTCTACTGAGTTGAACTTGTATGACTTGTCTGACGAAAGGTTCACTGTATAAACAGGAAATCCGAAATATTCATCAGGAACAACTAAATCAGCGTATGAGGATTTCGGTGAATATCCAATCAGTTTCACGGAATAATTTCCGTTTTCGTCAGCACTGATTTCCAATTCCCATTCATCATAATTTTTCTTGAAAGGGGAGTAGGAAGTACCTGCACCGTCACAGATAAGACTGCTGTCGGGTTCGATATATGTATAGTTAAATGCCGTTTCTGCTATACAAATTATGTCATCATGAAATTCAACGTTTTCAAGATAGGTACATCGATAAAATGTTTCGGCAGGAATAACTTTCAGGGATTTCGGAATATTTATGTTTTCAACATAAGAATATGCAAAAACATCATAACCGAAATAATCTATCGTATCGGGAAGTGTGACGTTTACAATTTCTCTGTTTTCCCAAAATGCTTTACTTTCAATTGCCGTTACTGTTTTTCCGTCAATGGTTTCAGGGATTATTAAATCCTCTTCATTTCCGCTGTAGGAAATGAGTATAAGCTCATTTTCGTTTCGCTGACGGATTTTAAACGTCATGCCGCTGTATTCAATCGTATCAGATGTTTCCGCAATTGCCGTGACAGCAGGCACGGGGCAGGGGAGAGCCTGTATCGGAATTATCACCGCACAAGCGGCAATTATAAATGAGGTCAGTATTCTTTGTTTTTTCATAAGCGGCACACCCTTTTAATTATCAGTTATTTTCTTTCTCATTTCAATCATATCAAAAGTATCTGTCACGCCGTCAAAATTCAGGTCAGACAAAACCAGATTGCTGTCGGGTTTCTCAGCATTGAGAATATATCTCTCTAATTTTACCATATCGGCGATATTTATATTGCCGTCCGTATTCATATCGCCCATGCTGTACTTACATTCAGGAGTGATATTACCCTGAAATTCGTGCAGAGACGAAAGAACGGCTGTTTTCCAGCTTGCGTGACTTCCGCCTGCATTTTTCATTTCGCTGTCCGATTTGCAGAACCATTCGTATGATGATGAACTGTCGTTCCATGTGCTGTCTACATGGAAGTAGTGTCCGTCAATGTTCACGATATTCCATGCATGATTGACACCTGCTGCATAGTAAGTTGTAAGTCCTGCTTCGTGATAGAGCAGATTGCACATTCTTGCATATCCCTCACATACTGTCGTATTGTTCATAAGAATAGCCGCATCATTGTGGCTTTCCTGTCCGGCGGTACTGTATGAAGTATGATTGCATACCCAGTCATGCAGGGCTTTAACTTTCTGCATATCGTTCATATCATCAGTAATATTTTCACTGATAATTTTTGTAACATTTGCCTGCACATACCGGTTGATAAATCCTATGTCATCGGAAAGATTGAAGTTTTCCATTATGAAATCCTTGTATTCGGGTATGAAATCTCCTGTTTTCTCGTCAAAAACCTGTTCTCCGTTGATAGTCATGAGGTTTTCACAGCCATTGAACGCTTCTTTGTCAATTTGACCGGATATGTCTATATTTATATTTTCCAGTGCGGTGCAGTCCATGAAAGCGTTTCTTGAAAGATTTGCTTTGCCACCTATTGTAAGTTCTCTGAGGTTCTTACAGTTTGCAAAGGCACTGTCCTGAATTTCCGCATCTCCGTTTATAGTTACGCTTTCTAAAGGACAGTTCTGAAAAGCATTCCTGCCGATAAATCCGTTGCCGTTTACGCTGACAGCACCTTTAACCTGCATATCAGTGAAAGCATTTTTGCCTATCGTTATTTCCTTGCAGGAATCAGGGAGAATTATTTCTTCAAGGGCGGTACAGTCTTTGAACAAATCCTCACCCAATGTCAGTGTGTCGGGATTTCCGCTGATTACGAATGATTGCAGATTTGCGTTGCTTGCAAAAGCTTTGCTGCCAATTGTCAGATTTCCTGTGCAGTCGCTGAAAGCCACTTTTTTCAGGTTATTGCATTGGATAAAAGCACCATTGCCTATTTGTTCGGGATTTTTCAGATAAAGTTCTTTGGTTCCCGTACATACGAAAGCATTGTCTGCGATTTTTGCATTTTCTGCATTTATTATTGGTTCAATTCCTTTATTATTAAAGGCAGTTGTGTTAATATTGTCCAAAAATTCGGGAAATTCAACGGAAGCTATATTTATGCTGCTGAATACAAAATTTGTACCAAAAGCTTTTACAGGAAGTTCGTTTATCGTTTCCGGAAAGATAATTTTCATGTTTGGTGTTCTTCTGAAAAATGCTGCCTGTTCCAAAGTGATAAAATTATCACCGTTTTCGTCTGTGGAAACAGTTATGTTATAGCAGCTGTCTGAATTATCTGCATAATCATAAGATGTCAGGTATAAAGGAAGTCTGAAAGAATCATCAAAAGCACTTTTTGATATTATTAAATCTTCACGAAGTTCGACATTTCTTGATTTTAAGTTGGGACAGTTTCTGAAAGTGCCGTTTGGAATTACATTAATTGACTCAGGGATATTGATATTTTCAATAGCAGTGCAGTCCGCAAAAATATCGCTTTCAAAATATTCAAGCGTATCAGGCAGAGTGATATTTTTAATTGTCGTATTTCCCTGAAATGCACTCTGTTTTATTCCGATAAGGTTTAATCCGTCAACAGTTTCGGGAATTGTTAAATCTTCTTCATTTTCGCTGTATGAAGTAAGATAAAGTTCATAAATATCTTCAGGAAAGATTGCATATGTTACATTGTCAACCGTGATTATTTCACAGGAGTTCAGGCTTTCTTCATCGAAGTATCTCATACCGTAGGGAACATATAATGTATTCAACATTTTTTCAGACAGCTCCTTTGTTACTCCGATAACTTTTTTATCACCAACATAATAGGGCATTCCTGCCATTGAACCCTCTTCCAAGTCGTCTATGTTGTATGAAATCATTACAAGCTGTTTGACTGTTCTTTTTTGAATTTCAAAAGTCATGCCGTTGTATTCGATGGTTTCAGCTGTTTCTGCATTTTCTGCAATTGCCGTGACAGCAGGCACGGAGCAGGGGAGTGCCTGTATCGGCACTGCTCCAATGCACAGTGCAAACACGGCGGCGGTCAGTATTCTGCGTTTTTTCATAAGCAACAACTCCTTTAATTTTATTATATATATATAAATGTCGGAAATCAAGCCGGTTTTTATCATTTAAAAAAACTTTGTAGCAATGCACAAAATCACCGCAGCATTATTGTCTATTATGACAGCGAAGTGTGTACTTGATTATATTATTATGCCATGATATAATAGATACATGAAAAACCGAAAAGTAAACGGAGTGATGTTATGAATGGCAATAAGTCGGAATATCTGATAAATTATCTTTTGTCAGAAAGAAATGATATTAAAAATATCGAAATTCCCGACGACGAGGGCGAAAGGTTCAGGCTTTACAGAAGTCTTGTGAATATCCGTTCTGCTGCGTATGCCGATGATGAATTTTTAAAAGCCGAGGACGAATATTTAACCGTACTGACCGAAGAAAAGGGTATAACGGATGCAGAAAATCTTATTCCTATTGAGAAAAGTATTTATCTTTGGAAAGGGGATATAACAACGCTGAAATGCGGTGCTGTCGTAAATGCCGCAAATTCGGGAATGACGGGGTGTTATGTTCCGTGCCACAGCTGCATAGACAACTGTATTCATACGTTTGCGGGAGTGCGCCTGCGCCTTGAATGTGACAGGATTATGAGGCAGCAGGGTCACGAGGAGCCTACAGGACAGGCTAAAATTACTCCAGCATATAATCTGCCGTGCGATTATGTTATCCATACAGTCGGCGCAATCGTTCAGGGAGAGCTTACTGCCGGGCATTGCGCACAGCTTGAAAGCTGCTATAAAAGCTGTCTGGAAATTGCCGTGAAAAATAATATTGAAAGTATTGCTTTCTGCTGTATATCAACGGGAGTTTTCGGGTTTCCGAATAAGGAAGCCGCCGAAATTGCCGTAAAAACAGTGAGGGAATTTTGCATGAGCCATGATATAAAAGTGATTTTCAATGTTTTCAAGGAGGAGGATTATGAAATTTACAGGAGATTACTCGGCAAAAATTGAGCATCTGAAAAACGAACTCAAAACCGTCAGTTATCTGCCTGATGGTTTCTTCTGCGGAGCCGTGGTGTGGTTATAACAGGAAAATTTTTTACCGGGACATACATCTGTCCATATAGTATGTTATAATAGAAAAAATACTGTATGGAGGAAGAAATATGGAATACGAAAAAACCGACAGAATACTTGAAATATTCATGCGTTTGCTGAGAGGAGAAGCTGTAAAAACTCAGGAGCTTGCAAATGAATACGGAGTATCCGCAAAAAGCATAAGCCGTGATATTTCGGAGATACAGAATTTTCTTTCGGAACACCGTGAGCTGATGAACAATTCGGAGCTGAACTATTCATACAAACATAAGGCGTATGTACTCAGTAATGATGAATTTCTGAAAAACAAGGAGCTTTTTGCGCTTGTGAAGATACTCATAGGGAGCAGGGCTTTGAATAAAGAGGAAATTCTGGGCATCATTTCAAAGCTGAAAAAATTCACGACAATTGCAGATAAACCGGTAATGGAAAATATTATCCGCAAGGAAGTGTATCATTACCACGAGGTAAAATCAGACTGTCCGAGCGTTATTGATAATCTGTGGCGGATTATCAATGCGATAGAAACCAGAAAGATGATTACTGTAACATACTTCAGGATGAACCGTGACGAGGTAAAGCATAGGATAAAACCGGTGGCTGTTATGTTCAGCGAGTATTATTTTTACCTGATAGCGTATAAGTCCGATGACAGAAATTTCAAGCCGATATATTTCAGAATAGACAGAATTTCTGCAATAACGGAGCATCGTGAAAAATTTCAGCTTGAAAGAAAATACGATTTTGACGAGGGCGATTTGAGAGAAAAAAATCAGTTTATGTTCCCCGGCGACAATGTAAATATAAAATTTGAATTTACGGGACTTTCCGTACAGGCAATACTTGACAGACTTCCCACAGCTAAAATAACCGAAAAGGACGGCAATAAATATACTATCGAGGCGGAAGTCAATTACGGACACGGCATTGTAATGTACCTTCTTTCACAAGGGGCATGGGTGAAGGTTCTCTCTCCTGCTCCGCTGATTGATGACATTAAGGCAGAACTGGACAAAATGCACGGTTATTATAAGCAATACTGACATCTGATAATTTGATTGCAGTTATCACAGGCGCAGCCGATATTTCGGTTTTTTTGTACAATGAAAAACAGCCGTATCTCCGAACCTGAAAGGAGATACAGCTGCTTTTCATAAATTTCACTATGGGAGACGACAGGTAAATTCTGCAATAAAGCGGCATAACTGCTCATGATTTATCTGCAAGGCATTTTCGGCAAAGCTTTCCATACTGCCCCATGTTTCCAGAATAGCATTATATGCCGAAAGCAGATATTCCTCCTTTGCGAGAAATACGTCCCTTACTTGTTCAGCGGCAGTCCTGTTATGTTTTATAATGCGGAGAAGCCAATAATAGCGCACAGCCTTTTTCCGGCAAACGGCATTTGTCAGCAGATAATCATTCAGAATATTTTCTGTCGGAACATGGAGCAATGACAATAGTATCATAGAAATCATGCCTGTGCGGTCTTTCCCCTCGGTGCAATGAAACAGGACAGCACCGTCAGAGGCTTTTCGTTCACAAAGAATTTGGAAAATTGCGGACAGATTACTGTAATATTTTTCCGATACCATTGTCCGATATAAATTTGTAAGATTGGGAATACGGCTGTAATCGCCGTTATCCGTATCATATTCGTGAGTAATTCCGGCGGCGGCTTCATCAAAAACAGGTAATGTATAATGGGTTATATCGGGAATAAAAATATCAGGCTTTTCTCTGTGTTCTGTTTCTGTCCGCAGGTCAATGACGGCAGACAGATGATATTCTGTTTTTAATATTT
Organism: Ruminococcus sp.; assembly: GCA_017470905.1. Taxonomy (GTDB): domain Bacteria; phylum Bacillota; class Clostridia; order Oscillospirales; family Ruminococcaceae; genus Ruminococcus. The sequence goes on along the minus strand of JAFUXL010000017.1, from coordinate 1,048 downwards.
CAATATCCTTTTCAGTTATCCGGTCAAGTTTTCCGCTCCGCAGAAAGCAGCCGGATTTTGTCTGTGTTCCGTCAGAAGTTCCGATACCTCCGAGGTCACGCAGATTTTTTATGCTTTTGCAGATGATGGTGTTCACACATATTCCTCCTCAATCAAGTTTCAGGCAGTTGACGGCAAGCTGGTAAATCACAGAAGCGATTTCATGCGGAGACTCTTTCAGTCCGTCTTTCAGCCATTTCCTGATAACGGTCAGAGAGCCGGAAATGATATAGACAAAACAATAATCTTCTTTTCCCTGCCATTCCTCACGGAGCAGTTAGGGCATATGCATGACAAATTCCATTGCACTGTGAATCAGCTTATAAGGAAAATCGTCGTCTGCACTGTTTTCAAGCAGCAGCAGATACAGCTCAGCGTGTTCCCGAATATAAGACAACAGCTTCTCAAGCTGGAGAATTACAGATTCCTCATCAATGGTTTTCACTCCCTGAATACAAGCTTCACTCTGCGAAACAGCTTCCTGTTCAAGTTCCTCATGAACATTCCTCACATTTTCATAATATTTGTAAAAGGTGGAACGGTTGAGTTCGGAATCACTGCAAAGCTGACTGACAGTAATTTCATACAGCGGTTTTTTCTGCAAAAGTCTTATCAGGCTTTCATGAAATAACCGTTTTGTCAGGCGGAAACGCTGATTATTCTTTGTATTCATGATTTTCCTCCTTAATTGCGGCATGATGATTTTATTATCATAGCACGTTTCTGAAAACTTGTCAATCCTGAATTTTCATACAGTGTATACAAGTTATCATGTTTTTTCTTTTTTACAACAAAATATAATAAATTTGTTTATTTTAAAACATAATTTTCAAAATTTGTTCTTGCAAAACAGACAGTGTGTTGCTATAATTGATGCTGTATAATAAAACTTGACACGATCCCAACAAACGAAGTATAATAAAAATCAAAGGAGAGTGTCAAAAATGGGAACAGGAAGGCAATACGATGAGGAGTTCAAAAAACAAGCTGTAAAGCTGGCGAAGGAAAT
>JAFUXL010000016.1 GCA_017470905.1 Ruminococcus sp. | reverse complement strand
TCTGCAAAGTACGTACCTGTGTTTTTCGTCATCGCTGTAAATAGCATAGTTTCTGATTTCGTTTGTTTCTTCACGCATTTTAATTTCTCCTTTTTACTTTTTCTTTTTGAGGTAAGCTGTGAGTATGGCATTGATTCCTATGAGAAAGAGTTCAGCCACGTTTTTTACTGTTTCTTTGGTTTTCTCATTCATCTTTGTTCACCTCCTTTATTATCTTTTTTTCGGCAATTTTCAGTGCGACAGTCAACAGAGAAGTAAGAAGTATCTCCAAAAGTTTCTTTTCCATTTTGTCCTCCTCAATATTCTTCTGCCAACAGCATAGTGGAGTATTCTCCGCTGTCAATGATATAGACCTTTTCAGTTTTTTCAGTTGTTTCTGCAACGTATGTGTGAGTTTTTGAGTAGTGAGGTACTTCCTGAGAATGTTCTATCGTCAATATTCCGTTGTGCCATTTGAGCCTGAATACTTGCAGATAGTCTCTTTTCCTGTCGGGTATCTCCTCAATGAGTTCCCAGAGTTTGAGATGAACAAGAAAGGGTATTCTCTCGTCAATTCCCCTTGTGAGATAGCGTTTGTTGTTGAACATAGTTTTTCCTCCTTAAAATACAAAAAGCTCACTGCTTTTTTAGCAGAGAGCTTTGTTACAGCGATTTATTTCGTGTGTATCCTCACGGTTTACAGCCATTTGTGAGGATTTATTTTTGTAACAGCATTGTTATTTATGCTGTTTATTGCTTATTTCTTTTGATTGTTTTCGGTTGCTACGTCGTCTTTTCGTCGTCACGGAGCAGTTTTCGAGGGTATTTTACCCGACTTTCAGACAAAACAAAAAACTCCCGAAAACCTCGAAGTTTCGGGAGTTATCTGGCGGACAGAGAGGGATTCGAACCCTCGATACGCTATTAACGTATACACGAGTTCCAGTCGTGCGCCTTAGACCAGCTCAGCCATCTGTCCATATGGTGCGAGTGACGGGACTTGAACCCACACGTCGTTTCCAACACTAGCACCTCAAGCTAGCCTGTCTGCCTATTCCAGCACACTCGCAAATCAACAATAGATATTATACTTCAAATTTCGGAAAAAGTCAAGGGGTAAATATATATTTTTTTATTTTAACTTAAGCAAAATAAGCTGAATAAAATATATTGTATACAGATGCGAAGAGACAGACGGAGAAATAGCCCAGTCCGAAAACAAAAACGGCGATTATCCCGACCGAAACGGTTATGACATGAGATTTATTTTCGGAGGTCTTTATTTTTTTGATAAATGCTCTAAGTGACAGGATAAAAACCAAAAGGAAAGCAATGCAGACAAGACCGCAGAAACAAAGTCCTTCAGGATAGACAATATGTGGTGTTGCTCCGAAGTCATCATCGCTGCTGCGGTATGTAAAATATTCAATAATTTTATTAAAAAGCAGATAAATCCATGCGGCGGTATTCGGGATAATTATTCCCATGAAAACAGAGAGCAGATAAGCGACTGTTTTAATTTCTGTTTCTCTGACAGTTTTTTCATCAATGTTCATAATATCAGTCCTTTCGCCCGAAGCGCAAAATCTGTCACGAATTATTATATCATATTGATTTATGATTGTCAAATAACGGAGAATTTTTTTGAGTATTCCGCCTGTTGCGGCGGACGGAATATATAACGGATTTTTTTAAATTTTACAGTCTTGCATTAATATGAATTTTGTGATATAATCACAGTAAGCAAATCAATTGAAAACATGGAGATATATATATGAATAAATATAATCGTCACGCCCCGGATACACTGATATTTGCGACAGGCGGCATAGGGGCTGAAATAATTTCTCTTCTTCTGAATAACCTTTATACGAAATATATAAGTCCCACGGGGCTTTTCACAAAATCACTCCTTGAAATGCTTGCGCTTATTCTGATACCCGTATTCAGCTTTTCGATAACGGAGGCGGTCGTAAAATACTGTTATTACGGACGATACAGCAGGAAACAGATTTTCACAACGGCTTTTACGCTGAATATAGCCGGGCTTATGCCCATCATAATTATAGTGCCTTTCATAAAATACATACCATTTTTCAGAGCAGTAAACGGCTTTTCCGTTTATCTGATGATATATATATTTACATCATCGCTGAGGGCTTTATGCTCGCATTTTACGAAAGCAAGGGGTATGAAAAGGCTGTTTTATCTTGACGGAGTACTTACGGTGATTGCGTTTCTCCTGTTCAATATAATATTCATAAGCTTTCTCAGAATGGGAGTAAGGGGCTTTATGCTTTCGGCAATACTGTCGGATATATGCTCCGCAGGGTTTTTATTTTTAGGTGCGGAGCTGAAAAAATTTTACAACGGGAATTATTTCACCAGAAGGCTCGGAAAAAGTATGCTCCGCTTTACAATTCCGCTTGTGCCGACAACTGTTTTGTATATATTCACGGAATTTTCCGGCATGATATTCACAGGCAATATGAAAAGCGATATATTTTCCCTCGGAGCGGATGCCGCAGGAATTTATGCGGCGGCATCGCAAATCCCGAATTTAATATCAATTCTTTCGGTTATATTCCTGCGTATCCCGTCCGTGCGGAAAAACACCTCCGCAGGCAGGAATATATCAGGGATTTTTTCGGCATACGAGGGGATATTGTTCACAGGCTCTGCGGTACTTCTGATTTTTATAAAGCCAATATCTTCACTTTTCATAAATTACAGCGTATTTCCCGAATACAGCACGGCATATTTATATACACCCCTGCTGATTGCCGCCGCAGTGTTCGCCTGTCTTGACTTTTTTATTGCAGGAATATATGCAAAGAAAAACGATTTGCCTTCCGTCCTGACAGTCTGTATAATTAATATAATACTGAATGTAAGGCTGATACCGTCAATGGGAATACAGGGAGCGGCATTATCGGCATTTTTAAGCTGTCTGCTGCGTTTCCTGATAAGAATAATTGCTTTAAGACGCAAAATGCCGTTTAAATTGCCGGGGATTATATTAAATACGGTTTTGCTTCTGCTTATGTGCGCCGATGTGATATTAAAGCCCGTTGGATATATTGCATTTGAAGTGATATTATTTATTATTATTTTTATCGGAAACAGCCGTCCGTTAATTAAGATATTCAGAAAATAGCACAGTCTCCGTCTGCGGCGGAGAGATAAAAACAATGCCCTCCTCCGTGATAATAACGGAAGGGGGGCATTTTTGAGGTTATATTAAGCCATTCCTGCTGTGATTATTGCCATTTTGTAGACTTCATCAGCGGTACAGCCTCTCGAAAGGTCGTTGATGGGAGCATTAAGACCCTGCAAAATGGGACCGTAAGCCTCAAAGCCGCCGAGTCTCTGTGCTATCTTGTAGCCGATATTTCCTGCCTCGATAAGCGGGAAAATAAATGTATTCGCCTTTCCTGCAACCTCTGAGTCGGGGCATTTTGTCTTAGCCACTTCCTCGGAAACAGCCGCATCGAACTGAAATTCTCCGTCAATTACGAGATTGGGGTCAATATTTCTTGCCTCGATGACAGCATCATGACTGAGCTGGACAGTGCCGCCCTTGCCCGAACCGTATGTCGAAAAGCTGAGAACTGCAACCTTGGGGTCAATTCCGAAGAAATCCGCTGTTCTTGCGGTTTCGACAGCAACCTCTGCGAGCTGTCTTGCGGCGGAGAGTGTAACATTTCCGTCCTTGTCAACTCTGTCGGTGTAGCCGAGGTTGATAGCGCAGTCGCCCATGGCGATTTTCTCCTCCTGACCGTCCTTTTCTCTGAAGAGTATGAACGATGAGCTTACGAGGTTAGAGCCTTTCTTTGTCTTGATAATCTGGAGAGCAGGTCTTACCGTATCGGCAGTTGAATATGTAGCACCGCCGAGGAGAGCGTCAGCCTTGCCTGCCTTTACGAGCATAGTGCCGAAATAGTTGGATTTTTTAAGGAGAGTACGGCATTCGTCCTCCGTCATTTTGCCCTTTCTGAGTTCTACCATCTGCGATACAAGAGCCTCAAATTCGGGGTATGTTTCGGGGTCGATAATTTCTGCGCCGTCTATCGAGAAACCGTTCTTGTTGGCAGCGTCTGCTACTTCATCGGCATTTCCGCAGAGGATAACTCCCATAAGACCCTCTTTGAGGAGTCTGTCTGCCGCCGAAAGTATTCTTTTGTCGTTTCCTTCGGTGAAAACGATAGTTTTTTTGCTTTCCTTGAGATTGGCAATAAGCTTGTCAAACATTCCCATTTTAAAAACCTCCGTAATTAATGCATAATTCACAATACATAATCATAATGCATAATTCATAATGCATAATTCATAATTGTCAGAATTGACATAATTTTACTCAATTCCATGTTTACATTATATCACATAATCCAAAGAATGTCAACAGCTATTTAATAAATTTCCTGAACAAGCCGCAGGCGCAGGTAATAAAGGCAAAACCAAAAAAATTCCGTTCATTGCTTTAAACTGCGGTTACAATTTTAATTATGAATTATGAATTAATTACAAATTGGGTTTTTTTATGAAAATAAGATGAAAATTATTGAAAATACGGAATATCTGTGTTATAATGAAAATACGGAGCAGTCCGCAGATACAGGGAAATCCAAAAAGGGGGTATGTCTATGGAAAATGAGTTTGAAGATGAACTCGATATTCAGAGCGAAATCGAAAAGGATACCGTGAAAGAAAAAAAATCACGCAAGGTTGCCGTCGATACGCCCGTTATACTTATCGCTATAGTGCTTTTCGTGCTTATGTTCATGATGTGCGTGTATTTTGCCTATCTCTTCGGCAAGTACAACGAGAGGCAGAAAAATATCAGCCGCACCGAGGAGCAAAGCGGTATCTCACAGATGCAGGCGGACGCAGAGGATATTATCGAGGAACTCACCGAAGAACCGACCACCGAAGAGCCTACGGAAGAGCCGACTACCGAAGAACCGACCACCGAGCCGATTTTTATCTACGAGAGCGATATATATGACACAATCTCGGCGGCGGCAGGCTTTACTGCCAGAACTTATACATATCATTCGTCGGAGGTATATGAATTTTACCGTGATGCGTGGGGAATGAAAGTGCCGCTGACTACAAATATGTTTATTTTCAGCTTTGACGGCGCAATTGACGTGGATATTGATTTCGGCGAAATTCAGATAGCCGTTGACAATGACGAGAAAACCGTCCTTATATCCGTTCCCGATGCGGAAATAATTTCCCATACCGTTGATGAAAACAGCTTTGAATTTAAGGACGCTAAGGACGATGTTTTCAGCAGTCTGGACTATTCGGACTATTCGGATATGCTCTCGGAACAGAAAAAGGAGCAGGAGCGCAGGCTTTTGCAGAATTATGACTTCTTCTATTCCGTGAAAATCAATGCGCAGACGATATTCGGCGAATTTTTGGGCTGCCGTGATGACCTTTCGGAATATGAAATAATCTTTGAATGAAAAAAATCTCCGTGCGTGCGGAGATTTTTTATTCTAAATCATGCGTTGATTATTTCTTCCTTTTCGAGCCTGTTCATAATTTTAAATTCATACATTGCCATGCAGACTGCAACTATTGCGGAGAGGAGGTCTGCGGCCGGACCTGTGTATATTATTCCGTCTATGCCGAAAAAAATCGGAAGTATGAGCAGAAACGGTATGAAGAACAATATCTGCCTTGTCAGGGAGAGGAATACGCCCTTTATCGGCTTGCCTATCGAGGTGAAGAATGTAGAGGTTATCGGCTGGATACAGTTTATCCATGTGAAAAACAGGAATATCCTGAAAAATCTCACACCGAATGTAAAATACGTTTCGCTGCCCTTTCCGAAAAGCGACAGTATCTGTCTCGGAAATATCTGGAACATAACAAAGGCTATCAGAGATATTCCTGCTCCCGTTATTACGGCAAGGCGATAGGCTTTTTTAACCCTGTCATATTTTTTCGCACCGTAGTTGAAGCTTTCAATAGGCTGTGTACCCTGTGAAAGTCCTATGACTATCGAGAATACTATCATATTTACCTTCATGACAATTCCTGCACAGGCGATAGGCTCGGAGTCGCCGTATTCCGAAAGTCTGCCGTAGTGACTTAACGAATTGTTCAGCACTATCTGGACTATCGCAATTGCAAGCTGATTGAAGCACGATGCCATGCCTATCGAGGATATTCTGCTTATTACCTTGAAATCTGGCTTGAAATGCGATTTGTCAAGCTTTACGGTTTTAAATTTCCTCACATATACAATTACCATTACCGCCGAAACCAGCTGACCTATTACCGTAGCCGCCGCAGCTCCCGACATTCCCCAGCGGAAAACCATTACAAAGAGCGCATCAAGTACGGTATTTATAACTGCTCCCGTCAAATTGCACGCCATTGTAATCTGCGGACTGCCGTCAGCCCTTATGATATGACCGCCGCCTGTTGTAAGTATCAGAAAGGGAAAGCCTATTGCCGTTATTCTTACATAATCCTGAGCATAGGGGAGTACATTATCGGGCGAGCCGAATAATTTAAGCAGGGGAGTGAGGAAAACCAGCGTTACTGCCGCTATTATTACTCCGCTTATTATCAGCATGGATATTGAATTTCCTGCGAAAAATCCTGCTCTTTTGGTATCGCCCCGACCCATTGTCAGGTTAAAGCACGAAGCTCCGCCTATGCCGAGGAGCAGAGCGACTGCCATGCAGGCTGTTGAGAACGGAAAGGCTATATTTGTGGCGGCATTTCCGTAAGTGCCGACAGCCTGACCGATAAACAGCTGGTCAACGATGTTGTACAATGCGCTCACGAGCATACCTATAATGCTTGGTACGGCGAATTTGAACATAAGCTTTGAGACGGACTCTGTACCGAGCGGATTTGATTTTTCTTCCATAATATACCTCTTTTCTTTAGAATACAAGATATATTATACAACATTATATTATCAAATGCAAGTTTTTTTAAATCCTGCCGCCGCTGCCGTGGGTATGGGATATGAATAATCTATTTTTTGTTCATCACATATTCCCTGTACATGGCAAGCTGTTTTTCGATATATGACATTTTTTCTTCGGGGGCTTTCGGCGCATCGGGATTATTTTTCACATAATCATTTATTAAATCACAGAATTTGTCGCCGTATTTGTCGGCTTTTCTCTTTCCGACACCCGAAACGGAAAGAAATTCGTCCCGGTTTTTCGGCATTTTCCTGCACATATCTTTCAGGGTTGCGTCCGTAAATACTATATATGCAGGAACTTTTTCACTTTCGGATATTTTGCTGCGCAGTTCCTTAAGCAGTGCGAAAAGCTTATCGTTTGCAAAATACTCCTTCTCTTCGGAATATTTCGTGATGATTTTCTCCTCCCTCGGCAGCTTCATGGTAATTCTTTCGCTGCCCCTGAGTACATCTGCGGACTTTGCGGAAAATCTCACTGTCGGGTATTCGCCGTCCGTGAGTATGAGATATTCACGGTCTATGAGAAAATCAAGCTCCGAACGTATCCTCGGAACGGAAACATCTTTCATTATATTATACGTTGAAATCGCGTCAAGACCTGCGTTTATTATCTTCTCGCTGCGGCTGCCGCGCAGTACATCGACTACCATGTTTTTTCCGTAGTCTCTGCCCTTTTTATGAATACGGTAGACACAGGATATTATTTTCTGCGCATCTGATGTTATATCTACTGTTTCGTAACCGCTCATGCAGCATGAACAGTTTCCGCAGTGATTTTTATACTTTTCGCCGAAATACCGCAGAATATACTGCCGCAGACATTCTCCTGCCGAACAGTAGCGTGTCATATATTTAAGACGCTCCATATCCTTTTTATATATGGTATCACGCATTTCCTCCGTTAATTCGGGGTTTGTGTCACTGCTGCCATCAATCATGAATTTTATTGTATTCACGTCACTGCTGTTGTACATAAGTATACAGTCGGCAGGTTCGCCGTCACGTCCTGCACGTCCTGCCTCCTGATAGTAGCTCTCTATATTTTTCGGCATATTGTAATGGATTACAAAGCCGACATTTGATTTATCTATCCCCATTCCGAAAGCGTTTGTGGCGACCATTATCTTTTTGCGGTCACAGATAAAATCCTCCTGATTTGTGTTTCTCGCCTGCTGTGAAAGTCCTGCATGGTATCTTGCGGCTGAATATCCGTCATGGTTTAATTTTTCGCAAACCTCCTCGACCCTTTTGCGTGATGTGCAGTAGACTATTCCGCTTTTTCCCTGATAATCGGCGAGGAGTTCTTTAAGCTTTTCGTATTTGTCACGGGGCTTTACCACGCCGAAATAGAGATTTTTCCTGTTGAATGTGGTGGTAATCACGAAAGGGTCTTTAAGGCGCAGTAGTCTGCATATATCCTCCTTTACTTCGGGGGTGGCGGTTGCGGTGAATGAGCCTATAACGGGTCTGTAGGGCAATCTTTCGACAAATTCGGCAATTTTAAGATAACTCGGTCTGAAATCCTGTCCCCACTGCGATACGCAGTGCGCCTCGTCAACGGCTGTCATGGATATTTTTACATTCATTGCAAAATTCATAAACTCATCAGTCAGAAGTCTTTCGGGGGCGGCATATATTATTTTATATGCGCCCGAATTTGCATTTGCGAAAAATTCCCGATATTCCCGAAGATTTAACGAGCTGTTTATGAAAGCAGCACTTATTCCCGTTTCTCTCAGTGCGCTTACCTGGTCTTTCATGAGGGATATAAGCGGCGATATGACTATTGTCACGCCTTCGAGCATGACGGCAGGTATCTGATAGCATATGGATTTTCCTGCGCCCGTGGGCATTATTCCGAGGACATCACGTCCCGAAAGGATATTTTCGATAATTTCAGCCTGACCATCTTTAAAGGAGCTGTGACCGAAATAATCTCTTAAAACATTAGATTTATCCATTAAAATTTCCTTTCCGAAAGCTAATCAAAAACTGTTCCCCCGCTTCGGGCGGGGGAACATTGCTTTTTTATTAATTGATTTTATCAAAAAGCACGTCAATCGTGACGGGTCTTGAATAGTAATAGCCCTGAAATCCGCTTATTCTGTAGTTGCGCAGATAGTCACGCATTTCGGCAGTCTCCACTCCCTCGGCGCATACTTCTGCGGAAAATGCGTGTGCAAGGTCTGAAATAAACTGCACGGTGTACTGGTCACTGTTGCTTTTTTCAATATTTTTTATAAATTCCCTGTCAATCTTCACCGAGTCAATGGGAAGTGAGCGCAGAACTCCCAGGGAAGAAAATCCCGTTCCGAAATCATCGAGGGCGACCTTTATCCCGTTTGCACGGAATATATCAATTATGCTCCTGAGAAGCGACATATCGAGCAGACGGCATCTTTCTGTTATTTCAAGACAGAGGTTTCCGGGCGGAAAATCCGTCTCTCTGATTATTTTCAGCACGTCCGCAACGAAATTCGCCGACTCAAGCTGCGCATAGGAAAGATTTACATTGACGAGCATACCGGGATATTTTTCGAGGAAAAGCTTGCAGTCAGTCATTGCCTGTTTCAATATCCACCTGCCCAGCTCAGGGAAGAGTGTATCCTGTTCGAGGACGGATATAAATTCATTGGGCGGAACTATGCCGTATTCGTCATTTTTCCAGCGCAGGAGTGCTTCAATGGCTTTAAGCTCTTCCGTTTCGGCATTTACTATCGGCTGATAGCAGAGGAAAAATCCGCTGCAACGGTTCGGTATGCTGTTTCTTATTGTGTTTAATTTATGCAGATTTGTGCGGTTTTCGTGGCTGAGGGCATTGTCGAATAAAAACGGCTCTCCGAGATGATGGTGCTTTGACTCGTAATAGGCATATTTAAGGCACGAATACACTGTTTCCGCACCTATCTCGCAGCTGTTGAGAACGACAGCACCCATATTGAGCGATAAATTTACCTTTTCTCCGTCAACGTAAAACTCTCTTATTATATCGTTCTTCATTTTATTGAAGATTGATACAAGATATTCGTATGACACATCATGGCTTACTATGGCGAATTTTGTACCGTCAAGCTTGTACACCGCACCGCAGTTCACAAAGCTTATCTGTATCTGCCGTCCAAGCTCATAAAGGACTTTATTGCCGAAGGTATAGCCGTATACATCGTTTATATCCGAAAAACTGCTTAATCCGATAAGGAGCATGACATTCTGCTGACACTTGCGGATTGTGGTTTTGAGGTCATCGAAAAATCCGTACAGGCTTCTGAGACCCGTCACGGAGTCGATATAGCTGTGCGCACCGTGATTTCTTATAATTCCGCCGAAATATTTCGGGCTGCCGTTTTCGTCATGTATAATAACTCCGCGGCAGGTACATATTGTATAGCTGCCGTCTGCGGACATTGCCCTGTACTGCATATCGTGACCCGAAGCAGTGCCTGCAAAAATCTCCTCTATGCTTTTGGAATAATTTTCCCTGTCATCGGGGTGTATGTGATTTAGCCATATATCACCTGCGCCGTACATATACTTATCGGGCAGACCGAAGAAATCAACGGCGGTTTCTGACCAGCGTGAATAATTGTATTTCATATCGCAGAGATAGACATATGCTCCTTCAGCGATTATTGAGAATGCCTCAAACAACTCGTCAAGTTTTTTAATTCTTTTTTCGTCCATATAATCATCTCCCTGTGTCGGATTTTCCGCATAATTTACAATATCTTATGTAATTATAACATAATTTTTAATAAAAATCAATATAAAATCTGCACATAATCTCAATTGAAAATTTGTGAATTAAATGAATTTGATATAATCATTATGTTAAATAATACTTTTAGTATATTAAATCAGTATATTAAATGGAAAATCCCCCCGTTTTACAGGGAAATAAAAGGGTCTTATGCATATACACAAGACCCTTGATATTACATATCTGCGATTTTTTCGGCTGCTTCACTGAGCCATTCGCCCTCGAAAAGCTCGATAGTGCCGTCGTCGCAGTTTTTTGCAAGCTCCGTGCATATGGGTATTCTTGCAAGCACGGGGATATTGTACTGCGATGCGATTTCGTCAAGGTGACTGTCGCCGAAAACGTTTATCTTCTTTCCGCAGTCGGGACATTCGTAATAGCTCATGTTCTCTATAATGCCGATTATCGGTATATTCATAAGCTGTGCCATTTTCACGGCTTTTTCGACTATCATGGAAACCAGCTCCTGCGGAGAGGTAACTATAACAATTCCGTCCACGGGGAAGGACTGGAAAACCGTAAGCGGCACATCGCCCGTTCCGGGGGGCATATCCACGAAAAGGAAGTCCGTATCCTTCCAGATAACGTCCGTCCAGAACTGTTTTACAACACCTGCGATTACGGGACCTCTCCAGACAACGGGGTCGGTTTCGTTCTCCACGAGGAGGTTGAGGGACATAACATCAATGCCCATTTTGCTTTTCCTCGGGAAGATACCCAGCTCGCTTGCCTCTGCCCTGCCGTGTATGCCGAAAGCCTTGGGGACTGAGGGTCCTGTTATATCGGCATCGAGAATACCGACATTCCTGCCCATTCTCTGCATGGAAACGGCAAGGAGGGAGGAAACCATGGTTTTGCCTACTCCTCCTTTTCCGCTGACAATTCCGATTACTTTTCCGATATTGCTTAATTTGTTGGGCTGTTCAAGAAAGCTCTGCGGCTGACTGCTGCAATTGCCAGCACTCGGACAGCTTGAACAAGCCTCGGGGTTACAATTTTCGCTCATTAAAAAATCTCCTTTATTGTGTGATAGGTATATTATATCTCTTTTTTACAAAATAGTCAAGAGTCTATATTAAAAATGGGGGAACGCCGCCTTTGAGCCTTGCGCTTTCGTTCACTGCGCTTTGCTCCGTTCTCTATCAGCGCAAGTGCGGCTTTTCCCCCAACCCCCTGATTTATTTATCTTCCGCCAGCGGCGGGAGATAATTATGAATTATGAATTAGCTGTCAGCGGTATTTGTAGACCGTTACCGCTTCAAAGCCGTCAAGTAGCGTGGTCATCTGTCCGAATGCCATTCCCGTGCCTTTTGCAACGCAGTTTATGCAGTCCTTTGCAATACGGCATTCAATTCCGAGAGTGCGCTTTATCAGCAGAGTAAGACCGCCCAGCAGTGCGCCGCCGCCCGTGAGCAGGAGTCCGTTTCCGTGAATATCACCGACAAGTTCGGGGGGAGAGTCCTCAAGGACTTTTTTTATGGCTTCCATTATTGCGAAAACATCGTCCTCGATAGCATCAAACAACTCCGTTTCGCTGAGTATGACCTGTGCCGGCAGACCTTTAAGCAGACTTCTGCCCTTTACGGTGTATGTCGTTTCCGCACTGGGGTCGTAGAGGTTGCATAATTCTTTCTTAACAGCCTCGGCGGTGCGTTCTCCGATTAAAAGCTTGTACTTGTTCTGCATATATTTTATTATGGAGCGGTCAATTGAATTTCCTGCATTGCGGACGGTATGAGAGGTAACAATGCCGTTCATGGAAACTATGGCGACATCGGTTGTTCCTCCGCCTATATCGACAATCATATGCCCCTTTGCCTTTGTGATGTTCACTCCTGCGCCTATCATGGCGGCTATGGGTTCTTGTATAAGATATACCTGCCGAGAGCCTGCGCTTTTGGCGGCATCGACAACTGCACGGCTCTCAATATCCGTTATGAATGACGGGACGCAGATAATTATTCTGGGCTTTATGAGCTGATGCCCCGTGACCTTAAGGATAAATTCCCTTATCATGCTGTGCGTGAGGTCGTCATCGGAGATAACGCCCTCGCTTATGGGTCTTGCAACGGCGATATAGTCGGGATTTCTGCCTATCATTTCATAGGCTTCCTTGCCGACTGCGAGTATTCGTTCCGTGCGTGTATTATAGGCTATGACGGAGGGTTCGCTCAGAACGACACCTTTATTTCCCATAGTCATGACTATATTTGAAGTACCCAAATCTATACCAATATCTGTATTTGACATAAAAACCCTCCTATCTGAAGTCGTCAATTTTTGCCTTTGAAGCTTGTCATTTCGTTCACTGCGCTATCGCTGCGTTCACTCCCATGACAAGGGCAAAAATTTCATCCTGTCTTGAATAGGGGAACGCCGCCCCCCCTTTATACCTTATTACATTACAAAAATATTATAACATTGTCATAATATTAACAGTACCGCCGCAGGCGGTATAATTATGAATTATGAATTAATTTTCGAGCATTTCTCTGAGGCAGGTGTAACGCATAGATTTTTTATTGTTGTCCGTCATGTTTTTTATTTTCTGCTCCGAGCCGATTAGTATCATTAATTTCTTTGCACGGGTTACTGCTGTGTAGAGAAGATTTCTGTAGCTGAGTTTCTCAAAGCCCTCCATGACGGGCATTATCACGGCATCAAATTCGCAGCCCTGACTTTTATGGACGGTTATCGCATATGCAAGCTCCACCTGAGAGAGCATATCAAAGGGATATACGGCATTGCGCCCGTCAAATTCAATCACGGCTGTCTGCGAAAGCTTGTCCATTTTTATTATTTTGCCAATATCGCCGTTAAAAATACCCGTACCGTGTTCGTTTCCCTTTTCCCAAGGAATATCGTAATTATTTCTTGTCTGCATAACCTTGTCGCCCTGTCTGTATGTATATATATAGCCCTTGTATTCGGGCTTGCTGCGTGAACGGGGGTTAAGCTCCTTCTGTAGGATTTTATTCAGTTCTATCGCCCCGACAGAGCCTTTGCGTGAGGGTGTGAGGATTTGTATATCATCGGTGGGGGAGAAGTGAAAGGCTTTTGGAAGTCTCGTCTTTGCAAGCTGCACTGTCAGCTCTGCCGCCTGTGAATAATCATCTCTTCGGAAAAAGAAAAAATCATTGTCCTTTCGTGTGAGGTCGGGATATTCTCCCGATACGATTTTGTGAGCATTGGTAATAATACAGCTTTTTTCAGCCTGACGGAATATTTCTCTCAGCTTAACGGAGGGTATAACTCCACTGTTTATCATATCATTCAGGAGATTTCCTGCGCCCACGGAGGGAAGCTGGTCGCCGTCACCGACCATTATCAGCTTGCAGCCCAGCCTTACCGCACGGATCAGACTTTCAAAGAGGAGTACATCTACCATTGACATCTCGTCCACTATAAGCACATCGCAGTCGAGGGGGTTGTTTTCGTTGTGCGAAAATGTAAGCCTGCCCTCCTTGCTGTATTTTACTTCGAGAAGTCTGTGGATTGTCTTTGCCTCACGGTTTGTCAAATCCGCCATACGCTTTGCGGCTCGTCCTGTCGGTGCGGCAAGGAGTACCCTGTCGCCCTTTTTTTCGAGAATGGAAATTATTGCATTGAGTGCGGTGGTCTTACCCGTTCCGGGACCTCCCGTCAGTATCATGAGACTGTCGGAAACGGCGGAGCTTATGGCTTTTCTCTGCATCTGACCGTATTTTATATTGTTCTCTTCCTCTTCAATATCTATCATTGCATCAATGCCCGGATTTTCGGGGGAGGAGAAATTTTTGAGTATGTGTATTCTGTCGGCAATGAATTTTTCGGCATAGTAATAATCGGGGAGATATACATATATCCTGTCGTTTTTTACATAGGTGAAAAGCTCGTTTTCGGCAAGTGCGGCATTATATGATTTATTGAAATCCTCCTCGGATACAGTGAGAAATTTTTCCGCAAGTGCGGTGAGCGTATCAAGCGGCAGACAGGAATGCCCTGCCGATGTATTCACTTTGAGTATGTACTGTATTCCTGCGGTTATGCGCTTGGGGGAATTTGTCTCTATGCCCGATAAGCGTGCCACGGTATCGGCTTTTCTGAAATCAAGGTCTATCATGTCGCCGCAGAGGATATAGGGATTGAGCTTTACAAGCCCGACCGCATCAGTGCCGAATTTTCTGTATGTCATCATGGCAATTTTCGGCTTTATTTCATATTCCGAAAGATATGAGGTAAGGCGGCGCAGAGAGAATAATTTTCTTGACTCCTCTGCAATTTCGTCGCATTTGCTGCGTGATATGCCTTTTATTTCGGAGAGGCGGTAAGTATCGTGTTCGATTATATCGAGGGCATCATCGCCGAATGTCCTGACGATTTTCCGTGCAAGGCCCTTGCCTATGCCCTTTATTGCGCCGGACGAGAGATATTTTTCTATGTTCACGGAGGTTGAGGGGAGCTTTCTTTCGCAGTATTCGGCTCTGAACTGCGTGCCGAATTTCATGTGCGTCTGATAATTTCCCTCAAGGATAAGCCCCTCGCCCTCGTCAATGTCGCCCAGCTCCCCTACAACGGTGATAAGCTCTCCTCCTGCATCAAGGTCGAGGACGATATATCCTGTTTCATCGTTCTTAAAAATGACTTCCTCGACAGTACCCTCGATGTGTAGCGTTTCGCTGCTCATAAGCAATCCCCCTTTTTGTAATACCCTATTATTATACTACATTTTTTCGTCAATTGCAAATGTTTCGTACAATATTTTTTCAAGATTTTCGGGGCTGACGATTACCGTGTCGGGATTATTTGCGCAGAACTGTTCACAAATGGCTTTCTGCATATTGTCCGGGGAATAGAAGACTATCACAATGCGGCTTCTTCCGCCCGATTTTACGGAGAGCCTTTCGAGACGTTCGGCGAAAAGAGCGTCTGTTCCGAACACGGGCAGGAGCGTCACATACGGCGGTGCGGTACTCAGCGGCATACCGAAAAACAGCGTGAATATCTCGAAAACGGCTATTATGAAAAGTATGAGGGCGAAAATTATCATCACATTATCCATGAAAATCACTCCCGAATTTTTTTATTCCGCCGCAGCGGTGAATATTCCTTATATTATATGAAAAATTCGGCTCGGATGTTACATTAAAAAACTCCGCAGTCCTTAAGGACATACGGAGAAAGAGGCAAAAATTATCCGCCTTGCCGTCATATAGTGCATAAAACCCGCACGAAGCAGGTGGGTAAACGCCCATGCCCTTCACGCTCCCTTCGTCCGCAATGCGGGAGGTCTGCAATCCACGCACGGAGCTGTATTCCCTGATAAGATGTGTTGGATTATAAAAACTATAATTACTCGAACAAGGCAGAATATTCATTCACTGTATATATTATAACACAGGGATTTAAAAAAATCAAGTCTTTTTTATATATTTTCAAAAAAATATGTAAAGATTTTTTTACTCCCAGTCCTCGTCAAATTCATCGTAATTTTCGAGAACCTCCTGCAAGCGTCCGAGGAAAAACGCCGACACCTCTTCAAATTCCTCGTCATCATCAATGGACGCAAGAATTTCCTCATCGTTTTCATAGATTGATTTGAGTATAACCGGGTCGCAGTCGCTTCCGAGGAAATCCTCATCTTCGGCGGCGGGGACGAGTGCGAAATACTGCTCGCCGTGAAGCTCTGCGGCATCTATAAGCTCAAAATTTTTCTTGTTGCCCTCTTCATCGATAAGCTCAAAGAGGTCGGGTGTGTATTCGTTCATTTCAGACATAACTTTCCTCCTGTTAAAAATCGTCAAATTTGCGCTTGTGTGCTTGCATAATTATTATACACTATTTCCGTGAAAATTGCAAGCGGAAATATAAAACAATTTATTATTTGTGCATATTGATTATCGTGACACTGTGCAATTGTGCATACTGACAAAATTCACCGAAAATTTTGGTTTTTTTCAAAAATACTATTGACTTTTTACAAAGCATATGTTATCATATAATCAAGGAAAGGGAGTAACGAGGAGTTATCCCGAACAGCTAGATTTACTTGGTCTGCTGCTCCTGTCGGCGGTAATCGTGTTTAACAGCGTTTTCGTCTGCGGATTGCGGCAATGTAAATGAATCAAGGCGGAAAGGTGAGTGGGTCCAATGGAAGAAACTAAAGAACAGCAGCGTGAAGCCGGCGGGCTTGCCGAGTAATTGGATTTTTAAAGTGGGAATATAGGTCTTGCGACTTGTTCCGTTGATTGAAAGTACATAAGGTTAATTCAATTGCAAAGCTGACGTATTGCTGAATGAAAACGGCTTCGTGTCTGAACTCTGCGGCTTGTGTCCGTGAGTTGAAAACAGGTACAGGATTATCTGAAATTTCGACGTGAGTCTTTAGATAAATCAAAATCTTATGTAAGGGTTTGGTTCCAATGAGAAGTGCGTTTTGTAATCGTGTTATCGGTTGCGTTCTCTCCGATTTGTAAATTATTTTCACGGATTTTTCGTGTGCCGCTTGTTTGAATTTATCATGCGGAATTTTGAAGTAAAAGGTGAGTCCGATGAGAAGCTTTTAATTTGCATCGCTTATTTACTGTGAAGGAATGTGATTCTAATGAAAGATTTCAGGTATATGTTTAAATACTGAACTGAAAGGGTGAGTCCAACAGGAAATTTAGCTAAGTGATGAAAGTCGCTTATACAACTTAATAAAAGATTAAGCCTCGGTATTGTTCGTCCGGGGCTTTTTTCCGTGATTTCTCATAGCAAATCCCCCGGATGAACGGGGGATTTGCTTATCTGTATTTCCTGATATTTAAAACCCTTATCGAATTGAGTATAAGGAGCATTGCCGTTCCCGAGTCCGCAAATACCGCAAGCCACATATTCGGGTGTCCGAACATTCCGAGTATCAGCACGATTGCCTTTACTGCGAGTGCGAATATTATATTTTCATAAGATATGCGGAGCGTCTTGTCGGCGATTTTTTTAGCCTTTACAACGGATTCGGGTTCGCTGTTCATGAAAACCGCATCAGCCGCTTCAAGCGCAAGGTCTGCGCCCGTATGCATTGCGCCGCCGACATCTGCGCCCGCAAGCACGGGGGCATCGTTTATTCCGTCACCCGTGAACATGACTGCGCCGTGATTTTTGCGGATATTGTTTATCTCCGTGAGCTTTTCATCGGGGAGAAGTCCGCCCCTTGCATAGTCTATTCCAAGCTGCTTTCCGACAATTTCGGCATTGGACTGCTTGTCGCCCGTGAGCATTGATGTGTAAAGCCCCATATCTTTAAGCTGTTTGATTGTACCTGCGGAGGAATTTTTCACCGTATCGGATACTATTATAAGCCCCTCGATTTTTCCGTCAGCTGCGATATAAACGGGAGTGCCTGCGAAATTTTCCGTTTCGGGAACGGTTAAATTATTTTCGTTGATGAGCCTTTCGTTGCCGCATAGGATATTTTTTCCGTCCATTGCGGCGGATATTCCGTGACCTGCAATTTCCGTGAGGCTTTCTGCGGATTTTAATTTTATATTTTTACCCCTGCAATACGAAACGATGCTTTCGGCAACGGGGTGAGATGAGGACTGCTCACAGCCTGCGCATATTTCAAGAATTTCGTTTTCCGACATATTGCCGAATGATTTTATCTCCGTGACGGAGAACGTGCCGTTCGTGAGAGTACCTGTTTTATCGAAAACGAAGGCTTTTACTTTGGCAAGAGCCTCTATTGCATTTCCGCCCTTGAATAAAATTCCGAGCTTTGATGCCGCACCTATTCCCGAAAAATACGCAAGCGGTACGCTCAGAACCAATGCACACGGACAGCTTATTACAAGGAATGTCAGTGCGGAGTATATCCACTTATGGAAATCATGAGTTATAAGAGAGCCGATTAAAGCCGTGAGGAATGCCGCAGCAAGCACCACGGGGGTATATATCCTTGAAAATCTTGTGATAAATTTGTCGATTTTAGGCTTTTCGGCGGAGGCAGTTTCAACGGCTTTTGCAATTTTCGACAGCATTGACTCATCTGCGGCGGCAGTTGCTTTCATGGTGAAAGTATTCGCAAGGTTTATACAGCCCGACATTACAGCATCCCCCTTGCGTATGACAACGGGTACGGGTTCGCCGTTCACGGCGGAGGTATCTATTTTGCTTTCGCCCGTTTCGACAATTCCGTCGGCGGCAGCTCTCTCTCCGACTTTTATGCGGAGAATATCGCCCTTTTTGATTTTGTCGGAGGATACACGCTTAAATTCGCCGCTGATTAAAACATCTGCTTCGGGGACTTTGAGTTCGGAAACGTCCGTTATGGCTTTTCTGCTCTTTGCCACTGCGTAATCCTCAAAGAGTTCGCCTATCTTGAAGAAAAGCATAACTCCGACTGCTTCGGAATATTCTCCGAGGGCAAACGCTCCTATCGTTGCAACCGTCATGAGGGTGTTTTCATCAAAGAAATTTCCCGATTTTATGCTCCTGAATGCCGAAACAAGGACATCCTTTCCAAGTATCAGATATGATAAGATATAAAATACAAGGCTTACGGCGGACGGCAGATTTAATTTTCCCATTATAATTGCCGAAACAAATACAAGCACCACGACAATCAGGAGTATAATTTCCGATTTGAGCGAGCCGTCCTCTTCTCCGTGGGAATGTGTATGATTTTCGGATTTTTCTGCGATTTGAACGAGTTCAACATCGGGTTCGATTGCTTTTGCAAGCTCATTCATTAGCATTACCGTTTCTTCGTCAACTTCACCGGTCACTGTTAATTTTTTTAGCGGAAAATTAAGAACGGCGGTTTCTATGCTCTGCATATCGGAAATCAGGGCTTCGATTTTTGCACCGCAGTGAGCGCAGTCAAGATTATTTACATTAAATTCAAAAGTATCAGCCATAATATCATCTCTTTCATATGAATAGTTGTTCATATGTTTAATATATCATATTTTCCTGCGTTTGTCAATAGTATAGGGAATTTTTTTGAAAATAGGCATAACGCACAAAAAGCGGATATAAAAATATCCGCTTTTTGTATTTTATTCAATTGCATTATTCATAGTTATTTTTTATTTCGTCAATCATGGCGAGGAAATCCTGCTCCTTTATTATTGCAATCCCCTGACTGTCATCGCCTATGATAATCAGCGAGTCGCCGATATTTATATTGAATATCTTTCTTGCCTTTGAGGGAATGACTATCTGTCCTTTTTCGCCGACCTTGACCACACCGAACATATGCCTGCCTTTCGGGGGAACGAGCAGCTTGCCGTTGATATTGTCGTGCGTTACGAGTTCATCGAGGGATACATCGAAAATATCCGCAATCATACGGCTTTTTTCGATGTCGGGGAGTGAGTCGCTCGTTTCCCATTTGGAGAGGGTCTGACGAGTTACGTTTAATTTTTCCGCCAGCTCCTCCTGTGTCATGTTCTTTGCTTTTCTGAGATATATTAAATTATCGCTGAACATTTTTCTTAACTCCTTTCATGCCGAGGACGAGGTATCTTATGACCGGTATGCGTGATATTATATTATAGGTTATTATACTTCCCGCAAATGCGAGGACTGTACATATAATATACTGTAAAACGGGAGGTACTTGCGTATTTATCATGTAATATGCCGGAATTGATATGTATAAATAGTGGAATATGTAAATTCCCCAGCTCTGAGATGCCATAAAGCCCGTGAATTTATTTCTGAAATCGAGGAATTTTTTTCCGCATGAGATTATGCCGAGGACTGCTGCCCATGCATATGCTATCGAAAGAGGGCTGTTGAGTACGTTTTTTTCTGTGTAGTTTTCGCCGAAATACACTATTGTGCTTACAATTCCGAGTATAAGTGCAGCCGGTGCGAATACATACCATAATTTTTCGAGTCTGTTTATTATTTCATCGTGTGAGAATATGAAATATCCGATTAAAAACGCAAAGCCATATATACCGCATCTGTAGACTGTTATTACCGGGGTATTCAGTATCTGCGCCATTCCCCAGAGCGGTATCACGAGGAGTATCAAAGCCCATACGGGGATATTTCTGCATTTTTCGTATAATTTATCCTTTTCCAAGCGTCTTATGGGGATAAGCAGTGCGGAGAAAACCCACAAAAGCTGTATGAACCATAAAACACCTATTCCGCTGAGGCTCATTATGATATACAGCACGGGCTTCGGAACGGTGTCGGGAATATCTTCAAAGGCATTGGAAATTTTCATGCTGAAATAGCCCTGTATCCACTGGAAAACGAAAAGTCCGAGGGTTGACGGCACGAGGAGCTTGTTCGTCCTTGATTTGAAAAATTCTTTTTCGGTATGCTTTTCGAGGTAATATCTTGAACTCATGCCCGACACGACGAACAAAAGCACCATGAACCAGGGATACAGAAGATACTGCAAGCCGTCCTGCCACTGATTTTCCCTGAAAGCACCTATAACTCCTACTGTCTGCACGCCGTTGAACATATACACAACATGATATATCACAACACATATTATCGTTATCCAGCGGATATTGTCAATGTAATTCTTTCTCATAACCATCACCCTTTTTTTAATTCATAATTCATAATGCATAATCAGATAATCATAAATTTCAGTATTTTAAAATAATACATAAAAATTTTGGTTTTGTCTGTTTCCGCCGCCGTTAGCGGAAACCATATTATTTCTGTTTTTAAATTAATTATGCATTGTGCAATATGCACTGTGCAATGTGCATTATGCATTGTCTGACTACAGTGTTATTATATCACATATTTTTCCGTAAGTCCACCAATTTTTCCTTACATTTCATAACGTTTATGTAAAAAAAAGTTGCGCAGAATATGATGATATATTGTTAAAACTTATTCAAAACACTGCCTTACTTGTCGAAAAGACTAATTTTCCGCAGAAATTTGATTTTTATTCTACTTTTATTTTGAAAAAAAGGCTTTACATCATAAAAAAAACGTGATATAATAAAAAACGTAGCCTGTCCGCAGGAGGGTATGGCAGGCTTTTACGTATAAATTATAATAAATAAGCAAAGAAAGAAGATAGCTATGGTTTTTTCAAAACTCTTTTTTATTTATCTTTTTCTTCCGCTGTGCCTGATTACATATGGGCTTGTCAGAAAGACAAAGGATAAAAACACGGTATTGATTATATTTTCTCTGATATTCTACGCATGGGGAGAGCCTACATATGTGTTCCTTATGCTCCTGAGCGCAGGTGTGAACTATTTTGCCGGTCTTTCCATTGAAAGATACAGGGGGGACAAAAAAGAGAAAATCGCCTTTGCAGGGGCGATAATCTTCGATTTGCTGATGCTCGGAATTTTCAAGTACAGCGGATTTATTGTCGAGAATATCAACGCACTTTTCGGAATTTCAATCCCCGTTCCCGATATACGTCTGCCGATAGGCATAAGCTTCTATACCTTCCAGACGCTTTCATACGTAGTGGATGTACAGTGGGAAACGGTGAAGGCGCAGAAAAGCTTTAAGAATTTTCTGCTCTATGTCTGCCTTTTTCCGCAGCTTGTCGCAGGGCCTATCGTCCGTTACAGCACCATAGAAGCCGAAATCGAGGAAAGAAGCGTCACAATAGAGGATATTTCCTACGGTCTTAACAGAATGGTTCTCGGTCTTTCAAAAAAAGTACTCATCGCAAATCAGTTAAGCATTATTGCCGACAATATGCTCGGAAATATTGAAACGACAAGCTTTGTCGGCGCATGGTACGGTGCTTTTGCATACGGCTTGCAGATATATTTCGATTTTTCGGGATATTCTGATATAGCCATCGGTCTGGGCAGAGTATTCGGCTTCCATTTTGACGAAAATTTCAGACACCCTTTCATATGCAAGGACATAACGGAATTTTGGCAGAGGTGGCATATATCACTCAGTACATTTTTCAGGGATTACGTCCTCTATCTCCCGATATTCGGCAAGAGAAGAAAATACGGCGGACTTTTCCTCGTATGGCTCTGTACGGGCATATGGCACGGCGCAAGCTGGAATTTTATAATCTGGGGTCTTTATTACGGAATATTCGTTTTCATCGAGATGAAGATAGGCAAGAAGAACATGAAGAAAATTCCGCTCGTTATACGTCATATCTACAGCAAGGCGGTTATCTTCATCGGCTTCGGAATATTCTATTTCGAGGACTTCGGTCAGCTCGGACAATTTTTCAAATCCATTTTCGGCATGGGCGGAAACGGCTTCATAACCCTTGCGGATAAAATCTCATTCAGCAATAATATATTCCTCATCACGGCGGCTGTTGTATTCTGTTTCCCCGTGATAGACATGATAAAGAACAGCAGGCTGTGTTCGGGCGAAAAATCAAAGACTGCAACAAGTATTGTCACAACTGTCGTTTCAGCCGTGCTTTTGCTTGTCAGCAGTGTCATGCTCGTTGATGCGACTACAAACCCGTTTCTGTATTTCAGGTTTTAAGAGGTGCGAATAATGGAAAATAAAAATTCAAACAATCCGAATAACAGACCTCCCGTCAGAAAGCTTGTGAAGATAAATACCTCCGCAGTGCAGAAGTCTGGAAATGTCCGTGACGAAAAATCCGTACAGCAGAAAATTGAAGAGCTTATGCGGCAGAAAAATCAGCAGTCGGAAAAGCCTGTACAGCCCAAATCGGAAAAAACCGTTCAGTCCAAATCCGAAAAGCCCGTTCAGCCCAAATCGGAAAAACCTGTACAGCCCAAGTCGGAAAAGTCCGAAAAGGCAGAGGATAAGAAGCCGCTTTCAAAAAACAACAAGCTTTCATTTGTGAATGCAGGAGTTATAATGCTTGTACTGCTTGCAGGATTTGCATATCTGCTCATACTTCCGAGGGATACCGTTTCGCACGAGGAGAACAGAAACCTCACGAAAATGCCCGAATTTTCGCTTACAGGCTATTTAAGCGGCGAATATACCGAGGGACTTGCCGATTATTATGACGATACCGTCCCCAACAGAAGCTTTTTCAAGAATATGATTGCTTCCGTATTTATGCCGATGAAGGGCGTTAAATACGGTGACGGCGTAACGCTTCACGGCGGAACATACGAGAATAACAAAAAGGCAAATCAGAGAAATACCGCCTCCGTAACTACTGCCGCTCCCGATAACTCCTCCGAGGTCAGCAACACAGCCGTTACCTCTGCGGTAACTGAAGAAACTGCTCCCGTTACAACTCTTCCCAATGCCAACGAACCTGCTGCCGACAACGGCGAAATCACAAATAATATAATGATAGTCAACAACAGGGGACTTATGCTTTACGGCGGCGCATGGGGCAGCGAACTGGTATATGCCGATTATGTCAACGAATATAAGGAAAGGCTCGGCAATTCCGTGAACGTCTATTCAATGGTTCTGCCGACTGCTGTATCTTTCTATCTCCCCGAAAACTACAAAGACCTCTCCGAGAGCGAAAAGGACGACCTCGACAGCATGGCGGCGGCTTTCAGGGGAGTTAAGCACGTTGACGCTTACACGGCTCTCCTTGCCCACAAGGACGAGCATATATATTCCAGAACAGACCACCACTGGCAGCAGCTCGGCGCATATTATGCGGCTCAGGCATTTGCAAATGCCGCAGGTGTTCCCTTTGCTGGCTTTGACAAGTACAACAAGGTAACGCTTCAGGGCTATGTCGGAACTATCTACGGCTTTACGCAGAGTGCGGATATTATCAACAATCCCGAAGAATTTGTATATTTCAAGCCGAAGGACAAGGTTGATGTAAAGATATACGACACCGCATTCCAGAACCCCGTTGACGGCGAATTATTCATGAGTACCGAAAATATGAGCAATTCCGACTACTATCTCACATTCGCCCTCGATGACCAGATAAAATTCCTCCATACGGGCATGAAGAACGGCAGAACCCTCGTTATCTTCAAGGACAGCTACGGAAACGCTCTCCCGTCACTGCTTACTTATTCGTTTGAAAATATCTACCTCTGCGATATAAGATATTTTGATATAAATGCGATAGACTTCATTAAGCAGGTTAATGCAACAGATGTTCTGTTCTCGATGAATACTTTCTCGGCTGTCTCCAATCAGGACTACATAAAAGAGAATATTGATAAATAGGTGAGAAAATGAAAGAACTTGAATTTCCCTTTGACAACAAGTATATCATGCGCAAGAGAAAATCTGTCAGAAAACAGCTTCTTTCGGACGGCTCTCTGCGCATAAAAAAGAAAATTGCCGTCCTCGGCGGCTCGACTGCGGACGACGTTATCTCGGCACTTGACCTCTTTCTGCTGAATTTCGGCATAGAGGCGGAGTTTTACAAGTCCGAATACAATAAATTCTATGAAGATGCCGTTTTCGGAAACCCCGAACTCGATGAATTTGCTCCCGATTTGATTTATATACATACCACATCGAGAAATCTTACCATGCTCCCCGAAAGCCCTGCCGAAACCGAAGAACAGGTAAATCTCAGACTTGAAAATCAGTTTGACAGGTTTAAACAGGTCTGGGTCAGCCTCGTTCAGAAATACGGCTGTCCGATAATTCAGAATAATTTTGAACTTCCGCTTTTCAGACGCACGGGAAGCTGGGACGGCTGGGGCATAAGCGGTACGGCTGCATTCATAAACCGCCTGAATGTCATGCTCTCGGACTATGCAAGGCATAACAACGGCTTTTATATTAATGATATAAATTATCTCTCGTCCGTGATTGGTCTTGAAAAATGGCACGATACGGAAGCATGGTATATGTATAAATATGCGATGAGTACCTCGGTTATCCCCGAACTGTCCTACAGTATCGCCTGTATAATCAAATCCGTATACGGAAAAAATCAGAAGGTTATCGCCCTCGACCTCGATAACACCCTTTGGGGCGGCATAATAGGCGATGACGGTGTTGACGGAATTGAAATCGGTGAGGAAACCGCTGTCGGCGAGGCTTACAGCGAATTTCAGCATTTCATTAAAAATTACAAGAACTACGGCATAATTTTAACCGTATGCTCAAAAAATGAGGAGGAAAATGCCCTTGCCGGTCTTAATCACCCGACAGGCATACTCCGCCCCGATGATTTTGCATCAATAAAGGCAAGCTGGAACCCGAAGGACTTAAACCTTGCGGAGTCGGCGGACGAACTCGGACTTTTACCCGAAAGCTTTGTTTTCGTGGACGATAATCCTGCCGAATGTGCCATAGTCAACGCACAGCTCCCCGCAGTTCATACCGTTCATGCGGAGTCTGTCGGAAAGGCTATGTATACCCTGAGCAGAGGCGGATTTTTCGAGATAACCTCCGTTTCGGAGGACGATTTGAAGCGTTCGGATATGTATGCCGAAAACGCAAAGAGAATATCACAGCAGAAAAAATTTGAAAATTATACCGATTATCTTTTAAGTCTTGATATGCACGGCGAAATAAAGGATTTTACTCCAGTCTATCTGCAAAGGATAACCCAGCTGACAAACAAAAGCAATCAGTTCAACCTGACTACAAAGAGATATACACAGCAGGAAATGGAGCAGGTATGCGCCATGCCCGACAGAATAAGGCTTTACGGCAGACTTGCCGATAAATTCGGCGACAACGGCATAGTTTCGGTGGTTATCGGACGCTGTGAGGGCGATACGCTCCATGTTGAACTATGGCTCATGAGCTGCCGTGTACTCAAAAGGGATATGGAATTTGCCATGCTCGACGAACTGGTCAGTCAGTGCAGAGACAGAAATATTTCCAAAATCATGGGCTATTATTACAAAACGCCAAAAAATAACATGGTTTCGCAGCTTTTCGGAGCTTTCGGCTTTGACCTTGTTGAACAGTCCGAAAACGGCGACTCCGTATGGAAATTGAATATCACAGGCTACGAAAACAAAAATAAAGTTATAAAAGTTAATGAAAAGGAGAATATTTATGAATAAGAATGATGTTATCACAAGGCTCAGCGAGGTTTTCAGGGACGTTTTTGACGATGAGGATATAACTGTCAGCGGCAGCACAACCTCCGCAGACATCGAGGACTGGGACAGCATTGAGCATATTAACCTCATAGGTGCTGTAGAGGAAGAATTTGGTATGCGCTTCAAGATGAAAGAAGTTTCGGGAATGAAGAATGTCGGCGAAATGATTGACATTATCTGTGAGAGAGGAACAAAATAATGCGCCCGAAAAAGCGCAGGAGAATAATTGCGGGAGCTGTTTCGGCTCTCGTAATTTTGCTTTATACATGGGGATTTTGGCTTGAAAAGATAAATTACAGTATTAAAAGCAATAAAATAAATGACAACATAAAAATAATATTCATTTCCGATTTGCATGACTGTATTTACGGAAAGGGTCAGTCGGGGCTTATGAATGAGATAGAAAATGAAAATCCCGATATAGTCCTTTTCGGCGGAGATGTCATTGACCATATGGGCGGCTTTGATGATGCGCTGAATATCATGAAGCTTGTGAGTGAAAAGTATCCGTGCGGATATGCTGCCGGAAATCATGAGATGATGCGTGACGATTATGACGAATTTTTCGTTAAGGTTTCCGAAATCGGCGTTCCCGTCCTGCACGGAAAATATAGCGAAATCAATGTCAGAAATCAGAAAATCAGGGTTTACGGAGTTATCGACCCTTATGAATACGGCGATAAAGCCACCCAGATTGATGAATGCTATGATACTCTTGATGATGGTTATTATAATATTCTCCTTGCACATCAGCCTGAACAGTGTGAGGAGCTTTTGCGCCCTGACGAGAATATCCCGACATTTGACCTTGTTCTTTCGGGTCACGCTCACGGCGGACAGTGGAGACTTCCCGTCATACTCGAACAGGGTCTTTATGCGCCCAATCAGGGAGTTTTCCCTTACCGTACAACGGGAGTATTTGAGTATAAAAATTCATCACAGATAGTCAGCAGAGGACTTGCAAGACCTTTGCGGATGATTTTCATACCAAGGATATTCAACCGCCCCGAATTATCCGTTATAACTTTAACCAAAGGAGAAAACCAATGAAGTTTATATCTTGGAACGTAAACGGTCTCAGAGCCGTCATGAATAAGAATTTCAGGGAGATATTTGAAAGCCTTGATGCGGATATTTTCTGCCTTCAGGAAATCAAATGCACAAGGGAGCAGGCGGATTTTGAGCCGGAGGGATATTATTCCTATTATAACAGCTCAACAGCAAAAAAGGGCTATTCGGGTACTGCCGTTTTCACCAAAAATAAGCCCTTGTCCGTTAAATAC
The DNA here is from genome assembly GCA_017470905.1 of Ruminococcus sp. Classification (GTDB taxonomy): domain Bacteria; phylum Bacillota; class Clostridia; order Oscillospirales; family Ruminococcaceae; genus Ruminococcus. The sequence goes on along the minus strand of JAFUXL010000016.1, from coordinate 25,956 downwards.
GGAATTGACGGGAAGCACACGGACGAGGGACGTGTCATTACCTGCGAATATGAAAATTTTTATTTCGTTTGCTGTTATGTTCCCAATGCGCAGCCCGAGCTTAAACGCATTGATTACCGAATGAATTTTGAGGACGATATGAGGGAATACTTAACTGAACTGGATAAGAAAAAGCCCGTTGTCTACTGCGGTGATTTGAATGTCGCACACAATGAAATTGACCTGAAAAATCCTAAGACGAATGTCGGACACCCCGGATTTTCCGACGAGGAGAGGGGAAAATTCAATCAGCTTTTAAATGCGGGCTTTGCCGATACCTTCCGCAGACTTTATCCCGATAAAGTCCGGTATTCGTGGTGGTCGTACCGTTTCAGGGCGAGGGAGAAAAATTCGGGCTGGAGAATTGATTACTTCATCGTGTCCGAAAGATTTATGAACAGCGTGAAAGACTCGATAATACATACAGATATAATGGGCAGTGACCACTGTCCCGTGTGCCTTGTAACAAAACAGGAGTTGATTGTATAATGTTCGGTGCTTCTTCATCTAAAAAAATCCCCGTTCCGCAGGGCTTTACCGCAGATGATATAAAAATCGAGGCGAGCATCTGCACGGGCGAAAAAACCATCGGTTTTTACGATAAGCATTCAAAAAAGCTCATGTATGCGGAACTTGTCACTTCCGAAAGGGATATTGACAGATTTTATGCAAAGTACGGCATAGAAAGGAAAAAATAATGAATTACGAAGGACTTGAGAAAAATTTAATCGACAATATCTGCGAGGCGCAGCTCAAAATCGGCTACGAAAAAAGACCGATAAGCTTTAATTATACGTCAAAATCCCTCTGTCATATTCTCGGTGTCAATACCGTGAATGACGATATTCTTGCGGAGTTTAAAAGCGATAAAATCGGGGCTATATCTTTCCGTGCCATAAAATCGGGCTACTGCATTACTGTTTCGGAAACGGGTACGGAATACGTTCACGAAAATTATAAGGGCGGTTTTATCGCAGATTTGATTGATACCGTCAGACAGCACGGAAAATCTGTTGATGACGTTTTCGATGTTTTCAACAAATACGGCAAGGTCTGCATTCAGAAAAGCAATAACGAGGAGTTTGACTGGCTTGTGTATTTTGAAAACGGCATACCTGACAGCTATTATTACTGCATAACCGATGAGGGACTTCATGTGACATATCACAGATTTATAAAAGAGGACTACGAGGATTTTAATTTCTGAGATAATTAAAAAATAAATATTTATTTTTCCCTTGACATTTTATTCCCCATATGATATAATATTCAAGTATCGTGCTTATGCGATATTTATCCTTGCCCGCAGCAGTTGCGGGTTATTATCCGAGAGGAGGTGTTTATAATGGCAAAAGTATCCGCTAAATATGAGGCAATGGTCGTTTTCAGCCTTAAAAACGGTGAAGAACCTATGAAGGCTCTCATTCAGAAATTCAAGGAGAGAATTGAGCGTCATGCTGAAGCTGTTGAAGTCAACGAAGATTGGGGTAAGCGCAAGCTTGCATATCCTATCGAGGACGAGACAGAGGGTTACTATGTAATCTATACATTCCAGTCAGCTCCCGAATACCCCGCCGAGCTTTCGAGACGTCTCAATATTGCTGACGGCATTCTTCGTTCGCTCATTACTGTTGTTGAATAATTCTGCTTTATTTTTAAGGAGGCGGTCAGATGAATAAGGTTATTTTAATAGGCAGGCTTACAAGAGACCCCGAACTCAGACAGACACAGAACGGTGTTTCCTCATGCAGGTTCAGCGTTGCTGTGAACAGAAGTTTCAAAAATCCGCAGACAGGTGAGTATGATGCTGATTTCATAAACTGTATCGCATGGAGACAGACTGCGGAGTTTGTTTCACGCTATTTCAGCAAGGGCAAGCTCATCTGTATTGAGGGAAATCTCAGGACAGGCAGCTACCAGGACAAAAATCATCCCGATGTCACTCACTATACTACCGATGTATATGTCGATAATGTTGAGTTTGTCGGAAGTAAATCAGAGTCGGGCGGAAATAACAACAGCTACCAGAATAATAACTACAATAACAACGGCGGTTATAATAATAACGGTTACAATAACAATGGTTATAATAATAACAACGGTTATAATAACGGCAGTGATTATCCTGCTCCCCCTCCGCAGCAGCCCCAGAACAATGACAGTATGTCATACGGCAGCAATAACGACTTTGAAGAAATTATCAGCGACGGAGATGTTCCGTTCTGATAATAATATCTAAGATAGGAGGATAAATCAAATGCCAATGGATAAGGAAAGAAGTCCCCGTCCCGCTAAGAAACCTCGCAAGAAGGTTTGTATGTTCTGCGCAGACAGAATTGAGAGAATTGATTACAAGGACCTCGCAAAGCTCAGAAAGTGCATGACGGAGAGAGCTAAAATTCTCCCCAGACGTGTAACAGGTACCTGTGCGTTCCACCAGCGTGAACTTACCGTTGCTATCAAGAGAGCAAGACATATCGCTCTTCTCCCTTACGTAAGCGACTGATTATAAAAAACAATCCCCCTGTTTATGACACGGGGGATTTTTGTTTATGACATTGCAATAATTAATTTATCCCCTCGCTGCCGGCGGGGGGATAAAAATTTAATTTGCGGTTTTTATTCCGATATTGGTCTGCCGCTGTTTGCAGGAATGGGCTTCATTGTCGGGAAAAGAAGTACATCTCTTATTGATGCGCTGTCCGTCAGGAGCATTACAAGCCTGTCAAGTCCGAACCCAAGTCCGCCCGTGGGAGGGAGACCGTATTCAAGAGCGGTGATGAAGTCCTCGTCTACCTCGGCATTCGCACCCTGCGCCCTCTTTGCCTCAACCTGCTTTACAAATCTCTCTTTCTGGTCGATGGGGTCGTTAAGCTCCGAGAAAGCGTTGCCCATTTCACGGCAATATATGAAATATTCAAAACGCTCCGTGAATGCCGGATTGGAGGGCTTTCTCTTTGCAAGGGGAGAGTTTTCAACGGGATAATCATATATTATTGTCGGCTGGATAAGCTTTTCCTCGACAAATGCGTCGAAGAACGCTATGAGAACATGACCCTTTGTTGAATTTTCGCCCTCGTCAAGTTCAACACCCTTTTCCTTTGCTGCGTCTCTTGCGGCGGCATCGTCAGCCCAGTCGTTATAATCAACTCCTGCGTATTTCTTTACAGCCTCAACCATTGTAAGACGTTCCCATGGGCTTTCCATGTCTATTTCAATGCCCTGATAGGTAATTTTAGCCGTTCCGCAGACATTCATGGCTATGGTGCGGTACATATTCTCGATTAAATCCATCATGCCGATATAGTCCGTATAAGCCTGATACATCTCGACTGATGTAAATTCGGGGTTGTGGGAGGTGTCCATTCCCTCATTCCTGAAAATTCGTCCTACCTCGTAAACCCTGTCAAATCCGCCTACGATAAGCCTTTTGAGGTAAAGCTCCGTTTCGATGCGCATATACATATCAATATCAAGCGTATTGTGGTGAGTTATGAAGGGTCTTGCGGCTGCGCCTATTTCAAGGGTATGGAGTACGGGGGTATCAACCTCGGTATAGCCAAGATTGTCGAGATAATTTCTGACTTCCTTTATAATACGGCTTCTCTTTACGAAAGTATCCTTTACTTCGGGATTTACTATGAGGTCAAGGTATCTCTGGCGGTATCTCATATCCTGATTTTTAAGACCGTGCCACTTTTCGGGGAGGGGGAGCAGAGACTTCGAGAGGAGCTGTATGCTCTTTGCATGAATTGAAATTTCGCCCTTCATCGTGCGGAATACAAAGCCCTCAATGCCGATTATATCGCCTATATCCCATTTCTTCTTGAACTGCTTGAAAAGCTCTGCGCCGACATCGTTCGAGCGCACATAGACCTGTATTCTGTCGCTTGCGTCACGGACATCAATGAAATTCGCCTTGCCCATATTTCTCCAGCTCATTATGCGTCCTGCTATGCGGACTGTGTTTTCGTGGAGCTTTTCGAGGTCAGCCTTGATTTTTTCTTCATCTCCGTCAGCGGCGGCAGTGATTTCAGCCTCGTCCTTTTCGTACTGTGCCTTTAAATCAGCAGCCTTTGCGGTAACGTCAAATTTTGTCGTCTGATAGGGGTCAAAGCCGCCCTCACGCAGAGAGGCAAGCTTATCAAGTCTGTCCTTCTTCAATATATTTATATCCTGTTCTTCCTGAACGGGGGTGCTGTTATTTTCGCTCATTATATACGTCCTTTCGGTTTATTTTGAGATGTTGATAACTTCAAAGCGAAGCTCGCCCACGGGTGCTTCGACTATGAAAACATCGCCGACTTTTTTCTTCATGGCAGCCTTTCCGATAGGCGACTCGTCCGAGATAAGACCGTTTCTGACATCAACGTGATTTGTGCCTACGATAGTAAAGGTTTCTATTTTTTCGCTGCCCTGTCTTTTTATCTGGATTTTTGAACCCATGCCGATTTCGTCAACGGAGATATTCGAGTCCTCGATAATTTCGGCATTGTCGATAGTATACTGAAGCTCTGCGATATGAGCCTCAAGGATAGCCTGTTCATTTTTAGCCTCGTCGTACTCTGCGTTTTCGGAGAGGTCGCCGTATGAACGAGCAACTTTAAGACGCTCCGCAACTTCCTTACGTTTATTGATTTTAAGGTCATCAAGCTCCTGAACCAGTTTTTCATAGTTTGACCTTGACATCTGTTTAGCCATAGTATGCATCCTCCTTAAAAGATATGTTTTAATAGTAACTATAATGAGCATTTTAATAATGCACAGAACTTTTTATGCCTGTTATTATTTCCCTGCCGCCGGCAGGGAAACAAGATTTCTATATATTGTCATGAACATTTTTAAATCGCCCAACAATAGTGGTAACATTCTAATTATAGTACTATTTTGAAAAAAAGTCAAGATATATTTTTGATATTTCATGCAAATCAGCCGCTGCCGGGGAATACAAATCAAATCCGGAAAATTGATTTATAAAATCAGACCAAGGATTTCGTCTGTTATATCTTCAATTCTGCGCATGGAACCGTCCGCCGCACATTCCACGGTTTTCCAGTTCAGTTTTTCTGCGCAGTAATCTGCGGCTCTGCGCACCTTTTCGAGATATGCCGTATCCGCCTCGTGAATATCTCTTTTTGTCTCATCGCCGTTATAACGCTGTGTTATAAGTCTGCGGCTGATTTCGGGGTCAACCCTGAGATAAACGGTCTGTGCGGGGGCAGGTATTCCGAGGAGATTATATTCATAGGAAAAAAGCCAGTCTATAAAACCGTTCCATTTTTCCTCCCTGAGCTTTGCGCACTGATGTATTGCATTGGAGGTGGTGTATCTGTCGGCGATTACAATTCCGCCGCCGAGATAAAAATCCCTCCAGTTTTTTGTATAGCTTGCATAGCGGTCAACGGCATAGAAGCTTGATGCCGCATAGGGGTTTACATCATCGGGGGACGAGCCGAACTCTCCGCCGAGGTACATTTTTATAAGTGCGGAGGAATTGCTTTCATAGTCGGGAAACGAAACCTTCCTGACATTTTCGTCCTTATTTTCAAGTATTTTAAATATCCTGTCCGCCTGTGTAGCCTTTCCGCTTCCGTCAAGTCCCTCGATTACTATAAGCTTTCCGTTCATTGTATTCTCCTTGCCGTCAGGCTGTCTTTTTTTTCTTTGGGAGCAGCATTGTGAAAATTTTATATTCTTTCGTGACAAACATCACCGCACCGAAAACGACTGTTATATACAATCCCTTGCATACGGCTGAAACGAATATATTTTCAATGCTGAAAAAATCAAGGAATGCCGCCGCCATTGTCACGGCAAGCACTATATAATCCCTGTACATATCCATGAAATATCTTTTCTGCGTGTAATCAAATCCCAGACTTATGACCATGAGTGATGTCGAGACATAGTGCAGTACGTATGCAACGGCTACGCACAGCGACAGGTGGTTTATGTCGCCGAATACAAATATTCCTGTAAGTATGGCGGCTGTCGATATGCAGGTATTTACAAGACCGTTTATGAAAAGCAGCTTTGTGTTTCCGAGCGACTGCAAAATCGCTCCGCTGCTTGAATTCATCATTCTGAATACGATACAGAGACTGAGCATCTTAAAACAGAAAATCGACCTCTCCCACTGACTTCCGAATATTATGGTAATAAGCTCTCCGCCTGCGATATAGCATACAGCCTCCGCATACGTTCCGAGCAGGAGCATGAGCTTTAAGACTTTTATATATTTTGAATAAAGGACATCCTTTTCGTTCTGATAATCCGAGAGAATGGGGTGAAGGACAGGCGATACAACGCTTTTGAGATTGTTCACGGGATAGAGCGAGAGTGTATATGCCTTGTTATAATAGCCGAGGTCTGTCGAGCCGAAAAATTTTCCCGTCAGAAGATTGTCGAGATTTCCTGCAAAATAATTTATGAAATTGAATGCGAACTGATAGCCGGAATAATTCGATACCTTCTTTATGCTGGCCATGTCGACTTTTGACCTGAATTTCGGCTTTGTCGAGACATAATTCCAGATAAAGTTCAGGAACGCTGCGAGTATGTTCTGTATTATAAGCGCATAGTATCTGAAATGCAGGAGCGCAAGGATTACCGCAACAACTGCCGCACCGGCATAGACTGCTACCGTGCGGATTGCTATTGTCTTGAATTTCTTGTCACGGTTTAAAATACCGTTCGGAACCATGTTCATCGAGTTGAAGAACAGGGAAATGCCCAGCAGGAGCATTATCGGGATATATATGCTGTCCTTGTAGAACCATGCTATTCCGAATGAAAGAACGGAAAACATTGCTGTCAGGACTATTGAAACATATACTGTAAACGAATAGATATTATTTACGTCCTCGTCGGTTAAATCCTTTTTCTGGATTATTGCCGTTCCGAAGCCCATATTTGAAAGCGTGGCGAAAAATGTGCTGAAAACCGTAACGACAGCAACAATTCCGTAATCATCAGGAGTTAAAATTCTCGAAAGTATCGCAGATACACCAAGCTGTATTATTACCTGAGAGTATTTGCCTGCTGCATTTATTAACGCAGCTTTCTTTAAATTCATAGCGAAGTCCTTTCCTGTTATTTTATATTTTTCCTGCACTGCGGTGAAATACGGCTTTATACGGACAAAGCCCATATTCTGCAAATCCCCGCCGTAAGCGGGGAGCAGGATTTTTTTCGTCTCTGTGCATTCAGCGGAGTTTTATCCGAGCTTTTTCAGCAAAGCCATATATGAGCGAAAAGAATGTATAAGGTGTTTTCTCCTGAAAAGCTCCTTGTCGTAATTCGTCTTGTTTATCATATTTGTTGCTATTGCCTGTAGGTGATGTACCTGATAGTCGGGGGAGTATATCATTTTCAGATTATGCCTGTCACAGCGCAGTTTTAATATATCCTCCTCCATGTAGAGGAATGTTGTCGTGTCGTAGGGCTGTGAGTATTTCCTGAAATAGATATTTGAAAACACCTGAAAAGAGCCGTGCAGCGTCATTGAGCCGGTGAATTTGTCATATGCATCGTTCTTCCATACGGGTGTTCCCTGATAGCCCGATATTTTGAGAAATTTCTTCACAAGGCATTTTATATATTTTTTTCTCAGCTCATTGTATTCCTTCCGGCACTCGTGAATATCCCTTGAATGGTTTTCAAGCGGACTCTGGTGAAATTTTCCGCTTACGGAATACACATCGGGGCCAAGCACGGCGAATTTATACTCCCTGCTGCACTGTACTATCCATTTATAAAGTCCCTGCTGCGGAAGAAGAATATCATCGTTTGAAATTATCGTAAAATCGGGCTTCATATGCAGAAGAAGCTGTTTGTATCCGAAATTGTTGCCGTTTGCGAAGCCGAGATTGTTCCCTGTCCTTACCACGGCAATGTCCTTTCGTCCCCTGTAAGCCTTTTTCAGCTTTTCATACGACTCGTTCGGCGAGCAGTTGTCAACTATTACATAAAATACCTCAAATCCCTCTTTGTCCTGCAAATCAAAAGAACTCACAGTATCTATAGTGGTCTGGTATGCAAGATAATTGAGGATAACTATACCTATCTTAATCAATTCTGCACCTCTGTTTTTTATAGTATAATATTCCGTTTTCCCTGTATGAGGCGGAAAAATACGGATTTTCAACATTTCTGCACATGATTTTAAATCTGTCTGATTAAGGATAACTCTCTTTGAGCATAAATCATATTTTCATTCTTGTTAAGCTGTGAAAGCGTTATCACAAACAATATCAAAACCGTGTTTATTCCCATAAATTCATATGAAATTCCCGACAGTATCAGCAGAATAATTATAACATAATTTATATCCTGAATTGATGCGGCATTCTTATAGAATTTGTATACAGACACAAAAAGCAGCGACAAAAACAACGTAAGTCCGACTATGCCGAAATCGATGAATACCGTAAGAAACTGGTTGTCAATTGCAGAAATCCAGCCGTTGAGCGTGGGGTGGTCGTGAAGATAGGAAATTGCAAATCCGTTTCCGCCTCCGAAAAGGAAGAACAGTATTCCGTACCTGTCCTTTATCTGTCCGACTATGGAAAAATTTGTAATTCTTGCGCCGAGGGGATTTTTTGAGTCGTTTTCGACAAGTCTTTTGTTTATAATATCTCTTATGCCCTCAAAAATGGGAAGAACGGCTATCAGATATATAACAAACAAAAGAGCAGTGATTATCAAAATCAGATACCCCAGCTTTTTCAGGGGGATTGGTCTGAAATTTCGGTTCTTGACAGTCTTTTTCGTATACACAAGAATAAAGAAAAGCACAAGAAGAATCCAGCTCGTTCTCGCCTGCGTCAGTATGACGTTGAACAGCATGAGGGCATAGGCAATATAGTTAATATATTTGTTTTTATACGGTATATAATAAAGGGCTATTATTCCGCACATCAGAAGCACTCCGTAATGTATGGGGTGATTGAAAATAAGCATCATTCTGTATGTATTGAGCGAAATATCGCCGTAATTTTCAAAATTATTTCTCCATGACGCAGAGGTTATGAAACGCTTGTACGGCTGTATTTTAAGCACATATTCAACCAGTCCGAATGCCGAACACAAAAGCATGAAATCACGGTAAAGCGAAAAAAATACACGCCCCACACTGTCTCCGCTGAAGCAGTTGGCTGTGAGAAAAGAAACCAGATACACAAAGAAAACAATCATCAAAAACGTTGAACGGCTGTACCTGAATATATCGCTGTATGTGCATATTCCCAGAGCCGACGAGAAAAGTGCCGTAAGACCAAAGGAAATCCATATCATCTGAACCCTGTTGAACAGCTTGTATCTGCTTGTGAAAAAAAGCCCGCACACGGCAAAGGCTGTCAGTATCATTCCGATGAGATAGACAGACGAAAATCTCAGCAGTACAAGCACAAACGACATAAAAATCCCCATTAAAAACAACGGCGACCTGTTTTTGCGGAATTTTTCGTATATCTGTCTTTCCGTCAGGTTCAGCCTTAATCTGAAAGAAGGTATTCTTATTTTCATTATTCCTCCTGAAATTCAGGTCATTTAAGCTTGATATTATAGAAAAGATGGAGCAGACGGAGCTTTGACAATATTGTCTTTGCAAGGTCAGCCTTGCTTCTGGTTATGCGGTATTTTCTTCTGTATTCGGGGGCATATGCTGGGGATATGCGTGTTTTCTGATATGCTATCTGTTCAAGCAGATTGACCTGAAATACCGGGTAATCCTTGAAAAGATACTTATATTTGCTGTAAATCTGCATGAGTGTTTTTGCTATTTTTTCGTGGTTCTGGTTTGCAGTTATCGAGTCGTTCTGCAAATATACATCGACAAGCACATCATCGTCAAAACAGAAAGAATATTTTCCTGCCGCACGTATTGTCCAGTCCCAGTCCTGACGTGCCTTTACTCTTACATCAAATTTAAATTCGTCAAATGCAGCTCTTTTTGCAAGTATCGTCTGTGTGCTTACGAGGGACTCCGCAAGCAGAGAGGAGTATTCAACTGTTCCACGGGGTATATCGGGAAAATATACCGCCTTGTTAGCCGCATAGTTTGCCCTTTTCATCTTGCAGAAGCATACATCGGCATTGTATTCTTTCATGCATTCAAGCTGTTTTTCAAGCTTATCCCTGCGCCATTTGTCATCGCTGTCCTGAAAGGCGATATATTCGCCTCTTGCGTGCAGAATGCCGTTGTTTCTTGCGGCGCAGGCTCCCGAATTTTTCTGACGGATATATATTACCCTGTCATCATTGAGCGAACGGACAACCTCCTCCGTGTTGTCGTCCGAACCGTCATCGACAATTATAAGCTCTATGTCCCTGTATGTCTGTTTCAGAACGCTTTCAGCCGATAATTTAATCCTGTCGGCTCTGTTGTAGGTTGGAATTATTACGGAAATCATATTTATCCTCCAATATAACACGGGCATATCATACCCAAAGTGCAAGCCACCATTTTTTTCCGTCTATCAGTCCGTTTTTGTAATAGAAACGGATACGCACGGCTTTGTCTTTTTTTCTTATTGCGGCGAGTCTTTTGAGAAAAATTCTGTCCTTTTCGCTCAGCCTCTGCGTAGCCGCAAGAAGTCCCGCAAGACGGCTGACATTATCGAGCCAGATTTTCTTTTCCCCTGCCTGCTGTCCGCTGAGTATGAGCTTAAGTGTATTTATATATTTTGCGGCAGGGCTTGATTTTTTTGCTCCGACAACATTTCCCGTATGCTGTCTGTAATATATAAGGGGCTTGTCGATATATGAAATCTCTCCCGTAAGAGAGGCGATTGTCATTGCCCATATGTCGTGCATACCGATTTTTGAAAAATCCCTGCAAAGGAGCATACGCTCTGCAAGGCTTCTGTTTATTATCATCGTACAGCCGGGGGCGGAATTTTTCATGAGCAGAGACCTGTAATCCGTTCTGTGAGGATTGCGCCCCGAATATCGCATAAAGGAATCGGATATAATTTCAAGCTCTGAATTTACAACATACAAATCGGAAAAAACCAGACAGGGCTTTTCACTTTTATCGCCCTCAATTCTGCGCATTTCATTATATACGGTTTCGATTTTGTCGTTTTTCCATATATCGTCCTGGTCGCAGAACATTATATACGGCTCCTTTGCGTATTTAAGCATAGACATGAAATTTCTGCACGCCGAACCCGTGGGAGGATATTTGAGGACGGTTATTTTCATATCGGGATGACTGTGCCTGTATTCTCTTATTATTCCGGGAGTTCCGTCATCCGAGCCGTCGTCGTGGATATATATATTATAATCGGAATATGTCTGTGCGGCGATTGAATCGAGAAGCTCACGTATATATTTTCCGCCGTTATATGTTGCTGTGAGTATTGCAATTTCAGCCATGATTTTCCCTTTCGTCCTTAAGAATAAGCTGTCTGAATATCTCAAGAGATGCAAGCACACGTTCGCATTTTTTAATCATCTTTGCCGAATAGCTGCCGTTTACAGCCTCCGTTGCAACGTCCTCATGGTGCAGGACTATGAGATAGGGTGAATATATCTGTCTCATTCCGTCACGCTTGCACTCGTAGTCGAGTATCTGCGCCTCGCAGTAAAATTCCGTTTTGGGATAGAGAGCATATTCTCTTTTATTTATGAAAAGCTCCGAGAAAATGAGGCACGAGCCGTGCAGACAAACTCCTGCTTTCGGCTTCCTGACGTATTCCGAGTCGTTTTTTGTCTTTTTGATATTATAGTAAAATTTATAAACGGGCTTTAAGCGTCTTAAAATCTCCTTGATTTTAAGCATTTTTGTATCCTGCATTATTTTCCTTACGCTTTCAGCCTTTCTGTCAATATCCTCAATCGAGGTTATATGGGATTTTTCGGGGTTCTGATGCTTTCTTGCAGAGGTGGAATATACATCCGGACCGAGGACAAAGAATTTTGTCTTTTTGTATGCGTGTTCAATTCTTTTTATGAAATCACCCTGTCTTATTTCCATATCGTTGTTCATTGCAACGATAAAACGGGGGGAATATTTGCTTTTTGCAAAATCATATCCGAAGTTTATGCCCTTTGCATATCCTGCGTTGGAGCTGTTTTTTATGACATCGACACGGGGTTCGTTCTTGTATTTTTCGGTAAGAACATCAAAGGAGTCGTTCGGGGAGCAGTTGTCTGCGACAATTACCCTCAAATCTCCTTCGACATTTTTCAGTATTGAATTTACCGTGCTGATGGTTTCGTCAGCAACGAGATAATGTAAAATTACAAAGCAAGTCATTGAAAATCATGTATCCTTTCTGCAATCTGCTGCGCCGATTTTTCGGGGGGCAGTGAGGTATCAACATACATATGCCCGTATTTTTTGCCGAAATATCTGCGGAATATTCTTAGCTGACGGTCAAATTCCGTGAGATAGTCCCTCAGCTCGCTGCCGCCGAGACGGTCTATGGCGGAGTCGTTCCTGTTTCTTTCCCGTATTCTGATGATTGCGCCGTCAACATCGGATTTGCAGTTTATCTCGAATATGCCGCCGTTTATTTTTTTAAGCTCTCTGCAAACGGCACCTACAGCCTTCGGATTAAGTCTGCCCTTTGCGCCTATCGAGGCAAGAGTCTGCAAAAAGCCCTCATCACTTACGAGAATGCCGTCACCGCAGCGGCGGTATGTTTCATAGAGATATACCATATACATTATTGAAATGCGGTTTTCACGCAGGCTGAAATTATTATTGCTCTCCGCAGACGAAAAAAGCTTTCTGCATAAAAGATAAAATTTTAAATTTCCCGGAAGATACTGACACACGAACCTCCTGAATTTGAGAAAGAGCTTCTTAAGCCCTGAAAGTCCGTTTCCGCGAAATTCAGCAACACCGGCATAGCTTATATCACTGCTCATTTCGGATAATTTTTGCTGAAGCGTGGATTTTCCGCAGCCGGCAAGCCCGTTAAATTCAATTATCATGAAGCATTCACCGCCCTTATGAGGATTTATACTGAATTGAAGATATTTTCGATTTTTCTGACCATAGCAGGAACGGAATATTTTTTCACTGCGTTTTCTGCCGCAGCTTTTCCCATATCAATGCGGAAGCTGTCGTTTTCGGCGAGGAAAAGAATTTTTTCGGCCATTTCACGGGCATTTTTATAATCGACAAGGAAACCGTTCCTTCCGTCTGTTATTATCTCCGTGGGACCGCCGTGATTTGTGGCAACCACGGGCAGCTCGTGCATCATCGCCTCGATGACGACAAGTCCGAAAGGCTCGGGCTGTATCGAGGGCAGCACGAAAATATCAAGTCCGTCATAGAATGACGGCATATCGTCAACCTGTCCGAGGAGTATTATATTGTCCGAAAGACCCTTTTCGCCGATATATTTTATTAAATCTTCCTTTATATATTCCTCTCCGCTGTATACATCTCCTGCAATTCTGAAAACAGCCTGCGGATATTTTTTCAGAACGATTTCTGCCGCATCGACAAAAAGCTTCTGACCCTTCCAGCGGTTAATTCTTCCTGCCATTCCGATTACAGGTGCATCGTGCGGGATTGTCGGAGCGGGCTTTACCACTTCAACGGCATTGTATACAACCCTTATCTTTGAACGTTTTACTTTGATTGCTCTTGCCGTTGCCTTGCTGTTGGCTACTACTGCATCGGCATATCTGTTCATGATAAACGATATTACGGAATTTTCAAAATTGCTCTTGATAATTTCACGCATATGCCATACATTTTTCTTTCCGAGGTGACGTGCCGCCACGGCTCCGGGAAAGACAACAGCCGTGTTGGTGTCTACTATATCAATCGAATTGCGCTTTATATACCTGCGCAGAAAGGCATACGAGCCGAAGAAATCCTTCACATAATTGAAAAAGCCGAAAAACGACAGATTTTTTCTTCTCAGAACGGCTACCTCAAAGATTATTACCTTTACTCCCCTGATTGCTTTAAGCTCATGCACAAGCGGACCGTCACAGGGCAAAACCACATGACAGTTGAATTTTGACTTGTCAATCTGCTTTATTATATTCAGCAGCGACCTGTCAGAGCCGTAAAGCTCAGAGCTGGAGTGTAAAAACAGAATGTTTTTTATAATACCCACCACCTAAGATTATTTATGCGCAGTGAAAACCTTTTCGTATTTATCGCAGATACTCTTCCAGCTGTATGCCTCTTCAATGCGCTTTGTGGAAAGTCTGCCGAGAAATGCGATTTTTTCGGGAGCGAGACTGTCGGCCTTATTGATTAATGCAGCGAGGTTTCCGCTTTTCTTGCTCCAGTAGAGTGCGGAATCCTCTGCAACCTCCTTATTGAATCCGACATTGAGCAGGAGATTTAAATCCGTGCTGCCGAGGGCTTCGAGCAGACTGGGATTTGTTCCGCCTACCTCGTGACCGTGAAAATATCCGTAGGCATTTTCACGTATTTTCATAAGAAGCTCCTGATTATACACCGTACCTACAAATTTTATTCTGCTGTCCGACCTGTAGTGAAGCTTTTTCTCCAGCTCACCGAGAAATTTTTCGTTTACATTCGTGATTATGGCAAAATCCCTCTTTGACTTGCTCCTCATAAATTCACGTATCATGGTTTCATAATTGTTTTCGGGGACAAATCTTCCGACAACGAGATAATAGCTTTTCGGCGAAAGACCCTTTTCTTCATACCAGTCAAGAAGTGTACTGTCGTCATCGGGGAGAGTACTCTTTCTTGTCTCCGCACCGTAGGCTATGAATGTTGTGTTCGGGTCTGCGCCGTTTATGCCTTTTCCTTCATAGCATTTATGGATATATTTTTCTATATTCAACGAGTCGCAGATTACCAAATCGGAAAATTTAACCATAATCTGCTCCGATATTTTCCAGTATTTTCTGACAGGAAGAGGCCATTTTGCACGCTTCCATTCGTGACCGTCGGGATTGAGATAAACCCTTCCGCCGAGGCTGTGTATCTGCTTGTAGAATTTCTTCATGAAAGGTCCTATGCGGCAGGCCATTATATACACTGTCGGGTGCGGTATTCTGTGCTTTTTTATGTAATTGCAGCACTCCTCAAGAGCCTTTACATCGTAATATATCGCCTGTGCGGAGCCGAGCCTTTCGGGTATGGATATGCGGTAGCAGTGTGCGCCGTGGTACTCAAATTCGGTATCGGAAATTATCTCTGCTCCCTCTGTCTCATACGGGTTCATGCAGCCGTCGCCGTTTGCCTTGCAGGCTACATGATATTTTATTGCCGCATTGTCCTTGTGATATTCCGTCAGTTTGTTTATAAAAGTCTCGTATCCGCCGTATGCACCGAGGGATTTTGCGCCTATAAGCCAGACGTGCTGAACATCGTTATTCATAGTTAAATTATCTTTCCTATCTGTTAAAACTTAAACGTATTGCCGATTGTATCCCATTTTTTATCCTTGTCCGAGAGGTTAAGGGGAGTGCCGTCCGAAAGGGTATAGCCCTCGCTGTCCGCACTTCCGTTATATATGCCCTGTACCTCAAGCCAGTCTATGCCGATTGACGGGTCGTTCCACGCAAGACCGCCCTCGTCGTTCGGGTGGTAGAAGTCATCGCATTTATAGCAAAATTCCGCAGTATCGCTGAGAACAAGAAAGCCGTGCGCAAATCCCTTGGGAATGAGAAACTGCTTTTTGTTTTCCTCCGTAAGCTCAACCCCGTACCATTTGCCGTAGGTTTCGCTGCCGGAGCGCAAATCAACGGCAACGTCAAATACTCTTCCCTTTATCACACGGACGAGCTTAGTCTGGGGGTACTGCTTCTGAAAGTGCAGTCCTCTTAAAACTCCCTTTGACGAGCATGACTGATTGTCCTGAACGAATATTATATTTATTCCTGCCTCTTCCATGTCACGCTGACTGTAGGTTTCCATGAAATAGCCTCTGCTGTCGCCGTGTACTGCGGGGGTTATGACGCAGAGTCCGTCTATTCCGCCGACATTTTTTTCAACCGTTATCTGTCCCATCTTCTATCTCCTTTAAATATCTTGAAAGTGCGTCCTGCCATGCCGGCAGCGGAGCAAATCCGTTTTCCGCAAGCTTGGATTTGTCGAGCCTTGAATTGAAGGGTCTTGCGGCTTTTGAAAGTCCGTATTCCGCAGTTGTAACGGGGACTACCCTTGTATTCATTCCTGCCTGACGGTATATTTCAACGGTAAAATCATACCAGCTTATATATCCGCCTTCGTTTGTAGCATGATAAAATCCGTACTTTTCGGTTTCTGCCATATCTGCGAGAAGTCTTGCGAGGTCATAGGTATATGTCGGAGTTCCTATCTGGTCACTGACGACACGCACCTCGTCATGATTTTTTCCGACATTAATCATGGTCTTTATGAAATTCTTTCCGTTCTTGCCGAAAACCCATGCAATGCGCACTATGAAATACTTGTCGAGCGTATCCGCAACGGCAAGCTCACCGTCAAGCTTTGACCTGCCGTAGACATTCTGCGGAGCATATTCCTTACAGTCGGGCTGCCACGGTGTCTCACCCTGACCGTTGAAAACATAGTCCGTTGATATGTAAATCATTTTGCAGTCCAGTTTCTTGCAGACATCTGCGATATTCTTCGTGCCGTCAACGTTTATCGCACGAACCTTCGGGATATTTTCCTCGTCCTCAGCCGCATCTACGGCGGTCCATGCGGCGCAGTGTATCACAGCATCGGGTCTGACATCGGAAATCACCCTGTCAACTGCATTTTTATCCGTTATATCAAGCTGTACGTAGGGATAACCGGAATCTGCCGCTTCAAGAATATCGCTGCCGACAGCATCATATCCACGCTTTGTAAGCTCGTTCATAACATCATGACCAAGCTGACCGCCCACACCTGTTACAAAAAATTTCATGATATATCATCCTTTTCATTCGTGCCGAATATAACATCTTCCCTTGTCCATTCAATATCGGTCTTTACAACTCTGCCGGGCATTCCGACAGCCAACGAATTTGGGGGAACATCTCTGGTTATCAGGGTATTTGACCCTATGACCGTACCTTCACCGACAGTAACGCCCTTCATTATTTTGCTGTTGGGTGCAACCCACACATGACTGCCGATTACAACGGGTGCAGCCCGGTTTATTCTTTTTCCCGTTATTTTTGAATAAATCGGGTGAGAGTCGCTGGTTCGCACGGTAATCCTGTTCGAGAACATACAATCGTCGCCTATATTTATGTACATATTCTTTTCCTGTGCATTGAGCTGACATTTTCTTGTAAACGTTACATTGTCGCCGACAGTTATGCGTATATTTTCGCCCTCTGCCCAGATTGAACATTCGGGACCCACATGACAGTTCTTTCCGAAAATAATCTTGTTGTTCCTTCCTCTCATGCGGATTGTGGGATTCATAAGCACTGTACCCTCGCCGATAATCAGTTCGTGTCCCGTACCCTCTGTATCCCTGGATATTCTTCCGTATCCCTTGTTGATGACTTTCAGGCTGCTGCCGAGGCTGCGCTTAAAAGAGTCAAGCTTCTGATAGAGAAAAAAGAGAATATTGCTTGAATATACTATTCTTTTAAGCTTTTTCATTCAGACCTCCGCACGGCTGCCGTACATCTTTTCGTAGTAATTCTGATATTCGCCCGATATTATTGTCTCCCACCACTCACGGTTTTCGAGATACCATTTGATAGTCTTTTTTATGCCGTCCTCGAATTTGGTTTCGGGGAGCCAGCCGAGTTCGCTGTGTATCTTTGTGGGGTCTATGGCATAGCGCATATCATGACCCTTTCTGTCCTCGACGTGTGTGATAAGGCTTTCGGGTTTGTCAAGCTCCTTGCAGATAAGCTTTACAATGTCGATATTTTTCATCTCGTTGTGGCCGCCGACATTATATACCTCTCCGACTCTGCCTTTATGTATTATGAGGTCTATGGCACGGCAGTGGTCCTCGACATAGAGCCAGTCACGCACGTTAAGACCCTCGCCGTAGACGGGGAGAGGCTTGTCCGCAAGGGCATTTGCTATCATAAGGGGAATAAGCTTTTCGGGGAAGTGATAGGGGCCGTAATTATTTGAGCAGCGGCTTATCGTGACGGGCAGACCGTAGGTTCTGTGATAAGCCATGACGAGGAGGTCTGCGCCTGCCTTTGAGCTTGAATAGGGACTGCTCGTATGAATGGGAGTTTCTTCTGTGAAGAAGAGGTCGGGACGGTCAAGGGGGAGGTCGCCGTAGACTTCGTCCGTGCTTACCTGATGATAACGCTGTATTCCGTATTTGCGGCAGGCATCCATAAGAACCTGTGTGCCGAGGATATTTGTCTGAAGGAAGATTTCGGGGTTTTCGATTGAACGGTCAACGTGCGACTCCGCAGCGAAATTTACGACAATATCGGGCTTTTCCTCCTCAAAGAGCTTATATACGGCATTGCGGTCACATATATCCGTCTTTGTGAAACGGAAATTCGGGTTTTTCATCACGGGTTCAAGAGTGGAAAGATTTCCCGCATATGTGAGCTTGTCGAGACATACTATCCTGTAACCGGGATATTTTCTGAGCATATGAAAAACGAAATTTGAGCCGATAAAGCCGGCACCGCCTGTTACAAATACATTCATGTTTTTTCCTCCGTTAATACTGTACTTTTCCTTCTGCGACTGCCTTGAGGTGCTGACCGTAGGGCGATTTGCCGTATTTTTCAGCTGCTTCAAGCAGTCTTTCCCTGTCTGTCCAATGGTTTATGTATGCAATCTCCTCGGGTGCGGAGATAACTATGCCCTGACGGTTCTGTATCATCTGCACGAAGTTCGACGCATCGAGGAGACTGTCCATTGTTCCCGTATCGAGCCATGCAAAGCCTCTTCCGAGCAGCTGTACATCAAGAATTTTTTCATCGAGGTACATCTCGTTCAAAGTGGTTATTTCAAGCTCTCCTCTGTCAGAGGGCTTAACCTGATTTGCAAGCGCAGAAACGCCCGAGGGATAGAAATAAAGTCCCGTCACCGCATAATTGCTTCTGGGCTGTTCGGGCTTTTCTTCAATCGAAAGGGCATGACCGTTTTCATCAAAATCAACGACACCGAAGCGTTCGGGGTCGGGAACGTAGTATCCGAATACGGTTGCACGGTTATTCTTTTCGGCATTTTCCTTTGCAGAGCGCAGGATAGTTCCGAAGCCGTTGCCGTAGAAGATGTTGTCTCCGAGAACCATTGCACACGCATCGTCCCCGATAAACTCCTCGCCGAGTATGAACGCCTGAGCAAGACCGTCAGGCGAGGGCTGAACCTTGTATGAAAGGTTTATGCCGTACTGTGAGCCGTCGCCGAGAAGTCTCTCGAAATTCGGCAGGTCGGTCGGAGTCGAGATAATGAGTATGTCTTTTATTCCCGCCAGCATGAGCGTTGAAAGGGGATAAAAGACCATCGGCTTGTCATATAACGGGAGAAGCTGCTTGGACGTTACCATTGTAAGCGGATAAAGCCTTGTACCCGAACCGCCTGCCAATATAATTCCTTTCATTTTAAATCCTCCTTGAATTTTCAGCTATAGTCATTTAGAAATTTTATATTTTGCTTTTGTTCCTCCGCCTGCGGCGGAGGAACAAAGGACTTTGAATTTTAAAAGCACAGTCATATACTGTTTACCCGTCTGCGGCGGAGAGCAGCGTATTTTGAAATCACAGCCCCGTGTTTATTTTGCGCCCTTTCTCATGACAACGGCTTGTACTGTCTTTATCATGAGCTTGAGGTCAACCTTTGCGCTGCGTGTCTTTATATATCTGAGGTCGCCCTTTACCCATTCGTCGAATGCCATATCGCTCCTGCCCTCGGTCTGACAGATACACGAAAGTCCGCCCTTTACAAGCAGTCTCTCCATCTGCTTTGGGGTGTAAAGCACCACCTCACGGGGGAGAGGCGGACGGGGACCTATAAGCGACATATCGCCCTTAAGCACATTCCAGAGCTGTGGCAGCTCGTCTATCGAGGTTTTTCTCAGAAAGCCGCCCACACGGGTTATGCGTGGGTCGCTGTCGCTTTTGAAAGCAAGACCGTCCGACTGGTTTTCCTTCTGCACCTCGGCGAAGCGAGCCTCTGCGTCCATGCACATGGTTCTTAGCTTGTACATTCTGAAAGGCTTTCCGTTCTTTGTAAGTCTTACCTGTGAAAAGAAAGGATTTCCCTTGTCATCTATGTATATCACCAGTGCCGCAATTCCTATCGGAACGGCAAGAACCGCAAGTGCGGCGGCAGATGCCGCAATGTCAAACATACGCTTTGTACATTCGTATGCCTTTCCGCCGTTCGGAACAATTTTGCTGTATTTCAGTGTGTTGACAATGCCGAGGCGAAGAAGCTCAAGAGCCTCCTCGTCAAATTCGAGGATAGGATATTCCGTAACCCCCTTTTTTGAGAATTTTTCGGGTGTGACAATAACAGACGCTTCGCCTCTTTTGAGGGCATTGAGCATATTGTTTGTAACATCGTCCTCCGAAAGCATATGATTCATCAAATTTGTATTATGCATAGTAACCTCCCACAATCAGGATATATACAAGCCGTAGAAGCTTCCGCTGCCGCACGGCAGATACGGAGCATTCCCTTCATATTTACCTCCCGCAATATGACCTCACGCAGATGACTGCCGAGAAGCCTGCGATATATCTGAAAAACATTCCCGGATAACTGAATTATATCTGTTTTATCCGTCTGTTTCATTTTCCGTATATCTTTTCTGTTTTCTTTCACGCTGATACCGCCGCATTATTTCTGTTCCGATGTATTTTTTTCCGCCGTGTTTTTCGGCGGATTCTTTCCGAAACTGAAGCCTATGCAGCGCAGAAGAGTTATCTTATACTCATTGAGCTTTCCTGTTCTGTACTGTTTTTTTTGTCTCTGAAGCCAGTCATACAGGTCTTTTCCGTTTTCTGTTCTGTATTTCGGCGGAACTTTAAGGTTGCCGTTCTTATTGTAAAAAATGACCGCACTCTGATACATCTGCTGCCAGCGCTGCGCATATGCATCCCAAAGTGTGCCGTGTCCGCCGCAGCAGACCTCCGCACAGGAGCAGTCATCCCCGGGCGAGCCGCCGAAACCGCTTATTATTCCTATATCTGTGAGCAATTTTATTTTTTCGTCGGAGAGCCTGCCGCAGCGGTAATATTTACGCTGTCTGCCGACCCATACGTAGAGATTTTTACCTGATGCGTCCTTATAGCCTGTCGGGATATTGACATTTCCGTGTTCGTCGTGATAGCGTTTAGCCTCCATGTAACGGTTATGCCATGCAATATCGCTTTTGGTCTTTCCGAAAACCAGACCTATTGATTCAAGTCTTTCACGCTGTTCGGGGGTGAGCTGTTTTTTTCGCCTGCCCTCTCCCGTGAGCTTTTGTTCATTGAGCCATTTGCTCAGGCATATGCCGTCTGTGACATAATCGGAGGGCATGGAAAGTATGCCGTTGTGTTCGTCGCTGTATTTTTTTGCAAGGCGGAATTTTTCCTCCCACGAGCTGTCCGTATTCCATACTATGCCGAGCTTTTCGAGTCTTTCCGTGCGGCTGTCCGTAAGCTGACCGTTTCCGTGGAGTTCAATCTGCCGTCTTATCCAGCGTCCGAGCCGCACACCGTCCGGAGTAACATAAGCCGCAGGTAGATTTATATTTCCGTTTGCCCTGTAATATTCGCACAGCACCTGATAAACTCCGTCCCATTGCAGCTCGTACTTGCTGCCCCAGCGCATACCGATTGAGGCGAGCATCTGATATTGTTCATCCGTGAGAAAGCGGCTGTTTTTCTTGGACTGTGTGCGCAGATACCTGAGCCATGCGCCGAGACGTATGCCGTCGGGGGTAACATATTCCGAACCGCATTCGAGGTCGCCGTGTTCTCTGTAGTAGGCTGCCGCCGCATTGTAGCTGCGTTCAAATACATAGTCATAGACATCCCACAGCATACCGATTTTGTCGAGCATTGCTATATGCTCTTCGGTGAGAAAGCAGTTGTATATGCCGTTTTTTCGGCATATTCTTAATTTTTCGAGCCATGCTCCGAGGGGCAGACCCTCGTCCGTAACATAGAATACCGGCGGACTGAGCGAATTGTTTTCACAGTAATATTTTTTTGCAGCGGAATACATTTCATTCCAGCCGTCGGGTGACATACTTGCAAGCCTTTCACATTTTGAGCATTTATCCGTGATTTCTGACGGGGTATTTTTCGGAAATACATTTTCGTACATACTCCGAGCCTCCTGACGATTTGTCGAAAACCTTGAATTTTGCCGTTACAGAGAAGTGTACAGCTGCTGCACTTCAAGTACATTGTATCATATATTTACAGCATTGTCAAGGGTTTTTGGTCAGAAAAATATTTCCTGTGAAAAATTTCAGAAATTTTAAAGATGCCAAATGAAGCCTTTGATTTTTGTGAAAGATATACAATTTGATGCACAGGCGGAAAATACTGCGGAAAGTTATTTAACTATGAAAAACAAATTCAAGGCTGTTCCTGACGGAAAAAAGAAAATCGGACTTCCGAAAAAGTCCGATTTCACGATGTTTTACAGTGCCGCTGACCGGACTTGAACCGGTACGGATTTTACTCCGAGGGATTTTAAGTCCCTTGTGTCTGCCTATTCCACCACAGCGGCATATTAATTCATAATTCATAATTCATAATTTGTAATCAGCTTAAAACCATAAACCGGCATCTGAAACAATGCACAAAAATTTTTATATTCCGTACTTCTTCCTCCGCCGCAGGCGGAGGAAGAAAACACAAAAAATTTAAATCTGCTCAATCGCTCAATCACAGCTTAAAATTAATTTACAATTATATTTTATGACGAATATTACGAATATCATTATATCACGTAAACAGAAAAAAGTCAAGGGAAAAATTTTTATTTATGCACATCTTACGAAATTTACCTGCAATGCGAATAATAACTTTGTCTGATTTATATAATTTTATGAGGTGATGAATATGAAAAGGATATTCAATATCTTATGCGTCATAATTCTTTTTGCGGAAATAATGCCGATTTATGCAAAATCAGCCGAAAACAGCGGTATTTCCGCATATATTCTGATGGAGGCAAAAACGGGCTACATAGCAGAGGAATACAATTCGGACGTTCGCCTGAATGTCGGATATTTGAGCAAGCTCATGACGGTTCTGATTGCTGCGGAGGATATTGAAAAGGGGCTTTATTCGCCCGATGACGAGGTGACGGCATCTCCGAGCGTGACGGGAACCAAGGGGGCTGTAGTATGGCTTCAGGCAGGCGATAAGATAACTGTCGGCGATTTGCTTAAATCCGTAATAATAGGAAATGCCAACGATGCGGCGATTGTCCTTGCGGAAAACTCCGGGGGGAGCGTTGAGGATTTTGTCGTGCGCATGAATGCGGAGGCTGAAAGGCTCGGTATGCGTGATACTGTTTTCTGTTCGCCATGCGGATATTATGACGGAAATGAATATTCCACGGCGCATGACATAGCACTTATATGCAGGGAGCTTGTAAATTACGATATGCTCACGGATTATTTCCGCACATGGAGGGATTTCGTCAAGTCGGGACAGACGGAGCTTGTGAACGAAAATACACTTTCGAGGACTTATGAAAGACATATCGGCTTCAAAGCCTGTCATTCCGAACAGTCGGGATACTGTGCGGCGGAGGCAGGAAGAAATGAAAAGGGCATTGTCTACATATCCGTGGTACTTGGTGCGGAGGATGAGGATATATCGCTTGGAAAAGCCAAAAAGCTCATAAATACGGGCTTCGGGGAATATAAAATCACTGCGACAATGTTTCCTGATGAAATGCTCCGTCCGCTTGAAGTCAGGAACGGTACGGAGAATTTCGTTGAAATGCAGATACAAAGACAGGATATGCTTGTTGTCCCCGTTGGTGTTAAGGAACTCAGCAGCGTTGTGGTTATCCCCGAATACATAGATGCTCCCGTCAGAAAGGGTCAGAAAATAGGCATGGCATCATTTTATAACGGCGATGTACTCGTCTGCGAGATACCCATAACCGCAAAGGAAGATGTTGACAGGCTCTCTTTTGGCTGGATATTCGGGAAAACTCTGTTAGAATTAATAAAATAATATGTTTAAAATTGTTTGATTTGCACAAATATATAAATACTTTTCCGAATATGCTTGAAAAAAATCTGAAAATATTGTATTATATATCTGGTATAAATTATATCGTGCAGGGAAACTATGCCCTGCCGAATATGGAGGTTTCTAAAATGTCATTAAAGCTCAATACAAAATATCTTGAAAGTTTTATCAACGCTGATGAGCTTGCAGGTATAAAAACACAGGTGGAGGCTGCCGCTGCCGCCCTCGAAAATAAAACGGGTCTGGGAAACGATTTCCTCGGCTGGGTCAATCTCCCCACGGATTACGATAAAGACGAATTTGCAAGAATTAAGGATGCCGCAGAAAGAATAAAGAAAAATTCCGACATTCTTATCGTTATCGGCATAGGAGGTTCTTATCTCGGCGCAAGAGCTGCCATTGAACTCCTCAAGTCGCCTCTTTATAATAACATGAAGAAAGACACCCCCGACATTTATTATGTCGGCAACAGCATAAATCCCACCTACCTCAATGAGATTATCTCGCTCTGCGACGGAAAGGATTTCTCCGTGAACGTAATCTCAAAGTCGGGTACTACAACCGAGCCTGCGCTTGCTTTCCGTATCTTCAAGAAAATGGTTGAGGATAAGTACGGCAAGGAAGAGGCTAAGAACAGAATTTTTGCCACCACCGACAAGGCAAGGGGTACTCTCAAAAATCTCTCCGATACGGAGGGCTACGAGACTTTCGTAATTCCCGATGATGTCGGCGGACGTTTCTCGGTACTTACAGCAGTCGGACTTCTCCCGATAGCCGTTGCGGGCTGTGATATTGATGCACTCATGAAGGGTGCGGCAAAGGCTCAGGCTGATTTCAGTGCGGATTTCGACAATAACGACTGCTATAAGTATGCCGCAGTCAGAAATATCCTCTACAGAAAGGGCAAATCCGTTGAAATGCTCGTTTCCTACGACCCCAGCTTCGTCATGATGTCGGAATGGTACAAGCAGCTTTTCGGCGAAAGCGAAGGCAAGGACAACAAGGGTATATTCCCGTCAGCAGCCGTTTTCTCGACAGACCTCCACTCAATGGGTCAGTACATTCAGGACGGCGCAAGGATACTCTTCGAGACGGTTGTCGATATAAAGAACCCCAAGAAAGACCTTTTCCTCGAACCCGATGAGGAGAACCTTGACGGACTTAATTTCCTCACAAATCAGAATATGTCCGTTGTAAACAGAAGAGCTTTTGAGGGTACTGTACTCGCTCACACAGAGGGCGGCGTTCCGAATATCATTCTCGAACTCGATGATACAACAGAGGAAAGCGTCGGCTATATGATTTATTTCTTTGAAAAGGCTTGTGCCGTTTCGGGATATGTCCTCGGCGTAAATCCTTTCAATCAGCCCGGTGTTGAAAGCTATAAGTCGAATATGTTCGCACTCCTCGGCAAGCCCGGCTACGAGGGCGCAAAGGCTGCCCTTGAAGAAAAGCTCGGCAGATAATAGTTGCGCATGAGGAAATTTTCGCCCTTGTTCTGAAAGCGAACGTAACAGAGTGAAGTGAGCGGAAGAACAAGCCCTGAAAGGCGAAAATTGACGATTTAAAATAGCATATGTATATAATGCGGCGGAGTTTCCGTGCATTTGGAATAAAAAAACACACTGTTCATTCAGTGAAAGGAGTTACTGAACAGAGGGGGTGAAAATATACTCAAATACAGACAAATGCGGATGAAAATATACAGACAGAAAAGAATATCTTCAGGATAGGATATTCTCTTGACACAAGCGGATAATGTGACAGAATTTATGTCCGAAGATACCAGAATTTATGACAGCCATGGTATAGTTCGTGCTGACTTTACAGCAGGCG
>JAFUXL010000015.1 GCA_017470905.1 Ruminococcus sp. | reverse complement strand
TCAAGGCTCTCGTCGCCTTTCTAAAGATTATGAGATTAAAGCCGTTCATGCTGAAACTATGTGCATAATCTCGCATATCCATACCCTTCTTCGCAGATGCTGAGTCTATGTGGACAGGTTCTAACCTCACTGACTTCGGGATTGTCAGTGCGCCGCTTTTGCCGAGTTTCTTTGATATTGTCACTCACATCACCTCCTTTTTAAACGGTCTGCCGAATGCACGGCAGACCGCCTTTTCTTAACCGATGTGTGCCGTTTCTCTGTACTCTCTTTCAATTTCGGCATTGAGCCTTGCGAAATAGAGCTGCTGCTGTTCGTCACTGAGCGAAAGTCTCATCTGCTCGGTCATAACCCTGACCTTAGCGAGAGCCGTGATGAAAGCATCGTAATCCTCTCCGCAGGCTATTGCAAATCCGCCCTTTATCTGACAGAGGCTTATGATGTCATAAATTTCGCCCGAAACCGAAGTTTTAACGTATTCCGTGCTGATGTTCACTGGGAGATGCGAGTTCTTTTCTTAAGCTATAAATTGTACGGACAGATGCCATTTTTCGATTGTCTGTCTTTTTTCTTTTCAGGTGGATTGACATTTTCAATTGGGTTTGATATAATATTGGTATAGGGTAGTCACTTGGCTTGCTCATTAAAATTAGAATTTAATTTATAGGTGGTGTTAGAAATTACAATGACGATTTCTGATTTGATTTATCAAGCTCAAAAAGCAAGTGAACCTGTATTTGGCGTTGATATTTCAAAACTATCAAAAAAGATTCTTTTTAATTCAGAAGAAAATGATATTCGTGCACTTTTTCGATATGTAAAAGAGATAAAACCTGATGACAGACTGCCTTTAGACAGTATTCTCAACTATAATATGATGTTTGAAATAAGCAAATCACATTTCAATCCTACACTACGACCTTTTGTAGGGGCTTATTTTGCAGATTTCACTTTTTTTGATTTTGAAAATAGTAATTATCCTGAATTAAGCTATTTTGTTGAGGTAATGTTTGATATTATGATGTATTTTAAGAGTTCTCCTTGCTTTCAGACATCATTGCTTGGATACATTTACTTGCTGGCAAAAGAAATACTACCATACGAAGAAGATTGTTTTCATAACTTCTTCTTGATAGATTTTTCAGAGTCACCTTTTACTGTAGAATCTATCAAACATTTCAAACTTGTTATTGAAAATGGCAATGTCAGATTTATTTTCAAAGATTATGATATGTCTTTATTAGATACCTTTGAATTATTGATAAATAAAAAGAAGTTTATAGATTTTCTGCAACAAAAACATAGTCTAAATAAAATACAAAGAACTAATAATGTTATTTCTTCTATTCTTTCTAATCTGTAAATTCTAATTTGTCTTAGTGTAATTAATCGCGAAAACTTTAACTTATGGATACACTATATTTAAATTTTTGAATATATTCAATTCTGCTTTCTTGAATTAATCGCTGTATATTTTGCCATGAACAGCCTTTTATACTTGCGACTTCCTGCATGGTTAAGTAGTCCATATATTCTCCTTTCTGTCGGAGCAGGAATGCCCCGACACAAATTTTTCTTGACAAATTCATTTTTCTGTGATACACTTAAATCAGAACATTAAAGGAAGTCGATTTCTTCTTTTAGTGTGCTGTTTTCCAGTTTCAGGGCTGTAGCAAACTCGTCAAAGTTCAAGCCCTGTGACTGGATTTTTTCTAAGTACGCAATCACAAGCTCGTTTGATGCAATGAAGCTTTTTTTGCTTTCGGCTATCCTGTCTGTGATAGGTTCGGGGTCAAGCTCGCTGATGAAATCCGCTGCCGATTGTTCTATCTCCGAAAGCTCTTTCAGGGAAGTCACTGTCAGTTCGGCATCTAAATCTCCGCTTGTTATCAATGCGGCAATTGTGCTTACCGCCCTTGATATTGCTTTGAGATAGCAGCCGAAACAGGTGTAACCCTCACGAAAACTGCACGGACACTTGTTCTCCATAAAATCACCTCTTTTCAATTGTCAATTTACTTGGCTTTGTAGTTGTGCCTGCGACCTGCCATCATCAGTGACGGGCGGTCATTCCCGTCAGACAGAGGAGCTTGTCCTCTGTTTCGGCTATTTTTCTTTGATAAAACATATTGCCTGCCTGATTAGCTCCTTAATGTCCCAGAGGAGCAGGAGTATCATTAATATTCTCATTGCTTCACTCCTCAATAAAGGCTTGCCAGCCCCACACATTCACGCCTACGCTTTTGCAGCCAGCTCCTTTGAGGATATCATACATTCTGTCCGCATCTTCCTTTGTTTCGCAATAAACCGTATGGAACTCATTCCCGTCGAGATAGTTCACTTTCCAGAGGAAGAGCTTTTCATATTCCCTGCCTCTGAAATCCTGCGGATTAAGCCCCGTTCTTTCATAGTCACGAAGTCTGCACAGCGCACCGTACATTTCTGGAGTGCATTCGTCAAGCTCAATTCATGTTACGCTCCACCTGCCGTCGGGGTCAGTTTTTGTAAGCATCAGACCGCCCTCCTTTCATCGCTGTATTTGAGGAGTGCATTGTACGGAAGTTCGAGCGAAAGAGCAAGGGCGAGGAGCGTGGTTGCTTTTGGTATGAACATATCCTTTTCTACTCTTGAGATGTAGCCCTGCGAGAGCCTTGAACGCTGTGCAAGCTCCTGCTGTGTAAGTTTAAGCTCCTCACGGCGGCTTATGATTTTGTTACCTAAGGTCATAATATCAGTCCTTTCTTATTGATTTGAACAGATGAGCGGTGGCATATTCCGTACTTTTGCGAAGTTCATTTTCGCTAAAAGTAAAATCTCTCTCCGCCATAAGGTGAGAAAAGGCTATTGCTGCTATTTTCCATTTCATGGCAGCCAGTCCGGAAAATACAACGGCTGCTGAAAGAGCCCAAATAATAAAATCTTTCATTAAATCAATCCTTTCTTTTAAATGTGTCTGCCATTTCTATTGACCTGTTGTTCCTGATAAGCTGTGATTTAAGGCTCTTGAAACTCGGAAAATCAAAGTAATACTGCGTTATTGTATTGAATTCAATGGCTTGCTGACACAAGTCTTCCGGAAGTTCCTTAAACTGCTTTGATTTTTTCTGCTTTTGGGTGAGGTAACATCTTTTGTACTTTCTCATAAATCTTCTGCGTTCCTCGCAGTCATTCAGCAGCCGTTCGCCTTTCAATTCATCATTGATGAATACGACAAGCCTGTATTCAAGAGCCTTGTATCTCAGGCAGGAAATGCTAATTTCATATCCGTCAACTATGAGGTCGGCTCTGCCAAACGGGTGTCCGACAGCCTGTTCAACCTCTCTCCATTCTTCATCTGTCATTGTCTGCCTCCTGTCCCTGCTCTTGCGGAGCAGGCTTATTTTTTATCTTCATAAAAATTCAGTCCTTTCTATTTACTTTTCAAGTTCTTTGTGGTAGAATTATCATAAGGCTAACTGCGCCTTAAATTATTCACGGTGAATATTTTGTTATAAAAATATTCACTATAAATATTATAATACCTTTTAAGGTATTGGTCAAGAGTTAAATTCCTTAAAAGGTATTTTGCACAATTTATAGGGGGATAATTTATGTTTTATTCACAGTTAATTAGGTTATGTAAAAAAGAAGGCGTAAAACCTACACCATTAATAAAAAGCTTAGGATTTAGTGCAGGTAATATTAAACGTTGGGAGAATGGAGCTACAGTTAATTCTGATATTTTGCTTGCTGTTTCAGAACACTTTAAGGTATCTATTGATTATTTATTGAAGGGCGACGAAAGCAGTGAATGTTCATCTGAACATTTGTCAAATTCAAATAATGTTAGATACACAAACGGAATAGAAAAAGAAGCTTTGCGCTTATTTAGAACTCTTCCAGAAGAAGAACAGCTCAAACTTATTGGAAGAATGGAAGCACTCTCGGAGATATATAAAACTGAAGAGAACACCGTATAAATAAAATACAAAGAGTATAAAAACAGAGTAGGCAACCAGTTGCTACCCTCAACTGATTTAGTTGCTTGGTTGCCATCCCTTATTTTTGCTTTTTATCAGCAATTTTCTATTTCTGAAATGGAAAGTGTTTTAAAAACAAAAATTTCTAAAACGCTAAACAGAGCCTTAAAAACGCTTTCTAAAAAATCCTAAAACGCTCTAAAACGCAGAAACGTTTTAGAAAATTTAAAATTCCCGAAATCAGCTTTTTGTCCGATTTCGGGAATTTATTTTTTACAATTTAATTGTTTTAATTTTATTTTTTCTCATTTTTTCACGTTCCATTCACGGCTATTTTACGCATTTTTTCAGCTTTTTAATGCCTTTTTACGGGCTTTTTCGGCTTTTCTCATTTTTCTATTTGATATGTAAATTCACAATTATCCCACGAAAAAGTATCTCCTCAAACAGCGGAGCAAGAAACATCATAAGAAGTACATTAGTAAATCTGCTCATTGCCGTATTATCAGCCGCAAAATCAATGGCATGAAGCTCCGTCCCTGTCAAAGACTGAATGAACGTGAATAATGCGTTTGAGAAGTATGTCACAGCGTAAATGAAGAACAGGGAAATAATTATCCATCTTGCAATCTCTTTTCCGCTTGCCTGCGGTTTACAGAATACATCTTTCAGTTTGGGAATGCTTTTTCCATTTTTTGTTCTTCTGCGATCGAATATCGCTAAAGGCAGTGCAATGAGATATTGAAACACTCCCCAAATGAGCAGACTGTAATTCAGAACATTTCCAAATACCCCTATTTCCTTCAAAACAGACAGGATAATTGAAAATATAAAAATCAGCAACAGCCAGATTAGAAGTATTGCAGAGTTTTGATTTGAAACTTTGCGAATAGCTTTTTTCAATTCATTCATCACAGTTTTGAATCCTTTCTTTTTGATTTGGTCTATTTTCTGTAAAAATTGTGATAAGGTTTCCAATAGAGATAATAGAAACATACACCTGCACAATAGACCATAAGTATTGTATATAAAACATCGCCAATATTTTCGCTCATAGCCTGACCGTTTACCAAGCGGCATATTCCGTCGGCAAACAACAAGAATGTTGCTCCGCTGAATATTTTATTGTATATTTCAATCAGCACCTCACGAGTACCGTCTGCTATATTTTTAATTCCTAAAATCAGAAAAAACGTCAGAGCGAAAAAGTAAATAGTTGATAATTGCAGTTCACCGTCCTGATAACCATATATAAAGTTCATCAGAATAAGTGCAATGTAGTTGAATATCAAAAGAAATGCTTTGTTTTTCATTTCTGAGTATGCCCCTTTTTGCTCTTGCCTGATTTTTGAGTATTCCATATAACACAGATACCCATTAAAATCACAATCAGCGAAACAGTTATGCTGATGATTTCGGGAATATTGATCTTCATAATACCAAGTACCAATGAAACAATGTTCCAAATCATCATAATGTATAACATAACTTTCAAACTCTTTTTCATCATTGATTTCACGTTCCGCTTACCACAAATTTATTCGGCATTGAATGTCTGTTGCCGTTTTTCCACCAGATATTTGTTATCAGCAATGTTAATGTTATGCCAAGCGCATAAGCACCAAATGCAATTACAAAAGCAACACCTAAAGGAAGTCCGAAGCCGTTATTAAACCTGCCGCTATGCGAAATGGCACTTGACAATATGATAATGCCTATATATGGAGCAGAGAAAAACCATTCCAGTTTTTTCTTACCTATAGCACCTGCATTAAGAATCATAATTGCTCCGCAGACGGAATTGGAAACAAGTACATCGGAAAGTCCCGCATTTCCAAGATTGACATATGCCAATAATGCCTGAACCGTATCATAAGCAAAGCATATCATAAACGATACTATTATAGGAATGGTCGTAAACAAATGCTTTGCACAGCATGAGGACAGATAAAATTTATTCTGTGATGTCTTATATCCGCCGAAAAACACCATAAAAAACAGTCCTATGTGTGCGCTGCCGATAATACTTATCATTGTTATATAGTCATCACTCCCTACCGGAGAGGGTTTCAGGGCAAATACCATAATCAACCCGATAAACCATACTGCTCCGACTGCTATAGTTAAAGGATTAGCCGCTGCCTCTATATACAGCTTTAACGCTCCCAAAAATTTATTCTTATCCATTTTGTTCTCCTTTAGTTATCCCAACGGTTTTTTCTGTAATTTTCAAGCATCAGCTTATGTGATATGGGAACAACTCCGACAGTCATGATTGCCATAATCAAATGAAAAATACCGAGACTTCCGTCAACTACCTCTGCGGATAATATGCCAATAATACCAAAAACGAAAAATACAAAAAGGTTCGTCAGAGAACGTGCAACATCGTTCTTTATCATATAAGCAAAATTATTGATACCAACAGCCAGAATAAGAAAGATAGCTGTTGATACACATGAGCCGAATCCGTTGCTCAATGGAAAAATCCCCACAGCATTTACAATATAGACTGCACTGATATACAGCACAACAAGCGTTATTATGGCTATACTCAAAGCAGCCCGCATTTTTTTGTAGGTATCAAATCCGCCCTTTGTTGTGCGGAAAAACTTTCCGCCGGGTAATCTTTTTTCAAATGTAAGTGTCATGATTATTGCTATGCCAATGGTACAGTCCATCATCATGAACATATCACTGATAAGCGATTCTGTTATTTCCTTGTGAGCGGCGGCTATTCCGTTTTCAAGTCCCAAAAGTATATGAAAACAGACAAGGGTTGCCATATATGCCAAAAAAGTTACAGGAACGGATTTAAGCACGAATTTCTGAATGCTGTTTCCCGTATACAGTTTCAATGCCTGCGAAAATGTAAGCGTTGATTTATTATTCTCCATCTTCTTCCGCCTTTCTGAGTATGCCGACACTGAGCTGCTGTAAGGTCGGCACTTCTGTCGCAGTGTCAAAGGCTCTCAGCATATCGGCATTTTCTGCAAATGCTATGCCCTCAAAACTTGTTTTGTTTACTGTACAGGAAAGCATAAACGGCTTTGCCTTATCTGCATTTTCCGAATCACCGTGAACGAGTATGTATTTTTCTTTCAAGTCCTCAACAAAGCCCTGCTCAATTACCTGTCCGTTCGCCATAAATATCGCATAGTCGGTAGCGTTCTCCATATCTGCAATATTGTGTGTTGAAAACAGGATAGAACGTTCACCGTCACGCTCTGAAAGATATTCCCTGAACAAATCGCAAAGCAAGTCACGGGCAAGTGGATCAAGTGAAGAACCCGGCTCGTCAAGCACCAGTAACTCTGTATCTCTTGCAAGCACCGCCGCAAGGTAAGTCCGCATTTTATTGCCGTCGGACAGTTTTATCAGCTTTTTCTGCTTTTTTGCAGTAGGCTCGTCAAGTTTGAAACGCCTGCAAAGTTCGGCAAATTTTGTCCTGTCAAAATTGTCAAATCCCAATTCCATTGAATTGGCAATGATTTTAAGTGTCCAGTCCATAGGAAAGAAATTTGCCGATGAACAATAGCCGATTTTATTACGAAGCGTATCACTGTCAATTTCGGTCAGCTCACCGAAATATACAGCCTCTCCGCTGGTTTTTCCCGTCACACCGCAAAGCACATCTATCAATGTTGTCTTTCCCGCACCGTTAGCACCAATGAGTGCCGTTGCAAATCCGCAGGGTATCTCTGCGTGTATCTCTCCGAGAGTAAAATCCTTGTACTTCTTTTTGATACCCTTAATTTCAATCGCATTCTTCATATTTTCTTCTCCTTATCATTCGTCCATATCCCACAGCATTTCAAGGGTTTGTTTTACTTCATCAAGTCCAAGTCCTGCTATCCTTGCGGAGTATATTGCATCTGACAAAGCCTTTTCTACCTGACGCATATGCTGTTCGGCAAGCATTCTTTGGTCTTGTGCATTCACAAAATACCCCTTGCCCTTTGAAGCAGTGACAAGTCCCTCTGACGAAAGCTCCTCATAAGCCTTCATAGTGGTTATAACACTGATTTTCAAGTCCTGTGCAAGTCCACGAATAGACGGCAGCGGATCACCAGCCTTTAGTTTGCCTGTCAGTATCTGTTCTTTAAGCTGTGTGGCGATTTGCTTATAGATAGGTTCGCTTGAATTTTGATAAATTTTCAAATCATCATCTCCGTTCATATCGCTGTTTATGTGGTATATATACAGTATACAACACATAAACAGCTTTGTCAAGGGATTGCTCTGACAAACTCTGTGATGAATTTGAGCAACTTTTTGTTAATATTAAATAACAATAAAGAAACGGATATGCAGTTTGTAATTTCTGCATATCCGTTTACACTATTGAATTAAAGTATTATTTTTGTATTATATACCGAAATATGGCTTCTTGATTTTAACCTTGTATCCATTAAATGTTGTTTCCGAAGAAATCCAATGCTATCGTATTCTTAACATATCTGCTTGCCGAACAGCATATGCGTCAGGCAGAAAAGGCTTTGTCAGATGCAATATACTCTGCAAGGATAGCAGGACTTGGACTTGATGTAGTATTTTACAAGACCGACAATGGTTGTTGTCTTTCCTGTTCCGGCTCCGGCCAAAACAAGATGTGTATGAACATTCTTTGATATCGCAACGAGTTGCTGTCTATCAAGTTGCTTGCCTTCGACTTGCCCCACAATGGAATACACTTTTGCAGCCCTTTCATTTGCTGTAACCTCATTGCGAGACTCTCTAGCTTTGTCAAGCTCTTTTACTGTTGATAATAAATCGTCTGACTTTCTCGATAATTCTTTGAACCTTTTAGCTCTTTTAAGATTTTTGGTATCTTATCACCAACAGCATACTTACAGTTAGTAACCCGCTGTAAAGAAATAAAACCACCTTATATGCTGCTTACAAGGCGGTATAATATCCTTTATTCGGTTAGTATGCGATTCAGCGGATTCTTAAGTTTTCCGCTGAACAATTTAACAACAAAGCCTGTAAGCAATGCTGAAATAATCGTTCCCTCTCGTGTGCCGACAATTTTAAAATCAAAGAAAGCAAGCGACAAAATCAATGCCGTAATAACACAAAATACATCAAATGCAATTTTTACATTGCCAAATTCTTTGTGACTAATATCGGAAATTGCTTTTACAAAGGCTTCACCGGAGTTCATGATAACATTTGCAATCACAGAAAGCGAAATGCCAAATCCAAGTATGATGATTCCGATAAACACCATTGCAAGACAAGCCGGATATGAGTTAGCCGGGATATGTGACACGATCCACATTCCAAAGTCAGTAAACCATCCGAAAACAAATGAAAGCGGTACCTGCAGGAGTTGTATCAGCTTAAAATCCTTTCGGAGAATGATAATCTGGCCCGCTATCAGAACACAGTTCCAGATGATAAGCCATGTTCCAAGCGAAAGAG
The DNA here is from genome assembly GCA_017470905.1 of Ruminococcus sp. GTDB lineage: Bacteria > Bacillota > Clostridia > Oscillospirales > Ruminococcaceae > Ruminococcus. The sequence continues at coordinate 19,791 of JAFUXL010000015.1, read as the reverse complement.
AAGAAAACTTACAGCTCATAACATTTGCAACCGAAGATATAGGCGATACTCCCAATTCTCCACGTTTTGTAAAAGCAACTCCCAATGCGGCAAAAAACAGACTGATAACAAATAAGACATAACGTTTTGCAATTTCTTTTTTACTCATTTTCAACAACCTCTTGTGTGTTTATATTATTATTCACCCTTGTAAGCAAGCTGATAAGCATTTCTTTTTCATCGGCACCCAACCCGTTCAAAGCGGTTTTCTCTATCATATCAAAATACCCTGCAACTTGTTTTGAAGCGTTTTTTCCCTTATCAGTCAGGTAGACATACAGATTTCGGCGGTTTCCGTTTAAGTTTTTTCGGATAATCAATCCATTTTTCTCCATTCCGAGCAGAACAGAGGTTATAGTTGCAGGCTCAATATGACAGGCATCGGCTATCTCTTTCTGGACAGCACCGTCATGATATGTCAGATAATCAATGATTTTGGGCTGCCCCGGTGTCAGCTCTGTTCCTTTGATGGATGACAGCAGTTTCTTCTGAAAAGATAAATGGTCAGCCATAAGCAGATAATGCAAGGTTTCTTTCATTGCTGTTTCTCCTTTATGTGATTTCTAATAATTAGATTTCTAATTATAATTATATACCTAATTATGTTCGTTGTCAAGATGAATATAAGAATGACAGCATAATATACAAAAAATATGTTCGTATCGTGCTTTTTTGTCAAAATTTTGGTTTTTAGAAACGCTCCATTGTCGGTTTCGCAGAACGCCGTGTGAGGGAGTATAAAGCCAATCACGGCATCACCGAGCCGACTTTTGCTTAATGACAGCTGTCAGCGGAACGGAAAGTGAATGTGTCAATATGCTTTGGGCTATTGCTTACGTTATAAAATTGGACATTGACAGTGGAATGCCCAAAAGTACGACAATTCATTTGTTTATTGATTCTCCCGTCTTTCCCATCTATAATAAAACTAGAATAAAGTACTGCAAATCGGTACGAACAAGGAGGAAAGACTATGTATTATTCGAGTGGTAACTACGAAGCATTTGCACGTCCAAAGAAGCCTGAGGGTGTTGACAGCAAATCAGCATATATCATCGGTTCGGGACTTGCTGCACTTTCCGCAGCCTGTTACCTTGTCCGTGACGGTCAGATGGAAGGCAGCAGAGTTTATGTACTCGAAAAAGACCCCGTTACCGGCGGTGCTTGTGACGGTATGTATTATACAAATGTAGGCTATGTAATGCGTGGCGGACGTGAAATGGACAACCATTTTGAGTGTATGTGGGACTTGTTCCGCTCTGTTCCGTCTATAGAAACAGAGGGTGTAAGCGTACTTGATGAATACTACCGGCTCAACAAAGCAGACCCGAACTTTTCGCTTTGCCGTGCAACAGAAAACCGGGGACAGGACGCACATACCGACAAAAAATTCGGACTCTCTGACAAAGCCTGCTCTCAGCTGATGAAGCTTTATCTTACATCAAATGAGGAGCTTTATAACAAAAAAATCACCGATGTCTTTGACGATGAAGTCCTGAACTCTAATTTCTGGCTGTACTGGCGGACGATGTTTGCGTTTTAGAACTGGCATTCCGCACTTGAAATGAAGCTGTATATGCAGCGTTTCGTTCACCACATAGGCGGTCTGCCCGACTTCACTGCACTTCGCTTCACAAAATATAACCAGTATGAGTCGATGATACTTTCGATGATAAAATATCTTGAGGGCTTCGGCGTACAGTTTGAATACGGCGTAAAGGTCGAGAATGTGACTTTTGAAATCTCCGGCGGAAGAAAAGCCGCAACAGGCATTGAAGTGATACGTGACGGCGCAAGGGAAACCATTCCGCTTACCGAAAACGAGCTTGTATTCATCACTAACGGCGGCTTTGTCGAAAATTCAACCATAGGAAGTCAGAATACTCCTGCTGAGTTCAAAAAGGAAATCAAACCCGGCGGCGGCTGGGATATGTGGCGAAAAATAGCTGCACAGGACAAGTCATTCGGAAATCCCGACAAATTCTGCTGTGATGCAGAAAAGACAAACTGGATGAGCGCAACCGTTATTACCCTTGATAAGCGTGTCATTCCGTACATCACAGCAATATGCAAGCGTGCCCCGTTTTCGGGCGGAGTAGTCATGGGAGGAATTGTAACCTGCCGTGATTCATCGTGGCTGATGTCATGAACTGTCAACCGTCAGCCGCAGTTCCGCAGTCAGCCTGAAAATCAGTGTCTTGTGTGGGTCTATGCCCTGTTCACCGACAGAAACGGCGACTATGTGAAGAAGTCTATGCGCAAGTGTACAGGCAAGGAAATATGTATGGAATGGCTGTATCATCTTGGAGTACCCGTTGATGAAATCGAGGATATTGCAGAGAACAGCTGCAACACAGTTCCTGTGATGATGCCTTATGTGACGGCATTCTTTATGCCCCGACAGGCAGGCGACCGTCCTGATGTTGTGCCGAAAGGTGCTGTTAATTTCGCATTTCTGGGACAGTTCGCCGAAACAAAGCGAGACACCATATTCACGACCGAGTACTCTGTCCGCACCGGAATGGAGGCTGTTTATATGCTGCTTGACATTGACAGGGGAGTTCCCGAGGTCTGGGGCAGCACATACGATATTCGGGATTTGCTCAATGCGACTATAGCTCTGCGTGACGGAAAGCCTCTGACTTACGATACAGGTCTGCTTGCGAATGCGGCAATAAAACCGATGCTGAAAGAGATACACGGCACAGATATAGAAAAGCTGCTCCTCAGATATATTATGGTTTTTACCGCAGTCCCCGACCTTTCCGCAAACCTGATAGGCAGACTTTTCGGTGCGGTGACAGTGCTGTTCGGCGTGATAAAGCTAATCGGCTACTTCTCGAAGGACCTCTACCGGCTTGCATTCCAGTTCGACCTTGCACTGGGAATAATGATGATAATTCTCGGAGGGATAATGCTCGTAAATCCCAACAATGTTCTGAACGTTATCTGTGTCGGAGTCGGGATATACATACTGCTTGACGGTCTGCTGAAAATACAGATAGCTATGGACTCCAGACGCTTCGGACTGAGCAAGTGGTGGCTGATAATGACTGCGGCGGCAGCTACGGGAATAGTGGGACTTATGCTGATAATACGTCCTGACGAGGGAGTGAGGTTTGCAACTGTTATGCTGGGAATATCACTGATTTTCGAGGGGATACTTAATCTCATTACTGTTCTGACTGCCGTAAAAATAATAAGCGGCAGACTTCACAGCGATGATATAATCGACATAGAATTAAACGATGATTAGCGCAATATACCGTGAACTGCGGCACTGACGGCAAGCGGTATTATATATAAATAGTGCAGTATGTTATGCATACTGCACTTTGGTTTCAGGAGGTGCTTTATGTATTCAATGTAAACATTCTGTGAACTTCCGACACATTCTTAAAATCTGTTGCTTTCAGTTCATCGAAAGCGATATTTTGTCAGGTAAACTCTTTATTCCTGTAAATATTTGTACGGTCTGTCACCTCGATTCAGCTTGCCAATCTCCATCAGACGATGCCCTCTCTTTGTGCAAACAGCTAATATTATCTCGACTATTATTAGCGGCTTCTGGTGTTTTCTGATGATTGAAATTGCTGCATTAGCGTTAATCTTAGATACTGTCAGGTAAAGAGCCGTTCATCAGGTTCACGCTCATTATTGGATATTTAATATTTTTATGGTTTCTTCATCCTCGATACTGCGGCAAAATTTATCAAGGACTTTTTGAAAAAGCTCCTGCTCCGGAGCAGCATACCTGAACAGTGTCATACATGAACGCAGTTTATAGGCATCGGGATAGCCGAATACTGCCATCGGGTCATCAGTTGCAATATCCAGAAGTTTTTCCGTGATTTCCGTCAGTCTTGCGCCGAGAACAGGGTGTGCATAATAATCCTTTGCTTCTGCCAAATCTCTGACAGAAAAGCAGGCGGTCGTTCTGTCCCGGCTCAGACCCTTAATCTGCGGAAATACATACCACATCCAGCAGGAAATTTTTCTGCCCTGTCTGATTTCGGATAAAGCTGTCTGATAGGTTTCACCGAAACCATAACCATAATTTTGTGCATTGATAAATTTCTGCAAATCCGTGAAATAAAGCTCAATGCCGATAACACCATATTTTTCCTGATTTTCACGGGAATAATACTCGTCCATATGTCCGGGAGCAGGCGTTTCGGAAGCTGTATATCCGAGCTTTTCTTTCGGCAGTGAGGCATAAAGTTCTGCAAAAGTACTGAAATGATGCAGAGCCGTCACTCGTGTCTGTATCCTGTCATCGGGGTTGTCAAGACAGGAAAATTCTATAAAATCACCGATTTGCACTTTCTGTCTTTTTTCATCATTCAGCCGTAATTCTATTGTTTTTCTGCCGCTTTTTATCTTCTCAAACGGAGAAGATTTCAATTTCATCTGATGAAGCATTATATATCCTCCGGTTTCTTTAGATATTTTATTAATTATACATCAAAACCAACTGAATTGCAATAGCTTTTCAGATAAAATTCCATGCTGTCGGGCAGAACGGAAGCATTATAATATACAAAAAGTATAATAAAAAGCAATATTTCCCCCGTGACGAACGGGGGAAACCAAAATTCCTGTTTATTATTCACCGCTTGCGCCGTAGTTTGAAAGCACTCTTGCGGACGGGTCGCTGACGTTGCAGCCCTCCCATGTCTTGTTCGGCATCCAGAAACCGACAATCATTTCGCTCTGACCTGCATAATATTTCTCGAATATCTCACGGTAAAGCAGGGACTCCTTTGTAAAAGGACGGGCATGAGTATATTTTTTGGATTTTTCCTTAAATTCCTCATCGGTATAAAATTCCTCTGCATATTCCTTAAGGTGGTCTACCATTGAATGACCCACGGCATCGGAAAAGGCTGCTTTTTCACGGTACAATATATCATCGGGCAGATAATCTCCCTCGAAAGCACGGCGGAGGAGATATTTTCCCTTATTGTATCTGTTGAGCTTTTTTTCGGGGTCAACGGACATAACATATTTTACAAAACCGAGGTCGCCGAACGGCACTCTCGCTTCAAGGGAATTTACCGAAATACAGCGGTCTGCACGGAGTACGTCATACATATGCAGTTCGTGAACACGCTTTACTGACTCTTTCTGAAATTCATCTGCGGACGGCGCAAAATCCGTATATTTATATCCGAAAAGCTCGTCCGATATTTCACCCGTCAAAAGTACACGTATATCCGTCTGTTCGTGAATGGCCTTGCAGAGAAGATACATTCCCATGCTTGCACGTATGGTCGTAATATCATATGTGGCAAGAAGCTTTATGACGGTTTCGAGCGATGAAATAACATCGTCCCTTGTTATTATAACCTCCGTATGGTCACTGCCTATGTAGTCGGCGACCTGTCTTGCGTATTTCAAATCAATTGCGTCCGTGTTCATTCCGACAGCAAAGGTCTTTATCGGCTCTTTGATTTTTTTCTGTGCGATTGCGCAGACGAGAGAGGAGTCAAGTCCGCCCGAAAGGAGAAATCCCACCTTTGCATCGGCGGAGAGCCTTTTTTCAACACCCTTTACAAGCTTTTCCCTGATATTTGCGCAGACGGTTTCAAGGTCATCGTATATTATCTTATCGACATGAGTTATATCGCAGTAACAGATGAATTTACCGTTTTTGAAGTAGTGTCCGGGGGGAAAGGGTCTTATGTCGGCGCATATTTTTACGAGGTCTTTCGGTTCGCTTGCGAAAACGAAAGTGCCGTCTGTATCATGACCGTAATAAAGCGGACGTATTCCTATAGGGTCACGGGCGGCAATAAATTCACAGGTGTTTCCGTCGTAGATAATGCAGGCAAATTCGGCATCGAGCATAGCAAACATATCCGTACCGTATTCCCTGTACATGGGGAGCAGGACTTCACAGTCGCTTCCGCTTCTGAATTTATAGCCTCTGGAAATCATATCGGTCTTTATTTTTTCAAATCCGTATATTTCGCCGTTGCACACAAGACAGCTTCCGTCCAGTTCAAAGGGCTGCATTCCCTCGGGAGTAAGTCCCATTATGGAAAGTCGCTGAAATCCGAGAACGCCGTCCTTAAGCTCGGTTATGCGGCAGTCGTCGGGACCTCTCGAAACGGTTTCCTCAAGACCCGTCATTACCTTTTTCATTCCGTCATTTGTTCCGCAGTAGCCCATTATAGTACACATTTTCAATTCCTCCGTAATATTCAAATAAAAAACGGCACTTCTCCCGTAAGGGAAAAGCACCGTTGCCTTCTGCATTAATATATTACCACATTAATCTGCATTTGTCAAGTATTTTATTTTCATTTTTTATAATATGTGCAAAATTTTATCGGATAATCATGTATTCCGCCGCCGTTGGCAGACGGAACACACAAAAATAACCTGCTTATTTTGGTTTGACATATAAATTTTGGTTTCTCTATTGATTTTTAAAAGAAATTATTGTATAATGTATTTGTGTAGGTTAAAGTGTAATAAACAGACAAAATATAAGAATTTTTGTACTTAAAGTATAGTAAAAAGCGAGGAATTTGTATGAGCTTTACAGTTGAAGAAATACATAATGCTCTTAAAAACCACGAATTTCAGGCATTTTATCAGCCGCAGTATGATGCGGTGACAAGCCGTATAAAAAGCGCAGAGGCTCTCGTGCGCTGGGTAAAGGCGGACGGTACTGTCATATCTCCGTTTTTCTTTGTTCCGCTTGCGGAGGAATCAGACCTTATCACTGAAATTGACTGGTATATGCTCGAACAGGTCTGCCGTATGCTGCAAAAACAGAAAGGCACAAAAAATCCCGTTTCCGTAAATTTTTCAAGACTGCATATAAGCGAGGAAAATTTCACGGAAAGACTTTCCGCAGTTGCCGACTCGCACAGTCTCCCTCATTCGCTTATCGAGGTGGAAATAACCGAGTCCGCAATGGTAGGGGAGGGGGATAAGATATTACAATGGATTGCATCGATAAGAAATGCAGGATTTTCCGTGGCGATTGACGATTTCGGCAGCGGTCTTTCGTCATTGCAGTTTGTCAAGGACGTTCCGGCAGATGTGCTGAAAATTGACAAATCTCTGCTGAGCCGCAACTGTGAGGACGAAAAGGAACGCATTGTACTCGAAAGTATTTTCAATTTCGCACACAGACTGCATATGACAACCATTGCAGAGGGTGTCGAAACCAAGGAACAGCTTGCATTTCTGCGCACCTGCGGCTGCGAAAAAATTCAGGGATATATTTTTGCCCGTCCCATGCCGGAGGACGATTATCTTGCGCTCTGCCGTCTCCACGAGACATCCGAAGAGCCAATGGATATATTGCAGCTCCAGAGCCCGACAAGTGCGGTAAATCTGCTTATGAGCGTAATATTCCGCCGTTATCCGCTGGTGATTTTCTCAAATCTCACACGCAATACGTTCTATATGATGGCATATCAGAATTTTACGTCAACAGGCTGCCCGTCGGCAGGAATGTTCGATGAGCTGATTGTACACGGAACATCATCAATGCACCCCGATGACAAAGACAGCTTTGCACGGACCTTTGACAGAAATAATCTCATTAAAGCGTATAAATCGGGAAAGCAGGAGATAAGTCTTGTTACACGACAGCTCGGCGACGACGGAATTTACCGCCGTGTGGAAACCACCGATTATTTTGTAAAAAGCAGTTCCTCGGAGGATATTCTCGTGATAACTCTCTGCGATAATCTGCCCGAATAATCAGAAAATCATGAAAGCATTGTTCTCATGCCTGTGACAGGGGAGGGGAACAAATATAAAAATATGTGAGGTAATTATGAAAGCACTTGTATTATTCAGCGGAGGAGTGGACAGCACAACCTGTCTCGCCGCCGCAGTAAAAAAACACGGAGCAGGAGAGGTTCTTGCCCTTTCGGTAAGCTACGGACAGAAGCACAGCCGTGAAATTCGGGCTGCCCGTGAAATAGCCGGATTTTACGGAGTTGAACATAAAATTCTCGACCTGTCGGTAATATTCGAGGATTCGGACTGCTCGCTCCTTGTAAATTCGGATGCGGAAATCCCAAAGGAGAGCTATGCGCAGCAGCTTGAAAAAACAGACGGAAATCCCGTATCAACATATGTACCGTTCAGGAACGGTCTGTTCCTTTCATCGGCGGCAAGCATAGCACTTTCAAGGGGCTGCACGGAAATATATTACGGGGCGCACAGCGATGATGCCGCAGGAAATGCATACCCCGATTGCAGCAGGGAATTCAATGACTCCATAAACCGTGCGATATTCCTCGGCAGCGGCAGCAGGCTGAATGTTGTTGCTCCGTTCATAGGCATGAACAAGGCTGAGGTGGTAAAGACAGGCATTGAACTCGGTGTACCGTATGAAAAAACATGGAGCTGCTACGAGGGCGGAGAAAAGCCGTGCGGTGTGTGCGGAACCTGCCGTGACAGAATAGCCGCATTCAGAGCCAACGGAATAGATTTTGATTAATACAATTACCCGAAAGGACTTGATACAATGTCAGGAAGAAACGAAAACGAAAAGGGCAGCATATCGCTCCTCGGAAACAGCAGCACCAGATACCCCACAGACTATGCGCCCGATGTACTTGAAACTTTTCCGAACAAGCACCCCGAAAATGATTATTTCGTAAAATTCAACTGTCCCGAATTTACATCTCTGTGTCCTATAACGGGACAGCCCGACTTTGCGGCTGTATATATATCATATATCCCCGATGAGCTTATGGTCGAGAGCAAGTCGCTGAAGCTTTATCTTTTCAGTTTCCGCAATCACGGAGACTTCCACGAGGACTGCATAAATATAATAATGAAGGATTTAATAAAGCTCATGAACCCGAAATATATTGAAGTATGGGGAAAATTTCTCCCGAGGGGCGGACTTTCGATAGACCCGTACTGCAATTACGGCAGACCCGGTACCAAATGGGAAGAGATTGCATGGAACAGACTCGCAAATCATGATATGTACCCCGAAACGGTAAATAACAGGTAAATGCAAAAAGCCGCCGTGTGCGGCAGATAAACACAGCACGGTTTATCTCTTGACAAAAGTGCATTGCCGTTGTATAATTACATAGTAAATCTATGTGAATTGGAGTAAATAAAATGGAGTGCATAAGTATAAATTACAGACATTCGGATATTTCTGTCCGTGAACGGCTTGCATTCGCCGAAGGGACACAAACCGAGATAATGAGAGCCGTCTGCGGTAATCTGTCCGCACAATGTGTAATTTTATGCACCTGCAACAGAACGGAGATATATTTCAGCGGTGTTTCGGATGAATGCATATTGAAAATTCTGTCCGATTACAGCGGAATTTCACAATCGGAAATTATACCCGATGTATGCTTTTACAGGGAAGAAAAAGCGGTCTTACATCTTTTTCGTGTTGCAGGCGGTCTTTGTTCAATGGTGCTTGGAGAGGACGAAATACTCAGACAGACTAAAAATGCTTATCGTAAAGCCTGTGAAGCAGGGGCTGTTTCTTATGAATTTCATCGTATCTTTCAGGCGGCAGCAGCCTGTGCGAAAAGGATTAAAACCGAAACGCCCATATCAAGAGTTTCTGTCTCTGTTGCGTCAATAGCCGCAAATGAAGCCGCCAAATACGGAAAAAAGATACTTGTCATCGGTGCATCGGGGCAGACAGGAACAACGGCTGTCAAAAATCTGCTGTCGCATAAAAATGTACGGATTACGGCTACGGTGCGCCGCCACGGCAGCAATATCCGCATTGCGGACAGCCGCATATCAGAGGCGGAATATTCGGAGCGTTACAAATATATTGCGGAGTCGGACTGCATTATCAGTGCTACCTCGTGTCCGCATTACACAGTTACTCTGAATGAATTGAAAAAGATGAACATTTCGGGGAAAAAGCTTTTTATCGACCTTGCCGTGCCGCCCGATATTGACAAAGGAATTACACAAATTCCTGGAATTTCAAGACTTGGAATTGACGATTTCAAAAGACTTGCCGAAGAAAATCACAATATCCGTGCAGGAAGTATCGAAACGGCTGAATATATCATAGCCGAGGAAATTGAAAATCTGCACAAGGAGATAATTTTCCATAATTTTCTGCCCTCAAAGGATTTGGTATGCAAAAGGCTTGCGGATAACCCCGAACAGGCTGTTTTCAGCCTGAAAAAAGAACTTGACGCAGAAACGCTTTCAAGGGTGCTTGATATATTGGGAGGGATATAAATGGGATATTTTCCGTTTTTTATGGATATTTCGGGCAGAAAATGTGTTATTGCAGGCGGCGGAACGGTTGCGTTCGGAAAAATTGAAAAAATTCTTCCGTTCGGTGCTGATATAACCGTCATAGCCCCCGAAATATGCAGGGAGATAACAGAAATGCCCGTGTCGTTAAAGCTGCGTGATTTCATTGACAGTGATATTGACGGTGCATTCATGGCAATAGCCGCAACGAATGTCTCCGCCCTTAACCATCATATTTTTGAACTATGCTCGGAAAAAAATATATTATGCAACTCTGTTGATGATATTGAAAACTGTTCCTTTATTTTTCCTGCACTTGTCAGCAGAAATGATATTACAATAGGGATTTCAAGCGGCGGAACAAGCCCGACATTTGCAAAGTATATGAAGGAAAAAATAACGGATATTCTCGATGACAGAATGCTTGAAACGGCAGAGATACTCAAACGCTGCCGACAGTATGTAATTTCGTGCTTCGATACCGAAATTCAACGGAAAAACGCAATGAAAAAACTTCTTGATTTTTGCATTGAGGGTCGTTCTCTGCCCGATGATGAAATGATAATCAGATTTCTGGAGGATATGAAGAATTGAAAATAAATATAGGCACAAGAGGAAGCAGGCTTGCACTGATACAGGCAAAGCTTGTCGAGACGGCTTTGAAACGTGAATTTTCGGATATAGAAACGGAAAAGATTATAATAAACACAAAGGGCGACAAAATTCGCAATAAACCGCTTTCCGAAATAGGCGGCGGCGGATTGTTTGTAAAAGAAGTGGAAAAGGCTCTTGTCAGCGGAAAAATTGATATAGCCGTACACAGTGCAAAGGATATGCCTGCCGAGCTTGCGGAGGGTCTTGAAATAGGTGCAGCAATGCCGAGGGGCGATGCGCATGATGTCCTTGTCACGGGAAAAAATACAAAATATCCCGAAATTATCGGTACCGGCAGTTTGAGGCGAAAAATATTTGCGGAAAAGCTTTATCCCGAATGCAGGGTAAAGGACATCAGGGGAAATATTGACACAAGAATAAAAAAAATGCTTGACGGTGAATATGACGGAATAATTCTTGCACTTGCAGGCTTGCAGAGGCTCGGAGCAAATGAAAATATATCCCTTAAAAAATTTGAATACAGCGAAATACTTCCGTCAGCCTGTCAGGGAATTATTGCCGTTGAATGCAGAAAGGGCGAATTTCCGGAAATAATGCGGAGAATAAATGATACAGAAACGATGTATGAGCTTGAAACGGAACGCTTTGTATTGAAAATACTCGGCAGTGACTGCTCTCTTCCCGTCGGGGCATTGTCGGAGGTAAACGGCAGTAAAATCAGGCTCACGGTAACTGTGGACTGCAAAAGAATAATAACGGGCGAAGCCGATATAAAAGACAGGTTCAGGCTTGCCGAAAGGCTGGTGAATGAATTATGAAAGGAAAAGTATATCTTGTCGGAGCAGGCTGCGGAAGCTATGATATGATAACGCTTCGGGGAATGAAAATACTCGGACAGGCAGATGCGGTTTTATATGATGCACTCATAGATTACAGACTGCTTGATTTTGTACCTGAATATGCCGAAAAAATACCCGTAGGAAAACGCTGTGGAAATCACAGCGAAAATCAGGAAAATATAAATAATATTCTCATAGAAAAAGCAAAGCAGTACAAAAAAGTTGTAAGACTGAAAGGCGGAGACTCCCTGGTTTTCGGACGGGGCGGTGAAGAGGCTCTTGCCCTTGAAAATGCTGAAATTCCCTATGAAATAATACCCGGAATATCTTCATGCATAGCAGCCCCCGAAATGGCAGGCATTCCCGTGACACACAGGGGGATTTCGGGCGGCTTTCATGTAATTACCGCACATTCGGCTGATTACTGGCGCAGTCTTGAAATTTATGCAAGGCTTAAGGAAACGCTTGTAATTCTCATGGGAGTTAATAATCTGGATAATATAATGAAAGATTTGGCAAATGCTTTCATGCCCATAGATACGCCTGCTGCGGTTATTTCAAACGGCGGAACTCCATTTCAGAAAACGGTGAGAGGTTGTATATTTAATATTGCGGAGCTTGCCGAAAAGGAAAAAATTTCAGCCCCTGCCGTAATTGTCGTGGGAAAAACAGCTAAATTTAATTTTACCTCGGATTATGAAAGCAGACCGCTTTCGGGCGTTTCGGTATCCGTAACGGGAACCAATCGTTTTTACGGCAGAATTTCGGCTCTGCTCGGCAAAAATGGCGCAGATGTGAGACATTGCTGTAAAATGGAAACAGTGGTGAAAGAATTTACTCTGCCCGATTTTTCGGAGTATAAATGGATTGTATTTACAAGTGCCAACGGTGTCGAAATATTTTTTGACAAAATGCGTGCCGAAAAACGAGATGTGCGCTCCATACCCGAAAAAGCAGCTGTAATAGGGGAGGGGACAGGTGCGGCACTTGAACGCCACGGAATTTATCCCTTTGCCATGCCCGAAAAATTTACCTCCCGTGAGCTTGGAAAAATAATATCCGAAAATGCGCTGCCCGATGAAAGGGTAATTATTTTCCGTGCGGAGCAGGGCAGCTCCGACCTGACAGATGTACTCAATGCTGCCGGGATTGCCTGTGATGACATTAAGATATATGATTTGCGCAGCAGCGGTGAGCCTTATAAAATTGAAACGGACTATCTTATTTTTGCAAGCGGTTCGGGAGTGCGTTCCTTTTTCGGAAACGGCTGGACGGTGAGCAAAAACACAGGAATAATATGCATAGGCGAGGTTACGGCAGGAGTGTTGGAAGAATATAATGTGAAAAATTACCGTACAGCATCGGTTTCGACTGCTGACGGCATACTACGTACTGTAATGGAGGAACAAAATGTTAAGGTTCAGAAGATTAAGGAACAATGAAGCGGTGAGAAATCTTGTGAGGGAAACGCATATTCCAAAATCATGCCTGATTTACCCGATTTTTGTCGAGGAGGGGAGGAATATAAAAAGAGCTGTTCCGTCAATGCCCGGCATTTTCCGCCGCTCTGTTGACAGACTTCCCGAAATAATGGACGAGGTACAGAAATCAGGCATATGCGGAGTTTTGCTTTTTGGCATTCCCGAACATAAAGACGAAATCGCTTCTTCGGCATATGATGAAAACGGTGTCACCCAGCAGGCTATACGATTTATTAAGAATAATTACCCCGATATTCTCGTAATTGCCGATGTATGTCTCTGCGAATACACAAATCACGGTCACTGCGGAGTTGTACACGGCGGAAAAATCTGCAATGACGAAACGCTTCCGCTCCTTGCAAAAACGGCGGTTAGCTTTGCGGCGGCAGGTGCGGATATTGTCGCACCCTCGGACATGATGGACGGACGTGTTGAATATATACGCAGAGAACTTGACAGGAATAATTTCTGCGATATTCCGATAATGGCATACAGTGCTAAATTTGCAAGCGGATATTATTCTCCTTTCCGTGATGCGGCAGACTCCGCACCGTGCTTCGGCGACAGGCGGACTTATCAGATGGACTTTGCAAATGGCAGGGAGGCACTGAGAGAAATTTCGGCGGATATTGACGAGGGTGCGGACATAGTAATGGTAAAGCCTGCACTTGCCTATCTTGATGTACTTGCATACGCAAGGGAACGTTTTGATGTTCCGATAGCTGTTTACAATGTCAGCGGAGAATATTCAATGGTAAAGGCTGCGGCACAGAACGGCTGGATAGACGAAAAACGCATTGTAACGGAAAATCTTACCGCTATGAGACGTGCCGGAGCAGATATAATTATAACCTATCATGCACTTGATGCAGTAAAATGGCTGGAGGAAATTTGATGAATACAGCAAAATCGGAACAGCTTTATAAAAAAGCTCTGAATTTCATGCCCGGAGGTGTAAACAGTCCCGTCCGTGCCTGTAGGAATGTAGGGACTGTGCCGCTGTTTATAGACCGTGCGGAGGGTTCAAAAATATACGATGCGGACGGAAACGAATATATAGACTATATATGCTCGTGGGGCGCAAATATTCTCGGCTCTGCCGACAGGGACGTAATATCGGCGGTAAAATCGGCTTGTGAAAGGGGACTTACCTTCGGGGCTTGTCATGCAGGCGAAACGGAGCTTGCACAGCGCATAAAGAGAAATTTTCCGTCAATTGAACTGCTTCGGCTGGTAAATTCGGGAACAGAGGCGGTTATGAGTGCCGTAAGGGCAGCAAGAGGATTTACGCACAGAGACAAAATAATAAAATTCGAGGGCTGTTACCACGGACACTCGGACGGTCTGCTCGTCAGGGCAGGTTCGGGACTGCTCACAAATTCCGTTCCCGACAGTACAGGAATACCGCTTGGATATACCGAAAATACCCTTGTTGCCGAATACAATAATAATGACTCGGTTGAAAAATTATTTGAAAAATACGGAAACGAAACAGCGGCGGTCATTGTTGAACCGTGTGCGGCAAATATGGGAGTTGTGCCGCCAAATCCCGATTTTTTGCCGTTTTTAAGGGAAATAACAAGACGGTACAATTCGCTTCTGATATTTGACGAGGTAATAACGGGATTTCGTATCGGACTCGGAGGAATGCAGGGAAAATACAAAATAACGCCCGATCTTACCGCACTCGGAAAGATAGCAGGCGGAGGAATGCCGCTTGCCGTATACGGCGGAAAAAAGGATATAATGGAGCTTGTTGCTCCGCTCGGTTCGGTGTATCAGGCAGGTACACTGTCGGGCAATCCGGCAGCCGTTTCGGCAGGAAATGCAACGATTAAAAAGCTTGAGGAGTCGCCTGGGATATATTCGGTTCTTGAAGAAAAATCAGAAAAAATCGAAACTGCTTTCAAATCCGCAGGGCTTAATGTCAATAGGGAGGGTTCTCTTCTGACCGTATTTTTTACGGACAGAGAAGTAAGAACGTATTCCGATGTTATTACCTGCGATAAGGCGAGGTATTCGGAATACTATCGTTTTATGCTGGAGAACGGCATATATATCGCCCCGTCACAGTTTGAAGCAATGTTTGTTTCTGCTGCGCATTCGGACGAAGATACAGAAAAAACCTGCGATGTTATAAAAAACTTTATGATTAAAAAATTTTAAAATTATTTCTGACAATGTACAAAAAAGTACAGATTAAGGAGAGGCATGAAATGGCGAATTTTTACGAAACCGTACTGACAGTATTGAAAACAGACGAGAGGTTTGTGGCAGAGGACGGCACTTTCCTGCGCAATGCGGTTTATGAGGCAGCAATGAAAACGGACGAGGGACTTATACGTTTGCTTCTTGCAAATGACGAAACACGCACCCGGTTTTTCACCGAAGTTGACGGCATAAAGGTCTTTGATAAGGTGGAATTTGCATGGGTAATCAACAATCGGCAATTCCTGCCTGACAGCTATACTCGTTTCAGGAATAAGATTGGGCTTACAGACGAAAATGGTGAAATGATTTCCGCATCGGGAAAAGTGCAGCTGGTTTTCCCTTACAAGGATTGTATCCTGGAGGGAGGGCAGACAAAAGAGGAGCAGAAACGCCGGGAAATCTTCTACAATGAGACCCTTGCACCCGATGAGACGGACAGGCTGTTATATCCCAAGGTATTCTCTTGTGCAAAGAGATATTCAAAGGACGGCACTGAAGATATAACACAGTTTTCGGAAACGGATAATCTGATTATTAAGGGAAATAACCTTCTTGCTTTGGCATCGCTACTTAAAGTGTATGAGGGAAAAGTTAAGTGTATCTATATTGACCCGCCGTACAACACCGGCTCAGACTCATTTTCCTATAATGACAGCTTTAACAGAAGTGCATGGCTGACATTTATGAAAAACAGATTGGTCATTGCAAAACAGCTTCTTGCGCCGGAAGGTGCCATTTATGTTCAGCTGGACTATCATCAGGCGCACTATGCCAAGGTGCTTATGGATGAGATTTTTGGAGAAGATAATTTCCAGAGGGAGATAATCTGGAGAATCGGCTGGCTGTCAGGATATAAAACCAAGGACAACAACTGGATTCGCAATCATGACACAATTTTATTTTACTCCAAGGATAATAAACGGCTTCGCTTCATCAAGAACTATATCCAAAAGGATGAATTTAAAGAGATTGCGGCAGGTAATGTTGAACGATACCCTATCGAAGACGTGTGGAATGCCAGTGAGTATGATGACCTGAACAGCATTGCCATAGTATCTTTTTCAGGTGAGACGGTATCCAAGATGCTCAATCCCGACGATGAAGTGAAAGGACAGAAATCAGAAAAATTAATTGAACGCATTATAAAAGCTCACACGGTTGAGGGCGATATTGTTTTGGATTTTTTTGGCGGAACAGGAACTGCCGGGGCGGCAGCAATGAAAACCGGCAGACGGTTTATTTTGTGTGAGCAATTGGACAAGCACACAGATATAATGCTCAGAAGATTAAAAAAGGTAATCGACGGCGAACAAAGCGGTATCTCCAAATCTGTTGACTGGCAGGGCGGCGGCTCCTTTGTCTGCTGTGAGCTGGCAAAACTGAATCAGACAGTTGTGGAAGAAATCGAAGCCGCTGCCGATGATGCCGCCCTGTCGGACATCTATGGCAGAATGATAAAATCAGGCTTTATCAGCTACAGGGTGAATCCGTCTGATATTGATGCGGCTGCCGAAGATTATGCTGCGCTTTAGCTGAATGACAAAAAACAATTCCTCATGGAAATTTTGGATAAGAATTTTCTGTATGTGAATTACTGCGATATTGACGATGAGGAATTTGGCATCTCCGATGAGGACAAGTCGTTCACAAGGAGCTTTTACAGGGAGGGATAACCAATGGCATTCTTATATGAAAAAATAGATGCCCTGCGTGAATACGGCAGCAGTGCGGTTCTCCCGTCCTGTATACCGGAAAATCTGAACCCGAATTTTGAACTGCGTCCGTATCAGAAACAGGCATTTGAAAACTTTATAACGCACTTTGAGAGCAATAATCGCCCGAAGCCTGCACAGGTGCTTTTTCATATGGCGACAGGCAGCGGCAAGACACTGATTATGGCAGGACTTATGCTGTATCTCTATAAACAGGGATACAGGAATTTCCTGTTTTTTGTCAACCTCTCAAATATTCTGGAAAAGACAAAGGAAAATTTATGCAACCCTGTTTCGTCAAAGTATCTCTTTGCGAATGAGATTATTATTGACGGAGAACGCATTCGTATTAACCGTGTTGACAACTTTCAGTACGCAGACCAGGACGCTGTCAACATCTGCTTTGCCACCACTCAGGGACTGCACAGTGATATGTGGAATACAAAGGAAAACGGAGTGTCTTTTGATGATTTTAACGGGCAGAAAGTGGTTCTGATTTCCGATGAGGCGCATCACCTGAATGCCGAGACAAAAAAGAAAATGTCCGCTGACGATGAATCGGGCTATCGTTCCTGGGAACAAACCGTAAAAAATATCTTCAGCCGAAATGCCGATAACGTTCTGCTTGAGTTTACGGCTACCTGTGACCTTGCAAACCCGTCAATCCGTGCGGCATACGAGAATAAGATAATATTCGATTATGCTCTGGCAAAATTTTATAATGACAGATATTCCAAGGATATAATTACACTGCGCTCTGACCTGACTGTTATGGAAAGAGCCTTGCAGGCACTCGTCCTTAGTCAATACAGATTAAAGGTTTTTCAGGATAATCGGCTTGGCATTAAACCTGTTGTATTGTTTAAAGCCGCAAAAATTTCAGAAAGCAAGGAATTTATGGCGGAGTTTACTGAAACGGTTAAAAAACTGAACGGCGCAAGGCTGAGAAAGCTCTCTGCCGCCGCCGACAATGATGTCATAAAAAAAGCCTTCGCTTACTTTGAGAATAATAATATTTCTTTTGATACGCTTGCCGAGGAGCTTCGTGATGATTTTTCCGAAGCGCATTGTATTTCCGTGAATGATGATAAAGATGCCACACACAAACAAATTCTCTTAAATTCGCTGGAAGATGCGGATAACCCTTATCGGGCGATATTTGAAGTTAAGAAACTTGATGAGGGCTGGGATGTTCTCAATCTGTTTGATATTGTCCGTTTATACGAAACACGGCAGTCAGGCGGAAAAAAACTGTCTCCGTCAACTGTGGCGGAAGCACAGCTGATAGGCAGGGGAGCAAGATACTGCCCGTTTCAGCTTGACAATGAGCAGCCAAGGTTTCAGAGAAAATATGACGAGGACGTAACGTGCGAGCTGCGTGTATGTGAGACACTGTACTATCATTGCCGTAACGACCATCGTTATGTGACAGAGCTGCGTAATGCATTGCGTGAGATTGGTCTTGATACCGACAAAATCGTACAGCGTGAATATGTTCTTAAGCCTGATTTCAAGGAATCAGACCTATATAATCAAGGCTTGATTTTCTTAAATGACAGGGAGATTAAGGACAGAAAGGCTGTGCAGGGACTTGCACCCGAAGTCAGAGATGATATATACTTTTTTCAGGCGGCATCGGGAGCATCAGGGTTTGACTCCGTTATGACGGATACCTCACAGGATAAAGACACAGGTGTGGATTTAAAAACATCTCACATGACAATTGGAGAGATAGCGGCGATTAACTACGCAGTGGTGAACAAGGCACTTATGAAATATCCGGTTTTTAAATTTAATACGCTGCGCTCATATTTTCCGAATCTTAAGTCCACAAGGCAGTTCATTACGGACAAAGAGTATCTCGGTGCTGTCCGTATCGACATTAAGAGCAGGTATGAGCGTCTGAATATGGAAACGCTCTATGCAGCCGTTTTCTATGTTCTTGGTAAAATCGCCGTTTCTGTTTGCGGCATTGAAGAAACATATCAGGGAACCAAGACCTTCAGGGCAAGAAAAATCAAAGATGTCTTTAGCAACAAGACCGTCAATTATACCGACCCGCATGATGGCGGCATTGGTATTTCGCAAAACGACCCGTCCGTAA
This sequence comes from Ruminococcus sp., assembly GCA_017470905.1. Taxonomy (GTDB): domain Bacteria; phylum Bacillota; class Clostridia; order Oscillospirales; family Ruminococcaceae; genus Ruminococcus. Next base: position 557 of record JAFUXL010000015.1, on the reverse strand, counting down.
AGAGCGAATGGAAAATTGACCTCACCGCCGAAGATTGGTTTGTCTATACCGATAACTACGGAACATCCGAAGAAAAGGCATTTGTTGCTTACTTCCGTGGATATGCAGCTCAGCTGCGAAAAACCTACAGTCGTATCTATCTTATCAGAAATGAGAGAGAATTTCATATTTACTCGTTTGATAACGGCGAGCGTTTTGAGCCGGACTATGTTCTTTTCCTGCAAAGGGACAAGACAGACGGCTTTGAGCAGCTTCAAATTTTTATCGAGCCGAAAGGTGCTCAGCTTCTTGAAAAGGATGCATGGAAAGAAAAATTTCTGTTACAGCTAAAGGCAGAAGCTAAACCAATTACTGTTTTTGCAGACGACAATGACTATAAAATTTGGGGACTCCGCTTCTTCAATCAGGATAACAGAATGATTTTGTCAATAATACTTGACACATTTTTCTCGAACAGATTTCAAGCAGGAAGCTTTAGTGACTCATAGTAAAGGCGTCTCTTAACAGCAGGCGGCAGACCGTCGTTAACGGTGCATATTCTCCTGTTTGCCCAGTAG
>JAFUXL010000014.1 GCA_017470905.1 Ruminococcus sp. | reverse complement strand
CACAAGGCTTGAAAAGCGCAAATCTGACGATTTTAGATAAAGGAAGATTTGCGCTCTTGTGCTGAAAGTGAACGGAACGCAGTGCAGTGAACGAAAGCACAAGGCTTGAAAAGCGCAAATCTGACGATTTTAGATAAAGGAGATATGTTATGATAATTACAGTCGCAGGTGTAAAAAAGGAAGTTAATGACGGTCTTACCGTTGCACAGCTCATCGTTGACGAAAATGTTGAAACCCCCGAATATGTGACCGTTACGGTGAATGATGAATTTATCGAAAACGGCGGATTTAAGGAAACCGTTCTTCATGACGGGGATAATGTGGAATTTCTTTATTTTATGGGAGGCGGTCGTTAATGGCTCTTACAAATGAACAGATAGAACGTTATTCACGCCATATAATCCTTAAAGAGGTAGGCGCAAAGGGGCAGAAAAAATTACTCAATGCAAAGGTTCTTATAATCGGCGCAGGCGGTCTGGGCGCACCTGCCGCAATGTATCTTGCGGCAGCAGGTGTGGGGACTATCGGTATTGCCGATGCCGATGAGGTTGACCTTTCAAATCTTCAGAGACAGATAATACATCAGACCAAGGACGTGGGTAAACCAAAGGTTGAGTCCGCAAAGGAAACCATGGAGGCTATGAACCCCGATGTAAAAGTCATAACCTATCATGAATTTATCACGAGCGAAAATATCCTCGATATAATCAGGGATTATGATTTCATAATCGACGGAACGGATAATTTTCCCGCAAAATTCCTCATAAACGATGCCTGCGTAATGGCTAAGAAACCGTTTTCGCACGCAGGTATCATACGCTTTCAGGGACAGCTTATGACCTATGTTCCCGGTCAGGGTCCGTGTTACCGCTGTGTATTCAAGGAACCGCCCCCTAAGGATGCCGTTCCTACCTGCAAACAGGCAGGTGTTATCGGTGCAATGGGCGGTGTAATCGGCAGCTTGCAGGCTATGGAGGCTGTGAAATATATAATCGGCAAGGGCGATTTGCTTACGGGTTATCTGCTCACTTATGATGCGCTTAAAATGCAGTTCAGAAAGGTAAAGCTTCCGGGCGATACGCACAGCTGTCCCGTATGCGGCGACAATCCCACAATAACCAGGCTTATCGACTACGAACAGGCAGAATGTGACGGTGTTGGCTTATGATAAAATTAAGAAAAAGCGATTATGAGAAAATACTCGCTCATGCAAGAAGTGAAGCCCCCATTGAGGCTTGCGGTCTTATAGGCGGAGAAATTTCGGGCGATGACAAGATTATCAAAAAGGTCTATATTCTCACGAATACCGACCACGCAGAGGAGCATTTCACTCTCGACCCGAAGGAACAGCTAAAAGCCATAAAGGATATGAGGGCTGAGGGAATTATTCCGCTCGGAAACTGGCATTCGCACCCTGTTTCGCCGTCACGTCCCTCCGATGAGGATAAGAGACTCGCCTATGACAGCAGCGCAAGCTACATGATACTCTCGCTCATGGACGAGGAGCCTGTGCTTAATTCCTTTCATATCGAGGGGAACAAGGCTTTTAAAGAAGAACTTGTAATCGAACAGGATATATGATATGTATGATACTGTAATAATAGGCAGCGGAGCCGCAGGTCTTTCGGCGGCAGTCTATGCAAGCCGTTCGCAGCTCGATTTCGTTGTTGTTGAAAAGGAATACATGGGTACGGGTCAGATAGCCTTTACCGAAAGAGTGGATAACTACCTCGGATATTACGGCATTGACGGTTTTTCTCTCGGCGAAAAATTCCGTGAACACGCAGAAGCCCTCGGAACCAATTTTATCGAGGCTGAATTGAAAGACCTGTTACAGACCGATGATTGCTGGAAGGCCGTTCTTTCCGACGGGAATATCCTCGAAACCAAAACTGTCATATATTCCTGCGGAGCATATCCGAGAAAACTCGGCATAAAGGGCGAAGGTGAATTTTCGGGAAGAGGAGTGTCTTACTGTGCGCTATGTGACGGAGCTTTTTTTGAGGGCAAGACCGTTGCGGTAATAGGCGGAGGAGATACGGCTCTTGAAGATGCCGTCTATCTTTCAAAAACCTCGGATAAAGTATATATAATACACCGCCGTGATACTTTCAGGGCAAATGCAAGTATCTGTGAAATTATAAAAAATATACCGAATGTTGAATTAATTCCCGGGGCTGTTCCTCTGGAAATTATCGGAACGGATAAGGTCACGGGCATATCCGTTCTGCAAAACGGAACGGAAAAAGTCATAGACACGGACGGAATATTCATCGCTGTCGGCTTTGTTCCGAATACGGATATACTGAAAGGCAAGGCTGCACTCGATGACGGAGGATATGTTATCGCCTCCGAAAACTGCATAACCTCGGCAAGCGGTCTGTTTGCCGCAGGCGATGTCCGCACGAAAGAGATACGTCAGCTTATAACAGCCGCATCGGACGGCGCAAATGCGGCTGTTTCCGCATATAAATACATTAATAAATAAAAATCCTGCGGAGAACAGCTCTCCGCAGGATTTTTCGCTTTATAACGTTGTATTGCCATTGATTTCCGATTAATCTCTTCTGAAAATATCTCTTGTATATACCTTGTCGGCTGCATCATCAAGGCAGGCATCGTAACGGTTTGCGATAATCGCATCAGACTGCGACTTGAATTTTTCAAGGTCATTCACGACAAGACTGCCGAAGAAGGTTTCGCCGTCCTGCAATGTCGGCTCATATATGATGACCGCTGCACCCTTTGCCTTTACACGCTTCATAACGCCCTGTATACTGCTCTGACGGAAATTGTCGGAATTGGATTTCATCGTAAGGCGGTACACACCTATAACGACAGATTTTTCTTTTCCCGCATCGTATTCGTTATTATTGTCGTAGTCGTAGCATCCTGCCATTTCGAGAACCCTGTCGGCGATGAAGTCTTTTCTTGTGCGGTTGGACGCAACAATGGCACTCATCATATTCTGCGGAACATCGGCATAATTCGCAAGAAGCTGCTTTGTATCCTTTGGCAGACAGTAGCCGCCGTAGCCAAAGCTTGGGTTATTGTAATGCGTTCCGATACGGGGGTCGAGGCAGACACCCTGTATAATCTGCTGTGTGTCAAGTCCTTTCAGTTCTGCATATGTATCAAGCTCGTTGAAATACGAAACTCTGAGCGCAAGATAGGTATTGGCAAAAAGCTTTACAGCCTCCGCCTCGGTAAATCCCATGAACAGAGTATCTATATCCTGCTTGATTGCTCCCTGCTGAAGCAGTCCGGCAAATTCATGTGCCTTTTCAACAAGTCTTTCATCGTTCTTATCCGTTCCGACAATAATTCTTGAGGGGTAGAGGTTATCGTACAAAGCCTTTGACTCCCTGAGAAATTCGGGGCTGAAAATAATATTCTTCGTATTGAATTTCTCTCTCACGGACTGTGTATATCCTACGGGAATTGTGGACTTTATAACCATGACCGCATCGGGATTATACCTGAGAACCAGCTCTATTACGGACTCCACAGCCGATGTATCGAAGAAATTCTTTTTGCTGTCGTAGTTGGTGGGGGCGGCAATAATTACAAACTCCGCATTTTTATAAGCCGACTCTGCATCAAGGGTAGCCGTAAGGTTCAGTTCCTTTTCGGCGAGATATTTTTCGATGTAATCGTCCTGAATGGGAGATTTTTTGCTGTTGATTAAATCTACCTTTTCGGGGATAATGTCAACTGCCGTTACTTCGTTGTTCTGTGCAAGCAAAACAGCAAGCGACAAGCCGACATAGCCTGTTCCCGCAACTGCTATCTTCATTTCAAATCATCCTTTCAGATTTTTTATCTATATCCTATAAATGAGCATTTAAAAACAATGCACAAAAATCCTTTGACAGTATTATTTTATCACGGCGAACCTGTTTTGTCAAGCGGAAATTATGCGAAAAATATTCTGCCGAAAAAATCGTCATTCTGCAAAAAGCAGATTTTAAAAGCAAATTTAAAACTATAGATTTTTCACATAGGCACTTATATAACCATAAATGGGCATTTTTATAATGCAAAAAAATTTTTATGTTTTGTCCCTGTTTCCCACACCTGCGGCAGGGGAAACATTGCTTTTTGAAAGCATCAAAAATATGCTTGACTTTTCAGGCAATATGTGTTAGAATTATATATATAAGAGTAATATCCGGTACTGTTATGCGGCGGACAGTGATTTCTGTCTGCCGTATTTTTATAATGACGAAAGGAGAATTAATTTTGCTGCTGACTATTACATATGAGGGAGAAAATACACAGGAACTCGGCTTTCTTCTGCATAAAAATCCGGAAAGACCGCAGCAGTTTGAATTAAGCTGCGGCAAAGCCTATGTATTCTATCCCGAAGTAAGCGATAAGAGAACCACTGCCGCCCTGCTCCTCGATATAGACCCTATCGACCTCGCAAGAGGAAAAACGGGCAGCAGAGACGGCGGATTGTTCGATTATGTGAACGACCGACCCTATGCCGCAACATCTTTTATGAGTACTGCCATAGTGAGAATTTTCGGAACCGCCATGAGCGGAAGATGTGACAAAAGACGGGAATTAGCCGATACGCCGCTGAACCTTACCGCAGAGATATTTTCACTGAAGGACGGCGGAGATACCGAACTCGCCGCACAGATGTTTGAACCTCTCGGATATACCGTCTCGGCGGAGAGAACAAAGCTTGACGATAAATTCCCGGAATGGGGCATATCTCCGTATATTAATTTAACCATAAAGGGAAATGTACGGCTTTCCGAGCTGCTCAACCATATATACGTGCTTATCCCTGTTTTCGACAAACAGAAGCATTATTACATAGATGAGGATGAGATAAAAAAGCTCCTCGGCCACGGTGAGGGCTGGCTTGCAAATCATCCGTACAGGGAAAAAATCGCAAGACGTTATTTCGATGCGAAAAAAAGCTACGCAAGACGGGCTATTGATATTCTCCTTTCGGACGGGGAAACCGTCAGCGATACCGATAATACCGAAAGTGAAGGGGAAAAGGAAATCCGCACTCCCCTGAATGCCCTGAGAATGGAAACGGTTAAAAATGCCGTTCTTGAAAGCGGTGCGGAAAGCGTTATAGACCTCGGCTGCGGAGAATGCCGCCTTACTTCCCTGCTCCTCTCCGAACAGCAGATTAAGAAAGTAACCGCCTGCGATGTATCTGTCAGTGTGCTTGAAAAGGCTGCGCAGAGACTTCACCTCGACCGCATGAACCAGTATAAGAAAAATAAACTTAATCTCATGCAGGCATCTCTCACATACAGGGATAAAAGATTTGAGGGGCATGACTGCGCCTGCGTTGTAGAAGTAATTGAGCATATAGAGACTGTGAGAATACCTGCATTTGAAAGGGCTGTCTTTGAATTTGCCTGCCCGAAAACGGTTATCGTCACAACTCCAAACAGGGAGTATAATGCGAATTACCGGAATATGCAGGAAAATTCCCTCCGCCACGGCGACCACCGCTTTGAATGGACAAGACAGGAATTTAAATCATGGACGGAGCATATATGCGAAAAATTCGGATACGGCTGCGTTATAAGCGGTATCGGCGAAAATGACGAAAATCTCGGAACTCCGACACAGATGGGAGTGTTTACAAAAAATGGATAAATTCAGAATTGAGATACCCGAATTTTGCCTTGTTGCCATGATAGGCGGCACATCTTCGGGAAAAACCAGCTTTGCAAACAGATTTTTCAGGCATACGGAAGTCCTCTCCTCGGATTTTTTCAGGGGTATGGTATGCGATGACGAAAACAGTCAGGAACATTCGGGCGATGCCTTTGACCTCCTGTACTATGCCGCAAACAAGCGTCTTGACAATATGAAGCTGACTGTAATTGACGCTACTAACATACAATCAAAGGCAAGAGAGAAAATTATCAATATATCAAGGGAACAGAATGTCCATGCGGCGGCGATAGTTTTAAATCTCCCCGAAGATATTCTCCAGGAGAGAAACAAGCTGCGCCCCGAAAGAAATTTCCCCGAAAGAGTTATCCGTCAGCATTCAAGAGATGTAAGAAGATGTATCAAGGGTCTTAAACGTGAGGGTTTCAGGTTTGTATATGTCATAAATTCCCCTGAACAGCTTGAAAATACGGAAATTATCCGCACAAAGCTCTGGAATGACAAAAAAGATATGCACTCCCCTCTTGATATTATCGGAGATATTCACGGTTGCTGTGACGAGCTTGAAATGCTCCTTGACAAACTCGGATATGTAAGAGACAATGGCATATACTCTCATCCGCAGGGCAGAAAGGCGGCTTTCCTCGGAGATTTCTGCGACAGAGGAAACAGAAACGCAGACGTTCTCCGCCTTGTTATGGATATGGTAAAATCGGGCAATGCCATAGCTGTACCCGGAAATCATGATGTTAAACTGCTCAAATATCTGCGTGGCAAGAATATAACACTATCTCACGGTATAGACAAGACTATCGCAGAAATTGAAGCCAAGGGCGATGATTTTAAAAAAGAAACGGCTGAATTTATAGACGGTCTTATAAGTCATTACGTCCTCGATGACGGAAAGCTGGTTATCTCCCATGCAGGAATAAAGCAGGAATATATCGGCAGAGGCTCTGCGAGGGTGCGTGAATTTTGTCTTTACGGCGAAGTTACTGGCGAAACAGACTCCTACGGACTTCCCGTGCGCCTCGACTGGACTGCCGACTACAGGGGAAGGGCAAATGTGGTTTACGGTCATATCGCAGGAAAAGAGGTCAGGGCACAGAACGGCACATACTGCATTGATACGGGCTGCGTTTTCGGCGGAAAGCTCACTGCCCTCCGCTATCCCGAAAAGGAATTTGTAAGCGTTGACGCTCTTAAACAGTACTATGAACCGATAAAGCCGCTCGAAGAAAATACCGATGAAAACATGGGCGATATGCTCACTGTCGGAGATTTCAACAAAAAGCTCCACATCGAAACACAGCTTATGCATTCGATAGATATTCATGAGAACAATGCCGCCGCCGCACTTGAAATTATGTCACGCTTTGCGGCTGACCCCCATTGGCTTATATACCTCCCCCCTACCATGTCACCGTGCGAGACGAGCAGCCTTGACGGATACCTTGAACACCCTTTCGAGGCATTTGAATATTACCGCAGCAGAGGTATCAGAAATGTGGTCTGCGAAAAAAAGCATATGGGTTCAAGAGCCGTTATAATTCTTTGCAGAACTCCCGAAACAGCTATGAAACGCTTCGGCATAACGGACGGTTCAAGAGGTATAATCTATACAAGGACGGGCAGACGGTTCTTTGACAATCCTGATACGGAAAATGCCCTCCTCGGCAGGCTTGACAGAGTTATGACAGAAACGGGCTTCTGGAATGATTTCAATACGGACTGGGTATGCCTTGACACGGAGCTTATGCCCTGGTCTGAAAAGGCTCAGGGTCTTATCCGTTCACAGTATGCCCCGACAGGAAATGCAGGAGCAGAAAGTCTTTCCCATGCCGCAGATATGCTTGAAAAAGCCTGTCAGCGTTCAAACAATGCCTTTGAGGTGGACAAAATAACATCGGGGCAGAATGTCGATTTGAATGCCGTTCTTGAATGTTACAGAAATAAACAGAATGATATTGAAAATTACATAAAGGCTTACCGTGAATACTGCTGGACTGTAAAAAATATTGACGATTACAGGATAGCTCCGTTCCATGTGCTTGCCTGTGAGGGTCGTGTATTTTCCGAGGAAAAGCACACATGGCATATGGAAACTTTAAGAAAATACATAACAGGCATTGACCCCGTATTCATGGAAACACCTTATATCTGCGTTGATACGGAAAATCGGGAAAGCGTTGACAGTGCCGCAGAATGGTGGATAAATCTTACCTCCGACGGCGGCGAGGGCATGGTTGTAAAGCCCGAAACATTCACCGCAAGGCAAGGCTTCAAATTGCTCCAGCCTGCCGTGAAATGCAGAGGACGTGAATATCTGCGAATAATTTACGGTGCGGAATATCTTGAGAAAGAACACCTGAAACGCCTTAAATCACGTTCGCTGAACCGCAAGAGGACACTTGCGCTAAAGGAATTTTCTCTCGGCGTGGAAAGTCTTTCGAGATTTGTAAAGGGCGAACCGCTTTACAGAGTGCATGAATGTTCGTTCGGTGTGCTTGCATTCGAGAGCGAACCTGTTGACCCTAGATTGTAATATTGCTCTCCCCTGCTCCGTGCGGGGGAGGATTGGAGGATTTATGAAAATATTGAATATCCACGGCTTTATGGGCGAAAGCGACAACAAAAACTATAAAGCCTTATGCGGCTTTACAGATGAGGAGAATATTCTCTCTCCGCAGATAAACTATATGTCCGACAGCCCCGAAAAAATAATCTCATCTCTTTCCGATATGATAAACCGGGACGATTTTATTTTTGTCGGTCAGAGTCTCGGCTGCTGGTATGCCGATAAATTAAGCCGTATTTTTCACCGCCCATGCATACTTACAAATCCCTGTTATCTTCCGCATAAGGTCAGTATAATCAAAACTTCGGGAATGTCGGAGGACTTTATTGCGGAGTATGAGAGTCTGTCCGAAAATAAAATAAACACGCTCTCATATGTTCTCTGCGGCGACAATGACACTATACTCCCCGGCAATATTGAGGTATGCCACAGACTTTGCGAAAATATCACAAATGTAAAGGGCGGTCACAGCTCAATCGAAAATCTTCCGCAGCATCTGAAAAACGCTTTTGATACGGTGATTTCGGATTTGAATATGTATTTTCTCGGCAGAGGTTCTGCCTTTGCAGACGAGAACAACTGCGCATTTTTCGTGCAGGACAATGAATTAATTTTAATCGACTGTCCTGCCGCAGCTTTCCATAAGGCTAAAAAAATGAACCTCGACAGGGATATATTTATTCTCGTGACACATACCCACGGCGACCATATTTCGGGGGTCGGCACTATGCTCCAGTATGTATGGTTTGCAAAGGGAAAGAAATTAACCGTAGTCGCTCCGTCCGATGAAGTCAAAGAGGATTTGAAATATCAGCTAATGCATATTGAGGGCTGTGAGGAAGAATGGTTCGATATAACAACCGCCGATAAGCTTGATAAAAAATGGCTTGTATCGGCAATCCCCACGGAACACGTCAAGCCCCTCGAAAACCGCTGTTTCGGGTATCATCTGAATATAGACGGCAAAAATACGGTATACACGGGCGACACTGCCGTATTTGAGCCTTTTGAAAGGCTGATTGATAAGAATACATATCTGTATACGGAAATATCCGCCGTAAACAGCGGAGTACACCTCTATGCGCCCGATACTCTGCCGAAGCTAAAAAAATTCGCCGAAAACGGCGTTCATGTATATCTTATGCATATCGACAACGAAAATATCATACGTGAAATGACAGCGGAAACCCCGATAAGATTTGCTCCGCTTTACAATATCTGAAAAAGGAGATTTTTATGAAAGTCCATACATTACAGCTCGGTCCTCTCCGTGCAAACTGCCATATAGCCGAAACCGCCCCCAATCAGTGCGTTGCGGTGGACATCGGAGGCGACAGCAGGCTTTTCCTTGAATTTATAACCATGAAGAAGCTGAAACTGTCAAAAATTCTGCTCACCCACGGACATTTTGACCATATCGGCGGTGTCGAAGAAGTAAGAAAGGCTACGGGTGCGCAGGTTTATATACACGGCGAAGATGCGCCAATGCTTTCAAGCGAGGGCAAATCCTTACATTCAACCATGTCATTCATGCCCTTTTCCCCCGTTACGGAATATATAACTGTAAGTGATAACTCGGTAATTCATGACGGCGACTGCGATTTTACCGTTATTCATACCCCGGCACATACCCCCGGCAGTGTATGCTATATGTGTGATGATGTGCTTTTCACAGGGGATACGCTGTTCTGCTGTTCCGTGGGAAGAACCGATTTTCCGGGGAGCGACCCCTCCCTGCTCCTGCCGTCTTTGAGGAAATTATGCAGTATAGAGCATGACCTTAAAGTCCTGACGGGTCACAATGAGTTCACTACTCTTGACTATGAAAAGAAAAACAATCCGTTTATGCAAAGGTGTATGATGTGATGAATAAATCAAAAATGCCAATCGTTCTTATAGGCAATAATTTCAAATATGAAATTGAGGCGGTTGTTAAAATATTTTTTCCGTCGGGTACGAGATTTGAATTTATCTTTGAAGAAAGTACCGCAAATTTCGATAAATCAGCCTATAATGATTATATAATCGCATATGTGATTAAAAAATACAGCATAAGTCTCTGCGCAGAACTGAAAATAGACGGATGTTCCGAAAAAATGTATTATCAGCTTCCTCACGGCTCCGACAAGGATACAGTCGAACATGAGCTTTGCAGGCTTATTTACACTCTTCTTTCACTTGCTACGGATATTTATCTGCCCGAAGGATTTTCGTCATTTTATTCGCCGTGGGGACTTATGACGGGGATAAGACCCGTCAAGAAAGTAATCGAACTGATAAGACAGGGAAAAACCCGTGATGAGGCTGAAAAAATACTTGAGGACAAGTATATTCTCTCGCCGAAAAAATTCAGGCTTGCATATGAAACTGCCGTAAATCAGATGCCAATACTAGAAAAAATAAATAAAAATGCCGTGAGCCTTTATATATCTATTCCATTCTGTCCGACAAGGTGCAGTTATTGTTCTTTCGTTTCGCATTCAATGGACTCGGCAGTAAAATTAATTCCCGAATATATTGAAAAGCTGTGCCTTGAAATTGAATATCTCGGAAACCTCGTGCGTGAAACGAATACGAGCATAGATACAATATATTTCGGCGGCGGTACGCCCACTTCTCTTTCCGCAGAGCAGATAAAAATTATCATGGAATGCGTACAGAAAAATTTCGATTTGGACAATATCCGTGAGTACAGCTTTGAGGCAGGCAGACCTGACACCATTACAGAAGAAAAGCTACGTGTTATAAAGGCTTACGGCGCAGACAGAATTTCCGTAAATCCTCAGACCCTTAACGACAGCGTATTAAAGGCAATCGGCAGAAATCATTCATCGGGCGAATTTTTCAAAGCCTTTGAGACTGCAAGAAAAATCGGATTTAATAATATAAATACCGACCTCATAGCAGGACTTCCGACCGATACTCCCGACAGCTTCAGAAATACCCTCGACAAAATAATTGAATTAAATCCCGAAAGCATCACCGTTCATACACTTACTTTAAAGCGTTCCTCTGATTTGTTTGCAAACGGTGTTCAGAATAATCTGGCAGATGAAATGATTGACTACAGCGTTGAAACTCTTGTCAAAAACGATTATTTCCCCTATTATCTCTACCGTCAGAAAAATACGCTTGATAATCTTGAAAATGTCGGCTATGCAAAAAAGGGCTTTGAGAGCTGCTATAATATTTTCATCATGGACGAAACACAGATCATTATAGGAGCAGGCTGCTCCGCCTCGACAAAGATGGTTTATCCCGACGGCAAAATAAGCAGAATACATAATTATAAATTTCCTTATGAATATATCAGAAATTTTGACAGGCTCATGGACAAGAAAAAGGAGTTAGTTGAATGTTTGAAAAAAATCAGCTCTTTACAGCAGAGATAACGGATATAACCTCGGAGGGCAGCGGCGTTTGCAGAATAAACGGCATGGCTGTCTTTGTTCCTGAAACCGCCGTGGGCGATGTCGCCGAAATAAAAATAGTTAAAGTATTAAGCCATTATGCTTACGGCATAGTAAATAAATTGCTCTCCCCCTCCCCCGACCGTGAGGAACGCACTTGCCCTGCTTATAAAAAATGCGGCGGCTGCGTTTTCAGGCATATTTCCTATGATGCCGAATGCAGGGTCAAAGACAATATAGTTAAAGATGCTTTCAGGCGCATTGGCGGTCTTGAACCGCATTTCGACGATTTTATATCTGCGGACAATATTGGGAGATACAGGAATAAAGCACAGTATCCCCTTGCCTTTCAGGACGGCAAAGCCGTATGCGGTTTCTATGCCCCCAGAAGTCACAGAGTTATCCCGATTGACGACTGTCCGTTACAGCCCGAAATTTTTTCCGATATAGTCAGATGCTCCCTCGATTTCATAAACAGTAAAAAACTGTCTGTTTACGACGAAAAATCCCATACGGGTATGCTGAGACATATATATATCCGCAGAGGTCATCATTCAGGTCAGATAATGGTATGTTTCGTTGCAAGGAAGGATATTTCAAGACAGCTCTCCCCTCTTGTTCATATTCTTTATCATAAATTTCCGGACATATGCGGCATTCATCTGAATATAAACCCCGATAAAACCAATGTCATACTCGGCGATAAATATATTAACCTTTACGGGACTGAAATATCCGATACCATGTGCGGAAATAAAATAATTATATCTCCTCCGTCTTTCTATCAGGTCAATACCGTTCAGGCAGAAAAATTATATGCCAAAGCCCTTGAATATGCAAACCCCGAACCTGCGGACATTATAGCGGATTTATACTGCGGAGCAGGCACAATAGGTCTTTCAATGACCGACAGGGTGATGTCCGTTATCGGCATTGAAATAGTTCCCGATGCGGTTTGCGATGCAAAACGAAATGCTTCGGTAAATGAGATATATAATGCAGATTTTTACTGCGGCGATGCCGGAGAAGTCTTTGAAAATTTAAGAAAAAAAGGCTGCTCTCCCGATATAATTCTCCTTGACCCTCCCCGAAAAGGCTGCTCGGAGTATACTCTCAATACCGTCATTCGTGCAAATCCAAAGAAAATTGTCATGATTTCCTGTAATCCATCCACCGCCGCACGTGATGCGGACTATCTGTCCGAACACGGCTATAATGCCGAAAAAGTCTGCGGCTGCGATTTTTTCCCTGCTACAAGGCACGTGGAGTGCGTAGTATTGATGTCAAAACAAGATAGCTGATACAAGAAAAACTGCCGATTTTTCGGCAGTTTTCGCTTTGTACAGAATATTCTAAACTTGAATTATGCATTTGCTTTCCGTTCTCGGCAACAGGTCGAGTGTATGCCGGAAATACACTGATTCCTGAATTATTCAAAGTATTCGAGCCTATCTCGTATTCGGGAACATATCGACTGCAAAAATCGCTGATTTTGCGTTTTAGGGAAAAAGTCGGTGTGTTCTTGGGAAGAAGTCGAGATTATTCAAGTTCTTCCGGTAAATTCGTCATCCTACTGCAATCCCAAATTGATACAAAGGATAAGGAACGAAAATGTACGAAAATAGGGGCTTTTCAGCGATTATGGTTACTGAGAAGCCCCTTGATAATATGTATTCATATGAAAATAATAGAGATTGGATGCGCCAAAAAATGAACCCAATTTGAAAGTGAACCCGTAGGTATTGAGAAGTTTCGTGGAGTGTAACGAAATGATTACGTTATTGAGCTTTTCACATCCTGCAAAGTTGCTGTTGCTTATGTTACTGTGACTGTTGGGCAGATTGATCAAGTACTTCCTCGCTTCTAACTTCACCAACAACAATACGTTTAGGACGCATTCGAAGTGATGATTAAATTAGCTCCTTGATTGTAATAGCACCATTACCTTCTGAGTTTGCCTGCTTTGTTTCAAGACTAACAACATTATCGACACCAGTAATCTGCACTTCCGCTGAATCCTCAATCGTAATTACACGTTCATCAAATGGAGTATAATTTGAGAGATCATTTAGAAAAGTAGTTTTTTCGCTTCGTGTCCCTCTGCTTATGAAAATATTGTATTTGACTCCAACAATCCTCTTCAGTTTCATAGCAATATCTGCTGTTATTGAACCATATGATATCAGCATATCT
>JAFUXL010000013.1 GCA_017470905.1 Ruminococcus sp. | reverse complement strand
TGCAAGTCTTTTGCTTGCGAACGATATTCCGATGAAAGCAATTCAGGAATGGCTCGGACATAGCAATTTTGCTATCACGGCAAATCTTTATAGTCACTTAGAGTATAACGCTAAGGTCAACTCGGCAGAGACAATCGCAAGGGTGCTTGGCGGTGGCTCAAAGGAGAAACTCAAAGCTGAGAAGCCCGAAGCAGAGAAGCCGAAAGCGAAGAAAACCGCAAGCAAGAAGTCAACCGCAAAGACAGCAAGCAAGCCTGCCCCTAAAAAGACAGGTGGTAGAAAAAAGAAAAGCGATAAACCCGAAGCTACGGGAGAATCGCAAACGTCAACATTATAGAATATAAACAACGAAAACGGAATCAAGAAAAAGAAATCAAAAAACGTGTGATTTTGGTAGAAAAATTGGTAGAAAAAAAGACCGTTTCACGATTATATTGTCTACCAACGAAACTCGGAAACGCTGTAAATTCGTATGAAATCGAGAAATTTTCTGAGCAAATTCATATAATAGAGTAGACAAACTCACGATTTTATGATATTATATAGCTGTGGGAAGTCGTTGATATTCCGCAGTATCTGCACTTTATCGGCGGAGTTCGGAAATGCGTCTGTGTTTCTTTGACAAGACTTCCGTATGCAGGGGACAAACCGGATAACAGGCTGTCAGATATACGGCAGCCTTATTCCCTTAAAAAATATTATTCTTTCGGAGGTACACTATGAAAAACAAAATTCCCGGAATAATTGCAGCCGCAGCAATGATTTTTTCATCATTTCCCGCAGTGCCTGCGGACGGTGCTTATGCGGCAGACAACGGTGCTATGCGTGATATTACGACAACAGAGCTTATACAGGATATGGGAATAGGCATAAATCTCGGAAATACTTTCGAGTCCTGCGGAGACTGGATTGCACAGTGGGGTGACGGCACTCCCAATGCCTATGAAACGGCATGGGGCAGCCCCACGGTAACGGAGGAAATTATCAGGGGATATGCGCAGGAGGGCTTCGGCACTCTAAGAGTACCCGTTGCATGGTCAAATATGATGGCGGACGACGGCACTTATACCATTAACAATGATTACAAATCAAGAGTAAAACAGGTTATCGACTGGGCATTAGACTCGGATATGTATGTTATCATGAACCTGCACTGGGACGGCGGCTGGCTCGAAAATCTCCCCTCCGACCACGACAACTGCATGAAAAAATATACGGCAATCTGGACACAGCTTTGCGATGAATTCGGCGAATACGGCGACCACCTCATATTTGAGTCGCAGAACGAGGAACTTGGCTGGCAGAGCGTATGGAACCGCTGGGGCGGTACGGAAGGCAAGGACGTTTCTTTCGGCTACTGCAACGAGGTAAACCAGACCTTCGTTGATATTGTCAGAAATTCGGGCGGAAACAATGCACAGAGACATCTGCTCATTTCGGGATACGGCACGGATATTGAACTTACCTGCGACCCGATGTTCAAAATGCCCGATGACCCTGCCGGAAGATGTGCGGTCTCGGTACATTACTATACTCCTGCCGGCTTTGCAATCCTCGAAGAAGATGCAGACTGGGGAAAGGCAAGTTCAACATGGGGTACGGACAGCGACTACTCAGAGCTTAACAGCAATTTCGACAAGCTCAAAGATACATTCACAAGCAAGGGTATCCCCGTTATAGTCGGCGAATACGGCTGTCCGAAAAAGAATAAGGAAGAAGAGTCCGTGCGCAGGTTCCTTACATCTGTCTGCGAGGCTGCACTTTCGAGGGGCGGAATTTGCCCCGTACTCTGGGATATTACAGATTTGCACTACGACCGTTCGGCATACAAACTCAGCGACACCTCGTTAAAGGCTCAGTTTGACGCATTGCGTGAAAAATATCTCCCCGAAAAACAGACGGAGAAAATCACCGCAGTTGAGGGCGATGTAAACGCAGACGGAGAGTTTAATATTGCCGATATTGTAATGCTTGAAAAATTCCTCGTTGAGAGGGGCGAACTTACCGACAGTCAGGCTGCCGACCTCTGCAATGACGGTGTTATCGATGTTTTTGACATGATAATGATGAGAAAGCTCATAAATAACTGATATATATATAATGCCGCAGGAAGATATTTTCTGCGGCATTTTTTCATGATAAAAAGCCGTTTAAAAATTTGAGAACAGTCTTGACTTTTCCGAATAAGGGTGATATAATTTATTTGTTAGTTTGTATTACCTAACAAATAATAATCAAGGAGATTATATATGGACAGCAAAGGACAAAAATTTCTTGAGGTTCACGCATTGAAAAAAAGCTTCGGAAACGGCGATACCCGACAGGACGTATTGAAGGAAATAAGCTTCACGGTTGCAAAGGGAGAATTTTGCGTTCTTCTGGGACCTTCAGGTTCGGGAAAATCCACGCTCCTGAATATCCTCGGCGGTATTGACAGTGCGGATGCGGGAGAAATTTTCATAAACGGCGATAAACTTGCCGATATGAACGAAAAAAATCTCACACTCTACCGCAGAAAACATCTCGGCTATGTTTTTCAGATGTATAATCTTATTCCCAACCTTAATGTAAAGGAGAACATCGAAACAGGCGCATATTTATCGGATAATCCGCTGGATATTGATGAGCTTCTGAAAATACTGGGGCTTTACGAGCATAGGCATAAGCTGCCCAATCAGCTTTCGGGCGGTCAGCAACAGAGAGTTTCAATCGGCAGGGCTATCGTCAAAAATCCCGATATACTGCTGTGCGATGAGCCTACCGGTGCGCTTGACTATAAGACATCAAAAGAGATTTTGCAGCTTATCGAGGAGGTAAATCAGAAATACGGCAACACAATCATAATGGTAACGCACAACGAGGCTATAAAGAATATGGCTGACCATGTAATAAAACTGAGAGACGGCACTATTCGTCATGATATACTGAATGAAAAGAAATTAACTGCTGCCGAGCTTGAATGGTAAGGAGACAGCTATGGAAGAAAACAGAATTTCATCAGGAAAACGCCCGAAAAATTCACTTTCAAAGAGAGTTTTCAAAGACCTGCACAGAGACAGAAAACGCTATATTATGATATTCGTCATGCTTGTTATCACAATAGGCTTTGTATCGGGTATGTATGTTGCCAATCACAGCATGATGCAGACTCTCGGCAACAGCAAGGAAAATTTCATCAGGGAGGACGGACATTTCGAGCTTTCCGCAAGGATTGACGATGAGCTTATATCTGATATTGAAACGGGAGAAATGTCTGACATAGTAAGCATTTTCAAGGAGAGAGCCTATAAGGAAGCCGAAAATGAGGTGAAAAATGCAGTTGACGATGCGATGACGGAAACTGTCCGTGAAGAGGTTAAAAATGCAATCTATGAACAGACCGAAAAAGCCATTGATGAACAGCTTAAGGCTGCCGAAGCAAAGGGGGCAAAATTCACGGACGAGGAGCGTCAGAAAACCATTGATGATGCATACCAAAAGGCTATGGACGAAAATTACGACAAAGCAGTCGGTGATGCATTGAACGAAGCTTTTAATTCGGAGGATTACAAAAAGGCTCTTGACGAGGCCATGGACGAGGCAAAAAAAGAAACAGACAGAATAATTGACGATGAATATGCCGGATTATCCGAACGTTATGAGCTTGACGATGATAATTTCAAGCCCGTACCCGTGAAAATCCACGAGCTTTTCTATAAGCAGAATGACGAGACAGTCACAAATAACTCCGAAAAAAGTACAATCCGTGTATTTAACGAACGGACGGAAATTAATCTTTATGATATACTGGAGGGCAGAAAGCCCGAAACGGAGAATGAAATAATCATCGACCGTATGCACGCCGACAACGTGAATATCGTAGTCGGCGACACAATATTTGTCGGAAATACTGGATTTGAGGTTGTGGGACTTGCCGCCTTTACGGATTACAGCTGTCTTTTCGAGAGTAATACCGATACAATGTTCGATGCAATTTCGTTTGACGTTGCCATGACAACACAGGAGGGATTTGAACGCATAAAGGGCATTACACATTACAGCTATGCATTTCTTTATGAAAACCGACCCGATGACATATACGCCGAGAGAGAACAGTCCGATAATTTCCTTAAGGCTCTCATAACACAGACGGCAGTCGCCGAAAAGGAAACCGAAATCGAGGACTATGTTCCCGAATATGCAAATCAGGCAATACAGTTCGCTCCCGATGATATGGGTTCGGATAAGGCAATGGGCGGAGTTTTGCTGTATATCCTCACGGCGGTGCTTGCATTTATATTTGCTGTGACTATAAGCACAACGCTTGAAAAGGAGTCCTCCGTCATAGGCACTCTCAGGGCATCGGGCTATACAAAGGGCGAGCTTATACGCTATTACATGAGCGCACCCGTCATTGTTGTAATTGCGGCGGCAGTCGTAGGAAATATCCTCGGTTATACTTGCATGAAAAAAGTTGTCACGGCGATGTATTACAACAGCTACAGCCTGCCTGCATACGAAACCATATGGACACCCGAAGCCTTTGTCAAAACGACAATTATCCCGATTATTCTTATGATTTTGATTAATCTGTTTGTAATTGTCAGGACACTTAAATTGTCGCCTCTTCAGTTCCTCAGGCATGACCTGAAAAAGACAAGGCGCAAAAAGGCGGTAAGGCTGCCGAAATGGAAATTTTTCGGACGTTTCCGTATGCGTGTATTTTTGCAGAATATCCCTAATTACTGTATGCTTTTCATAGGCATAAGCTTTGTTATGCTCCTGCTTTCAATGGCGGTGGGTATGCCCTCAACGCTTAAATATTATCAGGACTCAATATCTGATATGATGTTCGCACAAGACCAGATTATTCTCAGCGATACAAAGGACAGGGACAGCAATGTAATTGTCACAGAAACAGACGGCGCAGAGCCTTTCTCCGTTACTTCCCTCGAAAGAAAATCCGATACCTACAATGAAGAAATTACCGTGTACGGCATAATCGAAAACAGCAGCTATATCAAATTAAATGATAAGACAGACATCGGCGAAAATGCCGTTTACATATCACAGGCATATTCCGAAAAATATGACGTACATAAGGGCGATACAATTACGCTCTCGGAAAAGTACGAACATAAGGATTATACATGGGAGGTATATGACATTTATCCCTACACTGCGGGAATTGCCGTGTTTATGACAAACAGCCGTTTCAATTCCGTATTCGATAAGGATGCGGACTCGTTCAGCGGATATATATCCGATAAGATGATAACCGATATTGACGAGGACTATATCGCAAAGGAAATAACATTAAACGATATGACCAAGCTCACGAGACAGCTTGACCATTCAATGGGCAGTTATATGCTGTATTTCCAGTATGTGTGCATGATAGTGGCGGCAATTATACTCTATCTGCTTACGAAAATCATCATCGAAAAAAATGAGCGTTCTATCTCTATGGTAAAAATCCTCGGCTATGACGACAGGGAAATTTCCTCGCTGTATCTGATAACAACGGGCATTGTCGTGTTCATAACGGAATTTATAGCCATTTATATCGGCTATCTGCTCATGTCGTTCTTCTGGAAATATATGATGATGACCCTGGGCGGCTGGTTTGCCTTCGTCATGAAGCCCTCGGGATTTGTCAAAGAGTTTCTCCTCGTATTTGCGGCATATCTCATCATTACGGTTATTGATTTTGTAAGAATAAAGCATATTCCAAAAGTACTGGCACTTAAAAACGTTGAATAAAAAAATAAAATCCCGTTTTTCACGGGATTTTATTTTTATGCAGTCATGACGTAAAATTTGCATTAAATTCCTCGGGTGTCGTAAATGTAGGCACTATTGAATGCAGTGCGGAAACGGCTTTTTTCTCATCATTTTCCTGTGCGGCATCACGCAGCATTGAAAGCTGCTGAATAAAACGCTCCTGGTCAATATCTATCTGCAAGCCCTCTTCATTCATGAGCAGCTCTTCTTTAATTTTTTCGCCGGGACGCAGACCGGTAAATTCGATTTTTACATCTTTATATGGTTCTTTGCCGTACATTCTTATGAGATTTTCGGCGAGAGTAACTATTTTCACGGGCTGACCCATATCAAGTACGAATATTTCGCCGCCCTGTGCGATTGCGGCAGCCTCCATGACAAGGCTGACAGCCTCGGGAATGGTCATAAAATAACGGATAATATCGGGATGAGTAACCGTAACGGGCTTTTCCTGTTCAATCTGACGCTTGAATTTTGGTATAACAGAACCGTTCGAGCCGAGGACATTTCCGAAACGGGTAGTAACAAACTCTGTGCAGCCCTCATTCTGCTGTGCAAGGTACTGGACTATCATTTCGCAGCAGCGTTTTGAAGCTCCCATTACATTTGTGGGATTTACGGCTTTGTCTGTAGAAATCATCACAAATTTCTTCACATTGTAGAACTGTGCGAGGGTTGCCATATTGAATGTGCCTATGACGTTGTTTTTAATAGCCTCCATGGGACTTTCCTCCATGAGCGGAACATGCTTGTGGGCGGCGGCATGGAAAACTATATCGGGCTTGTATTTTTTGAAAATCTTATTCATTCTCTTATAATCACGGACAGAGGCTATGAGCGTTATGAGGTTGAGCGAGCTGCCGTAATCCATTAAAAGCTCCTGCTGTATGTCGTAGGCATTATTTTCATAAATATCGAGGATTATCACCTGTTTCGGGTCATATTTTGCTATCTGGCGGACAAGCTCCGAGCCTATCGAACCGCCGCCGCCCGTCACCATACAAACCTTTCCGCATACAAACTGTCTTATGCCCTCCTTGTCAAATCTTATCGGCTCACGCCCGAGCAAATCCTCAACCTTTATATCCTGCACCTGGTTGAGAAGTGATGTATGCGTCTCGTCAAACATGAGATTTACAAGAAATGGAATGACCTTAACGGGGAGCTTGGTTTCCGAGCATATGTCGAGTATGCGTTTTCTGTCGTACTCCGAGGCGGAGGGAATACAGAACACTATCTGTTCGATATTCATTTTTTCGACATATTTCTTTATATTGGAGGTGACACCGACCACGGGAACGTCTTTTATAGAAGTACCTGTTTTTTTTCGTCGTCATCAATTATGCACACAGGATTGAAAAGCGAGACCTTATCATCAGAATAGGGCGAGCTTTCGGCATTTCTTATCTAATTGAGAATGGTTTCGCAGGCACGTCCGCCGCCGATTATCATTGTCCGCTTATACGGTGAGGGCGGCTTCTGGGATTTTCTGTAGTCGATAAAGGCACTTTTGAATATATACCGGAAAAGGCATATTCCAAAAATTGATATTGCTGTATCGAGCAGGACGTAAGAAAGCGGTATTCCTTTAAATCTGTCAAACATATACGTGAACAGGCACGATATAGATGTTCCTGCAGCTATACCAAGAATACAGGAAACATAATCCGACTTTTTGAAATACCGCCACAATTTGCTGTATGCGCCGAACAGATAAAGACTCAGCCCACAGCATATAACATTTACCAATATTGAAGATACCACCTTCATATCAGGCAGTTCTATATCAAATAAAACATTTAAAACAAACCATGAAATTATAGCCGACATGGCAATTATGAACGCATCGCAATTGCAAGTGCTATTTTACGAAATTTGAAATTCTTGAATGTATCCATTAAAGAGAGGACACTCCCTTCCCTGCTATCCGATATTGTCATAATAAACACCATACGTATCTCTCCGCAGTGTATGGTGAGATACAGAATATAATAAAAATATAACAGTCATCTTATGTATTTTATCACTTATTCTGTATTTTGTCAATAGTTAATTCAAAAAAATAATTAACTAAACAGGATATATACCCTCCCGAATTGAACCGGGAGGATTTAATATATAATTATCTTCGGGTCTTTCGAGCTGTCGAGCCAATTTATTATGTAATACATACTGTCATCGGGAACAGCCACACAGCCGGCAGTATAGCTTCCGACCGCACAGTGCAGGAATATCGCCGAGCCTGCTCCCTTTATAAGCTCCGTGTTGTAGTCTATCACAACAGCATAATGATATGCCGAGGGATAATCTATGAGATGTTCCGCACTGTTCCATGCGGAAGTATCATCTGACTCGACCCAGAGATTATAATAATCCGACTGCGGGTCATCAACCCAGTAGCAGTTTTCATTCAGTTTTCTGTACTCAATGCCGAGGTTATACAAATCCTCTGTTCCGAAACCGAAACCGAGGGTAAAAATTCCCTTTGGGGTGCGATAGTCGCCCTCGCCGCTTTTTGCGCTCACGCCGTTTAGACCGACAATTCCGCCGACAGAATATATATCCTGCCATACCCCGTCATTTTTCTCATACATCGTAACAGTACAGCCGCTGCCGTAGGAAGAAACGGCTATAAGCTGCTGACAGTCACCGAGACTGTCCCTGCTCTCTCCGCTTTCGGCGAATACCCTGTCAATGACCGAAATTTCTTCTGTAGGCGGAATTTCCTCTGTCGGGCTTTCCGTTACAACCGGTTCGGGTTCGGCTGCTGTGGTTTCGGTATGTATGACATTTGGCGCAGTTGTCGTTTTAATTTCCGTTACGGTCTGAGATGAAACGCTCTGTCCGCCGTACTGACCTGAAGAAGAATTTCCCGGATTTCCGCCCGATGACGAGCCTGTGCCGTTTCCTGAAGAGCCTGACGGATTTGAAGAATTTGATGAATTCTGAGAATTTGACGAGCCGTCCGAGGTCTTTGAAGAGCTTGATTTTGAGTCGGATTTTGAAGATACTGCCGTGGTTGATGCGGTTGATGTGGTTGCAGAAACAGACACTGACAGGACAGATGACGCTGACGATGAAGCAGACGACACCGCCGAGGTTTTCGGATATGCCGTATACACGTATGCAGTTGAAACCGTGCTTTCGGTATTTTCGCTTTCTGTCGGAGCTGTATTTTCTTCATATTCGATGGTTACTGCGGAGTCCGTACCCTTGCTTTCGGGCTTTTTGTCTGTGATTTTCATGAGAAGAAATACCAGAGACAGGACAAGCAGGGTCGAAACGCAGACCAATAAAATTTTATACTTACCCATTACACACTCAATTCCAAAAATTTTTATATTTTTTCTTTATTCCTCACACCTGCTGTGAGGAGAAATATTACAACAGTCAATCAAGTAACCTCTGCAAATCGGGGCGGTTTTTAAATTCACCGGTATATGTGCGTGTTTCGGTTCGGGCTGGATTTTTAATGCCTCTTGCGGTCATACAGCTATGAGAGCCGAGGATTTTCACTCCCACATCGGGAGTATCCGCCGCCTTTGAGATTATTTCCGCAATATCCCTTCCGAGACGCTCCTGCAATTGCAGACGCTTGGCAGCCATATCGCATATACGTGCGATTTTGCTCAGTCCGAGGACTTTTCCGTGCGGTATGTATGCGACATTCACCGTCATATTGTACATAAGTGCGAGGTGATGTTCGCAGTAGCTGAAAACGGTTATATCTTTCATTACCACGGTATTTTCACAGTCTCCGTAATCGGCATCAAAGGTCTTTCCGAACATCTGTGCAATGTCATTGTTTGTATAGCTCATGCCCTCAAAGACTTCCTCAAACATATCCGCTACTCTTCGGGGAGTTTCACGCAGACCCTCTCTTTCGGGGTCGTCTCCCAGAGCCTTCAGCAAGCCGAGAACATGATATTCTATCGCTTTTTTATCCACTTTACACTCCCCTTTTCAAAGGACTCCATATAAACTTATGCATCTGGAGCTGTATTCTGACATCATTCATATGCCGTCCGACAGTAAAGCTGACCATATCCGCAGGGTCGATACTTCCGAAAACGGGGCTGAAATAGACGTGGCACACCGAGCCGAGGGAATATTTTTTAATTATCTCTTCCGCACGGAGCATATCATCATAATTTCCAACAACGAATTTTACGGTATCGTGACTGCGGAGATATTTGAAATTCTCAAGGCACATATAATTTTCCATACCGCTTGACGGGCATTTGTAGTCCATGGTAAAGACAGGTCTGAGGGAACGCTGCGAGAGGTTTTTAATCGGAATACTGCCGTTGGTTTCGATTTCGGCTCTGAACCCCTGTGAAATGAGAATATCCGTCAGTTCGCCGATTTCGGGCTGGAGCATGGGTTCGCCGCCGGTAAGGGTAATATTTCTGACACCGCTCTCCCCTGCCCAGTCCGCAATTTCATCGGCGGAGAGAAATTCAGCCGCCGTATCGTCACTGTTAGCCCATCGGGTATCGCAGTAGGTGCAGTTCAGATTGCATTTTCTGAAACGGACGAAAGCCGCTATTTCGCCTGCGTGTGCGCCTTCGCCGTTTATGCTTATAAATTTTTCGGCTACGGGAAACATAACATCACTCCTCATAAACTGCGCAGTTTTCGGGTGTCTCAAAGACCGTAACGCTTTTGGGGCATATACCCGATGATTTGAGAATATCGAAAAAATGCCTTGCGAAATTTTCTGCTGTCGGTCTGAAAGGCACTTCTATGAGCCTGAAATTTTCATCTTTAAGGGCATCGAGCGTTGTATCTTTAAGCGAACCCTTTTCATATATAAGGGCATGGTCAAAGCTGTCCGCAGTATTTTTCAGTAATTTTTTAAAATCGGCAAAATCAATAATCATTCCTCTTTTTTCGCCGTTTTCCGTCAGGGTATCCGACGACACGACAGCCTCAATGACCCAGCGATGACCGTGGATATTTGAGCATTTTCCGCTGTATCCCGAGAGAAAATGTGCGCTGTCAAAGGAAGCCGATGTTTTTAGACTGTACATATAAAATCACCTTTCAAGCAACAAAAAAACTGCACCCATACGGGTGCAGAACGGAAAAACGGCACAAATACACCGTAATATAACCAGTTATGCATAGCCCGTGGTTTTGTTTAACGACAGGATGGCGCAAACGAACTGTCGGGATATATTATAACACGTTTTTCCTGATAAGTCAAGTATTTTTTTATATTTATCTGTCAGACTTCTTATCACTTTATTCTTGCCTTTGCCTCCTCGGCTGTCTCACTCTCCCCGGCGAGAAATTTATCAACGAAGCCGTCCTCGATTTTCCTGTAGCTGCCCACAAAAGCACCCTCGACAGCCTTGTAGCCGCCGACAACGGCATTTTCCACAGCCTTGTAGCCCTTGACTGCTCCGTTTGCGATTTTTTCATTTGCATCTGCTATCTTTGACATATTAATACCTCCTGATACTGCACATTCATCTGTGCTGTTTATATATGCATTATATCTCTCTATTGTTGCAGTCAGGTTTGAGTTTTGTTGCAGAAATATTAAAATGACGGGTATGTGTAAAAATTACAGAAAACTACTTGAAAAAAATCAGTTTCTCTGATATAATAAGCGTATCAAAGAAATCAAACAGGAGGAACAAATATGATACGTATATTGGTTGTTGATGATGACAAAGACCTGAATATGCTTGTATGTCAGTATCTTAATGACAGCGGCTTTTCTGCAAAGGGCTGTCTGAGTGTAAACGAAGCCTATGACGAGATGTATTCCAATATTTATGACCTCATCATATCGGATATTATGATGCCTAAGACGAACGGCTTTGAGTTTGCAAAGACAATCAGGGAGCTTAACAGCAATATTCCTATTCTGTTTCTTTCGGCAAGGGACGACCTCTCCTCAAAGGAAAAGGGGTTCAGAATTGGGATAGATGATTATATGGTAAAGCCTGTCGAGCTTGCCGAAATGGAAATGCGTGTAAGGGCATTGCTCCGCAGAGCGCACATTGCAGAGTCTAAAAAACTGACAGTCGGAAATCTTATACTTGATGCCGATGCAGTATCGGCAGAGATAAACGGTGAGGAAATGTCGCTTTCTTCACGGGAGTTCAATATCCTTTTCAAGCTGCTCTCCTATCCGAAGAAAACTTTTTCAAGGGCGCAGCTTATGGACGAATTCTGGGGAATAGACAGCGATACAAGTCTGAGGTCGGTCGATGTGTATATCACGAGACTGCGTGACAAGCTGTCCGAATGCGACGGCTTCGAGATAAAGACAGTGCGTGGAATAGGATATAAGGCGGTGCTTCTATGAATAGTGACAGAGCGAATATTGCTGTAAAAAGCAGCCGTTTTCCTCATTCGGTGTTCTGGGGCTATTTTATAACACTGTGTCTGATGTCGGGACTGCATACGGGATTGCTGCTGTTAATGCAAAAACTAGATCTGTCTGAAATTGTTCAGGTGCATATTACATTGCTTTACTGGGCATTCGTGGCAGGTTCACTTACTCTTTACACAAGAGTGCAGGTAAGAAAAACCTATGAGATACCAATGCTGAAGCTTGCAGAGGCAACCGCAAAAATTGCAGACGGTGATTTTTCCGTTCGTGTTGAGCCTATGAGCGAGCATGAAAAGCTTGATTATCTTGATGTTATGATAGCCGACTTCAACAAGATGACCGAAGAACTGGGCAGTATCGAAACGCTGCGTGTTGATTTCTTTTCAAATGTTTCTCATGAAATCAAAACACCTATTTCCGTTATCAAAAATGCGGCTGAAATGCTGAAAAAGCATAATCTTTCAACGGAAAAACAGCAGGAGTATATTGACATTATCACAAATGCCGCAAAGCGGCTCAGTACGCTGATAACCAATATTCTCAGGCTTAATAAACTCGAAAACCGGACGATAATGCCCCACACAGGAGAATTTGACCTGTGCGACCGGCTTGTTCAGTCGGCTTTGATGTTTGAAACAGTGTGGGAGGAAAAAAATATTGAATTTGAAGCCGAAATTGCGGACGAGCGAAAAATGATAACAGCAGATGCCGAGCTGCTTTCGCTTGTGTGGAACAATCTGCTGTCCAATGCATTCAAATTTACGGAAAACGGCGGCACGGTTACACTCAGGGAATACACAGACAACGGCAGGATATATATTATCGTTGAAGATACGGGCTGCGGCATGAACGAGCAGACAAAAAAGCATATCTTTGATAAATTCTATCAGGGCGATACCTCTCATTCGACCGAGGGCAACGGATTGGGACTTGCTCTGGCTCTGCGTGTACTGCAACTGTCGGGAGGTATGATAGATGTGGAAAGTACACCCGGCAAGGGAACGAAATTTATTGTTACGCTGCCGGAATAAACAAAACTTAAAGCACTAAATCTTTGATTTTTCGGTCAGAATTTTTAACTGTGACCTCCGCATAATTGACTGCGGAGGTCAGTTTTTTTGCAGCGCATAACTGTTTATCCGGCTGCGGATTTCATGAATGTTTAAAACATATTTTCCGTATTGCGGAGTATTTTCTGCCATGTTTCGGTTATAAACGTCATTTCATCATCTCCGAAAAACTCTTTATCGTAGTAAAATCGGTAAATGCGTGCGTTTTCATTTATATCTGCCATAAGCTGTAATTTTGTGGCATTGCTTTCCGCCTTGTTTCTCACATAGTCAAACGCTCCGTATCCGCTGTTGTCGCCTGAGTCAATAAGATTAAGCACCATATCCGAATATATGGCATTCAGTTTTTGTGAAAGATTATTACGGCGCACGAAATCCCTGAATGAGCTGCCTGACTGTGAAGCCGCTTCAAGCAAAGCTTTCTGTGCCGTATGCAGTGCTTCACGGAAATTTCCCATATTTGCGGGCATTCTGACTATAAGTTTCTTTACAAACATACCGACGGTATCTTCATACGCTCCGCTTGCACGGTCAGATGAAGGAACAGATACCCATATATATTCCTGTTCGCTTATTTCACTGATAAGCTCCGTAAAAAGCACAAGCAGTCCGGAGAAAAACGAAACATTTTCCTCTGCACATATCCTGCGCAGATTATTGTAGGCGGCTTCATCAAATACAAAATCCCTTTCAAGGAGTGACCTGTCTGTTTTCAGTTCTTCCGGCATATATATATTCTCGGCGGCTTCGGCATCCTTAAGAAGCTCCCATTCGGGGCAGATATTGTCTTTTTTGCTGATACTGTCGCTTATATAGCTGAAAAAGTCTGCACTTCCCGTCTGCGCACGTTCTTGGTTATAATATTTGTCAAGTATTTTTCTGTACACTATTCCGAATGATTGTTCATCAGAAATTATATGATGAAGTGTCATCATAAATACCCTGTATCCGTCAGCGCAGTCAAAAAGCATAAACCTGTAAAGCGGACCCTTGTCAAGCTCCATGGGCATATCTGCGAGAGAATTTATTATAAACTCAGCTGTCTCCCTGTTTCCAGGCTTCATCACCTGCAAGCATTCATCAGCCGTGTCGGGCTGTATTATCTGTTCAAGCTTTCCGCCGCCGTTCATTCTGAAAACTGCCCTGAGTACAGGCTCTTCCGTCAGTACGGACTTTATTGCGCAGTTAAGTTTTGCGGCATCAATTTCTTCCTTGATTTCAAGCTTTGCGGATATTACATATCTGGTGTTCCTGTGTATATTGTCATATATCCACATATCCTGCTGTTCGGGCGAAAGCGGATAGCAATTCGCCTGATTGTCTGTCCTGCCGTTATGTATTTCTTCTGAAGCACCTGCATCAATCAGTTTTGTCCATTCGCTGAAATACGGCGATTTCAAAAGCTCTGCGACAGTGGTTTTAACTCCGAATTCTGTCCGTATTCTGTTGGCAAGTTTGATAACGCTTATTGAATTTCCGCCGTTCTGATAAAGGCTCTTTTCAAGAATAAAATTCTCACTGATAACACTTCTGCATATATTACGAAGCTTTATTTCGGTTTCTGTAACAGCTTTTACAGAGCCTGTATCCTTGCATTCGTATTCCCTCAGCTTTTTGAGGTCGGTCTTTCCGTTCGGTGTAATCGGGAATGCATCAAGACGGACATAATGTGCCGGACGCATATACTGCGGAAGATTTTCATCTGCAAATTTTTCAAGTATCCCTGACGGTATATCCTTTTCAGAGCTGTAAAATGCCGTGAGAAGCCTGCTCCTTCCTGAAAGGACTGCCACACATCTCGTAATATCGCCCTGTTCCATAAGAACAGCGGCTATTCCCTCAAGCTCCACACGCTTTCCGTTTATTTCAACCTGCAAATCCTTTCTTCCGCCGAAGGCAATTTCTCCGTCCTGCATATACCAGCCTATATCGCCCGTATCATACCAGCGTTCATTGTCTATTGTAACAAAACGCTCTGCGGTCATATCCGGCAAATTGTGATAGCCGACCGCAAGTCCTGCGCCGCTTATGTACATTATTCCCTCTGTTCCCGGCGGACAATTGTGATGCAGCTCGTCCAGAACCCTGTATTTCAAGCCGTTCAGAGCATGACCGTAGGGTATCATATCCCCCTGCATATCCTCATCTGTCACACGATGCCATATACTCCAGAGAGTAGCCTCGGCAGGGCCTCCGACATTGTAAAGATAAGACGGATTTAAAATATCCCTTATCTGCCTTGCAAGAGACGGAGTAAATACTTCACCGCCCAGCATGACAACCTTAAACTGTCCCTTTACAGCTGAAAGCCCTTGTTTTTCAGTCATAAGCATTTCCATGACCGAAGGGCTTCCGTTCCAGACTGTAACCTTATGCTTTTTTATAAGCTCCAGCCATACTTCGGGATTTTTCTCTTCTTCCCTCCCCTCGGGGATAACCACCGTACCTCCGGCAATAAGTATTCCTGCGGTATCATATACAGACATATCGTGACAAAAATTCGTTACTGCAATACACCTGTCATTCTCATTTATGTTAAATTCCTTATTTGTCTGCAAAATACAGTTCACAAGACCCTTTTCGTTCAGCATTATTGCTTTGGGCTGACCTGTAGTTCCTGAGCTGTGTATGCAATAGCATTCATCGCAGCGGTTTTCAGCAATGAATATCTCTGAACCGAAATCCTTGTCATATGATATTCCGGATACGTCTATAACTGGAAATTCTGCCGTCTCACGCCATTTGTCCGCATATTCATGTTCCGTTACAAGACATGATATATCCAGATTTTCAAACATTTTAAGAAGCATTGTGTCGCTGTTTTCCTTCTCAACCGGAACAAATGTCATATTCGTTATAAGGCAGGCAGCCTCTGATGCCGTCTGTTTCCATCCTTTTTCAAGCAGCAGACCTATCCGTAGAGGGCGTTCCGTTCCGCACAGCTCTGTTATTCTTTCATATAATACTCCTGCAAAATTCTGAACCTGACGATATGTAATAACAGCCGCATTGCTTATCACGGCAGGCTTGTCACGATGTTTCACGAATGAATTACGCATAAGTGCGCCAAAGTTGTCGTTTATCTCTGCGGGAACGAAATTCTGCTCCGACAATGCCTTTTCATCATCAGTAAGAGGGATACAATAAATATCATTCCAGCTTTCCGGCTCTGCTGCGAATTGCTTTATGAGGCTTATAAACGAGTCGGCGACCTGGTTTATGGTGTCTGTGCCTGTTTTCTCCTCAACATAGTCCATTGTAAGCAATACAGCATCCTGGGTATACATGACTATTGAGTCAAGCCATACCTGACTTGTATGCGTTTTACTGTAAATCTTTTCAAGCTTTTCGGATTTTTTATACGGAATATCAAGCGTACTTGTGAAAACGACAGGAGCGATAAGCGCACCCTCACGCTGTTTCTGCATTTCCTGAACCACTTCTATTCCTGAAAAATCACGGTTTTCAATAAGCTCAAAAAGTCTCTCCTGCACACGGTATACACAGTCCATAAAGGACTCGCTGCGTTCCTCCGTCCAGTCATATATGAGGAAGTCGGAATATTCTCCTATGGTATACTGCATATCGGGGATTTTCGGGTTACGGGCTGACATAGGGATATTAAGCAGAAAAGGGTGTTCACTGCTGTACTTTGATATTGATTTTCCGTATGCGGTCAGTAACACCGCAAACGGGGAAAGATGCCTTGAAAACGAGTTCTTTTTAATCATCTCGTACTCATCTTTTGAAATGCTTCTTGTAACCTGCATAAAAGTTTCGGTATTGGTTTCAGCCCGGTTTCTTGAGCGCAGGTCGGGCGAACCGGGAAACGATGCTGTCTGCTCAAGCCAGAAATCCCTGCATTCCTTATACCTGCGGCTTTTCTTCTTCTCGTTCATATCCTGTACATACTGCCTGTAGGTATAACCGAGCTTCAGCGGCTCTGTCCTCCTGCCGCAGTAAAATTCATCAAGCTCACGTATAATCATCTCATGACTCCAGCCATCTACAACTATACAGTCATGATAAAGATGTATAACGGCATTCCCGTCAGAAAAGCCTGTCACTTCAAAATATATAAGAGGAGGCTTTTCAAGGTCAAACTGCATATCAAATATTTCAGACCGTCTTTTTTCAATATATCCCTCAGCCTCGCTTTCTGTAATATCGAGTTTATTAAAGGGAATATCCCTTAAAGAACAATCAAGTATCTCCTGTGTTCCGTCCTGATATATCGCACATCTGAGCATTTCATTGCTCTTAACCAGCATATCTGCTGCTTTTACAAATCTGTCATGCTCGTAACCGCTGCACCGCAGTTCCGAATATGCCCTTATTGAATTGCCTCCCATTTCAAGACCGTCAAGTCTGCCGATGAGATACGTCATCTGCATATCCGCAAGCGGAAAACGTCTTTCATTATTGCTGTCCAAAATACTTCACCTCTGAATTATTTATTTTAGAACGTATGATTTCAATTATTTCATGAATATGCTCCTGCGGAAAGAAATGACCTCCCGTAAAATTCCTGACCGTACAGTCTGCACTTGTATATCTGCCCCATAGGGCGGCCTCCTCCGCCGTTACCCTTTCGTCACGGTTTCCACGGAGTACGGATATACTGCAATCAAGAGCAGATACAGGCTTTTTGCAGTATATCTCGCAGACATGAAAATCACTTCTCACTATAGGAAAATAGTATTCGCAAAATTCCTGCGAACCAAGCAGCTCTTCATCTGTCTGACCATAGTCGTCAAGTATATCTTTTATATCATCATCATCTGCATTCAGAATACTGCGTCCTGTAAACTGTATCTCGGGATACAGAGGCGCACCGCAGGCTGAAAGTACAAGAAGCTCAGGCGATATTCCGTATTTTTCTTTCAGTCTGAATGCAGTTTCATAAGCTACCATAGCCCCCATGCTGTGTCCGAATATTACAAACGGTCTGTCAAAAAGCTCCATGCTGTCACTGACGAACTGCTCTGCAAGTTCTTCTATGGTATCAGGCATTTTTTCTGATATTCGTTCGCTTCTCTGGGGAAGCTGTACAGCACAAAGCTCAATATCGTTTCCGCAGTATCTTTCCCACGGTGAAAACCATGCTGCATTTCCTGCGGCATAATGAAAGCATATCAGCCTTATGGCGGCACCTGATTTTTCCTTATGCTGAAAGAGCCATTTTTCGTATCCGTTCATTGTCAAGCCTTAACCCTCCATGCACAGCCTGTCTATCTGCGCAGCCATATCACGGAGGGAAGAATATCTGAATATCATTGATATTTTGAACTTTATTCCGAACTCTTCGTTTATTTCATATACCATGCCTGTTGCTTTAAGAGAATTGCCGCCTGTCTCAAAATAATCGTCAGAGCGGTCACGGATGGCGGTATTGAGATTATTCTCCCATATTCTGCTGAGTTTTTTCTCTGTTTCAGTGAAATTTTCGGGTACAGCCGTTTCGTTTTTTTCATAATCTGTCACAACCAGATTTTTTCTGTCAAGCTTTCCGTTAGCTGTTACAGAGAAGCTTTCAAGGCGAATAAATGTTTTTGGCAGCATATATCCTGGAATGCGCTTTTCAAGCAGTGAGAGCAGTTTTTTCTCGTCTGTATCTGCTCCCTGCTCCGAAGTATAGAACAATGCTATTTTCTTTATGCCGTTCTTTTCATAAACTGCGGCGGCGGCTCTGTTTATGCCCTCGCATTGTTCGGCGGCGGACTCTATCTCGCCAAGTTCTATACGATGACCGCTGACCTTTACCTGAAAATCCTTTCTTCCGAGAAATTCAATAGTACCGTCAGACCAAAATCTTCCGTTATCTCCCGTATGATACCATATAAGACCGTTTTCCTCGCTGAACTTATTTTTTGTAAGCTCCGCATCTCCGTAATAACCCTTTGCAACACCTGCTCCGCCTATGAGAAGCTCTCCTGTTGTCCAGTCGGGGCAATCCCTTCCAAGGCGGTCGGTTATGCGGTACATCTGTGCAGTTAGCGCATTTCCGTACGGAATACTCTTCCAATGGTCAGGTAATTCTTTGGGAACCATGAATACATTTGACCATATAGATGCCTCTGTTGCTCCGCCCATAGCAAGCATCACACTGTCGGGAAGTATTTTGTTATATCTTTTTACCAGCGGTATGCCTATCCAGTCTCCCGAAAGCATAACCGTCCTTATCGGAAGAGATACGCCCCGTCTTTCAGCGGAGGTCAGCAGCATATCAAACAATACAGGCACACTGTTCCATGCATCTATATTATTTTCTTTTATAACATCCACCCAGAAATCGGCATCCTTGGCATTCTGACGTGTAAGTATGCAAAGCTCTCCCCCGACTGATGACATACCAAAAATATCATATACCGAAAGGTCGAAATCCGTTGCGGATACTCCTAGGATTTTAGAGTCTGCTGAAGCCGATATTCTTTTATTGATGTCATATATCGTATTCATTGCGCTGCCGTGTCTTATCTCAACCCCTTTGGGAGTACCTGTAGAACCGGAGGTCATTATTATATATGCGCTGTCATCGGGAGAAATATCCGCAGGAATATATTCAGCCGTGCTGTTTTCGGCATCTTCATATATTATGCATTTTATACCGTTCCATTTTTGTGCATTTTCGCTGTCCGTCACCGCATAACCGATATTCAGTGAACTGAATATTTTTTCAAGTCTCATGTCTGGCTGTCCGCCGCTCAGCGGCACATAGCAGCCGCCTGCAAGAAGTATGCCGTATATGGCAGTTATCTGCGAAATGCCACGCTCCATCACGACTGCGGCAAGCTGTCCCTTTCTGAAACCGTGTTCCTGCAATGAAGCTGCAATACGTCTGCCGTATTTATAAAGCTCGGCATAGGTCACTCTTTCACCTGTTTCGCAGAGATAAAGTGCAGTATTATCCGGAGTTTCCGCTGCATACTTAATAAGTCCGTCAGTAAGCAGAGTGCAGTGAGCAGGCTCGTTTTCAAGCTCTTCAATGGTTTTCCTTACATATCCCGACGAAATATCAGGAGAACAGAAGCTGTTCCAGTCATAGGCTTCGTCCGAAAGGCGGCGCAGATACTGCATGAATGATGAAAACATATCATCTGTCATATTCTCAGGAAACAGTTCATCTGCCGTATCCCATACAAGTGAAAGCTCTCCGCTGCGTTCAAATACCTGACAATCTATCCAGACCTGCGGTGTCTGAGATACCATATACCTTATATTGCCTATATTCTCGGCAAAATCATCATTTATAAAGTCCATTCCGATGTTGCAGGCAAATACCACAGGTGCAAAGTCCCTTTGTCCGGGATAAATACCCTGAAGCTCCCTCTGTACCTGTACGCCGTTATAGGCTGCATATTTCATGTCACGTATAAAATCGGCACTCACCTTTCTGATATTTTCAATAAATGTACGCTTTTCGCTGTAGTCCTGTTCGGAAAGGAGGAGTGTGGTAAAATCTGCCACAACATTGCTTACGTCACCGAAATCATCACAGCGGTCGAAAAGCGGAACGTTTATAAGAAAACTGTCATTCGCACTCCAGCGGTGTACGGTCTGCGAATAAGCTGTAAGCAGAACCATAGCAGGAGTGACATTTGCCTCGGCAGCTCTTTTTCTGATTGCTGTCCACTGCTTTTCGGAAAGAGTATCCGTATGGTGAGTATATTTCGGAGAGGTCACGCTTTCGGGCTTTTTCTTCAAAGGAAGGTCGGGGGCGAGAGATAATTCACCAACACGCTTTTTCCAGTATTCAGCAGCTTTTCTTTCTTCATCGGCACGTTCCCTGCGGAGCATTTCAATATATGAGCCGAAGCTCCATTTTCTGTCAGCATCGGGCATTTTTTTCTTTGTATAATACTCTGCAATGTCACGCAGTATTATCTTTATACTCTGCACATCGCACACTATAAGGGCAAAATCTATAAACGAAACACTTTTTCCTCCGCTCAGTATGCAATGCTTCATTCCGGCAGTTTCACCTGCTTCAAGGTTAAAACGCCTGTGTGACATCTCACGGCGTATATCGAGCAGTTTTTCTTCCTGTTCCCTTTCGCTCAGTCCCGATATATCAATAAGGGAAAAGCTGTTCCGAAAAGCCTGCTCCATAGTCTGCTGCCTGCCGTCACTTGTAAATCCCGTATGAAGCATAGGGTGAGCCGAAATGACTGTATTCCATGCCTCCTCAAGCCTTGCGGCATCAACATTGTTGCCCTCAAATTCATAGTAGGCATGACAATCAACTCCGCCCATAGGCTGGTCTTTCTCTCTGCCGACCCAATATGAATACTGTACATCAGTAAGCGGAAACGCTTTATTTTCGGTTTTCTGCTCCGTATTCTCCGACTTTTTGGTATTGACGTCTACTCTGCTCTCCGCAAGTGCAATCCACTCGGCAGGAGTTTTATATTCCATAAGGTCGGCAAAGCTCACCTTTATACCGTTTTTTCTCATAAGACCTGCTGTTTTCATAACCTGTAACGAGCTTAATCCGAACCGTATCAGATTGGTTTCGTCAGATATTCCCTCTCTGCTGCCGAGAACCTTTTCTATTGCACCGAATACAATTTCTCTTGTGTCCATACTTTATATCCTTTCAACCGCATCATTCATTATCATATTTAAAATTGCCTTTTTATCAGGCTTTCCGACAGCAGTAAGGGGTATGCTTCCGAGCCTTACAGCCATATCAGGCAATTTGTACATTGCAGCACCCTTTTCCTCAAGAAAACCACGTATTGACTGTAAATCAATATCCCTGTTGTCTGTGACTATAACCGCACATATCTTGTTGATGAGCATTTCATCAGGTATTCCTATTACAGCCGACATATCTATCTCATTATGCTCGTCAAGCATTCTTTCAAGCTCCGACGGCATTATCTTTTCACCTGCACGGTTTATTTGTTCCTTTACTCTGCCTGTGATGTGCAGATTTCCGCTTGTGTCAATAAACGCACAGTCTCCTGTTCTGTAGTATCCGTCGCTGCGGAAGGATTCCTCGTCAGCTATGGGATTGTTGTAGTAATTCTGTATGGTATACGGACCTCTGAGGAGAAGTTCTCCCTCCGTGCCGCAGGGTGCAGCACTTCCGTCATCCGCCTCTATCATCATTTCGTCTCCGGGCGAGATTTTTCTGCCCTGACAGCCTGCGGTAAGCTCGGGACTCATATCGGCATCGGTTATAGTATTAAGCCCCTCTGCCGTGCCGTAGACCTGTCTTACACGACAGCCGAGATTTTCCTCAGCCTTTGCAAGTACGGGAAAGGTGAGAAGCGAACCTCCGACAAGCACTGTTTTCAGAGACTCAAGACTGTAATCCTCCCATTCCGACATTTCACTGCAAAGCGCAAGAAGAGACGGCACCATTGCGGTAATATTTACTTTTTCCCTGTCTGTAAGCTCCAGTATCTCATCGGGGCTTCCCGTAGCTGCCATTACCGTCTTTCCGCCGCATATCATGGTTCCGATAATTCCCGGATTTGCAAAGCTGAAATTATGAGATGCAGGTATAGACGCAAGAAATACTGTATCTTCATTCATTCCGCACACCTCTGAAAATACTCTTGCATCATAAAGATAATCCGCATTCGTGCGTGGTATGAGCTTTGGAACATTTGTTGTTCCGCCCGATACCTGCAATACGGCAATATCCCTGAATGTCCGCCCGTTATCACAATGACACGGAGTATCATGGCGGAATTTTTCATAATCTGTTTCATCCGCAAACAGCACCATGCACCCTGTTCCCTTAGTACACTCTTCAGCCATTTTTCCATAGTCAAAGCCAAGATGAGAATGAACGGTTATATAAGCTGTGGGCGATGCAATATCTATAAAGGACGATATTTCATTTTTTCTGTGAGCAGGCAGAGCAAGAACAGGTACTGCACCAAGCCTGAAAAGCGAAAATAATACCGTTCCGAACGCAACTGAATTTGGTATCTGAATTATTACCCTGTCACCGCTGCAAATACCTCTGCTCTTTAAGTATGCGGCTCCTGCGTCTGCCAGACTGTCCCACTCGGAATAACTTATACAGCCGTTCATATCGCAAAGTGCCGTTTTATTGCCGTATTTTGCGGCACATTCTCTGAGCATACCGGAGAATGTTTCGTCCCTCCAGTATCCTTCGCTTATATATTTTTCCTGCAATTCATTTTTCAGTGTCTCATTCAATTATATCATCCTTTCTGCTGCCTGAATATTCCTTGAAAATTTAATAATATCGGAATCTGAAATATGGCAGAATGTTATCGGTTTTCCCGAACATACCGAAACCGCATCATAATCAAGCTTAAGTGAAATAATGTATGCGTCTCTGAACCTCTGCCAGCCTCCTTCGGTTATGCCTGCAAATGATATATCCGTAAGCTCATAGAGTATTCCCGTTCCGCAGTACTTGCCGTATGCTTCTTTAATGCTCCATAGACGTATCATTTCACGCTCGGGACAGGATACACTTTTTATCATTTCTGCTTCCTCATGATGCAGTATCATATCCGAAAAACCGCTTATTTTTTCGTTATAGTCCTGAATATCGGCACCGACTTCAGTGCTGCCTGCTGCACACATAACGGCATCTGCACAATGGGAGAGACTGAAAAAAATATCTCTCCTGTCCTTAAGATACGGCTTTTTATTCTCTCCGAATTCAAATAACGGTTTTTTGATTATTCCATACTCCCTGTACAATGCCATTCTCAACAGTATGTATGCAAGTGCTGAACTTATACCGTCAGATTTTCGGCAAAATGATGCAGCCCTTTCCATTCGCTGTTCACTAAGCAGGGAATGCATAATATCTTCGGGAAGTACGGACTCGTTTTCCTTTAATCTTAAAATATATATCATGCTATTCAAGACACCCCATAACAGCTTTTTTTATACTGCCGAGCAATATGCTTCTGCTTTCTGCAATCTTATCGGCTGCCGCCGATACGGATTTTCCCGTTATGCACGGTATACTGCTGTTTTTCAGTATTCTTTCCTCAAGTCCGTACCGTTCAAGCAGACAAGCCAGTGTTTCTCTTTCAGGCGCATCGGCAGTTACAAAAAAATTCTTTCCGTCCAGCATACAAAGCACCGCAGCAAAATACGAATCGGTAACCACGGTTTCTGAACTGCGTATTCTGTCAAGACAGTCATATACATCGGAATACAGCTCTTTCTCCCAGACATAAGATACATCGGTTTTTATGGCTTCGCCGTCATTTGCCGAAAGTGAATAGTAATACTCAGGCGGCGCAAGAAAAAGCAGCTCCGGAATACAATCCGTCTCCATTTCAAGTACTTCCTCCAGTTCCTCTTTTACATCCTCATCCGACAGAAAAATCCGCTCAAACTGATAAAGATAATCATAGAAGCTTTCTCTGAGTTCATCATCGCAGTCTGCAAGCCTTTCTGAAATACGCAGTCCAAGTGCAATGCGAGGTACAGCGTCATCGGCATGGCTGAACAAATGCCGGACATCTTCAGCCGAATATTCCCAGAGCGGCTCATCTGCAAGAATAAACATTCTTGCAGAATGAGACAGCTTTATACAAAGCTCTCTGCCGTATACAGGCGGCAAAACCGGACAATGGCTGTAAACCAGCCCCTGAATGGCATTCTTTTTATAATGATATTCGGGCTTTTCGCTGTGAATATATAAAGGCAGTTCAGTCATTGCAATTTTAAGTCCCATATCGTGAAGCAGTGAATATACTGCAAGCGAACGGAATATATTCTCTGCCTTGCCGCTGTAAAACGGAGCAAACATAAGTACATCATATCTTTTTGCGATATTTCTGCGTACTGCCCTTTCAAACGGCATATTCCTCATATCCTTCCGAAAATCCACGGCTCCTGCCGCTTCGGGTGCAGGCTTGTAAAGGCTGTGGTTCATAATAACCGAATTGCGCATATCAACCTGACGAACCGTTAAAGTACGGTCGGACATAACCGCATTTTCAAACAATTTTCTGCCTTTACCGGTGTTTATTATAACAAGGGAGTTGCCCTTTGCATTCAGAGCCTCAATTTCACTTTTATCCAACGGAAGATAGTCACCAAGCGTAATATCACCTGTTCTTTCAAGCGATGCATATTTACACCTGCTGCACGCCTCATTGATACTGATGCCCGAAAAATATGCCATATAATAAGGACATTTTTCCGCAGGCATCTCATAGCTGCTTCCATCCCTGAACTCTATCCTGAGACGGTATCCCTCAGCCGCAGATTTCTGGTCAGCCTTGTGCCTGAAACACACTGAGGAGATATTTTCAGGTATTGTATTCTCGCTGAGAAATTTTTTCCAGTATAATACCGGAGATACTCCGTGACATATTATATCCGCAGTCAGGAGACCGCTGTATTCCTTTCCGAGAAAATTCCTGAGACCTGCAACCTGACACGGTGTACCTGAAAAAAACACCATTCTTCCGTTTTCAAGATACTTTCCTGCGGAAATATATATATCAGACGAAATATAGCTCTGCAAATACTTGCTGCCGCATATCCCGTCAAGCTCGTCTGTGCCTGCCTCACGATGGCTTACATCATGAGAAGATATATTATAACCTGCTCCATAGACTATACCTCCGTTTGCTGATACATACTCTGCTATTTTGCGGAATGCACCTCCCGAAGCACTTTTCATGCATATATCCTTTGATGCATAAACGCTGTAATACTCCTGCTCTGTTTCGTCTTTAAGGGGAAATACACTGTTTATGCAGGGGCATACCCTTATACATTGTCCGCAGCCGCAGCATTTTTTTACGTCCGCAAAAGGGCGGTATGCACCGTTAATATCTGAACCTACAGACAATGCACCGGCAGGACAGGCTGCCGCACACGCTCCGCAGCCGCAGCATTTTTCATTATGAAGCATTGTCATTCCCTGTTTTCCTCTTTAATTTTATACAGAATATTTTCTCCAGTACGAACGCAAGAATTATCATTACCGCCGTTATTGCTGTAAGTACGGTAAAAATATTCCCGTGTTCCTTGCTGAGGGAGCTTTCCTGTATATAAAGCTTCTGTACTCCGTCTGCGCCGAGTTTTCCGCCGAATTTATTTTTCAGCCCTGCATCTGTATACACAGTTTCGCCATAAACGCTGACCGTGCTTTCAGCCGCTGCATTCCATGATTTTATAAGAATATCAGGCTCGTCCGAACTGTAAAGCTCTACAGCTACCATTTTCTGCGGTTCGGTATAATACCTGTAGTCAACAGAAGACGGCACGGGGTTTTCCCCGATATTAAATTCCGATTCCCAGCGGCTCAGGATATTGCCCTCACTGTCGTAGTAGGTGAACTGCCTGCACGTTAAATTATCAGGCTCAAGCAGATAGACATCCTTTCCGTCCAGCCAGTCAATATCGGAATAATCTATACTCCATATCACAACGCCGTCGCCGTACTCTATGTTAAAGTTCCTGTAATCCTCAAAAAATTTATTGTATTCGTCAGTATCCACATTTGATATATATGAACTCAGAATTACACGGGGACGAGGCTCGGGTGCTACTGACATACGATACATAAGCTCATCACCTGACCGCCTGAAAAGATAATATTCGGCATTTCCGTCCGCACCGTTGCTGCTTACGGCATAGTCAGGAGTAACTACCTCATATTCATTACTGTCATTATATTTTATATAGAATGAACTGCCGTCATTTTCAGTATAATAAGCCTTGCAGGAGTCTCTGTCCGATTTGTAGTCCATATACATACTGTCATACAAATCACAGTAAGCCACAAAATTATTTGCTTCAACTATTTCCTGAAGTGTGGGAGGTTCATCATCAGCAGCAGCAGCCGTATATGCATCGAACGGAAATACTGATGAAAGCAGCGTGCAGACTGCCGATGTAAAGCAGATTTTTCTGATACGTGTCATTTTCATTTTCCTCCCTTACTGCATATTTTCGCTCTTTGGCACTATATATTTTATCCTGTCTGTTATTATAAGAGTAAGCAGCAGAGATACAGCCGTGAGCATGACAAGAAGTCCCGCTATCGTTGCATACGGTATTGTAAAATCAGCCTGCATTATTCCCATTGTACCGAAAAGTACTCCTGAAAGCGGATTTGACAATGAAAATATCAGTATTGACCCAAGTGTCGCACCGATAACCGCAACAGGAACAAACGACAGAAAAATCTCAAGCCGTATCTGTGAAGATGTAAATCCTACAGCCTTCTGTATCCTGAAATTTCTTTCATTTTTCTGAAGCTGTACCTTTATCAGAAGATAGAGAAGCACCCATATTATCATTACGGATATGACGGAAAAGCTTATCATCAGACCGTCTGCGAGTGAAACATAGCTTCCCATTGACTGCTCTATGGTCAGCCTTGTATTGGCTGCTCCGCTTATCTTGCTCTGATGCTCCTGTATGATGTGGTCAAGAAAATCATCGGCATCAACATTATCCTTCAGATATACATAAACAGTATTCGGTCTGAAGTCCTGATTTATCTTTTTATATCCTTCGGTTACAAGCTCGCAGTCAAATCCGTTGCCCATAGAGGTCTGTATAAGACCTGTTATTCTGTAATCATAATTGTTTCCATGCTTGTTGAGGGTTATCGTGTCGCCTATCTTTTTTCCGAAGTATATCGCGCTCTTTCCCCCGATAGCTATTTCATCTGCCCTTGCAGGATGTGTCCCCTCGTATACAACACTGTGGTTTCTGGTTCTCGAATAGTCATCTGTAACATATGCATACATATTCACATCACCTGACTGCACCTGCACAGTTTCAAAGAATATCGCATCATCTGCATCGGCTTCATCAGCGAGTATCTCATCGAGGCTGTCATAATAATTGGTCGGGTTTGCATATGCCGTTACATCCGCATATTCATACATCAGAACATCAACGAATTTTTT
Organism: Ruminococcus sp.; assembly: GCA_017470905.1. Taxonomy (GTDB): domain Bacteria; phylum Bacillota; class Clostridia; order Oscillospirales; family Ruminococcaceae; genus Ruminococcus. The sequence continues at coordinate 83,143 of JAFUXL010000013.1, read as the reverse complement.
TGTATCCACGGATATATTGTAATTCAGTACCATAACATATCCGAGCGCAAATGAAATTATAACCAGTACTGCCGTCATAAGTACATTCTGCTTAAAGCTGCCGAGAAACATCTTTACTGCCATTGAGGAATGAAAAGGAAGCTTGCTTGAAGAAACGGGCATTATATCCTTTTTGAAAGTATTTACCTGCTCCTGACCAGCACTGAATGCCTTGCACGGAGAAATATTCCTGAGACGGAATGCTGTCAGATATGATACTGCAAAGAATATGACGAGTATGGCAAGCATTACGGCGGCAGGCAGCACCGGAGAGATACCCGTCTCAATGGTTATCCATGTCAGTGACTGCATAGACCCTGCAATATCCGAATATACCGCAACTGCGGCGATACCCCCTGTGACTGAGCCTATAAGGGTAAGAACGGTATACTGCACCGCAAATGAAAGCGTTATTGCATTGCTTGTATATCCTATTGATTTCAGAATACTTATATTCCTTATCTCCCTGACAAGGCTGCCCCTTATCAGGTAAACCATGACTGATACAGCGATAACAAGCAGTATTACCGCAAACGCCAGAAGTATCACTGCCATTATTGAGGGCTGCATAGTTGCATAGCTGCGGCATACATCATATGTCATTGAGCAGTATTTTGCAGCTCCCGTTTCGGCATTGTTCAGAAAACTGCTTGCCACCGCACGGGCATCATTCGGGTCATTCAGATATATATCAGCTACCCTGCCGTTTTCGTTTATTGAAAAGCGGTCTGCAAATTCAAGATATGTTTCTTCCGGAAAAATCACGCCTGTCTGTGCATTTGAATGTACACAGCCAAGGTATATATCCTCGACAAATCCTGCTATGGTGAAATGGTATACTATTTTATCATATCTTATATCAAAGCGTTCGCCAAGCTCATAATCTCCTGCTTCCCTGAAATACTTCGAGACATATATGCCGTTTTGCGGAATATTCTCTGCCTCTTCAACCACATTATAGCTGATATAGTCCTGTTTTCCGAACGGAAGCGCAATCAGTGCAACGCTTTTTTTAGAACCTGCAAATGTTATCTGCGCATTGTCAAGATAAAGAGCATCACTGTAGACCACTTCGGAAATCCTGCTGTCATTGTCCAGTATATCTCTGTTTTCAGGAGTAAAAAGCTCATTCTGTCCGGCAATGAACACCTCCGGGGCATTTGCAGCTCCTGCCGCTTTATCAAAACAGTTCATGAAGCTTGTCATTACAGTAAGGCTCAGAACGCAGAACAGCGAAATCAATGAGATAAGCAGGGCTAAAAATATATTCTGTCCGCCTGATTTACGGAGGTTTGCATATGCAAGAAGGAATATTCGCTGCATATTACCACCCTCTTTTCTCGAGAAAATCCCTTAGCTTTTCTTTTCTCTCGCTGTTGCTTTCTTCGTATTCGCCTATATCGCATATTCCTCCGACAAGACCGTCCCTTACAAATATGACCTTGTTTCCCCTGAAAGCTGAACGTATATCATGAGTTACCATAATTATGCTCTGTCCGCTTTTGTGTATATCCGTAAGCAAATCGAGTACAACCTGTCCGTTGGAATAATCAAGGGAACCTGTCGGTTCATCGGCAAACACAACATCGGGATTATTTATAAGCGCACGCACTATACCTGCCCTCTGAGCCTCGCCGCCTGATACCTGACCCGGAAACTTCTTTTGTATCTCCTTTGAAATATTGACCTTTTCAAACAGCCTTGCCGCCTTTTCAAGAACCTCTCTTTTTGATTTGGTACAAAGCATACCTGCCGCAGCGACATTGTCAAGAATACTCATGCTGTCGAGCAGATTATTCTGCTGAAATACAAATCCGCAGTGTTCACGCCGAAAAACTGCCATTTTATCGGGAGAATAGTTTTCTATCTCCTCGCCGACGAAAATTATCTTTCCGGAGTCAATATTATCCATTCCCGAAAGGGCATACAGAAGTGTCGATTTTCCTGCACCTGACGAACCCATTATGACAGTAAAATCACCCTTTTCTATTTCAAGCTCTATGCCTTTAAGCACTTCCTGCTTCCTGCGGTCAACAGAATATGATTTTTTTACACCCTCTGCCCTTAAGATTGTACTCATCTGCACTCACCCTCAAAATTATTGAATAATATTATATACCGAACGGAATATATTCACCTTGTTGCTGTCCATGCAGTATTTTTCAAAAAGATAGTCCACCGCAAGTCTTACAGCCTTATGCGCAAGCGGTTTATTGAAAAGCTCGTCTCCCCTGCGTGAACAGCGGAAGAACCATTCAAGACGGGATGTCATCGCACCGCCGAATGTCAGAAGCTGACCGGGTATTACCTTTACATCCTTTTCTTCGAGAAATCTGTCAATATCCGAAAGTGATTTTTCATTTACCGAAATAACCTCATTATGAGCCATAAGCATTACTGTTCCGTCCTTTACGGCGGAAAGCTCGGAATTAAGAAATTCTCCGCCCACGGTAACTGCAATAAACAAGCCTCCTCTTTCAAGACAGGGTACAGTAAACCTTCCGTATTCGGCAGGAAGTATTTTTATCCCCAGTTCCTTTAACCGTCTTACCTCATCGCTGCGCTGCGGATTATCGTATGAAAGGTCGCATACGGCAATATCACTGTATTTCTGCTCAATAAGGTAATCGAGAACTGCACAGGCAACTGCACCGTCAGCACCAACGAGAGTAACGGGGATATTCTTGTCCTTGTTAAATCCAAGCACCTCTATTGCTTCAATTATTCCTGTGGACGTATATGATGCCTTGCCGCCGCATCCGCCGTCCTCGCACCTTACTCCGAGAACATTTTCAGTATACTTGTGCAGCATATCGGCAAGACCCACAAATCTTCCGAAATCAGGTGTAAGCTTTATTTTTCCGTTTCTTCCGTTGAGAAATTCGCCGAGCTTGCAGAACATACCGTCAACTACTCCGCAATGCTTCTCATGGGAAGTATCCATAATAATATCGTACAGTTCCTTTGATTTGGGGCGTATTATGCAGCGGCCGCCCCCTACCCTGCTTCCGAGAAATCCGTCAGGGACTTCGTCCTTTATGCTTTCAAGCCTGCCGGAAGAAATAACATCATTAATAAAAACATTCTTCAGTCCGCTTTCAAAGTTTTTGAGATAGAGTATTCTGTCAAGACACTCCTTGTCACTGCTGTCAAAAGGAACAGTTCTTGTGCCGCCGTAATAATAATCGGCTTCTTCAACCTGTCCGTTTTCGGCAACCCATAATTCAGCGTATTCGGAATCAATAACATACACGTTTTCAGAAAATTCTCTTACATTTATCATTTATATCTTCTCCTATAAAAATATGCTTATCGTCTGCGTATTCTTCTTACACGCCCGTTTCTTGCGGGAGCTTCATCATCCTCTGATTTGTCGCCTCTGAGAAATGCGGACATACTCCTTACAGTCGGGTGAGCAAGTATTTCGGCAGGAGTAATATCCTTGCCCAGCAGTTCCTTTATCTCGCTCTGCAAACGATACAAAAGCATTGAATATCCGCCAAGCTCAAAAAATCCCGAATCAAGCGGAACATCTTCCGTTTCAAGAGTATTCTTCCAGGCACGCAGCAGCTTGCCTGTAAATTCGTCCGTATCTTCAGAAACGTATTTGACGGAAGATATGCTGTCCGTATCCAGCGATTCAAGAGCCTTTCTGTCCAGCTTTCCGTTTATATTCACGGGCAGCTTTTCAATATGTATAAATCTGTTCGGGATAACGCCCTTAGCAAGACTTTTTTCCATAAATTCGGAAAGTTCTCCGAAATCCAGCTCATTTCCGTCCGCAGTGGTGTAAAACATTACTGTTTTTGCAGCCGCACCGTCTTGCTTTATGCAGAGTCCGCACGATGTTACTTTCTCATGCCTTGAAAGAACCTGCTCTATCTCCTCTGTCTCTATGCGCTGACCGCTTATCTTTATCTGATTATCACGTCTGCCGCTGTAGAGGATTTCACCGTTTTCAAGCCGTATACCCCTGTCGCCGCTGAGATACATATACAGACCTTCATCTGCAATATCGGGATAAAGATTTGACTCCTCCGCATTCATTCCGATATATCCGTCAAACGTTCCCATACCTGCTATCCATATATCGCCTTCAGCTCCGGCAGGACAGCTTTTAAGCCCGTCATCAAGGACATACACACGCTTGTTGTATATCGGTTTTCCTATCGGTACAATATCATCGGAAAGGTCTTTTTCGGTAACATTGTGATATGATACACAGCAGCTGCACTCCGCCGGACCGTAAAGGTTTATAAACTCTGCATTGCAGTTTCCCGACCTGAGCCATTTGAGTACATCTCTGCTTCTGAACTTTTCGCCTGCACTTATAAGGTATCTTACAGTTTCAAGCTCCTTATAACCGCTTTTTTCACAGTATTCAAGTATTCCCTGTATAAGACTCGGCACACAGGCAAGATGTGTTACACTGTATTTTTCTATTCTTTCAGAATCGTCCTTTACATCAAAAAGTGAATCCGATGCAAGCACTATACATGAGCCGTACAGAAGCGGAGTGAATATGGTTTTGAGTGAGCCGTCAAATCCAAAATTATTCAGCAGTATCAGCCTTGACTCCGTATCAAGCCCGAACCTTTCACCATACCACTCGCACATATTAAGCAGATAAGCCTGCTTTATGAGTACGCCCTTCGGCTCTCCGGTAGTTCCCGAGGTAAACATACAATATGCATACTGCTCAGTTCCGTCATATGGCTGCGGTATTTCATCTGCCGAATGAATTTCATCAATAAAAACCATGTCGGAAAGCAGACCGTCAGCGGCGGTACCGTCTGCAAATGCAACGCATTTTATTTCGCTTTTTTTCCTTATATATTGCAGCCTCTCTTCGGGATAATCCGAGCTTATCGGAACATATACCGCACCTATGTACAGAACCGCATAGATAAGCGCAAGAGTATTCACGGTATGCCTGCAATATACGCCTACCCTGTCGCCCTGACATATACCGGCCCTGACCAGACCGCCTGCCGTCCTTTTTACCTTGTCAAGAAATTCCGAATAGGTTATTTTCACATCTCCGTCTACGGCAGTACGCTCCGGATAACGTGAAGCCGCATTTATAAAATTGAATATCAGATTTACGGAACGGTCAAGAGTGTTTCCCGTGACAGTACTGCCCTGATAAAGCTGACTAAGCTCAGAAATGTTGTTTAATTCCATGTCCTTGTCCTTTCAAAATCAATAAAACTGAGTATCCTTCCAGACATCATCTCCGTAGACCGCATCAGTATCTATCGGAGATAATCTTTCAAGTGCTTCGCAGCCGCAGAATGCTCTGCTGCCTATTTTTTTAACGCCCTGCGGAAAAAGAACCGATTCAAGAGCTTCACAGCCCGAAAAAGCGTCCTCCCCTATTTCCGAAAGACCTCTTGCTACAGTTACCTGTTCAAGCTCCTTACATTTATGGAACATTGCCTGCGGAATATACCCGGTTTCGGGTATATTCATATCAATCAGACCGCTTTCGGCAAAAACTCCGTTTCCGAACGTTATACCGCAGTCGGGCAGCTTTACATGTCTCAGCGACTTACAGCCGCAGAATGCCCTCATTTCGATGGTACGGACGCTGTCGGGCAATATTATCCTTTCAAGCGATACGCAGTTCTCGAATGCTATAAAGCCGATAGTCCTTACATTGCCTGAAATGACAGCCTCTTTAAGTCCTGTACAGTTTCTGAACGTACTCCTGCTGACATCGTCCACACCTGCGGGCAATTTTATGCGCCGCAGATTCCTGCAAAACGCAAATGCCGAGCTTCCTATTTCGGTAACTGTTTCGGGAATATTGATTTCAGTAATATTTTCACAGCCGTAAAATGCACAGTAGCTTATGTATTTCAGCGTATAAGGCAGTATTATTTCATACGGCGTACTCTGTCCGTTTCCTGCAACAACCGCCTTAAATCTTCCTGCTCCTGCATCTTCGGTTTCTGCAAATACATATGCTCCGAGGGAAACTGTCTTTTTTCCGTCTATTTCCCGAGGTATCTCAACGTGCCTGCTGTTTCCGACATACTTAACTATCCTTATTCCGTTGTTTTCAGTGTCAGCCTCATAAATGAAATCATCATGCACGGCAGATGTATTTAATTCAGTTTCTCTCGGCATATTCTTTTATAGTTTTTATGACATCGTTTACAGTGACGAGGTTTGAATAGTTCATTTCTTCCGATATGTCGTATTCGTTTTCCAGAGCCGAAATAAGACTTATCGTATCAAGCGAGTCCATTTCAAGCTCCTGACGGAGCATGGTCTCACCGGTTATTTCCACATCATCACCAACACAAAGCTCCTCACGGATTATTTCAATAACACGTTCAATATCAACCTTCATTTTCTTCCTCCTCATTATTCTGCCGAAAAAATTTTTTCTCTGAGCCGACCGTCAACGGTATCGGCTATTCCCTTTACTGTTGTACAGCCAAGCAAATCCTTTATTGAGTATTCTATATTAAATTCGTTTTTTATCTGCGAGCATATCATAAGTCCGCAGAGCGAATCAATATCATATGAATAAATTGAAGAATTGATGCTGTCAATTCTTATTCCTGTTATATGCTCTATTATACTGCAAATTCGTTTTTCTGTTACGCTGCGGCATTCTGCATTTTCGTCATCCGATTTCTGCTCCGACGGATAACGTTTTTTCCAGCCCTCCGGCATAACCGTCTCGCAGTCTGTGCCGTTCTTGTTGATATATTCGGAAACATATCTGTTTTCATATCCGTCTATTTTAATTATATCGTCCGGATATTCCTGTATATTATCATTTTTCTTCTGTGCAAATATAAGTGCGGTATCGGTAAGAAGCTCCTGGTTTCCTTCGAAGAAACGAATATTTCGGAAATCGTTCTCCTCAAGTATCCTGCGGAAATTCTCTCTGCTTATTATGGGACTGTATTTTCTTAGCGGGTCATGATAGTAATTCCACCACTCAGGAGTAAGTCCGTACAGCATTTCACTTATATGATGACCGTCAACAGTCTGTAAAAGCACGCAGAAGCCGTCTTTTTTAAGTGTCCTGAAGCAGTTGCCGAGAGATTTTCTCATATTTCCTGTAGCCTGAATAACATTGCAGGAAATTATAATATCAAAATAATTATCGGGAATACCCTGTTCACGCAAATCCTCGGTAATGTCCGCCTTACAGAACTCCATAAATTCATATCCGTATTCCTTTGCGGCAGCCTTAGCCTTTTCAATGAATGAAACTCCTATATCGGTGAACCAGTAATCACCGCCGTATTTTTCAATAACCTTTGCTGCATTCCATGTCACAAGCCCCGTTCCTGCTCCTATTTCCAGTATTTTCAGCGGTCTTTTGCTTTCGGAAGCAAGCTTTTCCAGAATTTTGGCAAAAACAGATGAATAAAGCCTTACCTTGTTCATTTCCGGTATCTTCCCGTAAACATCAAACAGCTTATTATATGAACCGTTGGGATAGAGCAGCTCTTTTCCTGCTGTTTTACCCTCAAGCACTTCGGGATAGTGTACCGCCGCATCTGCATAAAATTCAAAGAACGGAGCATAATTTCTGTCACTCTCTGTCGCTGCCGAAAGAGTATCCGTAAGACCTCTGCAATCTGCAATGCTTTTAATACAACGTATCTCATCGGCATTATCAAGGTCCTGTGCATGACTTACCGTCTCAAAGCATATATATCCCCCGCCGCTGAGGTACGAAAGCATGAGCATGACAAAGGGACAGTACTCATCAATAACATTCAGCCTCTGTTTAAGTTCCTGCCATGTACAGCTTTCACCTGCTACGGAAAATACTCCGTATCTGCGGAAATACTCGGCAGATGCCGCAAAACAGAGCATATCAAGAGCCTTTTCAAGCCTGCGGTTTTCTTTTATACACTTTATACCCGAATTTTTCAGCATTTCAGTTTCAATTTCAGAGAATGCGCTGTAAAGTTCTTCGGTACTGCCCCAGCCTGTATCACAGGGCACATATTGCAGTATCTCCGCAATGCCCCTGCTGCGCAGGAATGACAAAAGCTCGCCCATTTTATCCGAACAGCCGTCAAGCACAAGATGCTTTTTCCATTCAGTCTGTGCAGCTTTTTTCTGTTCTGCATACTCATTATATATCTTTTCTTTGAATGACGAAGGAGGAAGATATATAATTCTGCCGTCATGCAATGAGGGCTGTTTCAAGCCGTATGCGGTAAGTGCTGCAAGACCTGTTATCAGGGCTTCCCCCTTATTTGTGATGTCTTCGCTTATCATGCTAAGGAACAGCTTGCCAGAACGTTTTTTTACGGATTTTTTAGCAAAATACGAAAGCTGTCCGCCAATTCCAATCTCTAAGGAAACCATATTTCCTATCTTGTCAAGTTCTTCCGCCGCCTTGCAGTAATTTACTTCGCTCCTTAACTGATTTATCCAGTAATCAGGAGACATAAGTTCATCACTGACTATCCTGCCATATGCGGAAGATATGTATGCGACAACAGGCTTTCTGAACTCTGTCGTTTCAAGAATTGCTCTGAAATCCGTTAATATCCCGTCAACTATCCTGCAATGTCCTGCACGGTTCAGCGGAAGGAGCGAATAAAATACCTGCTTTTCGTCAAGTTCGGCGATATATCGGTCAATATCCTCCGCAAGACCTGTTATCATGAAGCGGCTGGGAGTGTTTCTTGCAGAGATATAGACCCCTTCCGGCAGTTCAAATTCTTCTGGTTTGCCTAAGATACTCGCCATTTTTCCCTCGGGCAGTCTTTCAAGAAGCCGGTTTCTCAGATAATAAAGACGTATAAGCTCGGTCTTTGATATTACACCGGAAAAATATGCCGCTGTGTACTCGCCTGCGCTGTAGCCAAGCACTGCATCGCAGCCGACACCGTTCTTTTTCAGAAGCTCCCCGATAACACACTGTACAGATAATGTCAGCATTGAGGCTTCAAGAGGGTCATACACAGCTTCTCTGTCTGCTATCTTCCCTGTCAAATCACAGCCGCACACATTCCTGACGGTATTTAATGTGTCATCAAAAAGCTCCCTGATTTCCGCATTGATATTATATATCGAACAAACATCCTCTGCACTGAATACATTGCTCCCCGGAAAAAGCCATACACTTTTCCGTGCAGACGGCAATTTCCCGGAATCAGCCGTAATAAACGGCTGATTAAGCATTTTTATAAAGCTGTCAATACTTTTGGCTCCGAATGCCGCACGATATTTTTTCATCGCACCTCTTGCGGAAATGGTATAGGCAACGTCCCTGAGCGGTACACTCCTGTGGTTTTCGAGATATTTCGCAAGCTCCATGCAATCTTTACGGATATTTTCCCTGTGGGCAGACGAAATAACTATTTCATATCCTGTTTTTTCGTCTTTTGTACCGCAAAGTGCCGTGGGATAGGACGAAAGAACTATATGGCAATTGTTTCCGCCAACTCCAAAGGCACTTACTCCGGCATAATTCAGAGGTCTTTCAGGCTTTATACATTCATCTGCCAGTTTATAACCGTATGAGTCAAGATTAAGCTCAGGATTGACATTATCGCTGTAGAGGGAGGGAACGATTGTATTATGTTCAAGCATCATAACAGTTTTTATAAACCCTGCAATTCCTGCCGCATAATTCAGATGACCTATATTTGATTTGACTGAACCGATATACAGAGGAGTATGCTTTCTCTGACCGAATATCTTGTTCAGAGCAGCTATTTCAATTGCATCGCCAAGCTGCGTACCTGTGCCGTGCGCTTCGATATAGTCAATATCATCAGGTTCTGTTTCCGCAAGATAAAGAGCATCTGATATTGCTCTGCTTTCGCCTTTTACACACGGAGCGGCATAGCTTGCTTTTTCCGTGCCGTCATTATTTATTGCAGAACCCTTTATAACCGCATGAATATAATCATTATCATCAACGCTGTCAGACAAGGGCTTCAGCAAAACCGCTCCCCCTCCGCAGCCCGGAACAAATCCGTCTGCATCCTTGCTGAAAGGTCTTGTATATCCGCTAAGGGAAAGTGTATTCTCGGCATTGACATAATATTCCTGGTTTTCAAGCAGATTTACTCCTCCTGCAACGGCAATATCACATTCGTTGTTGATAAGCGCATTTACTGCCTCATGCACCGCATAGAGCGAGCTTGCACAGGAAGCCTTTATCGGTATACAAGGTCCTGTAAGGTTCATATGATAAGCTATTCTCGAAGCTGCCGAGCCATCAAGAAATGTTCTTCTTAAAGTCTGCTCTTCTGCGTTATCATCGGAGATTTCGAGATACCCCTTCCATACATAGATAAACTCATACAGCGAGCAGAAAAGACCTATACGGACATTCTTTCTGCGTTCCGAATAGCCGCCTGTTTCCAGAGCCTCGGCGCAAAGCTTGAACATGAGCCTCTGATTGGGATCCATGAGCTTTGCTGACATCTCACTGATACCGAACCTCTCAGGCTCAAACCCATAAATATCATCTGCAACACCGAAAGCATATGTTTTTCTTCGGTCTTTGCTTTCAGTCCTTGTTATACAGTCTCTTCCGGCTTTAAGATTTTGCCAGAACCTGTCGGGAGAGCTGCTCTCTGGGAAACGGCACGCATAACCTATAACAGCAACATCGGTATCTTTTATATCGTAATCATTATGCATAAATTATTATTCTGCTCCTATTCTGATAACTAACTTTCCGTTATAAATATTATTTTCAAGCTCCATATGTGCCTTCGGCAGTTCTGACCAGTTATATATTTTGCCGATATACGGATGAATATCATGCTTTTCTATAAGTTCTATGTATTCCTCCGCATCTTTCTGCGTACCTGCGTGCGAACCCTGTATTCTCCTCTGGTTCAGCCAGAGGAAGCGCAGGTCTATATCGGCATTGTATGAGGAGGTAGCACCGCAGAGTACTACCATTCCACCGTTATCACATACAAACAGGGAGGTAGGAAGCGTATCTCTTCCGGGATGCTCCAGCACTATTGCAGGAGATTTTTTTTCACCTACGATATTCCATATGGTTCTTCTGAATTTGGCAGCCTGAGCCATCCAGCTGCGATATTCTCTTGCCGAAAGACCGTTTATATTTCCCCAGTGACTGAATTTGGTTCGGTTTATATATCCTGCCGCCCCCATTTTTTTACAAAGCTCGCCTTTTGAATCGGATGAGACTACTGCAACAGGTATTCCGCCCATTGCCGCCGTTATCTGTACGGCGGACAGCCCCAGACCGCCTGCGCCTCCCCATATAAGTACAACATCGCCCTTTTTCAGGGTATTGCCCTCCCAGCGAGTGAGCATACGGTACGCAGTAACTCCTGTGGCATATGCCGCTGCTGCTTCATCATAGTTAAGATTATCGGCTATTCTTACACACTGACATTCCTGAACCCTTGAAAACTGTGCAAATGCGCCGTAATTTCCTTCATATCCCCATATATGATACGAAGGACTGAAACACGGGTCCATTCCTGCAATAACATCACTGTCATCGGGAGAGTATTTTGAACCGCCGGCACATATCGCATCTCCGACTTTATAATTCCTGACATTTTTCCCGACGGCATACACGATACCCGAGGACTCCGAACCGCAAATATGAAAATCCTGCTTTTCGTCAAAATAATCTCCGTTGCTGTCAACAACGTTTTTTGGAATCCCCCTGGCTGCCCATATACCGTTGTAATTGATACCTGCACTCATATTATATACAAGCATTTCGTCATCACGTATTTCCGGTACATCAACAAGCTCCACCCTGAATGCTGTTTCAGGCGAACCAAGTCTTTCGTTCCTTATTGTCCATGCATACATCTTCCGTGGAATTATTCCAAGCGGAGGACGTTCGCCGACCTCATAAATCTTGTCAGTATAAGTCATTATTCCGCCTCCTTTAGCAGCGTCCGCATAAATGCCCTTCACACAAGCTTAGGTAAGGGCGTTTATATCAGTCCTGATTATATTTCAGGCTTTCGCCTGTATCAACCTTGTCTACCTTTCTTCTGAGCAGAAGCATGGAAATAAAGTAGCTTACAAGAATACAGCCAAAATAAATAACAATACTGACAGGAGAAATCCACGCGCTTATATAGCACTGGAAACTTTCAACATTTGCCTTGAAATAGAAATCAGAGAACAAATATCCCAGATAAAGTCCGAGAACAGAGGAAATAATCAGGATATAAAAGTAAACATTGAGAACCATTTTGTTAATTTCCCTGTTTTTCATGCCGAGTATTTTGAGCATTGATATCATTCCCGAATTTTCCTGAACCAGCATATTTACCATAAGATAAATAACAATTATACAAATAATACAGCCTATAACGACCGTGCTTGTCATTGTGGGGATAATACCGTCTATAACACTCTGTATCTGGTCTCTGAGAGAGGTCTTTGTAACAGTTGAAGAAACCTCGTCCTCATCATAGCTTATCTTTTCACGGCTCATAACAACGTTATAAAGTCCGTCCGGTATATCAAACATATCACATATATTTTCCTTTGAGGAATACAGCACGCACTGCACATCATTGTCAATTATCCTGTCTATGGTTACTTCGTATTCCTTCATCGAAGCCGACTGATAAAAGCTGAGTTTTTCTCCCTCGCCTACACCGTACTGCAATGAAGCCATTTTGCTCAGATAATACTTTCCGTCGTCAAGGTCTGCGTCATTTCCGTACTCGTCCTTGAAATTAAGATATTTATTATCCTCTGTGCCTATTACATTAAGTGTACCGGAAGCCCCCTCCACTTCAAAAATAAGTCCGACCGAACCGCTTGCATTATCTGGAAGTTCATCATCGGTAAAATTGCTGAGGAAATACTCGTAATCAAAATCTCCGACTATCCCGACAGCGTGGTCACGGTAATGAGTGCAGGAATCTATGACATAGAGCGCATATACCATCACAATGCCGCTTATTATGACACCTGCCGCAAATGCAAGCGTTCTGGAAAAATGCCTGAATATTGTGCGGAAGATAAATTTGCGCCTTACGGGAGTTTTTACGGAAGACGAAGCCTTTCTGTTATTTCGTTCGGAGTCTGTCCTGTTTCTGAGAAGTGCGGTAACATTTTTTCGGGTTATCTTTACTGTCTGGAACAGTGCAAATCCACAGTACAGAAGTGCAGGAAGCAGCAGCGAAACAAGAAGGTCGGAAAGATTGAAATTGTACTCTACAGGGAGACTTTCCAGCTTAAAAAAGCATACGGATGCAACAGAATCCTTTACAAACAGCGATATGACTATTCCGAATACACTTCCGAAAATCGCAGGTATAAGGGCGAAAACCATATAATGACGGAATATCTGGGATTTTTTGATACCCAACGCAAGAAGCACGCCTATCTGCTTTGAATCGTTCAGCAGATGTCTTTTAAGCACGACAGCCGTCAGAATAATGACTATCAGCATTATGACGGGAAGTATCATATTTGCATACATTCCGAGCTGTTCACAGAGGTTCGGCGGCATTGTGACACGGCGGTTTATATCGGCCGGAGTATAGGTAAGCGTTCCGTAATCGTCATACAGATTTTTTCTGAAATCGTTCACATTGACATTCTCGGGATATATCACAGAGTAGTATTCCGAATACGGAACATCAAGCGACTCAAATGCCTCGTCCGACATCACCGAAATACCAAAATCGGCATCATTATGATAACTGTCCGCAAGATTTTCGAGCATAAAAAGATAATCAGGTCTTTCGACAAATCCTGTAACGGTAAATTCCTTGTCAAATAAAGTTATCTTATCAGAGATATTTATGGAATTTGCTCTTGCAAAATTTATGCTGAGAAGGACTTCATCATTATTTACCGCATCATTTCCCTCAATAACACGATAAATATTTACCTTTTCCGTTTTTGTGAAGCATCTGATATTATATTTTTCTCCTTCATAATTGACAAATCTGTTCTTTTCAATAATAACATCATTGTCGTTCTCCATATCGGAAATATCATCATCGGTAAGCGAAACAGGAAGAGTAAATTCTCCGTCCTCCACGAATGACGTATCTCTGAATTCATCAATATACGCCTTTTCACCGTTTACTCCGGCATGAAAGCACAAAAACAGGCATATCGCCACAGCTGTAAGAAGTGCGGAAAGCAGATAGAAAGAAAAATTCTTTTTCACACTTCTCAAATATCTTTTATTTAAAGTAAGCATTTCAAATCCTCATTCTTCCTTAAAATCAAAGTTCAAGCTTATCTGCGCTGACCTTTTCTTGGTTTTTCTCATTTGATACTATCTTTCCGTCATGTATTCTTATTATCCTGTCTCCCATTCTGGCAATCTCATTATTGTGTGTGATTATTATGATGGTTGTATTGTACTCATGGTTTATTTTTTCGACAAATCTGAGAACATCACCCGAACTTTTTGAATCAAGCGCACCTGTCAGCTCGTCGCAGAGCAGAAGCTTGGGATTTTTAATGACGGCTCTTGCAATGGCAACTCTTTGCTGCTGACCGCCTGACAGCTGACTAGGAAAACGGTCTGCAAGGCTGTCTATTCCGAGAGTTTTCATGACCTCATCAATATTCAGCGGACTGCTGCAATATTCAGCCACTACCTTGATATTTTCCCTTACGGTGAGGTCTGCAATAAGATTATAGAACTGAAATACAAATCCTATATTTTCTCTGCGGTACAGCAGTAAATCTCTGGATTTTTTACCGCTGATTTCCTTATCCATAAATGTAAATCTGCCCTCTGACATAACATCAATACCGCCCAGAATGTTGAGCAGGGTACTTTTACCCGAACCCGACGAACCTAAAATTACGACTATTTCCTCCGGTTCAATATCAATTGACACACCGTTCAGCGCATAAACGGCACTTTCGCCGTCTCCGTACTTCTTTACCGCATTTTCTAATTTTAAAAACGACATAAAAACCTCCCGAATATTTTCATATAATCAGCATTAAAATCAATTAGTTAAAGCTAACTTAATTAGCGAATACTAACTATATTGTGTTAAAAAAGATTATATAACATAATAATACCGGATACACCCATAAGCAGATACACAAAGGATAAAAAACATAGAGCAGCATATTTTCGTTATCGCTTAAAAGCATATTTTCAGTATAAATATATTAGTACAATCTAACCTGAAAATATTGTATCACAGCTGTATTTGCTTGTCAAGGGCTTTTTGAATAAATGTAAATTCAGCACATTAATTTTCGTCATATTTGCTTATTTTTATTGAAATCGTCCCGGTTAAACTGAATTTAATATTATCTTAAACTAACTCACAGACTGAATATCGGGAATTGTATACCATTAAAATTCATACATCATGAATGTAAGCACTATAACCGATATTGTCAGTATTAGCTGAAACACAAGTCCATACCTGACATAGTCTGAAAATTTATACCCCACTCTTACGGTCATTCCGATAAATCCGCAGGATAACGGCGTAAGCACGGACAGCCCTGCTGCCATAGTAATACTTATTACGAAAGGAACTGTACTCCATCCGAGCCTTTCCGCAAGCTGTATTGCAAAAGGAAGTATCATTATAACTGTTGTCGTATTGGCAATGAGATTGCTGACAAATGTCGTAAGCAGTACAAAAGCCGCAAGCATTATATATGGAGAAGGAGAATCGGGGATAATACTGATTACTGCATCGCACCAATTCTTCAAAGCACCGCTCTCACTGATAACATTTGCCATACCGATACTGCACCCGAGCCATATCAGTATATTCCAGTCAAGCCTTGAAAAAGCCTTGTTCTGCTCAACTGCCCCGCCAAAAATGCATATCATGGCACCTATTAAGGATACCGTGCCGACCGAAAATGTTTCCGTTATGAACAGTATAAGCATTATAAAGCCCGATAATGCCGTAATTATGCATTTTTTACGGTCAACCCCGTTAAAGCCGCCAACGGTATCAAGAACAGTATTATCAGTCTCCGCAGAATTTCCCCATATTCTCACGCCGTTCCTGTAGCCTGAAATACATATGTAAGCCACACCCAAAACAAAAATTATTGCTCCCATAGGCAGAAGCTCAAAAAATGCTATCCTGTAACCGGTCATTTTTTCAGAAACAGATGAAGCCGCAAGCGTTGCAGGTGCGCCTATCAGTGTACATTGTCCTCCGAGTATTGCAAAATATATCAACGGCAGCGTTATATCCCTCACCTTAATATCCTTCATCTGTGCCGATATGCTCATGCATATGACAAGCATGAGCGAACAAACCACCTGGTTGTTCAGAAATGACGATAATACTGCGGCTATTGTACCGCCTACAACAATTATTTTTCTTGTTTTCACGGCTGAATTACTTCCGTTTGAATGATTGCGTATAAATCTTGCAGTAAGTGTACTCAATCCGCTCTCCTGAAAAGCAATTCCGAATATCTCCGTACCAAAAACGATAAAAACAATATCGCTTGTGAACCCTGAAAAAGCCTCCTGCACAGTGCAGGCTTTGAAAATCACCAATGCCGTACAGCCGAGTGCGGCAACGGAGGCAAGCGGAAATCTGTCCAGAATAAACAGAAATATGCATAAAACGAAAATAATTAATGCAGTCAAAAATACCAGCTCCTTAAATATCTGACATATCACGGACATAAAGCCATCCTGTCGGACTTAGTATAATTTTCAACATACTTTATCAGTTGGTTCCGAATAGATATTTTAATTATGTCCTGTATGATGTCAGAAAATATATTTTATTAGTTTAAACTAACTTAGATATTATAGCATATAATCATTTGTTTGTCAATATATTAAATAGCCAACGGCTGCGTGACAGCCTCTTCCGATAGTCTGTGCATTCATTCAGGCTATGAAAAAACCGCCTTATTCGGCGGTTTTTTAAATAAATTCATGAAATTTTTACGGGATATTTTTCGGTACAGTCTGTTTATTAAATGAAAGATTGCCATTCTTATCACGTTTTGTCCATAACGCAACAGGCAAAAGTGCTGTTATTTTGTTAGTTATAATTACGCCACCAGTATTCGGTATATAAATCATCATCAATACAGACAGTTTCGCAGATATGAGGAGTAATAACATTCAGCTTGCGCTTTTCGGCTTCTCTCACGAAACGTTCGGGAGAATCGTCCCAGCCGTGATTTGAAAGCACAAACGCTCCCCAGTGTATCGGCATGACTTTCTCTGCACCTATAATCTCTGCGCACATGACCGATTCTTCGGGATAGAGATGGCTGTAATGCCAGTTTCTGTTATACTGTCCGCACTCCATAAGTGCAAGATTAAAATTACCAAAACGCTGCTTTACAGCCTCAAAATGACCGCCGATACTTCCGTCACCGCTGTAGAATATGCTGTGATATTCGTCACGAATTACCCATGAACACCACTGTGTTGAGTTTTGCCCGATAATGCCTCTTCCTGAGAAATGACGGGAGGGAGTACATATCAGTTCCAGACCGTTTATATTTGCCTGCTCCCACCAGGCAAGCGGAATTATTTTCTTTGCAGGAATATACCAGCGTTTCAGATGTTTTTCAAGTCCGAGCGAAACAATAAAGCAGTCTGTTTTCTTTTCCAGTTGTTTAACGGTTCTGCGGTCAAGGTGGTCATAATGGTCGTGAGAGAGCAGTACAACATCAATATGCGGAAGCTGACAAATATCCACTGACGGGCGTGTAAAACGTTTCGGACCTATCCATTGAAATGGTGAACAACGCTCTGAAAATATGGGGTCAGTCAGTATATTCATGCCATGAATTTGCAGCAGTACCGATGAATGTCCGAACCACGTGACCTTTACTTTATTGATTATTGTCGGTGTGAAGTCAGGAATATACACAGGCAGCTTATCCTTTGGTGAAACGGCTTTTTCAGATACCCATACATCATCTGACAGACCATTTTCTGTCCATTCATCGGGATATGTAAACCGTTTACCGTTATGGTATCTGCTGCGTTTGCCATAATGCTTTCGGTCTGTTTTAGACGGCACAGTTCCGAAGTCCCTGCTGCCGAATATAAGTGCAGTTGCTATAAAAGCTGCTGCTCCGAAAATTGCTGTAACTGTTTTCATTTTATCCCTCCAAAGATTTTTTGGCTCTATTATAACATATCTGTGCATCCATCAGCTGACCAGTCAGTTTTCCATAGTGCGGATTTCGTCCGCAATGCGCATGGTGGACTTTCTGTGCGACACAAGCACCACCATCTTTCCGTCGGATTCCTCTTTCAGCGATTTCAAGATTACTGCTTCATTCAGACTGTCGAGGTTGCTTGTCGGCTCGTCAAGGAGCATAAACGGAGCATCGTGGAGGAACGCTCTTGCCAGTCCGATACGCTGTCTTTCGCCGCCCGAGAGTGTCTCTCCAAGCTCTCCGACCTGTGTGTCATAGCCGTTCGGCAGTGTCATGATAAAATCGTGAACGGACGCTTTTTTGCAGGCGGCAATAATTTCTTCATCAGTCGCATTCAGCTTTGCAATGCGGATATTGTTAGCAATGGTGTCCTTGAAAAGCTGTGTTTCCTGCGTCATGTAGCTTTCCATATCACGCAGATTTTTGGTGTTGATGTTCTCGATATTTGTGTTGGAGATATGCACCTCTCCGCTTGTGGTTTTCCAGAAGCGCATCAATAATTTCAGCAGCGTGGACTTTCCGCAACCCGATTTTCCTACGATACCGATGATTTTATTATCTGGAAACTGCATGGAAAAGTCTCTGAGTACAACATCTACGCCGTAGCTGAAAGTGACATTCCCGCAGTCCGCACCGCTGAATATAACGCTTGATTTGCCTGTAATTTCCTCCGTTTCGGGAGTTTCCTCAATAATGTCAAGCACACGACTGCCCGAAGCAATCGTACTTTGCAATGTCGTGCCAAGGTTTGCCAGTGCAGACACCGAACCGTAGCTTGACATCAGCGCAATAAGCGGAATAAGAAAGCCGTCAAATCCGACCGCACCTGTGCTGTAAAGGTATGCCGCAAGCAGGAGCATTGCAATGTCAAACACGAAGATAAATGTGTTCGCAAGCGCAAGATTGAAGCCTGTAAGCCGGTTCAGCTTTCCCTGATTTTCGGTGAGTTGATTTGTCTTTTTGTTCATTCCTTCCATGCGGCTGCTGCCGTTCTGGTACTGCACAGTTTCGTCCAGACCACGGATATTTTCGAGGACATATGCGGCAAGCTCACCCGACTGCGCACGAATTTCATCCCCTGTATTTCCGCTGCGTTTTGAAATGATAATTGGCAGAATTACTCCCACGCTGACAAATGCACAGAGTGCTAAAAGTCCCAGCGACCAATGATAGCTTCCGATAAAAAGCACCATAACAAGTTCCACCAAAAACGCAATGCAGATAGGCGAAATGGTATGAGCGTAGAACACTTCGAGCAGTTCAACATCTGATGTAATCAGCGAAATTAAATCACCCTTGTCACGCACCTCTAATTTTGCAGGACACAGCCTGCGCAACGACTGGAACACCCTGTCACGGATAATTGCCAGCAGCGTGAATGCGATATAGTGGTTTGTGCGCTGCTCCGTATATCGGAGGACGGCTCGGAGCAATGCGAACAGGACAAGACAAATCCAAATCGCCGTAATGCCGACAGGTGTGTCAAATCCAAGACCGTGAAGTATTGCAAATCCGCCTAAAATCGGGATAAACTGCACCGCTAAATAACCGAGCGTTCCGGTTAGGACGGCAAGGCACATGAAGCCTGTCAGCGGCTTTACAAGCCCCAGCATTTTGAATAGTGTTCCTGATTTTGAACGTTTTTTCATACTGCCGCCTCCTTTCCGAAATTCTCCAATTCTGCCTGTGTGCGCCAGAGTTTTGCGTATGCGCCATTATTTTTCAGCAGCTCGTTGTGCGTACTGCTTTCGGCTATATTTCCGCTTTCAAGGCAGTAAATATTGTCAGCGTCCGCCACGTTTGCAAGGCGGTGGCTTATCATGATAATGGTCTTATTTTTCGCAAGCCTGCGTATTTCGGAGAGTATAATTTCTTCGCTCTCTACATCAATATTGCTTGTCGCTTCATCGAAAATGTATACGGGAGAATCGTGCAGAATTGCCCTCGCAAGCGCAAGTCTCTGCTTCTGACCGCCCGACAGATTTCCTGCATTTTCAAGGAGAACCGTGTCAAGTCCGTTTTCACTTTTCAGGAATGCAGAAAGATTACAGCGGTCAAGGACTGCCCACAAATCAAAATCACTTGCATTCGGCTTTGCAAGCATAAGATTGTCACGGACACTGCCCTTGAAAAAGGTGCTGTTGTGACTGATATAGGTCAGCGTTTTCATAAGGCTTTCTTCCGTCACATCGGCGATATTTTTGCCGCCAATGGTCAATTCGCCGCTATTTATCGTGTTGCGCCCCATAAGGAGAGAGGCGACAGTTGACTTTCCGCAGCCGCTTTCCCCGACAATTCCCACAAAGGATTTTTCGGGGATATTCATGCTGATTCCGTGTAAAATTTCACGGCTCTCGTTATAGGCGAAATGCACGTTATCAAGCTGAATATTGCCAGAT
The DNA here is from genome assembly GCA_017470905.1 of Ruminococcus sp. Taxonomy (GTDB): domain Bacteria; phylum Bacillota; class Clostridia; order Oscillospirales; family Ruminococcaceae; genus Ruminococcus. Next base: position 62,588 of record JAFUXL010000013.1, on the reverse strand, counting down.
GTGCAGTTTTCAGTTTTTTCCGCAGGCTCGTCCAGTTTCAGAAATTTGAATATCTTATCGCTTGCCGCCATGCTGTTCATTGTAACGTGAAAATAACTTCCAAGACGGCGCATGGGCAGGAAAAATTCAGCCGAAAGAAGTATCATAAAAATGCAGTTTGCAAGTCCGAGATTTCCCTTGACAAAGTCTCTTGTCGCCATTAAAATACCAAGTGCCGCACCGCCGTATGCGAAAAAATCCATAATGATAATGGAGTTGATCTGCATGGTGAGGACTTTCATCGTCACGAAGCGGAAGTTTTCAGACTCCTCGTTCATCTGCTGGTTTTTATATCCGTCCGCCTGATAGGTTTTCAGCGTAGTCATGCCCTGCAAATTTTCGAGGAATGCCGAGCCAAGCTGTGCATACTGTCCCCAATATTTCGACAGCAGTTTTTTAGCGATTTTCTGAACCATCATAATTGCGCCGGGGATAAGCGGTACGCAGACTAAAAGCACAGTCGCAGTCGCCCAGCTTCCGCCGAATCCAAACAGAAAAAACAGCGTAATCGGTGCGATAAATGCGTAGAAAAACTGCGGCACATACATTCCGAAATAACTTTCCAACTGGTCAACACCCTCAACGGATTCCTGTACAAGTTCCGCAGTTGTAACCTGTTCACGGTACTTGCTGCCGAACTTCAGCAGCTTGCCGTATATCATCTCACGCATTTTCTGCTTAACGGTTTTCGAGGCGAGGTAGCTCATTCTCGTCGAACCTCTTGCGGTGAAAAACCGAACGACAATCGTAAGCGCAATCAGTATGATAGGAAATCCGATATTGAACGGCTCTAAATTTCCGTTATATAAATCGCTGACTGTCACAGCGATTATTAAAACCATTATCGCATTCATGCAAAGTTCAAGCCATTGCAGTATTATGTTTCCCACGATGTATTTTTTGCTTTCGGGACAGACCTGCATCAAGCGTTTGTCAAACATAAAAATCCTCCGTTTAAATCATTTTTTATATTATATCATAGATACGGCACAATTTCAACTAAATTTTCGGCAGTGTCTCCAAAAAGCTGAAATATATGGAAAGATATGATATACAGCTTGAGAAAGAACCGTCACTGCTCCGCTTGTGGCGGTCTTTTCTTGTATAACTGAAAGTTATAACACTATCCGAAATTGGTATTGTACAAACCGAAAAAATCATGTTATAATAAAGATACAAAATGATACGGAGGTAAGACACAATGAATAAATTCAGCTACAGCTATCCCGTAAAAGCATATTTCGGCGATGGTGCGGCAAGGGAAAACCTTGCGGCTGAGCTTGCAAAGTACGGCAAAAATGTCCTGCTTGCATATGGCGGAGGCTCAGTGAAAAGGGTCGGCATTTATGATGAGATAATGGCAATTCTCAAAGCTGCGGACAAAAATGTCACGGAGTTCGGCGGTGTAATGTCCAACCCCACATACGCAAAGGTGCAGGAGGGCGCAAAGCTTGCTAAATCGAATAATATCGACTTTATCCTGGCAGTGGGCGGCGGCTCTGTTATCAACTGCTGCAAGATAGTTTCAGCACAGGCGAAAATGGACGGGGACATCTGGGAGACGGAGTACACGGCTCACAAAAATCCCACGGAGTTCATACCCATGGGCGCAGTTGTGCGGCGTTCGGCACGGGTGCGGAGATGAACAACGGCGCAGTCATCACCAATGAGGAAAAGATGATGAAGTCTCATCTGTGGGGCGCATTTTATGACTTCGCCGTGCTTGACGTGGGCTACACCATGACAATGCCCATGAAGCAGATAATTTCGGGTTCTTTCGACACTCTCAGCCACTGCATGGAGACCTATTTCGGCAGTCCGAGGACGGTCAATATCAGCGATGAGATAAACGAAGCCGTCATGAGGAATGTTATCAGAAATATGCGTGAGACGCTGAAAAATCCCGATGACAAGCAGGTGCGCAGCGAGCTGATATGGGCGGCTGCAATGGGCGAGAACGGCATACTCAAGCTGGGCAAGGTGACTGACTTCCAGTGCCACATGATTGAACATCAGTTGGGTGCTTACACCAACTGCAATCACGGTCAGGGGCTTGCTGTTATCCACCCCGTTTTGTACCGCCATATCTATAAGGATAACATTCCGCAGTTTGCACGCTTTGCCCGTGAGGTCTGGGGCGTAAGTTCTGTCAATGACGAAGAAGCGGCTCTTGCCGGAATTGAGGCTCTTGCGGACTTCATAAAGAAAATGGAACTGCCCACAAAATTCAGCGAAATGGGCATAACCGACACTGACTATGCGGATGTTGCAAAGTCGTCCATACACACAGGCGGCTGCTGCAAAAAGCTCAGCGATGACGAGATACTCGAAATTCTTAACGAGTGCAGATAAAATTTATTCAGGAGGACATTATTATGGAATTTACAACACTTAACAACGGACTGAAAATGCCTATGGCTGGCATAGGAGTATTCATGCTCACACCCGACCAGGCTGAGGCAGCAGTGGAGAGCGCACTCCGCAGCGGCGTTCGCCTTATCGACACTGCAAACGGCTATATGAACGAGAGTACTACAGGTCGTGGAATCAAGAAAAGCGGCGTTCCCCGTGAGAAAATTTTTCTCGTAACTAAACTTTGGTCTACGGTTTATGAGAAGGAAACTGCTGTTGAGGATACACTCGCACGTCTCGGCACGGACTATATTGACCTGCTTTTCCTGCACCAGCCCACAGACAACTGGCGTGAGGGTTACAAAAACATCGAGAAGGCTGTCAAGGCAGGCAAGGTAAAGGCTATAGGTCTCTCTAACTTCCCTGATAATCTGCTGAAAGAGGCTATCGAGACTATGGAGATAAAGCCGCAGGTGGTTCAGGTGGAGGCTCACCCTTATTTTCCGCAGACGGAGCTGAAAAAGATACTCGCTGAGACTAACATGGGACTCATGGCATGGTATCCTCTCGGTCACGGCGACAAGAGCCTTATCAATGAGCCGATTTTCAGCGAACTTGCCAAGAAGTACAATAAGTCCAATGCGCAGATAATTCTCCGCTGGCATATCCAGAGCGGAAATATCGTTATCCCCGGCTCGAAGAATCCCGACCATATCCGTGACAATTTCGATATATTCGACTTTGAACTTACAGCCGGGGAAATGGCTGAGATAGCAAAGATAAACAAGGGCGTCCGTTATTACAATGCAACTCCAGAACAGATAGCTATGTATGCAACGATGGAGCTTCAGCCCGACCTTTAATTATAGCGGAAAGCTGAATAAGAAATAACTTTATTCCGGAATGATTTTTATAAATCGTTCCGGATATTTTTTTGAAAAATTGATTTGCGTGGTCAACCTTAGCAAAATTATTGACGTTTTAATCGAGGTATATTATAATGATAATGCAGAAAATGAAACCGAGGAGGAAGAACCAATGAAAAAAGAAATTATTTCAATCGCCACTACCGCAGTAACAGCAGTTTCAGCCATGACAAGCATGGAGGTCCGTGCTGTCGAAAAACCGGAAACAAACGAAACGACCGTATCGGAATTAGCCTCGTCTCTCGGAGCAGATACGGATTATTTCAACTTTCCAAATTATGTTTCAGCCAATGTGAAAGATGACTATATCACAGAATTTAATAAAAATTGTTCTGATATTGATAATTACAAAGTAGTCATGCTACAAATGGCTAAAATAGCTGCAAGTGGTCACTGCTACGGAATGGCTGTTTTGCAGGTTCTCATGCATAACGGCATAATAAAGCCCTCCGACATTCAGGAGGGAGCGCAGACCATAAACGACATACAGTTCAATGATGATGTGAACGGCATTGTCTCATACTATGCGGCAACACAGTTATATCAGGAAAAAGAGCTGTCAGGCGGATATTATTTCTGCAACAGTGACTACAAAAAACAATGCAGAGACCTTATCGAATACGCTGAAAGAGCCATGCAGGAGGATAAATATTTTGTCATCAACCTTAGCGGCACGAATTTCGGTCATGCCGTTGTCGGTATAGGCTAGACGGTGAATGGATATTCAATGATAAAACTTATAACAAATGCATTCTCACCCTTGACAGCAATCTGCAACAGAAAGACGGGGACGGAAATACTATAATTTCAGTCCGGAAATTTCAGACCTTGACGGAGACGGTGAAATAAATGCCACTGATGCCTCTCTGGTTCTGCAAAAATATTCAAAATCTTCAACTCTTAATGAAATAACCGACTAATCCGTTTCTCTCCTAAAGCAAAACAGTCCCTATGAAAAAATCAAAGGGACTGTTTTTATGATGTTTAAATATTTTAATGTATTATCAAATCAAATTTTCACAAGAGTGCCGCTGTACGTTTCGCCGTCAATTTTAATTTCGATTTCTTTCGTTTTCTGTTCGGATTTTACCGCAGTATTTTCGGGCTTTTGAAAGCCGTTAAGTCCTGCATTTTTAATTATTCCCGGATAGTCAGCATACGCTTCGTTCAGGTCAACATCACCGTTAATTCCCGAAATTCTGCCTGTTGAAGATTTCTGCCACATACCGTAATTTCCCGAATACGAGGGTTTATTCACACCGTAGTGCGCAGTCCAGACGGCGTAACGATTTTTAATATCGTCCTCAACGAAATTATTCAGATGAGATGCGGACATATACAGTCCGACAAAATACCCGGCATTTTCGACTTTTTTGAGGAAAGCCCTTATTATAGCGGAAACATTCGCCTTGCCGAGATTTAAAACTGACTGTTCCTCAACATCGTAATAAATCGGGTATTCAAATTTTTTGCCCGAAATGATTTTCAGGCAGGTATCAGCCTCTTTTTCGGCATCTTCGGGAGTTTTTGCGTAGCTGTACCAATAAACGCCGCAAGGGATATTTCTTGATTTGCAGCCGCTGTAATATTCCTCGAATTTTGTGTCTTTCTGGGAAATTTCTCTGCCGTAGCCGGCACGGATTACAGCAAAATCTGCGCTGACGGCAGACCAGTTAATCTGCCCTTGCCACTGTGAAACATCAATTCCGTTTTTTATAAAAATTCCTCCTTTTAAGCATTTTCAAGAGCCTCAATGCGTGAAAGCAAATCATTCAGTTCAATACCCGTTTCCGAATTGCCGACATAGATTTTTCCGTCCCAGTCAACAGCAATGGCATTTGAACGTTTTGACGATGAACCGTTGCCGATGATAAAGGCATATTTTCCGCTGCTGTCGGAGATGTTATATTTTCCCTGAACGTGCTGATTTAAGCTTGCGGCAATTGTGTTGCTGCCTTCTGCATGGGAATGATTTCCGCTTGCCGTGCTGCCCAGACCCTCTGCATGGGAGGAGTCGCCGCTTGCAGTATTGCTGTAGCCCTCCGAATGTGACTGTATTCCCGAAGAAGTGCAGCCGTAGCCCTCAGCGTGAGAGTTGTTTCCCGTTGCTTTTGAATTATACCCCTCGGAATGGGAGCTTGTACCCATTGCAACTGTCTGATAGCCCTCGGCATGGGAATAAAGACCTGCTGCGCCCGTTTTGCTGCCCTCGGCATGGGAAAAGCTTGAAGCGGCTTTGTTGTTTTCATAGTCGTTGAAAATTTCGGAATTGTCAGCCACCGTTTTGACCGAGCCGTTTATTGTAACATTTGAACCTTTTTCAAGGGTTTTGCCTGCGTCGAAATTTTCTTTCACACCTGTACCGCCGCCAAGGGCTTTCATCATCATCATATTATAGAGTTCAGGCATTATTATCACCGCCCCCGTTCTGTTTTACCCATTCGCCTGAGCCTGACAGGGCATAGAAATCGCCTGTCGAAATATCCCATGCGATTGAACCCTGATACAAGTATCTTCCCAGGTAATAGCTTGCAGGGAGTTCGTCTGCGCTGTCAACCTGAATTTCGGCAATGACAACAGTGCTGCCGTTTTTAAATTCCATAAATCTCTCATTTCTTATTGAAACCATAATTTTTCTCCTTTTCTGAAAAGGCAGGATTTTTTAAAGCCCTTTCATAATAGGTTCAAAACGGCATTTTTTTCAACACAAAACCGTTGATTATCCGCAAAAATTTTTTTAATTTTTTATTTTACATATATTTTTGTATATTTTCACCAAAAAACCGCTTTTTACAAAAAACATATTGACATTTCAATAATAATATATTATGATAAAATTGCAAATCAGAGTAAACGTGCAAAAATCATATCATGATTGTCGGCAGAAAAAGTCTATATATAGAGTCTCCGCATGGTTATGCGGAGATTTTTTATAAAAATATCAAAAAACATTGAACCCAAACACAGATTTTGTCGTCTTTATAGTAAAGAGAGGTGATACAGCAGAACATCATGAACGACATTAATTTAATTGAAAAGGCAAAATCGGGCGACAAAAATGCCTTTTCCGAAATATACCGGCAAACTCACAAGAAGCTTTACAGGTATTGCAGAAATCTATGCGGAAATGATTTTGATGCGGACGACCTCATGCAGCAGGTATATCTGACAGCATGGACGAAAATAAATCAATTCTGCGGCGAAAATATATCCTCGTGGCTCAGAACGGTTGCCCGCAATACTTTTCTTGACAATTTAAAGAAAAAAAGCCCCGAATATTCCGCCGATGAAGAATATTGCGAAATTCCCGAAGATAAGGCATTAATCCCCGAAAACATCACAGAAAGAAAAGAATTGTGCGAAATTATATTTAAGGTATTGAATGGTTATCTGCCGCCGCTGCACAGAACGACTGTTTTGTTATATTATTATGATGAAAAATCCGTCTCGGAAATTTCAAGAATAATGCAATGCTCGGAGGGAACTGTCAAATCAAGGCTATATTATTCAAGAAAAAAACTGCATGAAGAGTTTTCAAAAATCAAAAACATTTTACTTTACGGTGTAGCCTTTGGTTTTGTTTTAATCAGGAACAAATTAAAAGATTTTAAAATATCGGGGCTTTCCGTCAATTCAAGGATAACAATCTCCGTTGTCCTGACGGCTGCCGCCATGGCTGCAACATCCGTAAATAATATAGAAATTATCGAGAGCAGAACTCCGCATGAAATCATCAGAATTGAAAGCACATCAGATATGAAAAACACGGCAACAGCCTCCGAAAAACAGCTTACTACGGAAAATATCAGCCGTGTATCATATAACACAACAACGAACAAGCCGCATGAGACTTCTCCCGAAAGCGAATACATCATAGATATAACCGATGAACAGGCAGAAGAATTTCAGGAGAAGACAGCAACGCAGGAGGAGGGTGATACCGAAGAAATTACAGCCGCCGAAAACACAGACGAAATCATTGAGGAGGAAACGACTATGAAAAAAGAACTTATCACAATCGCAACGGCTGCGACAATGGCAGTTTCCGGAATGACAACAACAACGGCTTACAGCGAGAACCTTACAACTGCCGTGGCTATTGCGGAAAATACCGAAATATCGGAAACAAAAACATATGACATCTGGTTTGACATTGATGAAATGACTGATTTCGCCGCTGAAAAAGCTCAATCAATGGCAGAAGAATATGCAGACACGCTTGACAGGACAAAATATACCGACAGCGAAATTTATTTAATGCAGAGTGAATATTACCATAGAGTTTATCTTGAAATGGTAGAGCAGACAATCCCCGAAATGGCAGAAGGATATATTGCCGAACTGGGAATAGACATGGAAAATGCAGAGATAAGCAGATATGTTCCCATAGTAGTCTGCAATATTACAGAAGAACAGGCAGAACTTGCCAAATCGCTTGGCGGTATCTGGGGTGTCTGGGAGCATGAAACCGGGAAAATCGGATACACTCTTGCAACAGATGAGACGGGAGAAATAAAGGATTATAATTTTATAAATTATGACTTTGTAAATTCATCTACAAGCGTGAAAACAGGAGAAATTTCAGAAATTCTCACTCAGGGCATGAGTTTTGGTCATCTGGCAGGAGACCCTGCAATTGAATTTTCAATTCAGGACGAAGAAATTGCAAAAATCGTAAAAACTGACGGAACATCAATCTATGTTGAGGGCATTTCATCAGGAAGCACATTTCTCAGGGCTAAAGTTACTGATGATGACGGTATAAGCCATTTTTACACTCATTCGATATATGTTTCAGAGAACGGTTTGCATTTCGCAAATACAAAAGGCATTTTATCGGGAGAGGTAGGCGAAGGCATTTTCACCAGACTTTCGGTATATGATTTCGGAAACAAATCCTATGAAATAGGAGACTCCCCTGTGCAATATACGGTTGATGATGAAAATATCGCTAAAATCTCTAATTTTCAGGGAGATATTGTAAATCTCAGGGGTATTTCCGCAGGCGAAACCGTTCTCAGGGCTGAAACTCCCGAAGGTGAAACGGCAGAAGTGAGAGTAGTTGTTTCCGAATACGTTATGACAACTACTGTGGCAATATGGACTACCCCTGCCGAGGCTGTAACAACAACGATTGATTTGTGCGGTGGAGATATATATGCCTCCTACATAAGCGGCGATGCAAACAGTGATTTCAAGGTAAGCATTTCCGATGCGGTGAAAATCCTGCAAAACATTGCAAATTCCGAAAAATATACCCTCACCGAACAGGAAACAATAAATGCCGATTGTTACGACCCCGGTTCAGGAATAACCGGTCTTGATGCGGCGGCAATTCAGAAATTTGATGCAAAAATTATAGACAAACTTCCCGAAACGTTCAGCTAAACTCCATTTCTCTCCTTAAAACCGCCACCGATATATCAGCAATTATCGGCGGCAAATACAAAAAGCCTCTGCGGGAATAATCCTGCGGAGGCTTTTTCCGTGCGGTATATGAAAAACACTGTTTCCTCCGCCGCAGATTATTAACGGAAATCCCTTTGGGGACGGGGGAAAACAAACACAAAAATCATCGAAAATTATTCAATATCCTGTCTGATAAAATGTGTAGGCTGCCAATGTTCTTTTTCGGGCAGACCGAATTTTTCCTTTCCGAGAGCTATGGATTTCATAAGAAAGCTCATATTCCTTGCAAGAACTCTCATTGTCTGCAAGCCCTCAGCATCTTTTTCAGCCTCGCCGATTTCTCTTCCGTGAACGCTGTTCCAGTACTGACTTGAAGCAATGGGCATATTGCTGATAGTAAAATACTTGTTCAGCTCATCGAAAGTTGCTGAACAGCCGCCACGTCTTGCGATAACAACGCTTGCGCCGACCTTCATGGTTTTATCGAAGTGTGTGCTGAAAAACAGACGGTCAAGACAGGCGATAAGCGTAGCATTTGCCGAAGCGTAATAAACGGGTGTTGCGGCGATAATACCGTCCGCCTGTTCAAATTTCGGGGCAAGCTCGTTGACAGCATCGTTGAATACGCATTTTCCAAGCTCTGCGCACTTGCGGCAGGCGATACAGCCACGAATATCCTTGTTGCCGATATGACAGACTTCCGCCTCTATGCCGTTTTCTTCAAAGGTTTTTGCAAGCTCATTCACAGCGACAGCCGTGTTGCCGTTTGCGTGAGGACTTCCGTTCAAGATTAATACTTTCATAAATACCTCCTGATAATTATTCCTTACTGATTATACCACAGTATATGCGGATTGTCAAGAACCAATGTCCGTACATTTTGCCTGGTCATAGTGGCATAAAAAATAATATAACGCTATTGACAGATATTTTGTTTTAGTGTATAATTATCATAAGAAATTACCTGTAACAATACACAGAGAGACACAAAGAAATAAACCACAGAGGTGATTGGCATGAATAACCATACAGAAGAAATCCTTGCGCAATATCTGTTCTCCCAGCGTGAACAGGACTTTGAACGTGCGTCCTTCGACAGGGAAATGGCATTTTACAAGAGTATATGTTCGGGAAATATGGAGCTGGTAAGGGTATTCATGAAACCGCTTTTCTGCGACGGCTGCGGAACTCTCAGCGATGACCCGATACGAAATCTGAAATATCATCTTGTAGTACTTACCGCTATTATAGCACGTTACTGCATAAAGGGCGGCATGACACCCGATGAGTCCTATGCGCTGAGCGATTTTTATATCATGAAAATGGACAAGGTGAACACAGAAAAGGAAATCCGTGCCGTTCATGCCGAAATGATTGAGGGATACACGAATAAAATGCGCCGTCTTAAACTCAATGGTGTTTATTCCAAGCAGGTTATCCGCACAATAGACTATATAATGTACAATCTTCACGGAAAAATCCTCCTTGATGATGCGGCGGAGCATCTGAAAATAAGTCCTGCCTATCTTTCAAGGCTTTTCAAGAACGAAACGGGCATATCATTCAGCGATTATGTAAATAAATTAAAAATAGAAGAGGCAGCCTCTCTCCTGCTTTTCACGGAATATACAGACCTTGAAATAAGCGTAATGCTCGGTTTCAGCTCACAGAGCTATTTTATAAAGATATTCAAAAAATATATGAATGCAACGCCGAAACAGTACAAGAAAAAATACAATATCCTCAATCCGCAAAATCTCATATAAAATATCGGGTGTTCCAAGACGGAACACCCGATTTGTTATTTGTGAAAACCTATGGTTTTGACATCTGCAACAACATTGCCGAGGTCGTCCTTTACGGTTATGTGACAGCAGTTGGTACTCCTGCCATCCTTTACAATAACAGCCTCCGCCGTAAGCTTTGAACCTTTTACCGCCCCGATAAACGATATATCCGTATTGAGAGCGACAGTTTTCATTTCCTGCCAATTTGAGGCAACCGCAAAGGCAAAATCCGCAAGGGTAAAATGCACTCCCCCCATTACGCCGCCCATAGCATTTCTGTGTCTTTCAGTCAGAACTACACTGCATCTGGCATAGCCGTCCCCTATTTCGTCAATTACCATGTCATTTTCTGTGGCGAACCTGTCATTGGCGAATTGTTGTCTTACCTTTTCAAGCATTTCATTCATAAGCGTACTCCAATCAGTTTTTAATCTGTTTTGCGACAAGACTTTCACCGCAGTAAATCTCTCTTAATCTGGGCTTTTCGATTTTTCCCGTGGGGTTTCTGGGAACATCTGCGAAAATTATCTTATGCGGTCTTTTATATCTGGGGAGCTTGTGACAGAAATTATTAATATCCTCTTCACTGCACTGCATATCCTCTTTTATCGAGATAATGGCAGCAGCAATTTCGCCCAGTCTCTTATCGGGCAAGCCGATAACTGCGACATCCTTTACAGCTGGGTGCGCTCTCAGGAAATCCTCAATCTGAACGGGGTAGAGATTTTCGCCGCCGCTTATGATTACATCCTTCTTTCTGTCAACGAGGTATATAAATCCGTCCTCGTCCTCCTGCGCCATATCGCCCGTAAAGAGCCAGCCGTCCTTCAGCGTTTCGGCGGTAGCATTTTCATCGTGATAATAGCAAGTCATAACTCCCGGACCCTTTACGCAGAGTTCGCCTACCTGACCCTTTTCGACAGTATTTCCGAGTTCGTCAACGATTTTAACCTCCCAGCCGTAGCCTGCCTTACCGATAGCACCGACCTTATGGATATTTTCGACACCGAGATGTACACAGCCCGGACCTATGGATTCGCTCAGACCGTAGTTTGTATCGTACTTATGATTTGGGAAATGCTCTTTCCAGCGTGCGATAAGCGACGGCGGAACGGGCTGTGCGCCTATATGCATAAGTCTCCACTGTGAAAGCTCATAATCATCAGGGTTTATCTCTCCCCTGTCGATAGCATCGAGAATATCCTGCGCCCACGGAACGAGAAGCCATACAATTGAGCAGTTTTCATCTGAAACAGCCTGAATTATCGTCTTGGGCTTTACACCCTTTAAAAGCACAGCCTTGCCGCCCGACTGGAGACTTCCGAACCAGTGCATTTTTGCGCCCGTGTGGTATAAAGGCGGAATACAGAGGAAAACATCGTCCTTTGTCTGACCGTGGTGATTTTGTTCAACCCTTGCGGAATGTACAAGGCTCTCATGATTATGGAGAATAGCCTTTGGAAATCCCGTAGTACCTGACGAAAAATATATAGCCGCATCGTCCTCATCGGTAAGCTTTATATCAGGGGCGGTGCTTATACAATTTGCGGCGAGACTGTCATAATGCTCCGCAAACGAGGGGCAGCCCTCTCCGACATAGAAAAGCAGTCTGTTTCTGCCTATATCCTCGGCAATTTCCTCAATTCGTCCTATAAATTCGCTTCCGAACATGAGAACATCGACCTCGGCAAGTTCAAGACAGTATTTAATTTCATCGGCGGTATAGCGGAAATTGAGTGGAACGGCAAGCGCACCTGTTTTAAGTATTCCGAAATAAATCGGCAGCCATTCAAGACAATTCATGAGGAGAATGCCAACCTTGTCGCCCTTGCGCACACCTCTTTCGAGCAGGAGATTTGCGAAACGGTTAGCCTTTTCGTCAAAGACCCTCCACGTTATCTCTCTCCTGTAATGACAAATCGGGTCAGGCTCGATAAGCTCATATTCTTTCCATGTAACACGGCGGACTTCGGTTATTTCGGGATTTACCTCTACGAGAGCTGTGTCATTTCCGTAGAGTTCCGCATTTCTTGCGAGTAATTCTGTTATGGGCATTTTAAAATTCCTTTCCGTTACGCTTTCAGCGCAAAAAGCATAAAAGCACTAAAGTATTAAAGCACATATATATTCTACCACATTTACACAGAAATGTAAATAGATTTCAGAAATTTTTCAATAAAATAATAAAAAAGCTCCTCCGACTGTTCGGAGAGAGCCATATATCATATTACAAAAGATATTGATTAAGAATATCAACATAATTTTCAATCCATTCGGACTTTGCTTTTTTCTTTAACAAATCGAAATTGGGCTTTCTTTCGGTCAGATTATGTGCATCACTGCCGAAAAAATCCCTTTGCGAAAAGGATAATGCTCTTGTATCCAACAGCGAGGTTGATATTCTGCCCCTTGTCGATACCGGCTGTACTTATTCCGATAAGCTCACCGTATGTATTAAAAACCGCACCGCCCGAACTTCCGTGAGATATAGGAGCGGTAAACTGTATCATATCGACATTCCGTATTTCACGGAAGCCTGATATTATGCCGTCCGAAACGGAATTGAACAATCCGAGCGGACTGCCTATGGCGATAACCTTCTGACCTCTTACGAGGGGCTTTGCGTCCGAATATACCTTTACGGGCGAAAGACTGCGCTTTATGCGTATAACGGCGAGGTCGGTAGTGGTGTTGTATTTTATAAGCTCATTGGTTAAATAAACTTCATTGTCATTTTCAATTCTAACCGCATAGATATGCCCGTCACTGACCACATGACAATTAGTGAGGATATAGCCGTCCCTGCCAATCATTATGCCCGAACCTGCGGAAACAGGCTCACCCTTTGAATTAAGCACTTCAATCATCACGACAGACTCCGCAAGTGCGGCAAGTTCTTCATATGATTTTTCCCGACGCTGAACCGTGGGAGCAACCGAAGTATTTCTGACATACGGCGCAGACGGAACGGGTATTCTTCTTGCGGGAGGTTTTGCAGTTTCACGGGGATTTTCGGCGATGCAGATATTTTTGTCATATTCGGGAAGTTTTATATCCCCGAAATTGCCCACCGTAAACGAAACGGAAAGATTTCTCAGCTTTTCGGGAACGTCCTCTCTTGTTTGCAGGAGGAGAACATCACAGCCGAGCAGAGCCGCCGTATACATGAAAAGATAATCCTGCTCCTTGTATACTCCCGATGCTATGATTTTGGTGCATAGATTTTCATTCCATCCGGATATACATTCTTTAAGGAGAGTATCCGTCCTGTAGAATAATTTTATTATATAATTTTTCAGCATCGTGTCGGAAACAGTCGGTTTTATGCTTTTATACAGATTTACGGCACTGGCTGCGGCATTGCAGAAAACATCATTGAACGAAGGGTTTCCGCTTGCGTTTTTAAGTTCGATTATTTTATTTTTCCGCCATTTTTCGTATGCCTGAGAATAATAAGCCGTATCGGACGGAGACATCGGCACATCGAGACTGTTTATTCTTATATAGACAAGTCTGCCGCTGTTCATCTGCCGTGTCATTTTCTCGTCAATATTTTTTATCTCCTCATTCATTCCCGAAAAGACACCGAGCGAGCGTGCGAATATCACATCACGCTGTCCGCTCCGCAGACCTCCCGAAAAATTGATAAATCCCTCCGCAGAATTTATTTTCATCACATTCAGCCTGTAAGAAATGCTGCTCATCATATCACCTGCAATTCCTGTATAATCCGAAAACAAGGGATTTTCGCCCCGGAAAATCCCTTGCATACATCATTTGTATCTGCGGGCAAAGCTTTCCACGGAGTTGTCATCTGTACCCTGACCGATTGCGCTGAATTTCCATTCACCGTTATGCCTGTACACTTCACCGAAAGCCATAGCCGTCTGACCCGAATAATTTTCGGTAAGATTATATATACACATCTCGTTGTTTGTCCTTGCGTCCACAATGCGTATAAAAGCATTTTCAATCATACCGAAGTGCTGTTTTCTCTGGGCTGCGCTGTAGATATTCACAGCGATAACAATTCTGTCATACTGCGGAGGGACTTTATCGAGATTTATAATTATCTGTTCATCGTCTCCGCTGCCTGTGCCCGTGAGGTTGTCGCCCGTGTGGACAACAGAACCGGAGGAATGTCTTTTCTGTGCGAAATAGACAATATCCGAAGTATCGGCAAGCTTTCCGCCCGTGAGGAGGATTGCGAAAGCATCGCAGTCGATTGCCTTTGGCTTTGCCGAGAAAAGACCTCTGCTGCGTTTTGCCTCGTCCCAGCCAAGACCGACAATTACCTCCGAAAGACCGTCCTTCTGTTTTGAAAGGCTTATTTTCTGTCCTTTCTGCAAATTAAGCGACATAGTGCAATCTCCCGTTCTTATTCAGCCTGTATGCCGTAATGAGTGCAGAGTGCGGCAAGACCGCCCTGAAAACCGCTGCCTATGGCATTGAATTTCCACTCATTGCCGTTCTTGTAAAGCTCACCAACGACAACAGCAGTCTCGATAGAGAAATCCTCTCCGAGGTCAAAGCGAACAAGCTCCGTACCTGTGGTTTCATCTACAATGCGGATATAGGCATTTGAAACCTGTCCGAAATTCTGTCCCCTTGCGTCAGCCTCGTGGATAGTGGCAGTAAAGGCAATTTTTTCGATATTTGCCGGCATAAGGCTGAGGTCGATTTTTATCTGTTCGTCATCGCCCTCACCCTCACCCGTGAGGTTGTCGCCCATGTGTGTAACTGCGCCGCTTGAATGTTTGAGGTTGTTGTAGAAGATGACTTCTTTTTCCGAAGCGCATTTTCCGTCTGCGCCCGTGAGGAAAGCGGTGGTGTCGAGGTCGAAGGCTGTACCCGTGTCGAACTGGTTTATATCCCAGCCAAGACCGACGAGGATATTTTTAAGACCGGGGTTATCCTTTGTGAGGCTGATTTTCTGTCCCTTTGATAAATTGATAGGCATAGTAAATTTCTCCTTTTAATTATTTTTTGTTGGGCATATGATATTTCTGATTGAATTCATTCTTGATAGCCTCAAGGCGTTTCTGCTCGTCAATGCGCTGCTTGCGAGCCTCCTCCTGAATGGCTTTGGTCTCGTCAATACCGCTGACGATAGTGCGCCATGTGGTTTCAAGAGTTTCAATCTTTATAGAACTTCCCGAAGCAAGTCTTGCGGCATTTTTAGCGGTCTCGACAGTATTCTGGGCGTTCTTTATGAGCATTTCGTTGGTTTTCTGGTCAAGTGCGGCGAGCGACTCAGCCTGTATCTTCTGACGTTTGAGCATCATAGCCTGAGCGAGAGCCTGTTTGAATACGGGCATGGTTATGATGAATGCGGAGTTGATTTTTCTCACGAGGTTCATGTTGGTAAATTCCATGGTTTTAATCATGGGAATTGACTGCATAGCGACGTTCTGTGCGATACGCAAATCCTGTGTGCGCTGTTCAAGCATCTGGAGAGCCTGTCTGAGACTTTCAAGCTCAAACTGAATTGCGGTATCGCCTGTAGCCTGCATATCATTCTCACGCTGCTGAATATAAGCCTCCAGTTCTCTGCATCCCTGTTCGCCTGCGAGTATATATTTCACAAGCTCGTGATAGTATTCAACGTTCGACTCGAACATCTGATTAAGATTGCGGTTTGACTGTTTGATTTCGCTCTCATATTTTTTAAGCTCAATGTAGATTTTGTCGATTTCTTCGCCCATCGTGTGATATTTTGCAAGGATTTTCTCGATTTTCTTTTTCATGTTTCCGAAAAGCTTTCCGAAAAGACCGGGGTCGTCCTTAATTTCGTCAATATCGAACTTATCCATAATTTTGGAAAGCTCGTTGAGCATGGCACTGGTTTCCGTAAGCTGTGACATATTCATGCTGTTGAGAACGACATCGGAAGCCTTCGAGATATTCTCGGCGGTTTCTGCGCCGAATGTTACGATAGACTCCATATTGTCAATTTCTATAAGGCTTGTGAGTGCGTCAACCTCGGGAGAGCCTACAAGCTCGGTTGACATCTGGTTTGTATCTGCGACAATATCGTATTTCTGTGACGGCATTTCCTCGATAACCTCGGGGAGATTTTCCGCTGTTGCGACAGGAACTGCCGTTGTCTCCTCGTTTGAAGATTTTGCTTTGCTGAAATCAAGACCCATTATTACGTACCTCTCTTAAATAATTTATCGTATCTGCTCAGGCGTGAACGCAGCGAATTGGGATTTAAATTTGGTATCCTCATATCGTACTTGTACTCGCCTGTCTGGTGTTCCTCAACATTGTTTACAATGAGATTGCCCTCAAAGCACTGATAGCCTGTCGGAACAAAGAACAGGACATCAAAGCCCACAAGGCTGAGAAACGAAAAATATATCGTATCCTCGGGCGAAAGCATTGCCTCGCTCGTGATGATATAAATCAGTTTTGGGTTGGTTTTTGTGAAATCGAAATTCTGTATCAGTCTCAGAGCCATTTTGTCAAGGTTGAGAACGGTGGATATTACGTCATATTCCGTTCCGTTGACAAACATACCCTTTATCGGTTTTCTGTCCAACAGAAGCTGAAGCTTGTCGAGGATATAATCCTGAACGGAGTCACGCAGAAATTTATAGGGATATAATTTATGCTCCTTGATTTTCTGTCTCTGTAACTTTCCGTTGTTGATAAATCCCGTCGCAAACTGTTTCATGGGGTTGCTGAAGCCCGTGGGTATTCTAGGAACTCTCGTAACAAGTATGGTATTGTCGTTTACGAGTTTTCTTATGCTGTTCCAGTATGCGCTGACATCGCCGTTTTTCACGCCCGAAACCTTGGCAAAAATCACGGGCATATTGACCGTATCGCCGACAACATCGAAGCTTGGTCTGAAGGTAAGCTCCTTGTCCCACAGAATTTCAATTTCTTCATACATTGTATGCAGGAGAATGGTATTGGCTTTGCTGTACTGTCTGTCACGGTACATACCCGTATCGGTATACATCATGGTATCAAGCTCACGCTCTGCGTGATAGGCGGCAGTGCCAACCCTCATGACGGTATTTTCATCTGGGAAAGCGTCCATGACGAGGGAGTCCTCATAGCTTACGGTATACAAATCATCCGCATTGATACTGCATATATTGTTGAGATTGGGGTTGAGTATCACCACATCAACTGGCAGCTTTGAAAGGAAGCGGCAGAACATGGCCTCATTCTCGTTCATGCTGCTGTTGAAGAGTATGAAGCATGAAATTTCGGGCATTCTGTAATTTTTGAACAGCTCATAGTGATACCTGTTGAACCAGCAGAGGATATAGACAGCCTTTGTGGTGAGACGGCTCATATTTGAATTTTCCTTTTTCGACTCGCTCATCATGGTATCTATGAAAGCCTTGCGCACGAGTTTTTGCAGCTCAGGCTCTGCAATACCCGAAAACTTTGATGCGAAGTCGAGAATAAGCTGGTCGTTTTTCTGATAATTTTTTCGCTGTATGCTGTTGATTTCGGAGGTATCGGGGGCAGAAATTCCTCCGCTGACGACAGTTATGCGGCGGCCGCTGTTTTTAATCTGGGAATAGAACCTGAAAAGCTCATTTGGATATATAAGCTTATCCTCCGCACCGTTTATGAGACAGAAGCAGTTATAGAAGAATTTCGGGTCACTGCCTCTTTTCGGAACGGCAGTGCGCAGGTCATCGAAAATCTTTCCCGTTATCCATGCATTTGTACAGGCGGCGGTATCGGGAGGAGTTCCGTAGAGACGCTGAACCATCATGTTTTCCTGAATTTCCTGTCTCAGGCTTTTAAGGCAGAAATCCTGCGGAAAGGGCTTCATATCGGGCTGAACGAAATCAAATGAATAAGCTGACGAGGGGTCTGTGCTTTTATACTGTGCATCGCCCTTGTATTGCAGGAGGAGTATGTCGCACCCTGCCGATGCAAGCATATTCAGCAGAAACAGTTCATATGAAGTAACATAGCCCTCATAGAGTATTTTCGGAAGCTGTTCGTCGCCGAGCCTGTTGACAATTCTCTCGAATTTGTAATAAAGCCAGCACATAAAGCGTATGTAGGCATTTTTGAGCATACCTTCGTTTTTTCCGCTGTTTTTAAGCTTCACAAGTGTATCATAGATTGAATACGCAACATTGTCGCACTGTGTCATGCTCATTCTGGGCAGCCATTTATTCAGCTTTGAACGGATAAAATTCCTGTCAAGCTGAAAATCCATGCCCATTATTTCGTTGTAATATTCAAGATTTTTATTGTCGGGGTTGCGGATATTTCCCTCAATGATAACACCCGAGGTTCTTGCAGACTCATGATATTTCAGTATAAAATCATGTATCTGACGGCTGTACCCGTTTATACGGCAGAAATAAGCACATCTTGACCTACGCTTTCCCAAATCCGTGAAATAGTCGTCTGTTTTTTCGATTTTTGCTATGTTAAGCATATTCAACACACACCTTACAGTATTCTTACCGAAGCTGAAAAAAATATCGGCTTATTCATGCTGTATGCATAAATGATTTGCGGCATATATTAATTATAACATTTAGGCGAAAAAAATACAAGTAAAAAAAGCACAACAGACAAAAACTCTGGTTTTTTTGTAGGGATTTACAAAATGCATTTGCTCAAAATGGTCAAAACACACAAAAATTTTTATATCGAGGTGATACGCAATGGAAATAAAAACGGCAAGTCTGGTAAATATAAATGATTTTACCACTGAATTTTCCACGCTGCGGGAAGAGGAACGGGATAAAATAAAGGAAAAAATATGCTACGTGCTGTCGGATACCCTCTCGAAAATTTTTTCGTCCGAAGAAGAATTATATAAACTTCCCGAAAAATAAATTTTAAAATATTAACATATCTCCGCCGCAGCCGAAAAACAACATAACATGGTATTCCACCGCCGCAGACGGTGGAATACCAAAAATACAATATAAAACAATATAAATTATTTTTTCAACATACTTGAAATAATGCGTTTTTTGTGCTATAATATATGTCACGGAGCATAAATATAATATTTCCCGAATAAAAGCTTATTCAAACGGAGGGATATTTTGGAAATAAACATACCTATGAGGACAAAGGGTACGCTCAGTCGGGACTCCCTTGTGAATATATACGGAAACGGCAATTCCGCAAATATAAAATCCGCACTGAATACAAAAGACCTCACATCACTCAATTCAAACAGAAAATCGGAAACAGCAGCAAATACACAGCATACCGTAAATCAGCCGCCGCAGAGTATTTCCGCACCGTCTCCGAAAAAATCAGCCCCCCACCGAAAAGGAAACGGAACACAGATTGCAAAGGGTCAGAAAATAAATATCCCCGTAAACGATATACGTGTAGGTGTGGGCTGGAATATACAGGACGCAAGATGTCAGCTCGACTCCTCGGCATTCATGCTCGGAGCAAACGGCAAGGTTCCCGGCGAAGAATGGTTTATATTCTACGGTCAGCCAGCAAGTCCGGAGGGCAGCGTCAGATATTATTTATATGAAGATAACCCCTCGCTGAATGACGATGCGGAGCTTGATATAAACCTCTCTAAAGTCAGCCCCGATGTGCAGAAAATCGTCATATCCGTGACCATATACGAGGCATTTGCGCAGAGACTTCATTTCGGAATGGTAAATAATTTGTATGCAAGCATAATCAGCGACAGGGATAATAAAGAGATAGCACGCTTTGAACTCACCGAATGTTACCCGAATGTAACAGCAATGATAATCGGAGAACTGTACAGATACAAGGGCGCATGGAAATTCAGCGCAGTCGGTTCGGGCTTCAATAAAGACCTTGCAGGTTTCTGCGGAATTTACGGAGTTGAGCTTGAATAAATCATAAAAACACTGTCCCCCGCCGTCTGCGGCGGAGGAATAAAGAAAAAATACAGGAATATAAAAATCACGGTAAAGGAGAAAGTATGGTACGATTTGAAACACTTAACGAGCTTTGCCTCATGGTTACGGCAAGCGGCGGCGAATGTATATTCACAAAGGCAGGTGCATTCATAGGCGGCGAAAGCTACGGCGGAAAAAATTATAACTTCACAAAGGTAATGCTAGGCCCTCAGCAAAGCTTCGGGCAGGCACTCATAGGACACATAGCAAGGAGAATTACAGGCGAAAATCTCCCCCTCATGAAAGTTGATTTCAACGGCGAAAGCGTTACATATTATGCCAACAATCAGCAGCACGTCGTTGTATGTCAGCTTGCCTACGGCGAAAAAATGTCTGTCGAAAGCGAAAATATTCTTGCCTTCACGCAGGACTGCAAATATGACATAAGGCTCATGGCGCAGGGTACTATATCCCAGAAAGGTATAGCAACGTCCACCCTCACGGGAGAGGGAAACAATGCCTATGTCGCAATTCTCACGGACGGAAACCCCATAATACTGAGCAATATGCAAAATTCCTCAACGATAACCGCAGACCCCGATGCCGCCGTATGCTGGATAGGTTCAGACCCGTCAATCAAGACAGACCTCAACTGGAGAAACCTCATAGGTCAGAGTTCGGGAGAGTCGTATATGTTTGAATGGGCAGGCAACCAGCCCGTGACGGTAATAATCCAGCCAATGGAAAGACCATCGGGACTTGATATATCAATGGACGGAAGAAGAACGGGCAGCCGTCCGTCCGTTCCGAGATAATATATAAATTGTTCCCCGCCTGTGCGGAGGAACAAGAAAAAAATACAATAAAAAAACAATATTCCCCCGCCACAGGTGGTGGGAATACAAATAAAAAACATTTACAAAAGGAGATGCTGAATGAACATTGCCGTTTATTTAATTTTAAGCTATCTGATAGGCAACATCAACCCTGCATACATCATATCAAAAGTAAAGGGATTTGACATAAGACAGAAAGGCACGGGAAATGCAGGTGCATCAAACATTACTCTTGTACTCGGCAAAAAAGCAGGAATAATCACAGCACTTTTCGATATATTCAAAGCCTTTGCAGTAACCTTTGCCGCAATAAAAATATTTCCCGATATAAGCATAGCAGGAATAGCCGCAGGCTCGGCTTGCATACTTGGGCATATATTCCCCGTATTCATGAAATTTAAGGGCGGAAAGGGGCTTGCAAGCCTCGGCGGAATGATACTTGCCTATAATCCTCTTATATTTCTGATACTCATAACAACAGAATTATTAATAATCGTATTTTTCAACTATATATCGCTCGTTGCCCCGACAGGCTCCGTACTTTTTGCCGTGACATATGCATTCACGGACGGCGATATAAAGGGAATAATATTATTATCGGCAATAGCCTTGATAATAATATTGAAACACATACCGAATTTCAGACGAATAGCAGACGGCACGGAAAAAAAGATAAGTATCTTATGGAAAAAGGAAAATAAATAACAAAAGCCCGTTCGGGGATAATCCGAACGGGCATTTTTCATATTTTGAGCTTTATGCTGCTGTTTCCCTGACGGTCTTTAGTGACGACAATCTGATTTTCGATACGGTTTTTAAGCTCTGCAACGTGGGATATTATTCCGACAAACCTGTCGCCCTGCGAAAGGTCAGAAAGGGCTTTCATAGCCTGCTGCAAGGATTTTTCATCGAGAGAGCCGAAACCCTCGTCAATGAACATCGAGTCGATGTGAACGCCGCCTGCATTGGACTGTATTTCCTCGGAGAGAGCAAGAGCAAGCGCAAGCGATGCCATAAAAGACTCACCGCCCGAAAGCGACTTTACGCTTCTCTGTGCGCCGCCCCAGAAATCGTATATATCGAGTTCAAGACCGTCCTTGGCATTTCCGCCGTGTCTGTCGGTGCGTCTGACGAGCATATACTGACCGTCCGTCATGATACGCAGGCGGTTGTTTGCCCTGTTGATAATACTGTCGAAGTAGGTCATCTGAACGTAAGTTTCAAGCGGTATGCGTTCCTTGCCGGCAATACTTCCCGAAACCGTATCGGAGAGGGATTTAAGCACCTGAAAGCGGTGTTCGGCTGATTTGGTTTTTTCGTCTGCGGCTTTTATCTCATCACGGCGTTGCCTGTTATGGTTCAAGCGTGCGAAAATCATCTCCGTATCGGAGAGGAGTTCGCTTTTCCTTGCCTGCGCCTTATTGAGAATTTCAATTTCGTGCGGCATATCTGTTTCGGGGCATTCGGATATATTTTTCCTGACGTTTTTGAGTTCGCCCTCCAGACTGCTCAGTAATTTTTCCGCCTCCGAAAGAGCATTTTCTGTCTGTGTGATATTCGCCTTTATGCTGTCTATGGATTTTTTATGCAAGTCAATCTCCCTCATTGCGGAAGAAATATCGGGGAACGGGAGACTTTTTAATTTTTCGGTAAGCTGCTGCTGAAGGTGCGCAAGAGTTGTCTTATTCTTTTCAAGCGTAACTGTAAGCGCATTTGATTTTTCCTCGGAGGATTTGATTTTCGTCTGTATTTCGGGAATATCCTGCTCCAGCTTCTGTTTTTTCATCAGGTTTTCCTTTTCCTGCGTGATATGCCGTTCGATGTCCGCAAGCTCGGAGAGCATTTCTTCAAGGCAATAATCTATTTTATACTCAATATCTTCCGTGGGAAAATTGGACGGAACAGAACGCATGAGCGTATTGATACTTCCCTCTGTCTCGCTGAGAGAGCCTGAAATTTCGGCGATTTTTTTATTTCTCAGTTCAAGCTCTGCTGAAATATCGTTCAGGCGAAGTTTTAATTCATTCACTGCGTCCTGCAATCTGTCCTTATTTCTTATCATAGCCTCCGCAAAACCGAGTTCAATATCAAGCTGAATTTTCTCTTTGTAAACTTCATCGAAAGCGGCTTTTAATTTTTCTTCCGCCTGTGAAATATCACATTCAAGGACAGCGGAGAGATTTTTACCAATACTCTCCTGCTGTGCGGCTGTGAGGTCGAGAATGCTTTTGACACGGCTGCTCTGCTCCTCACGGGCGGCGGCGGATTTTTCGTACTCTTTTTTGAGCCTTTCGAGGGTAATTTCCGTGGGAGTTTCATCGAGGAGATGAGCAGGACACGGGTGAGAGAGCGAACCGCACACGGGACATTTTTCGCCCTCTTTGAGACGCTGCGCAAGTATTCCTGCCTGTGCATCGAGAAATGTATCATATGCGTTGTCATAGGCAGATTTTGCAGCTTTATACTCTGCATCGGTCAGGATATATTTTTCCTGTTCAGTTTCCGCACTTTTCATGAGAGTTTCGGCGGAGGAAATTGCATCCTGAATATCATTCAGCTTATCCTCAAAGGTATTTATTTCACCTAAACGGCGGAGAATTTTTTCTCTCCTGACAGTGCCTTCGGAGAGTTCGGCAAGCTTTTTCGCTGCATCCTCAAGCTGTTCCTCATAATCCTGTTTTTTTGATTTTATTTCATCGCAGCTTTTTTGTACATCTTCGAGGCAAAGGCTTATTTCCCTGCGTTCCGAAAATTTTTTGCGCAGCAGCCCGAAAATATCCGCCTGACTTTCTTTCTGACGATAAATATTTTCGTATCTCTCTATATTTTTCTCGGTATTTCCGAGACTTTTAAGCTGTGCGGACTGAATTTCGAGGCGTTCGCCGAGACTTCCCCTGTCCGTATCCTCGTTGTCACGCTGAGTTCTGATATTTTTTATCTCGTCACAGAGATTTTTAACATCTGCGTTTCCCTTTTCTACCTCGTCATATACGGGGAGTACCTGACTGATTTTGGTTATTTCGTCCTGATGCGCAAGTATTTCAGGCTCATGGGAGACAGCCTTCTCCCTTTCAAGTCTTAAATTTTTCAGCCTTGAATTTTGTTCATCAGTCTGCGAAACCAGCTTTTTTTCAAGCAACTTGTACTCTTCGAGTTCTCTGCCGCTGTCTATGCGTTTCTGTGTATCTGTTATAAGCCTGTCGTTTTCAGCCTGCTGATTTTTGAGAGTATCGTAAAGCACTGTATCGTCATTTATAATCTGCACGAGTACGGAAAGTGCATCGGCTGAATTTTCGGGCATTTCATCGGGTGTCTGCGGAAACTGTATGCCCTCGATAAGCTTGCGCATTGCATCATCTGCGGACTTGTATTCGTTCTTAACGTCCGTGAACATCTGGTTAAGCCTGTCCCTGAGTTCGCTGAATTTTTCCGTGCGGAAGATTTTTCTCATAATAGGCACACGTTCGGAGGTATTGGCCATAAGCAGCTTTCTGAAATCTCCCTGGGCAATCATTGCAATCTGCGCAAACTGTTCTCTTTCAAGCCCCGTAATGTCCCTGACAGCCTTATCAACATCGGAGGTTTTGGAAATTATCCTGTCATCGAAGCTCAGTTCTGCATATTCTTTCTTTTCGGTAGTGCCGCTGCCGCGTTTTTTTGCACGGGTATAAGCAGGAGAACGCTGTATGGTATATGTCTTTCCGCCGTATGAAAAAACCAGCCTGACATATGTATCTGTATCGGGCGAAGCGGACTGACAGCGGAGCATGGAAGTATTTCTGTACTGACCGTTTGGCTTGCCGTAGAGAGCATAAGTTATGGCATCGAATATAGTGGTTTTGCCTGCTCCCGTGTCGCCTGTTATGAGATAAAGCCCGTTGCTGCCGAGTTTTCTCAAATCAACAGTTTCCTTTTCGGCATAAGGGCCGAAAGCGGACATTTCAAGAATAAGCGGTTTCATTTGTCATACCCCCATATTTCTTTTATAATATTATCTGCTGTTTTAAACTGTTCCTCGGACATATCCTTTCCGTTTACCTCACGGTAAAAGAGTGCAAAAAGCTCAATTGGAGAGTGTTCGGAAATCTTTGCGGGAGAGGATATATCGGGAGTGGCATTTGTCCTGCTGTTGTCATAGGACACGCTCATTAAATTACAAAATCTTAAACGGAGCTTTTCGACTGCATTGACAATCATTTCTTCATCAGTGAGAATTACACGCATATAATTTTTAGTAACAGGAATTTGCATTATATCCTCAAACTTTCCCCTTACCTCCTGCATATCGAAAAGGGGGTGAAGAATTTCAGTTTTTATTTTAAGCGGAGAATTTTTCTCACCTATTTCAATTATGGTAACGGATTTTTCGTGGTCAGCCTCCGAGAATGAATATTTAAGAGGAGTACCGCAGTAGCGGATTTTCTCACTTCCGATATTCTGGGGGCGGTGAATGTGACCAAGTGCTGTATAGTCAAACACATCAAACACCTCTGCGCTGATGTTTTCGAGGTTTCCGACATATATCTCTTCGGAGTCAGACCTCTGTGCGCCTGTGACGAACTGATGAGCGACGAGGATATTTCTCTTGTCCGTGTCGATATTCATCGCATCAACGGCGGCTTTCACGGCATCGGTATAGCTGTTTATCTGAACATCGGGAAAAAATCTCCTGACAGATGACGGGCGCACAAAGGGCAGGAGGTAAAAGCATACCTCGCCGAAATCGTCATGCAGAACAACAGGCTTTACAGAGCCGTCATAGACGGGCGAAAGATATATCTTGCTTTTCTGCATCATTTTATTTCCATAGGCTATGCGTTCGGGGGAGTCATGATTTCCGCTTATGACCATTACGGGAAAATCACGTTCAGCGAGCATGGTAAGAAATTCATCAAAGAGAGCGACCGCATCGGCAGAGGGAGTTGACCTGTCGTAGACATCGCCTGCGATGATGATACAGTCGGGATTTTCCGCTTCGGCAACAGATACAATCTCACAGAGAATATGTTTCTGGTCATACAGAAGCGAAAAACCGTTGAGCCTTTTACCGAGGTGCAAATCGGAAAGGTGCATTATTTTCATGAAATATCTCCTTTACAATTAATATATGGGTATTTTACCATATTTTTATCAAAAAGTAAATAGTTTTTATAGGAAACATATTTAATTTAATCAGAGGTGATTATATGAAAAAGGCTGCCGCATACATAAGAGTAAGCACGGAGGAGCAGACGGAATTTTCCCCTGCATCACAGATAAGGAAAATAAATGAATTTGCCCGTGCAAACGGCTATGTCCTGCCCGATGAATTTATCTTCCGTGACGAGGGCATAAGCGGAAAAAGTGCCGAAAAACGCCCTGAATTTATGCGCATGATAGCCTGCGCAAAGACAAAGCCCAGACCCTTTGATGCAATAATAGTATGGAAATTTTCACGCTTCGCCCGAAACCGTGAGGACAGCATAGTATATAAATCCATGCTGCGGAAGCAGTGCGGAATAGAAGTCATTTCCGTATCCGAACAGCTTTCCCCCGACAAAAGCTCCGTACTCATGGAGGCAATCTACGAGGCAATGGACGAATTTTACAGCCTCAACCTTGCGGAAGAAGTAAAACGGGGAATGAACGAAAAATTCATAAGCGGAGGGGCAATCTCCCAGCCGCCTTTCGGATATAAAATGCATAACGGTATATTCTCCCCCGATGAAAACGCAGAAACGGTCAGGAAAATATTCAATGATTTCATAAACGGCAATTCATACAGAAAAATCGCCGGAGAACTGAATATCTGCGGTATAAGAACATCAAAGGGAAATGCATTCGGGAGCCGAAGCATTGAATATATCCTCACAAATCCCGTATATACGGGAAAACTCCGCAGAAACGGCGGCGAAAAAACACGCTTTTACGAGAATGCCGAAATAAGGGACGGTATGCATGAGCCGATTATAACGGACGAGATATTTTCACGGGCGCAGGAACGCAGAAAAATGATAAAAAATCTCTATCCGCCCTATCAGCGCAGCGAGCCTGCGGAATATATGCTGAAAGGTCTTGTGCAATGTTCCGACTGCGGAGCGGTTCTCTGTCTGCAAAGCAGATACGGAAGTATCCAGTGCAACAGCTACGCAAAGGGAAAATGCAGGATTTCCCATTCGATAAAGCTTGAAAAGATAAATAAAATAATCCTCGAAAAAATAACCGGTGATATGGGCGATATAATTATTGATATAAATATCCGTAAGAAAAAATCCGCACAACAGGACAGCCCCGAATTTTTCCGTGATTTAATCCGGAAAGAGAGAAAAAAGCTGCTGCGCATAGAAGAAGCCTACGAAAGCGGCATAGATACCCTTGAAGAATACGGTACGAAAAAGCATGAAATTCTCGAAAAAATAAAGCATTTTGAGAACAGGCTCTGCGAAACTCCCGAAGAAAATAAACCATCCCCCGACAGGCATATAAAAATAAGCCTTTCGGAAATACTTTACGGCGATTTCCCCGAAAGAATAAAAAATATTGTCCTGCGCTGCATTATCAAAAATATAATATTCGACAGGCGCAGGAACGATATAAAAATATTCTATAAATCATAACCCCCTGCCATAAGCACCGCCGAGCTGGGAGATAATTATTTTCGCAAGACGTGGGTTGGGATTTTTAATATTGACGGGGTACTGTAATTTTTCTGCATATCCATGTCATACATAAATATTACCTCCGCACACGGCGGAGGGATAAGAATTATCTGAAAAAAATTTCCAGCTTAAGCGAAGAATTATTTTTTCGGGAGCGTCCGTGCTTTGAATAAAATATTTTATCTATCGTATTTTTAAGAAACCTATTTTTTCGCACAGGCGAAAGAGAGCCGAAATTATTTATAATATCCTCAATTTTAACGATTAATCCGCCGCCCGTTTCCGTTTCGGGAATTTCCGTGCAGTCAGACAGCTCCGAATTGAATTTCATGATTTTCTGACGGATTTTGTCCATGCGTTCCCTGAAAATATCCTCGTTGTATACGCCCTGTTCAAAGAGGTCGAATATTTTTTCACGCTGGTTTTCTGCTTTTTCGAGGGCTGAACGGATTAATCTGCCCTTGTCGGAAATTTTTTCTGCTGTTGTTATTTCATCGCTGTATACAGTTTTTTCGACAATGCTGAAACGGTATCTTAAAGCCGCAAACAAAGCCCCGTCAATCTCTCCGAACGAAGAAGCCGTGACAAATCCACTGCATTCACGGCTTGCGCAGAAGAGATATTCATGTTTTCCGTCCGATGAAGCCCTCCTGCGCATTTGTCTGCGGCATTTTGCGCAGTATAAAACTCCGTGGTAATAATTAAAAAAACCGTCCCCCTGACGAACCTGAACGGCGGGACAGTTTTTCTTTTTTTCCTGAACCTTTTGAAAAATTTCCTCGGAGATAACAGGCTCATGCCTGCCCCGAAAGAGCATATCCTGATTTGATTTTGATTTCCATGAAATTTTACCGCAGTAAACGGGATTTGAGAGGATTTTCTTAATGCTTGCGGTCTGCCAGAATGAAGATTTTTCGGGGCTTATGCCCATGCGGTCAAGCTCACCTGCGATAGCCCTTGCGCCGCAGCCGTCAAGATACATCTGATAGATAAGCCTTACCGTCTCTGCCTGTTCGGGGATAATTTCGAGAGTATGGACTTTCGGTATCGGATTTATTTTCCTGTAGCCGTAGGGGGCTGATGAGGCGATATAATTGCCCTCCCTTGCGGAGGCAAGCCTGCCCGACTGCATACGGCGGTTTATGGTCTTGTATTCTCTGCGGCTCATGAAAAGCGAAAATTCAAAATACTCCTCATCAAATTCATTGCACGGGTCATAGATTTTCACAGGGGTGATTATCTTTGTGCATGATTGTCTGAAAATTCTTGCAACGATACCCTGGTCTACGGTGTCGCCCCTTGCAAGCCTTTCGATTTCCATGACGAGAACGCCCGAATATTTCTTTTCTGCGACATCGGCGAGCATAAGCTGCATCTGGGGTCTTGCGGAGATATTTTCGCCGCTTACGATTTCACGGTATATTTTAACGATTTCAAAACCGTATCTTCGGGCGAGTTCGGCGAGAATATTCATATGCCGTGAAAGCGTCTCCCCCTCTCCCCTTTTCTCTGCATCCGCATCGGCACGGGATTTTCTGAGGTACATACAATAACTTTCCATAAATTCTCCTCTGCTGTCAGAAATCGTTTTTCTTTTTGATTATAAAACCTTCAAAGAGTTCATAGACCTGTTTTTCGAGACTGCTCGACAGAAATTTATCACGTTTATATAGTGTATTCATTCTCTTTGCCCTTATTGACGCATCGCTCAGTGAAATATTGCACAGCCTTGCAATATCCTGTGCGGAATGTATATCCAAAGCCCACAGAACGCAGGCAGGGGCGAGAATATCCATAGCGAAACGTTCAGCCTGATATTCAACGGGAAGTCTGGGATTATCTCTTGAACCCGAAAGCCTGTGACAGATATTTTCGGAGGTAAGATGACCGAGATATATATGACCGAGTTCATGAGCGATACTGTATCTCTGAACGCACAAATCGTCATCGCCGTTTATGAGTATACAGGCATGACCGTTTCTGTCGAAATAGACAATGCCTCTTTCGTCGTCGCTGAAATATGCCGAACCGATGTAGCGTTTGAGCATTATGTTATTTTTTTTGCAGATATTTGTAAAGACTATCGGAAGAGATTTTATATTATTTTCAATGAGGAATTTCCATGCGGCATCTCTTGCATCTTTATATATCTTATAGTTCATAAATCATCTATTTCGACAATATTCTCATCATCTTCGGGGATATATTTGGTTTTCTGACCGCCGCCGTCCGAACGTGCGACCGCCTTTCCGACAGTTTCAAAAGATGCCGTATAGAAATTGTCCTCATCCTGCTGCGAACATCTTTCGTACTCGACATCAAGAACGCTTTCCACGGCTTTTTTTCCGTAATCGTCGAGACTGCGGATTTTTTCGATATATAACATCTCCTCAACGGAAAAATCTGTCCCCTGTGTTATATCCATAATATCGTCCAGAGAGCAGCCGACAGCCCTGCACAGAGCGACAACGGTCAAAATCTGGGGGTTTTGTATTCTGCCCGACATTATTTTCTCCACGGTACTTATGTTGACACCTGAAATTTCCGCAAGCTTCGCATTGGAAAATCCCTTTTGCCTTTTAAATTCATTTATTCTCTCTATACCCATAAAGACCTCCGGCGACAATTTTTATTATATTTTTTTCATTCCCCCGCCTGCGGCGTGGGAATGGTATTTTTTATATCTTTCAATGTTTATGGCGGCGGAACGGAATTTTTATTATATTTTTCGTATATTATCGCTAACGATTTTAAATTTGCTTAATTATAGTTATGAAATTATAAAAAATCAACTGAAATTAGAAAAAACAGTCTTGACATTTGCATTTTAATGATGTATAATACAAATAACACATCATTAAAATGATGTAAAATCTTACTCCGACAGCATTAAAATACTCCCTCTATGCATATATATTATTGAAAAGGGGGCATTATTATTATTAAAGATAAATCCACAGAAACTCCGTATGAAAAGGCTGGAATATACGATATATGCGAAAAAAACGAAAACAGGGAAAATACTTCCGTTTCGTTAAAGGTCTGCGGCGGTGCGGTGATAATATGTCATATTCCCTCGCTGCCGCCCGAAAAAGCAGAGCTGCGTGAAAAAAATCTGCTCATCGAAACCGTAAAGCTTATGTATCCCGATACAAAAACACTGACCGAATACGGAATAATACCATGAATTAAAAAAGGAGCTGAAAAAATGGATGCCAAAGAATATCTCTCACAGGCATACAGCCTTGACAGGCTGGCATATATGACACTTATGAAAGCCGAGGAAATGCGCCGCAGTCTCTATGGCAGAAACAGCATACAGAATTTCGGTGCTGCAGAAAAGGTCATTGACTATGAAAAGAAAGCTGATGAAACCATAAACAGACTTATAGACACAAGAATAAAAATAGAAAAAGCAATATCCGCCGTTCCCGATGGAGTGCAGAGGGAAATACTCGAACGCAGGTATCTTATGTACCAGCCCTTTGAGGGCGGATATGACAAGAAATCGGGAGAATATATACGTGGAATTGCCGAGGATATGAACTATTCCGAACGTCAGATATATCGGCTTCACCTCACGGCACTGAAATACATAGATATTGATTAATCCCTCATGCCCTCGTATGAAACAACAGCGGCATCTCTTTCCATATTGCAGCCGAGCCTGTATATATCCGTATTTTCGGCTAATTTATCCGCAAGCTCAAGAATTTTCTTTAATTTAGCAGAGTCCGCAGGTCTGTAAATCTGCTGTATGAGCGTTGCATAAACATTCATTTTGCTTACTTTTACGATACTGTTTTTTTCAGCCCTCTCCAGTATGCACAGAGCCTTCAGCGGCACGGAGATATTATTTCCGAGGCGGTGCTTTCCGTTGTAGGGAGTACCGTAAGCGATGACCCGATTATCCGTTATTCTCAGGAGGGGCTTGTCATCGTTTACCATAACGGCACGCTCTCCGAAAACCTCCCTCCAAAGCCTTGTATGTGTAGATTTTCCCGTACCCGACTTTGCCGTGAACAGAAAGCCCGTTCCATCGACTGCAATGACCGAGCCGTGAAAAAGAACGGTATCAAATTCAATCATTTTCTCTGCGATTTTGCGGTAAACGGCGAGTTCTTCTAGGTATCCGCCCGAATATTCAACAGTCCTCTTACCCTCACGGATATTCTCCTCGTCCGACCTTTTCTGTTCGTATTCAATGTCGTGCATATCTGTCTGCACTGTAAAATCCGCAGCTTCGTCCGACACATAATCCCTGCAATACTCATGCACATCGGGATAAAGGGAAATTATCTCAATAATTTTCTCTGCGATTTTATATTTTCCCGTCATAATATCCTCCTGTTAAGATTTTACCGTATCTCTGCACCGCTATGCAGAGATACGGCTTTTTATATAATTATATTTTATACTCTCCGTGAGGATTTGTCAATACTGCAATTGAAAAAATAATAAAAATGCTGTTCTCTCTGTCAACGACAGGGGAATAAATTGCAATATAAAAATAATATAGAAGCATATATAAACTTACAATTTTACAAATCAAAAAAAATGAGTTATAATATAAACATACAAAACACATCAGAATACTATGCTAACCCTGTGATGAAAGGAGAAAATTTCATGAGAATATCAACCAAAGTCGAATGCGGAATAATCGCCCTTGTTGACATAGCCGTAAATTCGGGAAACGAGTCCTCCGTGAACGTTGTCAACATCTCCAAAAGAAACGGCATATCCGCAAAATATCTTGAACAGATACTGCCCATGCTGCGCCACGCACACATAATAAACAGCATAAAGGGCGCAAAGGGAGGCTACACCCTCACACGTTCGCCGAACAAGATACTGCTTTCGGAGATAATGGACGCTATCGACAACACCATTCTCGGCAATACAGCCGTCTATTATCAGAATACGGTCTCCGAGACAATAAACGAATACGTATGGACGGCAATGGAGGACAAGCTCCGTGAGCTTGCGGAGAATACAACACTCTCCGATATTGTCGATAAATACATTGAAAAGGCAGAGCTTAATTCGGGCGAGCCTATGTACTATATCTGACCGCACAAATCCCCCGCCATGCAGACGGGGGGATTTTTTTATTCCGTACTGAAATATGATTTTATATTTTCTATATAAATCTTTCCCGTATCGGTGGGAATGCGGCTGTTTTTCGTGACATAGCCTATTACTATCTTATTTTCCGCCTGATTGTCCTTTGCATCGAACGGAACGGAAATAAATTCCCTTTCGTTTATTTTATCGTATATCATGCCCGTGCAGAGTGTATACCCGTTAAGCTCGGCAATCAGATTAAGCATGGTCAGCTTGTCCTTGGTCTTGACGATACGGCTGTGCTTTTGCAGCGGAAGCAGTTCCTCGGCATAGAAATACGGGTCACTCTCGCCCTGTTCAAAGACGAGACAGGGGTAGTCCTGCAATTCCTCGAATGTGACAATTTTTTTCGCAGCGAGGGGACTTTTCCGACAAACGAAAACGTAGGGCAGGCATTTTTTCAGTTCATAGAAAGTCAAATCATTTTCGGAGATAATTTTTCTGAGAAATTTTTCATTAAATGCACTCATGAAAATAATTCCTATTTCGCTGCGCATCGTGCTGACATCACGCATGACCTCAAAGGTGGTTGTTTCACGTATGGAAAATTCATATTCCGCACTGTCGAAAGTTTTTATTGTCTCCATGAAAGCATTGACTGCGAAAGAATAATGCTGACACGACACACCGAATTTTTTATTGATATTCTTATGCTCGATAAACCTGTCATAAAGTATTTCATACTGTGCATACACCTGACGGGCATAGGATATAAACTCCTCTCCCTCATCAGTAACGCTCACGCCGCTTTTTTTCCGTATGAAAATTAACGAACCGATTTCCCTTTCAAGTTCGTTTATAGCCTTTGTAAGAGATGGCTGAGTGACATACAGTCTCTCTGCGGCACGGCTGAAATTGCCTGTTTCGTGGATAGTGATAGCATATTTTATCTGCTGTAGGGTCATGAATATCAGTCTCCCTCTTGCTTTACAGCCCTTTCGAGATTAGTCAGAGCCTGTTCTATAATTTTTCTCGGAGAAGCCATAACGACACGCTGGAACTGTTCGGAGGACTTTCCGAAAATATGCCCTGAGTCTAGCCAGAGTCCTGCTTTTCCGATAATCAATTCATTGAGCTTTTCCCTGTCAAGACCAAGCCCCGAACAGTCGAGCCATGCGAAATAAGTCCCCTCCGGTTCGATTAATTTTATCTGCGGAATATGATTTTTCAGAAATTCACGCAGAAAGCCGAAATTTTCACGTATATACTTCCAGTTTTCCTCATGCCAGGGGCGACCATTTGTATATGCAGCCTTTTCAGCCTCAATTCCCATTATATTAAATTCAGTATAGCCCGTTGAAACAATTTCGCTTTTAAGCTTATGTCTCATGGAGGGATTTTCAATCCATAAATTGGAAATCTGCAAACCTGCGGTATTGAAGGTCTTGCTCGGCGATGTGCATATAATAACCCTGTCTCTAACTTCGGGGCAGGCATTAGTGAACACAGTATGCCTGTACCCGGGGAAAACGAAATCGCAGTGTATCTCGTCCGAAATTATAATGACATTGTATTTTTCGCATACCTGACCCATTCTGCGGAGTTCATCGCAGCTCCACACTCTTCCGACAGGGTTGTGCGGAGAGCAGAGGATAAATAATTTTACATTATTATCCTTTATTTTATTTTCAAAATCCGCAAAATCAATTTCATAATGATTATTTATATTGACAAGCGGATTTTCGATAATTTTCCTGTCATTGTTTCTTATCACTTCATAAAAGGGATAATACACGGGGGTCTGGATAAGAATGCAGTCGCCTTTTTCCGTGAAAGCCCTTATCGCCATAGCGAGCGCAAAAACCACTCCGGGAGTTTTCACGAGCCATTTTTTATCGGGGGTATAGTCGAAATATTCTGTAAACCAGTCCGCCGCCGCCTGATAATAGTCATCAAGCGACTGACTGTAGCCGAAAATCCCGTGATTTACGGTTTTGTGGAGACTTTCGAGAATTTCGGGGGCTGTCGGAAAATCCATATCCGCAATCCATAGGGGCAGAATATCGGGTGAATAGCCTCTGCTGACGGCTTGGTCGTATTTCAGGCAGCTTGTGCCTTTTCTGTCAACAATTTTATCGAAATCGTACATACTAATCCTCCAGTGCCTGAGCAATATCATTTATTATATCATCTGCATTTTCAAGTCCCACGGACATTCTCAGCAGAGTATCGTTTATGCCGAGCCTGTCACGCATTCCTTTCGGAACATCGGGGTGAGTTTGCAGAACGGGATATGTTATCAGTGTTTCCGTACCGCCGAGACTTTCGGCGAATATGGCGATTTTCACATTTTTCAGCAATTTTTCTGCGGTCTTGGGGCTGTCAACATTGAAAGAAATCATGCTGCCCGAACCTCTTGCCTGTGATTTATTAACATCACAACCCTTATGCGAAGAAAGAGCAGGATAATACACATGAGTTACTTTCCTGTGCGACATGAGAAAATCTACAAGCTTGACAGCATTTTCCTGCTGACGCTCCATTCTGACGGCGAGGGTTTTAATTCCCCTTATGACAAGCCAGCTGTCAAAGGGAGAGAGAGCCGCACCTGTGGTCTTTGATATAAGGCGGATTTGGTCGGCAATTTTCTTATTATTCGTACAGACAAAACCCGAAATGGTATCATTATGTCCTGAAAGGAATTTGCTTCCGCTGTGAATTACAATATCCGCACCGAGTTCGAGGGGGTTCTGGAAATAGGGCGAAAGGAAAGTATTGTCCACTATCAGGACAAGACCGTTTTTATGTGCAATATCCGCAGTAAGGTGAATATCAGTAATATTCATCATGGGATTGCTGGGTGTTTCGACATATATCGCCCTGGTTTTTTCGCTGATTGCGGAAAATATCTCCGCTTCTTCCGATGTATCCGTATATTTTGCATAAATGCCGTTCTTTATATTGATGATATTATGCAGACGTATAACACCGCCGTACAAATCCTCCGAACAGATTATTTCGGTATCCGGTTCAAAGAGTTCCAGCACAGCGGTAACGGCAGCCATACCCGATGTAAAGGCAACGGCATATTCGGCATTTTCGAGTGAAGCGACAACCTCCTCGACACGCTGACGGGTGGGATTTGACTCTCTTGTATAATCAAAGCCGCTTTCATTGTGACCTGTTTTTATATGACTGAAAGAGGCGGTCTGATATATGGGAAAGCTTATTGAACGGTATTCTTCTTTCAATGACTTTTCGGGAAAACCGTGTACACATTTGGTTTCAAAATCAATACTCATTTTATTAATCCTCCTGACTGTAAAACAGAAAGCAATATATACTATTCCTATCTATTAAATATATTATACTGCACATCGGAATAAAAATCAATAGAGTATATTATATATTTTGGCTATTGAGATTTATAGGTTTTGTATATGATTGTAAATAAGCATTTTATAATGCACAGAAATTTTTATATTTTTTCTTGGTTTCCCCCGCCTACGGTGGGGGAAACACTGTTTTGCTCAATCACAGTATAAATAAAAAATCCCTGCGCAGGCAGAGAATTTTTATGATTAAATTCAGTTCATGCCGCCGATTTGCTCCTGTCTGTCGAGAAACATATCATATAAGCTCTTGCCCTGGTCGGCAGGATTTAAATCAACATCTCTTGCGTTCTCCTTAAAGGGAGACTCATCGGGCAGGAGATAATATCCGAGATTGTGCTGTACCCATTCGTAAGCCATATCATGTGCGTCACGGTAATCCGACATATCCGCACTGTGAATGGGGTGAACATCTTTCAGAGCCTGACAGATAATTTCTATATCTCTTTCGTCCGTTATTTTGCAAGAATTTATCACCTTCCAGTTATCCTCGGAATATACCGCCCGAAACTCCTCTTCATTATAGAAAAATATATAATTTTCGCCGTATCCGTCAATATCGGCGAGCAGTATATCATCGGGAGAATTTAAAAACGGAGGGTATTTCTGCGATGTTGCTTCAGTAATTTCGGTTTTTTCAATCATTTTGGTGGTTTCAGCAATTTCCGGAATCGTATTTTCGGTGGTTTCCTGCACAATTATTTCGCCTGCAAGGTTTTCATCATAATTTGCAGTATCGACACTTCTGCACCCGAAAGATAAAACAGCGGTCAGAACCGCCACGGACAAAACAAGATATTTTCTAATCATATTCTTTCACTTTCCATATAGTAATCCGATAATATTTTACCATAACGGCGGAATTTAGTCAAGTACATAAAAAGTAACATTCCGTCCGTTCACGGAAAGCGTAATATCTGATTACCTGATGAAATTTTAAACATAGATTGTATGCGGATTATCATTAAAATTGCTAAAAAATCACAAAAAAAACATTGACTTTTTTTGTCGGATATGATAGAATATACACATAACGTCGTAATATTATATTTTATGACGAAATTTATCGAAAAAGAGGATTTTTTCAATGAGCATAACCGAAGAAAGAAAAAAATACATCAGAAAGCTTGATTACCAGATAAGAGGAATGAGCGAACTTCTTGACCCCAAGTTTCAGGAAATTATTTCCGCAGCAAAACTCGATGAAATCGGAAGGCTTAAGAAAAAGGCTGAAAACATCAGAAGAAAGCTTGAAGAAAACGAATTTGAAATTGCCATAATCGGTCTTGAAAAGGCAGGAAAAAGCACATTTGCAAACGCTCTCATGGGCATAGATATTCTCCCCTCGATGGACGCAAGATGTACATATACTTCAACAAGCATAAGATACGGAAACGAAGACATTGCCGAGGTAACGTTCTTCACACGTTCGGATTTTTCAAAGAAATTCACCGACAGTCTTGTCACAATGGGCATAGAACACGCCGAAAATCTTGATTTTGCAACAATTCCCCTAAGCAAGTATCAGGAATACTTCGAGGCTCTCCCCAATGTCAGCAAAAACGCATACCGTGCAAACGTGAACGAAGATGTGGAAAATATCATCAAAAACAGAGATACGATAATTCGTTTCCTCGACTCCCCAAAGAAAATATTCCGAGGCTCGGAACAGCTTGAAAGCACGGAGCTTAAAAATTTCATACAGAACCCTGCATATGCCGTTGCCGTAAAGGAAATAATCATACGTTCAAGCAAGCTGGTTGATATGCAGAATGCCGTTATATATGACGTGCCGGGCTTTGACTCCCCCACCCAGATGCACAAAGACCAGACAATAAAGATGATGAAAACCGCAGATGTTATGGTTCTTATAGCGAATGCAGGAAAGCCCAGCCTTACGGGTCCCCAGCTTGAAATTTTCAAGGACGAATCCGATGATGACGGCATACCTTTCAACGAAAAGATATTTGTTTTCGGAAACAAGGCAGATACCGCAAACGATGCAATAGAACAAAATCTGGACGTACTCAAAGACCAGCTGAGAAAATACCGCATAGTCAGGAGCGAAATTCTTGACGAACGTCTTGTCATAGGCTCTGCAAGGGCAAAGCTTGAATCTGCCGGAAAACTCGAAGATACAGGCATTGTTGAAAAGCTGAAATCAAAGGGCATAGGAAACGGCATTGACGAAATCCATGCGGCTCTCGAAAAATACAACGACACCGAAAGATTTGAAACCATCAAAAAGCGTGTAAACCGCATATACACAGAACTTGAGTCGGTTCTTTCGACTGAACTTGAAGCATTGGGCGACAATTCCGACAGCTATATAAATTTCATGGAAATATCGGGAATTTCAACGAGCCTGCTCATAAATTCGCAGAATAAAATCAAAAAGGAGCTTGAAAGACTTCATGCGGAAATACCGAACGAATTTGAACCCGAACCGCCTCTTGAAGCTCCCCTTGCATCAAAACTCAGCGCACTCATAAGCGAAATAAATTCCGAAAGATACTGCATAAGCGATGAAGAAAAAGAGACGGCAAAAAATTCCGTTACCACAACCAGCTCGAATATCTCCGTTGACAGCTTTGAGGCAAGCCTCAGAAAGAAGAAATATGGCGATATTTACGAATACTTCACAAAGACGATAGTAAACATCGCCATAGAAACACACGACAGCTACGACAGCAAGATACACGATATATTCATGGACGCTCTTTCCGTATCTCAGGGACACCCCTATTACGATGAAATATCGGAAAAGGTAAAGGAATATCTCTTCAATATAAATTCCGAGAACAAAGAGGGCTATTATCGCAGTCTTGCGGAGAGATTTGCAACAGACCTTTTTGAAGTCCTTATCCGTCAGAATTTCGGCGGACGTGACCGCTGGAACGCATTCGACAACAGAAAGACAAATATCTACAGTCTCGGCATTTTCTATACCGACAGGGAGATAAACGTCCGCAACGAAAAACAGCCCATGCTCTATTCGATGCTCTTCCATGATGAATTTGAAGCAAACGATGAACTGACGGAATGCGTGCGCATATATGCCCCGACCGCACCTGACGGGGACATTGAGAAATTAAAGCCGTATTTAACATATCTTGAAAAAGACAAAAAAGAAAACGCAAAGCTTTATCTCTCGAAGGTCTGCGAAAAAATCCGTGAAAAACGTCCCGACTGCGATGACAAGAAGCTGGTTTCTGCGCTTATCTCCTATTTCCGCAATGATTTCGGCGATGATTTGTCCGACAGCGCAAACGATACATCAGCCGACATAACAAAGCAGTACTATGATGAAAGATGCAGCAAAGAGGGACTTAACAGCGATGACAGCAGCATTGTCTGCGCTCATATAAACAAGGATATTGACATTCTCGGACATCTCCTCCTCAAAGCCGTAGTGCCTGCAATACAGATAGACAAGGCATTTGTCTACTATGAGATAAGCAGCATTGAAAATATCCTCCGCAGTGTTGACATGGACAACAGCGCAAAATATGTCTTTGATAAATTTGTCAATGCCAACGTTGCGAAAATCGCATACGGTCAGCTTGCAAATATCGAGACAGAGGAAAAGAAACGCCGTCTGCGCCAGGAAATGTGCAGCGAAATCCGCAAGATACTCGGCGAAGTTAAAAATTACAACGAATAACGGAGGAAATAATAATGAATATTATTTCATTACACCCCACTGATATTGATGATGCGAGAATTACCATAAACACCGAGGTAAACAATGACCCCGTGTTTATAATGACAAGCACGGGCAGCCTCGGCGACTATATACAGGAACTCGGACTTAAATCGGGTGTTCAGTACAAGCTGCGCATATGCAAGGAAATGCCGATAGATGTCATACTCGTGACAAAGGACGGAAACATACATGCCGAAACTCTCGGACAGCTGCTCGAAAACATAGATATTTCGCAGAAAAGCACCGTTGTCGTAAGAGGAGACATAAATGTTTCCGTTGAGAGGGAAAAAGAGGTTCATCAGCAGCTAAGTGATATTGTCCAGCAGTTTATCTACCTGAACATACCGCTTTCCAAGGTTTCCGTATGCACCGAAAAAGAAGCTGCCGACAGCATGAAAATAGAAAAATTCGTCAGGAATTACAGCCATATAAAATCGACCCTCGAAACCGCCCTTGCAAACATCAATTCCGTCAATGACGAAACCAATCATTACAAGAATGATATTTTTGCAAGGCTTTCAAAGATACAGGGCTACATGGACGAAGCAATGAACAATGAACTTACCATATCCGTTGCCGCATCGAAAAAATCGGGCAAAA
The DNA here is from genome assembly GCA_017470905.1 of Ruminococcus sp. Classification (GTDB taxonomy): domain Bacteria; phylum Bacillota; class Clostridia; order Oscillospirales; family Ruminococcaceae; genus Ruminococcus. The sequence goes on along the minus strand of JAFUXL010000013.1, from coordinate 21,997 downwards.
GCATGATAGTAAATTCAATCATAGGCTGCGAATTAGCCCCCACAAGCCTTAAGCTTGCAACCCCGAACAACTGCATATACAGAAAAAGCTTCGACAACCGCTATCATCTCCGATTCAAGAAAAAAGGCTATGTATGCGACCAGCCGTACCTTATGAGAGAACAGCTTTACAAGCTTTTCAAACAGGCTGAAAAGAATGTGAAAGAGGGATATGGTCTGCCCGATATGGAATTATTCTATCCGAGCGAAACCGAAGAACTTTCAAAATACATCATATACGATACTCCCGGTCCCGACCTTGCCGGTGCGGACGGACATTACAAAGCGGCTGACAGGGGCATTGAAGCGGCTGATGTGATAGTCTTTGTAATTGACTATTCAAAGCATCTCATTCAGACAGAATATGACTACCTCAAAAAAGTAAAAGCTCTCTGCGATGAAAGGAATAAGAATTATTCCCTTATAGTCTGCGTGAATATGCTCGACCGAAGATATGTAAACGAGGGAGACAAGAACATCACGAGCATACTTGATTTTATCAAGGAAAGCCTTATCAGACGCGGAGACAATGACGGAATAGATTTCAGAAGCTGTATATTTGTCGGAACAACCGCCCTTACATATTTCAATTCGCTTGCAGCCCCAAAATTAAAGACACCTGACGGCGATTGCAGCATACTTGAAAATGAATTTTCGAGGGAGACTGTAGAGGACTTAATTGCCTCGTATGACGAGCCGAACGACCTTACCTCGGAATACGAGGACAGGGCGAAATCCATACTCCAGCAGCTATACGATATGACCAACTATGCGAAAACTTATCACAAGATGAAAATAACATCTCTTGACGAGATGAAGCATTTCAGCGGTATGCCTAATTTCCTCAGCTATCTCAGCTACATTGCCACACAGAAAGCCAGAAACGAAAAGGTAAACAGCATAATGTTCAAGATAGACAGCGAATACAGAGTTATCATGAACCAGTTGCAGATAGGCGAACTTATGCGAAAGATTGAGGAGAACAAGGAAAAAACCAACGAGGCGAGGAAAATAATGAAAAATTTTAAATCCGAAGCCTACGCTGTCCTTGACCCTAAGTATACCGAACTCTACAATGATTACAACAGTCATATTTATCCTGAATTTGAAAATATGCAGAGTGACATATTGCTTGAACTCACACAGAAAATTCCGATAAAGCTCCCCGAAGTGACCGATATATACGGCACGGACGTAAAGAAAACCCTTAACTTCAACCGTGTCATGGAAGAAGTGACAAAGAGACTTGAAGTCATAATCGCAAGAAAACTCAGAGAAAGCTACGGAAACGATGACAAAAAGCTTATAGAAAAAGACAGTGCAATTGAGCATTATAAAAGATGTCTCTCCGAAGCCTGCGTTGAAGCAACATCTCTGTATATATCCGACAGAAAAGATGAACTCGGCAAGAAACTCGAAAAGGAAAAGAGAGCCATTGCCGATACATTCTCCTATGTTCTTTCGGAGCGTCTCAGAAAGCTGCGTGAAATTGTCGGAAAGTATTCAGACCAGCTTTACACCGAATGTATGACATATCTCCCCGTTGACCTGCCCGTATTTCAGATTACCTTGGGGGGAAATATTGTTATAAACAGTTCCCCCGTCCTCAAAGGCAATGATTTCAGCGTTGTTGAAACATTGGTGGAAAAGGCGATAAACGAACTCGACCATTTCCACGACGGAAAAACGGAAGGCTTCATAGGACGTATAAGAAAGCTTTTCGGCACAGGCAAGACAATTTCACTCGGCAATATGCTCAAAGTATATGAGCATGAAAAACTCGGCATTTACATAAAGGGCGTTTACGAAAAGAACGGCGAGCTTTCAGAATACCTTGACAGCGTAATGTATCCTCTTCAGAATGAAATGCAGCTCTTTATCGAACAAATCGGAACCGACATCGACATGATAGAGTCCAATCTGTATTCGGGCATAAAACAGGTCGGCACTGTCATAGACATAACGGAAAAAATGGAAAGCGAGAGCAAGGAACTCCGCATGAGAAAGGACATTCTTGAAAAGCTTAAAAAGGCTTGCAGTGAATTTAACACATCATGGAAAGGAGTAGCGGAACAATCTTCCAATAAATCTTACACATTATCGGAAGGAGTGACGGACGTTGAATAATTATTTAATTGACGACCTTGTTGTCAGGACGGGCTATAATAAAAAGCAGGCGGCTTTTGCCCGTCTGCTTGCTGTCCTGTATCCGCAGGACGACCCCTCTTTATACTGGGAAAAGCGATACAGCAGTGACGACATCAACAACGAAATCGAAAAAATTCTTTCGGACATTCTCGGACAGCGCACACCCGACCTGTGCATTGATTATTTTGTCAGGCTTTTCGGGGATAATTCATTCGATACCTACCGTAATACTATAATGCAGGAAATTCACGAGGTTGTGAAACACAAGGATATTATCCGCAAGAACATCGAGGAGAGGTGCTTATAATGGACAATGCAGGAAATGCCATACTGTCGGTTCTCGTCATAATTGCAATTGTTGCAGTCGTTGCGGTTATAGGTATAGCCGCAATAGTGCGCATAACGAAAAATTCCGTCACGGGCGCAAAGGGTTCTGAAAATGCTGCTCCGCCCATATCAAAGAAAGATGCTTTGAGGGTTATGGAGCTTCTCGAAGCTCTTGACGAGCTGAACAATTCGGATTGAGGTGTTTTTTTGAATATCATAGATTATGTAAGCTCTCAGCACGAACCGCTGACAAGATTTAACATGAACGAGGCGGATATGTTTGTGCTTACGGCTTTGAGCTATATAAGCTTTGCGGGCTGCGGCAGTTTTGACAGCACGGAAAAGCTTGGAAATCTTGCGAATGAACTCCTTGCGCTGACACTGGTTTTCCGTGAGGAAAAATTCAAAAATTTTCTTGCTGCGCTTGCCAAAAGCGGACGTTTCTTCAATCTCGGCATATGCGGCTACAGGGACGAACACAACGCAATAGACGATACACTGCAATTTTCAGCCGTCACGATAAAAATAGCCGATAATTTATGGTTCATAAGCTACAGCGGAACAGACGGCACGGTTGTCGGCTGGAAAGAGGATTTTCAGTTTGCCTATATGGAACAGACCTCCGCACAGAGAAAGGCTCTTGAATACATTGACGAAGCATCGCAGAAGCTAAAGGGAAATTTTATAGTAAGCGGACATTCAAAGGGCGGAAATCTTGCCGCATATGCCTCAATATTCTCACCGAAATATATACAGGACAGAATAATCGGAATATACTGCAACGATGCTCCGGGGTTCAACGAAAAGCTTGACGTATATTCAACGGACGGATATATGAATATCTCCGAAAAGGTACGCTGTTTTATTCCGCAGGACGCAATAATCGGCAGACTTCTCCAGACCTTTCCGAAAAAGCATTTCACGGTTATACGCAGCGTCGCCGAGTCGGTAATTTATCAGCACGATATATTCAACTGGCAGCTTACGGAATACGGTCTGCCCATGATTGAAAGCGGACTCAATACGTTTACAGACATTTCAATGGATATTGTCAACAGAGTGATAAGCCATATTCCGCAAAAGGGAAAGAAAGACCTCACTGACGCTCTTTTTGATATATTTGAAAAAGGCAACGTGCAGCATCTGAACCTTGATTATCTCCTGAGCAATCTGCCGGTACGATTTGCGAAATGGGTTGCATATTACAAAATAGGAGGTTTTTTCACATAATATACCAAAAAGCTGACCCGACAAGGGTCAGTTTTGTTTAAACAGATAAAAAATAAACGGATTGTCTTGACGAAAGACGAATTTTATGTTATTATTAATAAGATAATATCAAAGGAGGAAAATATGGTATACGATATTTCACAATACGACCGCCCGTCAGTAGCCGCAGATATAGTCGTATTTACGACAAGAAAAAGCTCCCGTGAAAGCTACAGACACCTTGCGTTCCCCGAACTTTCGGTACTTCTCGTAAAGAGAAAAGAGCCGCCCTTTATGAATATGATTTCACTTCCCGGGGGATTTTGCTGCCGTGAGGAAACCATCGAGGAAACCGCCGAAAGAAAACTGCGGGAAAAAACAGGAGTAAGCGATGTTCCCCTTTCGCTCCTGTGCAATCTTTCAAAATTCGGACGTGACCCGAGGGGCTGGATAATTTCGTGCTGTTACTGGACGATAATGGAATATTCCGACATTGTGACGGATAATAATGCAGGCTGGTATAACGTAAGTCTCGAAGAAAAAGAAAATCATTATTCGCTGATTTTGACAGACGATGAGGGAAATTCATATAATTCGGAAGTTATGATGAACAACATAAACGAATTATATAACCAGTATGAAAAGGCATATATCGCGAAAACCAGCCTTGCCTTTGACCATGCGGAAATAATTGTCCGTGCCATGCTTCATCTCAGGAACAGCCTTGACAAGCCCTACGCAGCATTCAGATTTCTGCCCGAAGAGTTTACCCTCACCCAGCTGCAGCAGATATATGAAATGATACTCGGAAAGAAACTGCTCATGGCTAATTTCAGGCGAAAGATATTCCCCTACGTTGAAGAAACGGACAATATTGAAAGGGGCGCAGGTCATCGCCCGTCAAAGCTTTACAGAAAGAAAAACATCACCTCCGATTTCTGAAACGCAAAAAATCGGCTGTATCGGAAAATACAGCCGATTTATGAGGGATGATATGAAGATTTCTCAATTAATCACAGCAATGCCGTATGTCGGGAACAATTCACCGTGTACGGCTTTTCTGTTTCGCTGTTATTTGTCTGATTTTGAATTTTCGGGAACTGCAATCTTTGATTTTCCGATTATATATTCTTCGAGGAGAACAATATCCGCAACGTTAAAATCTCCGTCACTGTTTACATCTGCGGCAAGGAAAGAGCGTGAACCCTCAAAAAATCCGCCGCTGATAAGACCCTTTCTTGCTTCAATCAAATCAAATACATCGACTGCGCCGTCATTATTTATATCACCTATGTAAAAATCGGGAATTTCTTCTGTGGGTATCTCGGCAGGCTCTGCGCCCGGAATAATAACACCGTCAGGCGCACCTACAGCGTCATCAATGTAGAAATTCTGCGTTCCCGACTCTGTTTCGATATAAAGCTGCATATCGGATGCACCTTCGGGAATTGTATAGCTTGTATTTGCAAGGTGCAGCCAGTTATTTTTAACGGCAGTACCCTGAGCGATTGTCGAATAATGCACCTCACCGTCTGCGCCCTTATACTGTAGCTTCATGAAGAAATTCTCTGTTTCGTCGCCGTCAAAGTACATAACATCGGCACTGAAGCTGTAATTTTTTGACGGAACGAAAACCTTTGGGCTGAGGGGCTTTGTGCCGCCGTGCCATGTTGAAGTCCTTTCCTGAACGAGCAGGGACTCCTTTCCTTCATAGGCGGTTCTGCCGCTGAGAGTGACACTTGCCGCACCTCTTCCCGTCCAGTCGGAAACATCTCCCTCAAATGTATCGTGGAAGAAATAACCGTCCTCATCTGTTTCGGGTTCGGGAGTTGAGCCGCTGCCCTCAAGGGATATAACGAATGTTGAAACGCTTTCTGCCGGGAGCTGTGCGAAGAAACCGCTGCCGTCATTTTCGAGGTTTTCGGTAAGTGCGAGATTTTCATTTGCCGAAGTCCTGTATCTGTCAACATCAACTATCTTTTCACCGCTGCCGATATTGAACCTTTGAGCATAGCTTTCGGAACTTTCATTTATGGCAACGACAGTAACCTGATTGTCATCGTTTTTGTATGCCGAAACACGGACATTCTCTGCCGGCATTTCCGTTGCATCAATTCTAATATCTCCGGGGCGGACGAATTTGCTGTACTGCGCCATGCAGTAGCCCCTCTTGCTGATAGTGCCGTCCTCTTTGAGAGGACCGTAGCTTCTTCTGATGTACCACCACACATAAGCATTAAGACCGCCCACAACAAGACCGTCATGGATATTTTCAGAAACCTTGAGAGCCTGCGGATAGGTATCCGCATCGGAGCTGCTGTCAGGAACATAAACCTCGGTCATCCAGAGTTCCTTTCCGCTGTTCTCGATTGTCGGGAAATCCATCTGACTTCTCTGCGTTCCGTAGAAATGCGTACCGAAAAGGTCGGTATTTGCGAGAGCCTGCGGATTGCTGAAAATTGCGTTGTATATATCCTTGCGGTACTGGAAGCTTTCGGGAGACATAAGCTTTGCATTAGTGCCTGCGGTGACTGATTTTCCGTACTGTGCAATAAAATCCGCCAAATCACTGGGAGACCAGTAAGTCCATTCTGCGGCATAGTCGGGTTCATTCTGAACGGAAATCGAATAAAGGTCAATTCCCTGACCCTCGATATATTTAATAAAGCTGTTGAGGTGCTGTGCATAGTCGGCATATTTTGATTTATCGAGCTGATACTTGCCGCCCATGATAGTACCGTCACCGTTTATTCTCATACTTGCAGGAGGGTTCCAGGGAGTGGCGAACACCGTCGCACCGAGAGCCTGCGCACGTTTTGCCGTAGGTACTGCATTTTTCCATGCATTGCTGTCGTCACTGCAATAAATACGGAGAATGGTAAGACCAAGCTCGTCCTCACCGTTTCCGAAAGACTTCTGAACCTGCGCATCTGTCATATCACCCTGAGCAATCCATTCGGGGAGGTTAATTCCTCCGAAGCCCCTTATTGTCTGATATTCTGTCGTGGTATCGACTGTAACTGTGTCAGCCGCATAGGTTTCGGCGGCAGGAAGCATTGACAAGCCTGATGTAATCAGCACCGCCGCCGTTAAAGACGAGATAACTCTCTCCGCAAATCCTTTAAAATTCATACAAAATCACTCCTCACAATCAAACGCACTCCCGACACTAAAACGGGACACGTTTTGCATAGACAAAATTATTATTGTAATAATTGTATCATATTTACAAAAAAATTACAACCCATTTTTTAAAGATTTAGTGGACAAAATAAATATAATTTCAATAAAATGAAAACAGCCGTGTACCCTTCACAGCTGTTTTCCGATTTGTCTTACCCTTACAATAATGTTTTTATTTATACCGTTTCCGCCGTTGTGCAGATAGCGGAAACGATAATAAGCTTATGAAAAATACCAATAATCCAATTCTGTATCACCGCTGAAAACGAGGTATATATCCTGTTTTCCGCTGACAGATGAGACTGAGGGAACAGTTATTTCTTTCATCGAGCCTTCAAGCTCCGCATAACCGATAACATCGCCCTTCGGAGAGCCTGAACAGAATTTAACTGTACCGCCCTTGCCCTTTACGGTTATATTGCTTATGCCCTTGCCGAGGTCTGCGCCGCTGACTTTAATCCAGTCGCCCTTTCCGCCCTTTACAGTAGTATCGTAAAGACCGTTTACACTTATGCCCTTTGACTGATTTGACATGGTTTCAGCCTGAACCTTTTTATAGACATCAAGGCTTTCAATCTGTTTTGCGCCTTTCATATCGCCGCTGCACGAAAGCTTTCCTGTAGAAGCATCGAATGAGCATTCATTTATCTGAGTTGAACGGTAGTTGCCGTCCTTGTTGATATTGCCGTTGTTCTCCAGAGCATTCACCTCCATGCGGAGAGCCTGCTGACGAGAATGATAAGCAACATAATATCTGTCTTTGAAGTAAATAATCGAGTGGTGATTATTTCCGCCGTTGTCAATTCTCTGCGAACCTGTATTTCCGAAAACCATACCCTTAAGGTTTGAGCCGTTCCACGAACCGAGAGGATTTTTTGAGGTCATATAGCATATATCCGCACTGCCGAACGAAACGCCGTTTATATTTGTACCTCCCGGTACATTCCAGTTTGTGCAGTATGAATAATACCATGTATCGCCGATTTTGATTATGCTTGAGTCCTCGAAAAGATAGGGAGTTTCCATTGTCTGCGGAGTACCGTCAAGTGAAATCATATCCTTTCCGAGCCTGACAATTCTGCCTGTTTTCGGGTTGTCATAGCCTGTGCCGTCATTTTTTCCGCCGCCGAATACGAGATAAGCCTCATCTGTAGCCTCATCGTAATAAACACCGGGGTCAAAAAGCCATGCGACATTGCTGCAATTCGGAGTGCTGCGGTCTATGAGAGCATGACCGAGGGGGTCAGACCAGGGACCCGTAGGGCTGTCCGCCGTCAGAACACCTATGCCGCCGCCGCTGTTTGCAAAATAAAGGAAGAATTTAGGCTTTCCGTCAATCATTTTCCAGCAGGCATCGGGAGCCCATGCAGCGAATGCCCATTTAGCCGCACCGTTAGTTGTTCTGCCGTTTCCGTCCGCAGCAGGGATAGCACCGTGGTCAGTCCAGTTCACCATATCAGCGGTAGAAACGCAGTTTATAGTGCCGCTGTCGTAGCTGTTCACTTTAATCTGTCCGTTTGAATTATATTCAAAGGCATCGTTTGTCGTATAGATATAAAGTCTGCCGTCATAGACAAGCCAGCCGGGGTCTGCACCGAAACGCTGAGTAGTGAGAGGATTATTCTCGCCGTCATTTTTCCAGCTTTCCGCAATGGTAACGGAGCTGAAAAGCTTTTCGAGAGCCGCCGTATCCACTGTTTTTTCTGCTGTGGGAAATGCATTTATCTTACCGAGGAGATAATTCTGCAAGAGTACGAGGTCATTGACTTCAACCTTTCCGCTCTGGTCAGCATCGGCTGCTTTTTTGGCATTATCATCTGCGAAGCCGTCAATAAATCCCTTTCGTGCGGCAATCAAATCAAAAACGGAAATTGTTCCGTCAAAATCAACATCACCGACACTGATTTCTTTTATATCGGGCTGACCTGCTCCGAGTATGCCCGTACCGCCGACAGCACCGATAACCTCGTCAATATAGAAATTATTGTAGACCTCATCATCATTTGCGGCTGTTTCGATATATATCGACATATTTGAAGCGTCTGCCGGGATTGTATATCCGGTATTTGCAAGCTGAACCCACTGTCCTTTCGGAACAGCTGCGCTTGCGATTTCGTCATAGCAGGTATCTCCCTCGGCGTTTGTATACTGCAATTTCATCATGAAGGTGTCATTTTCCGCACCGTCGAAATATTCAACATTTGCGGAAAAGCTGTAGGTTTCGCCTGGAATAAAAGCCCTTGTGCTGATGGGATAGCTTGCGCCGTTCCACGAAGCGGTTCTGTCCTGAACGAGAAGAGCCTCATCGCCGACATAGGCAGTCCTGCCGCTTGTCTGGATTTTGGACGAACCCCTTGCCGACCAGTTATCGAGAGAACCCTCAAAGCCGCACTGGAAGTACCAGCCGTAGTCATTCGGTTCCTGCTTTTTGATTTCGCCGCCGCTGTAATTGCTGCCGTCACCCCATTCGCTGTCGGGGAGCATATTTATGAGTGTCTTATAAGCCTCCTTGGGCTGATTACTGCTGTCATAAAGCAAGGCATTGCTTCCCTCACTCAGCCATGAATTTGCATCATTGGGACCCCATATGCAGACAGCGGTAACACGTCCGTCCGACTTGGGGTTTGTATTCCAGTCCATAGCAGCCTGGAAAATAGCCTTGTATTTATTCGCCTGGTCAGTGTATGAATACTTTCCGCTTTCAACGCTTATATCAAGCTCCGTTACCTGAACATCGCAGCCGATAGAGAGGTATTTATACATAGCCTCGATATAGGAGTCCGTACCTGCAAATCCCGTTGCATTTGCCGGGACATGAGACTGCATACCGATACCGTCAAGCAGACCCTTTTCGTAGAGGGATTTGCACATATTGTATATGGTATCTCTCTTGTGGTCCCAGTATTCGTTATAGTCATTGTAATAGAGAGCGCAGCCGTCGGGGGCATATTTTCTTGCATAAGTGAAAGCCTGCTCCACGAAGCTGTTATCGCCGTAAACCTGTACCCATGCGGACTTTCCGCCCTGACCCTGAACACTGCTGTCTCCGGGTTCTCTTGCGCCGCCGTTATTTGCAGTCCTGCTGGCATCATCGCTCACACACTCGTTACATACATCATATGCATAGAGGTCGAGGTCGGGGTACTGCGTTTCGATAGCGGCAAACATATTCTTGATATAGCTCTCCATACGGGCATTCATGGTATTCTTGTCAACCCATGCGCCGTTCGGATTAAATCCCTCTTTGAAGAACCAGCCGGGGGTCTGACTGTGCCATACAAGGGTATGACCTCTCATGCCGATATTATTCTTTACGCAGAAGTCCATGATTGCCGCACAGCTGTTGAGAGAAACTGCGATATTTGTACCGCTGCACTGTGACTGAACGAGAGTAGCATCGGGCTTTGTTTCGTTTTCACATTCAACGCTGTTGCAGTCCTTGATTATATTCGCTGTTATGGCAGAATTTTGGACAGTGCCGCCGTTGAGGATATTACCCACACGGAAGTAGTTTGCAAATTCGTCTTTAAGACCCTTGCCCTCGACGGCAGCCTTTGTGGAGGTGCTTATTTTCTCCGTAACCGTAACCTCATCGAATTTGAAGTCATTGGTGCTGTCGGTCGTGAGTGTGAGCAGATATTCGTAAGTATTTTCGGGAGCTTTATACGATTTGGAAATATCAGTCCATTCGCCCGCCTTTGATTTGACTGTTGCAAGCTCGACAGTAGTTTCCTTGTCGGTATTCAAGTCCTTATACATGAGCGTAAGATGAAAGGTTTCATCTGTTTCGCTGAACACTTTCATATTGTAAGTATACTTCACGCCGCCGCAGAGATAAAGTCCCTTTGACGAAGCCGCACCGTCCGAGACATTTTGACGGTTTTTAACGGTCATACCTCTCGAACCGCCGAAGCCCTGTGCGTTTTCAGCCGTAAGTATAACATTTTCGGAATTTCCGTGCCAGCCGTCGTAGTTCATTTCAAAGGTATCGCTTACGACCTCCGAAGCGTATACGGGCATGAACATCTGAGGCATAGCAGCAAATGAAGAAGCAAGACAAGCCGCTGCGGTAAATGCAGCGTATAATTTTTTACTTTTCATGAAAATCATCTCCTTAATAAACCATAAAATTACCACCGTTGTTGTTAAGTATATTATACACTGTTCATTATTTGTTCACAACCCACAAATTGCAGATTTGGTGGAAAAAATGAAGATTATCTTTATTGACAGTGAAAAATTTATATGATATAATAGAATAGAAATACAAAAAATTAAAGACAAGAGGTATTTTTATGGACATAAGAAATGAAAATATAGACAAGGGCAATCCCTTTGACTGGGGCAGGACATCTTCCGACTATGCACAGTACCGTGATATTTACCCCGAAATATTCTATAAAAAAATCGCAGACAGAGGACTCTGCATAAACGGACAGAAGGTGCTTGACATAGGCACAGGCACGGGAGTTATTCCGAGAAATATGTATAATTACGGTGCAGAATGGACAGTTACGGATATCTCCGCAAATCAGATACGGCAGGCTGAAAGGCTTGCCGCAGAAAATAATATGAATATAAAATTTACAGTATCTGCGGCTGAAAATATCAGCTTTCTTGAAAAATCATTTGACATAATAACAGCCTGCCAGTGCTTCTGGTATTTTGACCATGAGGTATTAATTCCGAAGCTTGCGGAAATTCTCAGGGACAAGGGCAAATTAATTGTATTGTCAATGGAATGGCTGCCCTTTGAGGATAAAATCGCAGAACAGAGCGAAAGGCTTGTCCTGAAATACAATCCCGACTGGACGGGTGCGGGAGAAACACGCAAGCCCGTATATATCCCCGATATTGCGGAAAAATACTTTGAAATTACCGAGCGTGAGGAATATGACCTCAATGTACATTTCACGAGGGAAAGCTGGAACAGAAGAATAAAATCATGCCGTGGAATAGGCGCATCACTTTCCGAAGAAAAAATATCGTCATGGGAAAAAGAACACAAAAAGCTCCTCGGAAGCATTGCCCCCGAAGAATTTGACATACTGCATCATGCTGCGCTTGCGGTTTTGCAGAAAAAATAAGGCGGTGCAGTAATGAAATGAATGAACACCCTCTCATAGGAATAATATCGGCAAAGGTCTCCGACCCCGAACAGCATCTCGTCCTCGGAGGCATACTCTCACAGGCTGAAAAACAGGGCGCATACACGGCAGTTTTTTCAAATATCTATAATTTCAACGAATATTTTGCGAATACGGAGGTTGAAAATAAAATATATGAGCTTGTCGCATCGCCGAGGCTTGACGGGATAATATTAATAGCAGATGCAATATTGCACCCGTTCATTCAGCAGTATATATATGAAAGGTTTTCAAAATCAGGTATCCCTGTAGTTGTAACAGGCGCACATCTTGAGGGCTTTATCTGCATAAACAATGATGTCCGCAGGGATATGCAGGATATAGCACGTCATATAACGGACGTACATGGCTTTACGGTGATAGACGTTCTGACGGGATATGAAAATATTGAAACCTCTCACGAAAGAGTAAACGGCGTGAGGGATATTCTCGGCGAAAGAAATATTCCCTTCGGTGACGAAAATATAATATACGGCGATTTCTGGACGACATCGGGCGAAAAGCTTGCGATGGAATACATAAGCGGAAAAAGACGTATGCCGCAGGCTCTCATATGTGCGAGCGACTATATGGCATACGGAGTTATAGATACTCTGTTTGAGCATGGGATAAACGTCCCCGATGATATTACCGTAGTCGGATATGAATATGCAGGAAAGCGTTTCTATCACTCCCCCATACTTACAACATACAGGCGCAGCCGAAAGGCTATCGGAGAAAAGGCGGCTAATATTCTTTGCAGCATGATAAATAATACCTCTCATGAAGATATATCCCTTGACGGCTGCATGATACTCGGAGACACCTGCAAATGCAGAACGGATAAATATTTCTTCGGGCAGGAGCTGAATGAAGTCCGTAACGTGCAGTATTATGCAGACCTTAATATTTCGGGGAATTTTGAACAGCAGCTCACGGTATGCCGTTCAATATCGGATTATATACACACCTTGCAGGAATTTGCATATTTACTGAGGAATGTAAAGGGCATATATCTCTGCCTTTATGAAAACTGGTGCAATATCTCCGAAAAAACGGACATGAACAAAAAATCCGATGATGAGATAATGACCCTTTACAGGGTAATAAGCCCGATAGAAGTACCGTCAGAGCCGCATTTTTTCATAAGGAAAATGCTTTTCACAAAGGAGCTTTACGGCGCAGGAGATAAATATTTTCTCTACTTCGTACCGATTTTTTCTTCGGGAATTGACCTCGGATATTTTATATTCCAGTACACCGAACCCGACTGTTACGACACTATGGCGGTCGAATGGCTGAAATCTGCGGTAAATGCGCTTATTGTCCTGAAAATGAAAAACGATATACATGAACTTATCGAATGCAATAATCTCTCGGAATTTCACGACACGGCAACGGGGCTTTACAACAGAAAGGGGCTTATCGGAGAGCTTGAAAATACCGCCGCAAAATCCGCAAAAGATGATAAAATATCCGTTGTAATGATAAAAACGGGGATTTTTTCGGACGACAGCAGAATTGAAGAAAAAAACACGGATTTGAGAATTGACAACGAAACCGCAGAATGTATCAGGAGAATATCCGACAGCGCAAATTCATTCTGCGGAAAAATCGGAGAAAGGCAGTTTGTTCTGGTTTCATCGGGAAAAATCCCCGAAAATTACGGCGAAATAATTTCCGACAGGCTTGAAAGCATGATAGGTCATTCTCCGCTTTACAGCAGTAAATATTCATTTTGCAGCATAATAATATCGGAGACTGTCGTCTCCGCAGAAAATTTCTCGGCACAGGATATAATTTCAAATCTCGAAAATGAAATACTTCTCCGTTCACCGCAGATTTCTGAAATCGGAAAATCCAACGAATATGCCGGATATGCAGACATACGCAATGAAATGTACAAGCACCCCGAAAAAATATGGGACGCTTATGAATTATGCAGGCATTTTCAGTTGAGCTGCGGACATTTCCGTGCGGAGTATAAAAAAATATTCGGCATAAGCTTTCACCGTGACCTCATACGCAGCCGCATATCAATGGCGAAATATCTTCTGATGACAAGTCCGCTCAGTATCAGCACGATAGCACGGAAATGCGGCTACGAGGACGATAAATATTTTCTCCGTCAGTTCCGCACGGTGACAGGCTCGACCCCCAATTCCTACAGACATTTCAGACAGAAAGCAGAGGTATAAACATGAAAAAAATATTCTGCACAGCATTTTTTGCTGCCGCTGTAATTTCGCTGTGCGGCTGTTCGGACAGCGGCGGCTCTCTTTTTGATTACGAAAGCACTGCGGAAAATCGGAATGAAAGCAGCGTATCCGACAATCAAACCGACAATAATAATTCAAACAATAAAAATAACAGTTCAAATAATAATGAAAACCATAACGAAAATGTTAAAAAATCCGAATTTACCGCACCGGTGTTATATATAAAAACCAAAAATCAAAGCAGTAACGCACTTGACTTTGTGACAAAGCCCGTTGCCGCACACGTTTCGGAGTCAATAGCCTCATGGACAACCGGCTATAAAATACCGCCTGCTCCCTACTATGAGGAATGTCTTGTCAGCATGACAGGCTCGGACGGAAGGGAAATATTCAGCAATAAAGATGCAAAGGTAAAAGTCCGTGGAAACTGGACTACAAGCTACCAAAAGAAACCGCTTAGAATAAAATTTGAACAAAAGCAGGAAATGGACGGTCTCAACAATAATCTTCAGGCGAAAAACTGGGTACTCCTTGCAGGATATAAAGATGCCTCCCTCCTGCGTGACAGAACAGTCCTTGCGCTTTCGAGGGAAATTCTCGGCAGAGACGGTCTCTATGCGGCAGACTCCGAGCTTGTCGAGGTGAATATCAATGACGAATACCGGGGAGTATACCTCCTCACGGATATGCAGCAGGTAAATTCAGGAAGAGTGAATATAAGCAAAGCCGAAAAAGACTACACAGGCACGGACATAGGCTACTTCATGGAATTTGACGGCTATTATAACTATGAGGACGAATTGCAGAATTTTTCAATTGATTATGCGGATAATGCCCCTCTCATACCCTTTAACGGAGACAACGAAAACGGCAAACCCGTAAGATGTCTGAACGAAGGCGGAAACGACCTGAAAATCGACACGGGCATAACAATCAAAAGCGATATTTATTCACCTGAGCAGCGTGATTTCATTGCATCATACGTGAATAATGTCTACAGAATAATGTACAATGCGGCATACAACGACAGGGCATATATATTTGATGACAGTTATTCCGAAATAATTTTGACAAATAATATAACGCCGCAACAGGCTGTTGAAAAAGTTGTAAACACGCAGTCGCTCGCCGATATGTACATCATAAACGAAATAGCCTGCGATGCGGATATATACTGGTCAAGCTTTTTCATGGATGCGGATTTCGGAGATGGCGGCGACAAAAGGCTTACATTTGAAGCCCCATGGGATTTCGACTCCGCACTCGGAAACAAGCGTGTCGAAAACAGCATGGGATTTTTCGCCGCAAATACCGTCTATGACGTAAACGACCGCTACCAGACAATAAATCCCTGGCTTGCCGTCCTTATGCATGAGGACTGGTTCAAAGACATAATATCCGAAAAATGGACTGAAATATACAACAGCGGAGTATTTGACGATATTTACTCAATGATAGAAAACGACACGGAAAAATACAGCGATGCAATTGAAAGAAATTACAGAAAATGGAACAATATAAACAGCAGTGATATTTCATCGGAGCTTGTAAAATCGGCAGCCGACTGCAAAAATCAGAAAGAAGCCGCCGAGTATCTCGAAAAATGGCTTAAAAAACGTGTGGAATTTCTCAACAATTACTGGTACGGAAAGGATAGTAAATGAATATACAGGAAATAAAAGATTTGTCTCTCCCTGAGCTTATCCCCTACAAATGCACCTCCGAGGTACAGCTAATGCATTATTGCGAACCCGATTACGGGATATTCATAGCGGAAAGCCCGAAAGTAATCCGCCGTGCGCTTGACGCAGGATATGAACCAATATCAATGCTTATGGAAAAGAAATATATCAGCGGTCAGGCAGGCGATATAATCAATCGCTGTAAGGATATAACGGTATACACCGCACAGACCGAAATTCTCACGGAACTTACGGGCTTTAAGCTTACGCAGGGCGCATTGTGTGCGATGAGAAGAAAACAGCTGCCGACCGCAGATGATGTTATAAAAAACTCCTCACGCATAGCCGTCCTTGAAGATATTATGAACCAGACGAATATCGGAGCGATATTTCGTTCGGCGGCGGCACTGGGCTTTGATGCGGTATTATTGACCACAGCTTGTAGTGACCCTCTTTACCGCCGTTCGATAAGGGTAAGCATGGGAACGGTATTTCAGATAAAATGGGCATATCTTGACAATAATTCCCCCGAATATATAAATTTTCTCAGAGACAGAGGATTTATAACAGCGGCTATGGCATTGAGAAACGATAATATATCCATAGACGACAAGAAATTAAATTCTGCGGAAAAATTAGCCGTAATACTCGGAACAGAGGGCGAAGGGCTTAAAGAAAAAACCATACAGTCCTGCGATTACTGCATAAAGATACCCATGTCCAACGGAGTGGACTCCCTTAATGTCGCCGCCGCAAGTGCCGTGGCTTTCTGGCAGCTCCGCAAAAAATAAAAATATCTCCCTGTTTGTTGCAGTGAGATATTTCTGTACTGTATCCTATACTGTGAGATAGTCTATAATTTCGGCTAACTGACCTTGCGAAAGCGACTCAAGATAGAGTAATTCATATGTATTGCTGTAAGCTCCGAGACGGCTGCGCAGTTCGATGATTTCATCTGCGGCAGTTTCATCAACATTCGGCAGGAGCATTAAAATATCCCTGTCCGCCGTATTGATATTTATTGGAATGCAGCTTTCGAGCGTGAGCATTGTCTCTTCTGCGATAAATTCCTGCGGTTCATCGGAAATAATTTCCTCAAAAATCTCCTCTTCATCGGGATATACGGGATTTTCCACATAGATAAAATCTGCAATTCCTGCGAAAATCTTCTCACCTATACCGTTTATGTTCATAATTTCCTCTGTATTGCTGAAACCGCCGTATTCGTTCCGATAGGATATTATTTCATCTGCGAGATAATCTCCGATGCCTTTGAGCCTCATAAAATCCTCTTTTTCTGCGGTGTTTATATCTATATACAGAATATCATACCCATAGTCGCCGATTTCCGTTTCATAGGAAATAACGGGAATTTCCGTTGTCTGCAATTCTGCGGCGGAAGTCGTTTCAGCCGCCGAAACAGCCGCTGTGACAGTATATGAAACCGCAGCTGAAACAGTCGCTTTAGTCGTGACAGTACTTGCGGACGTTGTTGTTGCTGAAGATGTTACCTGCTCCGCAGATGTAAACTCAACAGCCTCTGTTTCACGGTTCATCATTACAACAGTCACATCATTTTCCCTGTCACCGCCGACAATGAGGGAAACACAGACGGAAGCCGCTGCAATGGCAGATGATACTGCGGTTATTATTTTAACTTTGTCTGCCAAATTTTCACCTCTTATTATTTAGATGATTTCTTTTTCTGCGCCTTTTTGCTTTTCATAAACGGAATTAACACCGCCGCACCTGCGGCAATGAGTGCGCCGACCGCAAGGAATTTCGGAAGATGTGCCTTAAAGGGGGATATTTTCTCTTCCTCCTCAATAACAGGGGGTTCTGTTTCGGGCTGAACATTTTTCTTATCCTGAGCGGAGACATAAGCCTCGAACGATACGGATATATCCTTAAATGAATATTTTCTGCCCACGGTATACTCCGTCATATTTTCATAAGGCTTTATAGACAGGAAATAATCTTCGGGAGTTACCTCCATATCGTTGCAGTAGTACTGCCCGTCAATGCTGTTCGATGCGAATACAAAATCCGACTTGAAAGCCCTGCCCGAAAAGCTGTAATATATATTTTTCTCAACGCAGTCCTTGAGAGTATAGCTGCGCAGGAGGTTTTTATCAGGGATTACCGAAACGACACCCCACGAGCCTGCCGTCTGCGACTGGATTTTATTATCGGGGAACGAAAGCTTCTGACACCTGTTATTTTCAAAAGTATAGATATAAACGCCTGAGTCCTGAGTGGATTTCGGAGATATAAAAAGTTCGGGGATTTCATCGCCGTTGATGTCATATAAATCCCATGCGGAGGTATCCGCACTGTATTCGGAGGTATCCTCGAAATATCTCAATACTGCGGAATAAGCCTCTTTCCAGCTCATGAAAATTTCGGAGCTGTCAAACTGTTTAACTTTTTCGGTTGTTGTAACCGTTTCGGGGACAGCAGCAGTCTTAACTGTTTCGGATAATGAGGTAGTCTCCCTGGATTTTTCGGTTTTTGAAGTAGTGACAGCGGTCTCAAACGGCGACCAATCACTTATTTTATAATCAAGACCGAGCTGTACAAAGGCTTTCCCCCTGCTGTCGCCGTAAGACCTCTGAACGGAGAGATATTCGCTTTTTTCGGCTTTTTTGCCGTTATGGAGATATTCATCATCGGAAGTTCTTCCGCCGGGAGTATAGTCAATCCTGTCTGTTTCGGAAATAACAGCCCCCTTGTAGGTATCGGCATACTGGCAGTAAATAACGTGATTATCCCATTCGCCCGAAGCATCAATTTTTATAATTCCGCTTGACGGGTCAATGCTCATGACTGTACCAGTGCATATATCGGTATCCCTGATTTCATAATCATCAAGACTGCTTATGCGGAAAGCAACCTCCTCAACGTCCGAATTTTTAATTGTATACACTCGCCATGCATAGCTTATAGATGAAGTACTTTCTCTTGAAACAATAAGCTCATCCGAACCGTCACCGTCAAGGTCAAAAAAGCCGTAATCTGTAGCTTTTCCCGAGACATCGGGAACATTCTCTATTATCTCCCTGTATTTTTCATCTGCGCTTTCGGCAGAAGCGTTCATTGGTATCGCAGTACATACGGACAATGCGCACACAAAAGCAGTCAGTATATTAAACCTTGTTTTCAAATTCCATTCCTCCGTATTTTTTATACTATGTTATTTTACCATATTTATAAGCTGAATTCAAGTATTTTCCCACAGAAAATAAAATTATTTATTGACTTTGGAAAATTTATAGTGTATAATATATTATAGTTATTTTCTTGTGTAACTGCTGTTATAAATATGTAACAACGGTGAAATATAAGGAAAGGAGTAAAAATATGCGTTCAAAGGGTACAAAAACCATCACGGAAAACCGCAAGGCAAGACATGAATATACAGTGCTGGAGACCTACGAAGCAGGAATTGAGCTTGTCGGAACGGAAGTAAAATCCATACGTCTCGGCGCAGTAAATCTTAAAGACAGCTGGTGTTCCGTTGACCACGGCGAATTATTTATAAGGGGTATGCACGTTTCGCCCTACGAAAAGGGAAATATCTTCAACCGTGACCCCATGAGAGTGCGCAAGCTGCTCATGCACAAAAAAGAAATTTTAAAGCTGTACGGCACTCTTAAACAGGACGGACTTTCTCTAATACCATTAAGTCTCTATTTCAGGGACTCAAAGGTAAAAGTGCAGCTTGCTCTCTGCCGTGGCAAAAAGCTCTATGACAAGCGTGCCGATGCCGCAAAGCGTGATGCCAGAAGGGAGATTGACAGAAACATCAAGATACGCAATCAGTAACAAAAAAGCACCGCATCGCACGGTGCTTTTTATTCTTACTCAAAGGAATCGAGGTCAATATCCTTGAGCAGTTCTTTGAGTTCCGCAAGCTCATCAGCGGTAAGAGTGACGCCCTTGCCGACTCTTGAATGGTCAGGCGACCATTCTCTTATGTCGTACTTAGGGTCACGGTCATTCCAGCTAACCATATTAAGCTCTTTAGTCCAGCCCTTGGCATTTTCTGAAAGCGTACCGATTGACTGAGTAATTTCAAATTTTATATCTGCCATATAGCAACTCCTTTCATGTGATACATATATTTTACCATATAAAACCGGATTTGTCCATACCCAAATATTTTAATTATATTTTTTTGTTGGTTTATCCTCCGCCGCCGGCGGAGGATAGCGTTTTTATTATATTTTTTGTGTGTTTTTCCTCCGCACAGGCGGAGGAAATTTTTTTATTATATTTTTTGCGCAGTATTTTCAAACGCCTGTCTATAGTTAATTATATTTCATATCAAAAAATTTCAATAAATCTTCCGCTTGATATTGACTTGATTTATATTTTGTGCTAAAATAATAAAGGAATGAATTACCGAATAAGGAGGCTTCAGCAATGGGAAAAAACGATATAAACCATATCTGGACAGACAAAAAACGCACAGTTTTCGGTCTGCCATGGACTTTTACAAGATATTACCTGACAGAAACCAAATTTATAACCAAAACGGGATTTTTCAATATCAGCGAGGACGAAATGGATTTGTACAAAATTACTGACAAAAAAATCCTCCGACCCTTCGGACAGCGTATTTTCGGCTGCGGTTCGATAATAATATACAGCCGTGACACCGATACCCCCACAAAGGAAATACACTGCATAAAGGACGTGCGTGCCGTATCCAACCTAATAGACGAATATATGAATAAAATGCGTGACAAATACAGTATCAGAGGACGTGACCTCATGGGTATATACACCGACAGCGAACACTCCGAAAATACTGACGGTGATTATCGGGGTGTTTGAATGATTTCCTTTATTACAGAAAAAAAGTCCTGCTGGGACGCTCTTAAAAACGAAAAACGCCCTATCTTCATCTACGGAATGGGCGACGGCGCAATGAAAATAATGTCCGTATTCAGAAGAATGAATATACCCGTTTCGGGGATTTTCGCAAGCGATGAATTTGTAAGAGGGCATTATTTCGAGGGATTTCTCGTGCGCAGGCTCTCGGAGATTGAAGAAATGTACAGTGATTTCGTAGTAGTGCTTGCATTTGCGGCAGGCTATCAGGAGCTTGTTGACAAGATACACGCAATAGCCGAAAAGCATACTCTCTACGTTCCCGATGTTCCCGTAATCGGAACGGGGCTTTTCACATATGAATACTGTATGCAGAATGCACAGAAAATCCGTGAGGTATACGACAGCCTCGCAGACGATTATTCCCGTGAAGTCTATGCGAATATCATAAATTTCAAGATAAGCGGAAAAATAGACTATCTCACACCTGTTACAACCCCCAAGTCCGAAATATACAGGAAGATAATAAAGCCCGTGACAACGGAAACCTATGTTGACCTCGGCGCATACAACGGCGATACAATAAAAGAACTCATGGAATTTACAAAGGGGAAGTTTTCAGCCGTATATGCCTTTGAACCCGACAGGAAGAATTTTAAAAAATTAAGCAAATTCACCGACGGCATGAGCAATATAAATACATACAATGCCGCTGCATGGTGCATTGATACGGAACTGCCCTTTGCCGCCAAATCGGGCAGACAGTCGGCTATAAGCGCAAATTCGGGCATTATGATAAAGGCTCTCTCCGTTGACAGCGTACTCCGCAGAAAACCTGCAACGATAATAAAAATGGACGTTGAGGGCTTTGAGCGTGAAGCGATATGGGGAAGTGCCTATACAATCGCACATTATGCGCCGAAAATGATGGTAGCCCTCTATCACAGGAACGAGGATATTTTTGAGCTGCCGCTGCTGATAAAAATGCTCAACCCGAATTATAAACTCTACATAAGGCATCAGCTTTACATTCCTGCATGGGAGACAAATCTCTATGCCGTAACGAAATAACCGGAAAGACTTTCCGAACTGACCCGCCCCCTGTCAAGTAGACAGCGCAAAAAACAAAAATAATCTATGTAGTAACCAAAAGTAGTCTGTGCAATTTGTGCAGGCTGCTTTGTTGTTAGCAAATGGCAAGCACCTTTTGGAGTGAGGAGCGTAGCGAC
>JAFUXL010000012.1 GCA_017470905.1 Ruminococcus sp. | reverse complement strand
TGCAATTTCAACTCCTTTGGGTACTTTTTATTGTGAGAAGACAATCGTATAGAATCAAGTCCTTCACTCTGAGCACGCTTCACCAGTTGGATAAACGTTGTTGAACTTATCCTATGTTTACTTGCTATCTCAGCAATGTTTCCTTTTCCATCAAGATATTCTTTTACTGCTGCTATTCTTTCTTCATCTGTCAACTTGCTTTTTCTTGGCATAACATAACCCCCTTAGAGTTCACACGCTTTTGTTTTTTAGTGTGTCTACTCTAAGGGGATTATATCAGAACGGAGAGCTTTTTTACTGTCATACAAAAAATATAATAAAAAATCCCCCGACTGTGTCGGGGGGATTGAGAAAGAAAATATAAAATTTATTAATTTTTACTGGAATATAATAAGCAGTAACTGCGAAACCACGACCACTGCGATAAGTGCCACAGGATATGTAGCCGCATATGCAGAAGCAACGTCCTCTGTTCCTGCTGTGCTGATGAGCGTACCGAGCGCAGGAGTGGAAGTCATACCGCCCGTTATCGAGCCGAGATTGTTCAAAAGGCTGAGTTTAAGAACATATTTTGCAAAGAAGAAGCCTATAAACATCGGAACGAGCGTCATTATAACACCGTAAAGGAAGTAAATGCCCTTGAAATGCTCCGCAAAGCTTGCGCCGCCTGCGACACCTGCACCGATAAGGAAGAGCATAAGTCCGAACTCACGGAAAACCTTTAATGTTGACTCCTTCGGAGCGACAGAAACTGCGCCGAAATTTCCGAAATGACCGAAAATAAGCGAAACGAGGAGACAGCCGCCTGTTGTCGTGAGCGAAAAATTGCCGAATTTTATCGAACCTATGAAAACACCGATAACAGCCGCAAGCGAAAAGGGCATAAATCCGAACTCGTCCATTTCTATAATTTTTCCGCTGTATTTATTTTTCTTTGAGCCGCTTGTATCAGCCGCAATGAGAGCCTTTCTCTCCTCCGCCATGTCAGCCTTCATGAATTTCGGCACAAGCTGTACAAAAAGCACAACGCCTATAACTCCGAAAAGATATGCAATACCGTGACCGACCGTTACAAGGTCCTCCAGCATTTCGCCGTTTTCACGGGAAGCTACAGTTGCCTTTGCCGCCGAAAATGCAGGGGTACTGGTGAGCGAGCCTGACATAAGACCGACGAGCATTGAAGCACTGTTTTCCACAGGGTCGCCTGATACCGCCTTGTCTATGCCTATGCAGGCAGCACACGAAAGACCGCCCGAAATAATAACCACGAGCGCAAGAAGTACGTAGGATTTGAAATTTTTCTTGAAATTGCCGAAAAAATTGGGACCTGCTATAAATCCGACCGATGTTACAAAGAGTATCAGACCGAGATTTTCGACAATTTTGAGAGCATTTTTTACATATGTTGTTTCGCCGATTACAAGGTTGTCCGCAAGATTTCCGTAAAGTGAGCTGTCAAAAACCGTAAGTCCGCCGTAAAGCAGTGCAACTATAAACACACCGGCAGTACCGAGCGACACTCCTTTGATTGTCACTCTTCCGAGGAGATAACCGAGAGCCGTTATAATAAATGCCGAAAACATAAAAAATGTTATCGCAGTAATGGCAATGGAAAAATCTCCCGACTGAATTAATTCCATAATTCACATTCCTCTTTCATATTTTATTTATTGAAATACCGCTGAATTTGTGCAGTATAACAAAGTCTTGCATAATTACATCAACCGACAGGGGTAATTCCTGTCGGTTGAAAATTAATCTTTTACATATCTTTTCTTGCGTAATGAGGGAGAAGCATGGGAGAAGCCGTATCATTGGCAGCACCGCATTCTTCAAGCTCCCTGTTGAATTTCTCGATATGGGCAAGAGTAAGCTTTTCGGGAACAGCAGTCTCCTTAGCCTTTGCAGCGGCATAGATACCTGCATTTCTGCCGAAAACGATAACATCGAGGAGAGAATTGCCCATAAGTCTGTTTCTGCCGTGAATACCGCCTGCGGCTTCGCCTGCCGCATAGAGATTTTCGACACCTGTCGCACATTCATCAGTAATATCAAGACCGCCGTTCTGATAGTGGAGCGTAGGATATACGAGGATAGGCTCTTTGCGGATGTCGATGCCGTACTTGCCGAACATTCTGAGCATAGCAGGTATTCTCTTTTCGATAGTACCCTCTCCGTGGATAAGTTCAATCATGGGAGTGTCGAGCCATATAGCCTTGCCGAGATTGGTTTCGATACCCTTGTCCCTTGCGGTACATTCACGGATAATCGAAGCGGCTGTAACGTCACGGGTTTCGAGCGGATGCATGAATACCTCGCCGTCAATATTGACAAGCTTTGCGCCGAGCGAACGGACTTTTTCGGTAACGAGCGCACCGAATATCTGTTCGGGATAGCCTGTGCCTGTGGGGTGATACTGGAGAGTATCGGCATAGAGAAGCTTTGCGCCTACTCTGTAGCCGAGGATAAGACCGTCAGCAGTTGCGCCGTAATGATTTGAAGTGGGGAAGCCCTGATAATGAAGTCTGCCTGCGCCGCCCGTTGCGATAACAACAGCCTTAGCCCTTGCAACGAGCAGCTGCTTTGTCTCCATATTCATGAGAACCGCACCTGCCGCCCTGCCGTTTTCATCGAGGATAATCTCTATAGCGGCGGTGAAGTCAATAACAGGGATACCCCTGTTTATTACCTCATCACGGAGAGTACGCATAATTTCCGCACCCGAATAGTCTTTTGCGGCGTGCATTCTCTTTCTTGAAGTACCGCCGCCGTGGGTAGTCACCATAGTGCCGTCGGGTTCTTTATCAAATTCAACACCGAGTTTATTGAGCCACTGAATTGCTTCGGGGGCTTTGGTTACGAGCTTCTTTACGAGTTCGGGCTTGGCAGCAAAATGACCGCCACCGAAAGCATCTATGTAGTGTATTGCCGGGGAATCGTTGGGCTTGTCGGCAGCCTGAATGCCGCCCTCCGCCATCATGGTATTTGCATCGCCTATGCGAAGCTTTGTGACAATCATAGCCCTGACTCCTGCTTCATCGGCTTCAATCGCACAAGATGCGCCTGCGCCGCCGCCGCCGATTATAAGCACATCAGTATCATAATCGGGCTTTGAAAGGTCAACGGAGTCGGCGGATATTCTGCTCTTTCCCTGCAAGAGTTCGGCAAGCTGGGTGGGTACCTTGTCGCCCTTGTTGACACCTGCTGAAAGGACGGTAAATTCGTCCTGTTTATAGTCGGGGTGGAAATGTGAGAGGAGGTCGTCTTTTTCCTCGGCGGTCATTCTTCTCGGTTCGAGAGCGGCATTAGCCTCTCTTTTTTCAGCAACAATTTTTGCAAGCTCATTAAGCCTATCAATTTTATACATAAGCTCCTCCTTACTTTTCAATCTCACGGTTATTGTACATATCCTTGATTTCCTGTATATTGTCAACGGATTTAGCCATAAGCTGAGCGATTTCCGCATCGTATATACCCTCATTGATTTCGCCCACACGGTCATTGAGATGTCCGCATTCGGGGGCTATGTACTTACCGTTGAGTCGTCTTGCGAGCATAGCGACCTGGGGGTGAGAGATACCGGCAGGACAGCGTGAGGAACATACTCCGCACATTACGCAGTCAAAGGACTCCTCCGCACATTTTTCGTATTCGCCTCTCTGAGCGTAAGCGATATACTGCATTACATTAAGCTCCTGAGTACAAGCCTTTGTGCAGGCATTGCAGCCGATACAAGCGTAAATTTCGGGATAAAGCTGCATCATAATCTGCTGGTCGGGCTTAATCTCCTCAATGCTGTAAATTCTCTTTTCGAGTGGGAAGAAAGGAAGTGTTGCAACATACATACCCTCTTCGACCTCGGTCTGACAGGCGAGACAGCCATGAAGCTCAACCTGACCCTTAATTCTGTAAATGGTTGCACACGCACCGCAGAAACCGTTGCGGCAGCCGCAGCCTCTGACAAGCTCATAGCCTGCATATTCCATAGCTGTCATTATAGTAAGTCCGGCAGGAATTTCGTATTTTTTGCCGAACAGGTAAACATTCAACATATTTTCCATGCTTTTTGCTCCTTTAATCAATATTCATCGGGCAGCTCGTCAAGCTGGTCGAAACGGAAAACGGGACCGTCCTTGCAGACATACTTATCACCTATATTGCAGCGTCCGCACTTGCCCACACCGCACTTCATGCGCAGCTCCATAGTAGTATAGACCTGTGTTTCGGTAAAGCCTATTTCCTTAAGACCCGCAAGCGTAAACTTAATCATAATGGGAGGGCCGCAGACGAGAACGGTTTTATCCGTAGAGGGCTGGAGTTCCTTTACATAGTTGGGAACGAAGCCGACATGACCGTCCCAGCCCTCCTGTTCTCTGTCGATAGTGAGATTGACCTCGGTTCTTTCGCACTTTGTCCATTCCTCGATGATTTCCTTATAGTCAACGAGGTCGTCCATGGAGCGTGAGCCGTAGACTATCTGTATATCCCCGTAATTCTCACGTTTGTCACGAACGTAGTTTATAACCGAACGCAGGGGCGCAAGACCGATACCGCCTGCGATGAAGAGGAGATTTTTGCCTTTGAGTTCGGTTTCCACGGGGAAATGGTTGCCGTAGGGACCTCTTACAGTGACCTGCTGACCGACCTCCATAGAGTGAAGCCAGTTTGTAAGGCAGCCGCATTTCTTAATGCTGAATTCCATAAATTCGGAATTTGTGGGGGAAGATGTTATCGAGAACATACCCTCTCCCACGCCCGGAACGGAAATCATTGCGCACTGACCGGGCATATGTTCAAATACCTTTCCGCCGTCGGGGGATACCACACGGAATGTTTTAACATCGGGAGTATCAATTCTGATGTCCGTGACAACTCCGATTTTCGGGATAAGCGTATCATTGTTCATCATAATCATTTAACCTCCAGAGCTTTCATAACCTTGACGATATTCATGGAAATCGGGCATTTTGAGAGACATCTTCCGCAGCCCACGCAGCCAAATTCGCCGTTGTTGTTTGACGGGAAGTACACAAGCTTGTGCATGAACCTCTGTCTGAAACGTTCAAGCTGTGAATTTCTGTTGTTGCCGTGCGCCATGCGTGTAAATTCGGAATACATACACGAGTCCCAGCAGCGGAAACGCTTTATTCCGTGACCCGTATCGAAATCCCTTATATCGTAGCACTGACAGGTCGGGCATACGAAAGTACAGGTACCGCAGCCGATACAGGACTGAGAGAGTTCTCCCCATTTGTCGGAATTGAAATTCTCCATAAGCTTGTCGCCGCCGAAGGAGTCTGTTGAAAGATTTGCAAGGGGCAATTTTTTGAGTATCTCTCTTGTCTTAGCCTGAACCTCGTCAAGCTTTGAGGTGTCGCCCTCTTCGAGCAGTGAAGAAATCGAGTCAATGAATTTCTGACCTTTTTCGCTGTGCGCCTTGAAAAAGATATTTTCTCCGTCATTGTAGCAGACCGCATCGCCCTCGGGTTCTGTAGCATCTATGCCGAAAACGCCGCAAAAGCAGGTTTCGGCAGGTCTTGTGCAGGCCATAGTGACAACCGTGCCGTGGTCACGGCGGTTTTTATAGTAGCTGTCAACGGGTTCAACGAGGAAAACCTTATCGAGAATGGTAAAGCTTCTTGCATCGCAGGCACGGACACCGAAGATGACGAAATCCTCCGACTCCTCACGAATGTCTATTACCTCGATATTCTTGCCCTCTTTTCTGAAATCGACAAGATTTTCGGTCTGCGGAAAGAAGAAATCCTTTGCGCTTCTCACGGTATTCAAAGCCTTTGACATTTCCATGCCCTTTTCCCATTTTTTATATTCTGCGATACCGACCTCACGGTCAACGGGGATATAAAGGGTCTGTTTTTCGGCAATTGCGGCGAAAAGCTCATCAAGCTTATTTACTGATATTTTAAGCATTATTCAACTCCCCTTTCGTGAACGACAGACGGCTCGCAGTCATCGGGTGTATAATCCGTAATCGGAGACCTCGAAACAGTATCCGCACCTGCCTGATATTCGCCGTAAAGCTCGTTAATATCCTTTATGAATTTTCTGTTGAGCAGATGAAGAGGGATATTCTGGGGGCAGACTCTTGAACATTCGCCGCAGTCGGTACATCTTCCTGCAACGTGGAAAGCACGTATGATATGGAAGAGATTTTCCTCAAAGCTGTCGGAAGCGGCTTTGTTCTCGATGCCTGATTTGGGGTTGTCGAAAACGCACTTTTCGCAGGTGCAGGCAGGACAGACATTTCGGCAGGCATTGCACCTTATGCATTTTGAAAGCTGCTCTCTCCAGAAGTCGAAACGCTCCTGCGCCGTCATGTTTTCGAGTTTCTCAACCGTATCGAAACGGTTCGAGTCGAGAATATCGCCGTCCTCGCCGATTAATTCATCGTATATGACGTGCTTTTTGCTCTTGCAGCTTTCGCATTTTCCGCATATAGCCTCATAGAAAGGCATAGTCTCCGTGCCGTAGAGTGTTTCTATCTTGAGGGTATAATTTTCGTTTTTAATGCCGAGAATACCCGTAATGCCCTTTGCCTTTATCTTCTCCGCATCAAGCTTGGGACCTCCGGGGATACCTATGATGTAGACATTCTCACGGATAACCCTGTGTTCCTTAATAAGCTGATTAAAGCTGTAGGTGTCGCAGGGCTTGAGGAAAGCGAGGATTTTTCCTTCCTTTCTCGACTCCTTCACGAGATATTTCGAGACATTCGCCGCCGTGAAATCATCGAAAGCAAAATCCCTGTCAAGCTCCTCCGCAGTCTCGAAAACTGCGGGAGTTGTATCATAGGCAAATTCGCCCTTTTTCCAGCCGATAACACGGGAAACAGTACCGTCCGCAAGAAGCTCCTTTGCTCTTTTAATCATTGTTTCCTGCATCTTAAATCCTCCAATCTGCGGTTGGGGCCTAATTTTCTGACATCTTCGGTAAACTGCTGCATAGTTGCTGCGAACTTTGCGCCCTCTGCGGCAGATACCCATTCAAGCCTTGTGCGGTTTCTCTCTATTCCGAGGAAATCAAGCATACTGTACAGGAGAGTAATTCTGCGGCGGGTATAGTAGTTGCCCGAAGTATAGTGGCAGTCGCCGGGGTGACAGCCGCAGATTATAACGCCGTCCGCACCTTTCTGGAAAGCCCTGAGAATAAACATCGGGTTTACTCTGCACGAGCAGGGTACTCTTATAATTTTAACATTTGTCGGGTAGTTGAGTCTGTTCGTACCCGAAAGGTCTGCGCCTGCATAAGAACACCAGTTACAGCAGAATGCAACTATCACAGGCTGGAAATTATTATCATTTACTTGCATATTGCGTCTACCTCCGCCATTATCTGACTGTTAGAGAAACCGTTCAAATCCATAGCACCTGACGGACAAGCGACGGTACAAGCACCGCAGCCCTGACATACGGCAGGATTTACGCTTGCAACACGTCTGATTGCAGTAGTTCTGTCGGGCATTCTGAACTCTTTATCCTGATAAGTGATAGCACCGTAAGGACAAACCTTTTCGCATGACGAACAGCCGTTGCAGAGGAGTTCGTCCGAATGGGCAACACAGGGGTTGCAGGTGATACTGTTTTTAACGAGAAGTCCTATAGCCTTAGCCGCCGCAGCACTTGCCTGAGCGACAGTTTCAGGAATATCCTTGGGACCCTGACAGGCACCTGAAAGGAATATGCCTGCCGTTGCACTCTCAACGGGTCTTAACTTCGGGTGAGCCTCGGTGAAGAAATCGTTTGTATCCATCTGGGTTGTGAGCATGGTGGCAAGCGGACGTGCGGTCTTGTCGGGTTCGATAGCAGCCGCAAGCACTACCATATCGGCATTTATGTGGAGCTGTTCGTTGGAGAGCAAATCCGAAGCCTGAACATCGATTTTTCCGTCCGATTTAGGTGTTACCTTTCCGACCATGCCCTTTATGTAGTGGACGTTGTACTGTTCAACCGCACGGCGGTAAAATTCATCGAAATTCTTGCCGGGGGTACGTACATCAATATAGAATACATAGACCTCCGTATCGGGATATTTTTCACGTATGAGCATAGCGTGCTTTGCGGTATACATACAGCAGATTTTAGAGCAGTAGGGCTTGCCCTTTTCGTCATCGCACCTTGAACCTACGCACTGAACGAAAACGATAGTATGGGGGTGAGTTTTATCGGAGGGGCGCAGGAGAGTACCGCCGTTGGGTCCTGCCGCATTCATAAGTCTTTCAAGTTCAAGCGAAGTAACAACATCGGGACACTGATTGTATGCAAATTCGTCATACTTATCGAGATTTATGGGATTGAAGCCTGTAGCCACGATAATTGCGCCGTATTTCTGCTCGATAAATCTGTCCTGCTGCTTGTAGTCAATCGCACCTGCGGTGCAGACCTTTGAGCAAATGCCGCACTTGCCGTTTTTGAGCATCATGCAGTAATTCGGGTCGATAGTGGCAACCTTGGGGACAGCCTGAGCGAACGGGATATATACAGCGTGTCTGTTGTCAAGACCCTCATTAAATTCATTTGGAACTTTCTTCATGGGGCATTTTTCAACGCACGCACCGCAGCCCGTACATTTGACTTCATCGACATAGCGAGCCTTTTTCTTGATGGTGACAGTGAAATTTCCGACAAAGCCCTTGACCTCTGAAACCTCGCTGAAAGAATGAATTGTTATATGTTCATTCTGCGAAGCCTCAACCATTTTGGGAGTAAGAATACAAGCGGCGCAGTCGAGTGTCGGGAAAGTCTTGTCAATCTGTGCCATTTTGCCGCCGATAGTTGATTTCTTTTCAACGATGTCAACGTCAAATCCTGCCTCGGCAATATCGAGAGCCGTCTGAATGCCTGCGATACCGCCGCCGATTACCAAAGCCCTTTTAGCGACAGGGCTTTCGCCTGCCGTGAGGGGAGCATTGAGATGAACCTTAGCGACAGCGGCTTTTCCGAGGATTACAGCCTTATCTGTAGCAGTGGCAATATCCTTGTGTATCCACGAACACTGTTCACGGATATTTGCAATTTCAACGAGATACGGGTTAAGACCGACAGAAGCGGCAGCCTTTCTGAAAGTATTCTCATGCATTCTCGGCGAACACGAGCAGACTACAACACCCGTGAGCTTATGTTCTTTAATGGCATCCTTCACGAGGTTCTGACCCGACTCGGAACACATATACTGGTAGTCCTGGGAGATGACAACTCCGGGTTCGTGGCTCAGAGCCTCGGCAACAGCCTTAACGTCCACCGTTGCGGCGATATTAGTACCGCAGTGACAGACAAATACACCTATTCTCTGCATAATTAACCTCCTTACTTGGCATATTTTCTGAATGCCGTGACGATAGCCTGCTGCGGCAAATCCTCATCGAGCATATCGGGAATTTGAACGGGTGAGAGGTGATTGCTGCCCTGCTGACGGACAGCGGCAAGGCGGACAGCCTCAACGACTTTGGCAGGCTCTACACCTCTGGGGCATCTTTCGACACAGGCAAAGCAGGTAAGGCATTTATAAACGGAATTTGAGTTCATAAGTGTGTCAATATCGCCCTTTTCGACCATATATACAAACTGGTGGGGGTGATATTCCATTTCGTCATATGAGGGGCAAGTACCCGAACATTTTCCGCACCTCATGCATTTGAGTACATTCACTCCGCTTGAACGGAGAACCTGTTCCTTTAAATTTTTATTCATTTGTATCCTCCTTTAATCCGAGAGCCTCGGCAAGAAGTTCCGTAAAGTAATAAACGGGAATTTGTGAGCCTGAATTTTTCTTCAGGTTGTACAGGCACAGCGGACAGGCGGTTATTACCATATCCGCACCCATATCGGCGGCGGAGTTCATAACTGCACTGCTTCTCTTTACAGCCTGTGCCTTGTCCTCCATAGTGATATATCCGCCGCAGCACTCGTTTCTCTGAGCGTATATAACGGGAGTACCGCCTATGGCTTTTATGAAGTCCTCCATAATGGTGGGATTTTCGGGGTTGTCCATGGCGAGGATTTTAGCGGGGCGCAGGAGCAGACAGCCGTAATAAGCGGCGATTTTCTTACCCTTTAAGGGCTTTGTAACCTTTGATTTTATATTGTCAAAGCCGACAACATCACGGAGCATTTCGAGATAATGATAAACTGTGGTTTCGCCCGTGTAAGCCTCGTCAAGCTTTAAATAATTGTTTACCTTCTGCGCCATATCCTCGTCACGGGATATATCATAATTAGTCTGCTTTATGACATTATGGCAGGCGGAACAGACGGTAACGAGGGGATTTCCTGCCTGTTTTGCGGCATTGAGGGTTCTCACGGCGGAAAGCTTTGTGGCGATTTCGTCCTTTGCGGTAGTATAGGCACCGCCGCAGCACTGCCAGTCCGCAGGTTCTTCGAGGGCTATACCGAGAGCTTCGGCGCACGACCTTGCATAAGCGTCAAGGTCTTTTGCTTTGGTTCTCAGCGTACAGCCGGGGTAATAAGTGAAAGTTTTCATTGTACGCTTCCTTTCGTATACAAATCAGACCATTTCTTCGGGGTGGAAAACCTCGTCAAACTTTTCTTCGGTAAGGAAACCGAGTTCAACGCAGGCCTGTTTAAGAGAAATATTGTCTTTATAAGCTTTTTTTGCGGTTTTAGCCGCATTTTCATAGCCGATATAGGGATTGAGCGCAGTGACGAGCATAAGGGAATTGTGGAGATTGTGGTGCATTTTCTCCTTGTTTGCCTTTATGCCGACAGCGCAGTTTTTGTTGAAAGATATAATAGACTCTGCAAGAAGTCTTGCCGACTGGAGGAAATTATAAGCGCAGACGGGCATGAACACATTAAGCTCAAAATTACCCTGTGAGGCAGCCATGCCGACAGCGACATCATTTCCCATAACCTGAACGGCAACCATAGTAACCTGTTCGCACTGCGTGGGATTTACCTTTCCGGGCATGATTGAAGAGCCTGGTTCATTTTCGGGGATAAAGATTTCGCCCAGACCGTCACGGGGACCCGATGCAAGCCAGCGGACATCGTTTGCAATCTTCATCATATCTGCGGCAAGGGCTTTCAAAGCACCGTGAGCGAAAACGATTTCGTCCTTTGAAGTAAGCGAATGAAATTTATTCGGGGCTGTGACGAAATTCTTTCCCGTAAGTTCGGAAATAGCATCCGCAGCCTTTTCAGCGAAGCCCTTCGGTGCATTAAGACCCGTACCCACAGCAGTACCGCCGAGGGCGAGTTCCTTGAGTTCCTCGCAAGCCGAAGCAATCATTTTTTTGTCCTTTTCGAGAGATGCTCTCCAGCCGCTTATCTCCTGTGAGAATTTGATAGGTGTAGCGTCCTGCAAGTGAGTGCGTCCGCTTTTTACAATTCCCTCGTTCTCCTCTTCAAGTCTTTTGAAAGTATCAATCAGTATATCCACAGCAGGGATAACCTTGTCTTCGAGAGCGATAACGGCGGCGATATGCATTGCAGTCGGGAAAGTATCATTCGAGGACTGGCTCATATTAATATCGTCATTGGGGTGGAGGAGTTTGCTGCCTGCAATTTCGTTTCCTCTGTTGGCAATGACTTCATTTGCGTTCATATTTGACTGAGTGCCGCTGCCCGTCTGCCATACAACGAGGGGGAAATGTTCGTTGAGACTTCCGCTTATTACCTCATCGCAAGCCTGGGATATGGCAGAAAGCTTTTCGTCCGTCATTCTTTCGGGCTTTACGGCATGGTTTGCGATTGCGGCGGCTTTTTTTAGAATGCCGAAAGCGTGGGTAATTTCTCTCGGCATGGTTTCTATGCCTACGCCTATGAGGAAATTCTCGTGGCTTCTTTCGGTCTGTGCAGCCCAGTATTTATCGGCAGGGACTTTAACCTCGCCCATAGAGTCATGTTCAATACGATAATCCATTTTAAATCTACTCCCAAATAATATTTTGACAACAAGCATATCCGAACATTTTGCTTTTAATCTGTCATAAATAAGTATAACAGCAATCCGCAGCAATTTCAAATGCTGATTAAGAATAATGCCATTCTGATATTGATATATAATTAACAATGTTTGCCGTGAAAAATCCCTGCACTTTCAAGGATTTTTCTGACATATTTATTTTTATATTCAAATACTTTAAAAGAAATATACATATCGGATAAATTGAGAAGTGAAACGGTCACAGTATCAGCGTATAAAAGAGATAATTATGAATTTATTTATGCAGATATGCCATAATAAACACAAAATCATCCCGATACAAGGCGGTATAAAGCACTGCGGCAAACTGATATAAATGCGGAATACAATTATGCATAAATTAATATATCACGCTGGAAACTTTGACAAAAAAATCACATTTTATTTTTCACACACGGAATTAAGACAGTAGGAAAGAATTGTAAGACTGTCGCCGAGGTGAACATTTTCGACAATCACATCGGGGTGACTAAACCTTATATCATAATGTGTAAAATTCCAGAAAGCCCTTACACCGCAGCTTATAAGCTTGTCGGAGACTTTTTCGGCGGAATTTTTCGGTATGCATAGGATAGCGGCGGCAGGCTTGTTTTCAGTGCAGAATTTATCTATTTCGTCAATTGACTGCACGGTGATATTGCCCACATTTTTCCCTATAATCTCCTCATTCACATCAAAAATTCCGACAAGCTCAAAACCCCTGTCTGCGAAATTGATGTGTGCCGCAATAGCCCTGCCGAGGTTGCCTGCTCCTATGAGAACCATAGGATTTTTCTTTTCCAGACCGAGGATATTGCCAATCTGACTGCGCAGCTCCCTGACATTGTAGCCGTAGCCCTGCTGACCAAATTCGCCGAAGCAGTTGAAATCCTGTCTTATCTGCGAAGCCGTAAGCCCCATTTTTTCGGCAAGCTCCCTCGAAGAAATGCGCACATATCCGCCCTCTTCAAGTTCTCCCAGAAATCTGTAATATCTCGGCAAACGTCTTATAACCGATTTTGAAATTATACCCTTTGACATATTGTATGCCTCTCAGTTCTTGCGTCATAAACGCAGAATTATCTCTGCATATGTACTATAAATGAACATTTTTAAATAATGCACAAAAATTTTTATATTTTGTCTCTGTCCCCCCGCCGCAGACGGAGGGACATTGCTTTTTATCATACTTTTTAAATCTGCTCAATCATAGATATGCACATATCCGCACATATGCGGAGCAAAAAATGTCACATAAGTTTATCAAGTCTGTTTTTAATTTCATCAAGGAAAGTCTTTGAGTCAACCTTTCTCTTGTTTTCAAGCTTGGATATGAGATAGAGGTCGCCCGTCATAACACCGTCCTCGATAGTCTGAACAGTAGCCTTTTCAAGCTTGTCGGCAAAATCGCAGAGTTCGGGAATATTATCAAACTCTCCCCTCTTGCGGAGTGCGCCGCTCCATGCAAAGATAGTTGCAACGGAATTTGTGGAAGTCTCCTCGCCGTTGAGATATTTGTAATAATGACGCTGTACCGTACCGTGAGCAGCCTCATATTCGTAAATTCCGTCGGGAGAAACGAGTACCGAGGTCATCATCGCAAGACTGCCGTAAGCGGTAGAAACCATATCCGACATAACATCGCCGTCATAGTTCTTGCAAGCCCAGATATAACCGCCGTTTGAACGGATAACCCTTGCAACTGCATCGTCTATGAGAGTATAGAAATATTCAATTCCTGCGGCTTCATATTTTTCTTTGTATTCGTTCTCATAAATCTCCGCAAAAATATCCTTAAACCTGTGGTCATATTTTTTCGAGATAGTGTCCTTTGAAGCGAACCACACGTTCTGTTTAAGGTCAAGACCGTAGTTAAGGCAAGCCCTTGCAAAGCCTGCGATACTGTCATCGAGGTTGTGCAAGCCCTGGATAATGCCGTCACATTTCGAGAAATCGTGGATAAGCTCACGTGTTTCATTGCCGTTCTCATCGGTAACGACAAGCTCCGCCTTAGAACCCTTATTCACACGCATTTCAGTATTTTTATAAACATCGCCGTAAGCATGACGTGCGATAGTGATAGGCTTAGTCCATGTGGGGATATAGGGTTCAATGCCCTTTACGATTATGGGAGTTCTGAAAACAGTACCGTCCAGAGCCGCCCTTATAGTGCCGTTGGGGGATTTCCACATCTGCGAGAGGTTATATTCGGGCATTCTTGCGGCATTGGGTGTGATAGTAGCGCACTTTACGGCAACACCGTATTTTTTTGTAGCCTCGGCGGAGTCGAGAGTAACCTGGTCTTTGGTCTCCTCACGGTGTTTGAGACCGAGGTCGTAATATTCCGTGTTAAGCTCCACATACGGAACAAGAAGAATATCCTTAATCCACTGCCAGAGTATTCTTGTCATTTCGTCCCCGTCCATTTCGACAAGGGGAGTTTTCATGATTATCTTAGCCATTGGTAATTACCTCCATATTATATTTTTAATAATTTAATCGGGGATTGCGAAAACAATTTTTATATTTTCGGGAAAGCCTGCGTTTATGGATTTTTCAAACATATCGAGGACAACCTCACGCTTATTGCCGAACATACCGCAGCCGAAAGCACCGAGGACTAAAACATCGGGATTTTTTTCGGCGGCTGTACCTAATATCATATCAATTCTCCGCTGCATTCTGAGGTTTATTTTCTTGTCCGAAAACATAAACCGTGCAAAACTTCTGTTCACAGCAGGAATTGTGATAAATCCGCATGAAAGGGGCTTTTCGAGCAGCACTCCCCTGTCGTCCCTGATTATGGGTACATTTTCGGAATATATGAGTGTATCCGTATAATCGGGAAGAATATGCAGCCTGTTGCGCCGGTAATATTCTTTCTGATTTTTTATGGTATAATAAAGCAGAGAGCCTCTGCAAAGGCTCTCCTCCTGCGCATTGCCGCCGAGGACATATCCGCCGCCGGCATACATGGCATTTGCGAAATTGAGAGCAAGAACATCATAATTTTCCGCATACGAGAGAATGCATCCGACTGTAGTCTGTTTAACGGTATTTTCTTTAATTGAAAAATTGTTCCTTCCGCCCCGTATTTCCTTAAAATCCGTAAAAACCTCGGATTTCATTTCGGGAAAGCTGCCGTTTCTGAATATCTTGTCATTTTCGAGCTTTATTTTAAGATACCCCATACATACCTCATTTTTTCATCATAGGCAACAGCATTCCGACAAAAAGAGCCGCAATGAAGATACCGCCGATTATGTCAACAGACTTCTGAAATTTCGTCCAGCCCTTTTTATAATGCTTGTAAGCGTTGAACCCCCAGAAAAGGAGCATGAGCAGCAACAGAAAAAGGAGTATATTGAACGAACCCTGCATACTGTTTTCCATTGCTGCCTCCTTTTTATTTGTCTTTGTCTCCTGCGCCACAGGCGGAGGAAACAGGATTTTAAACTTGCTAAATCAAAGTCTGATATTTTATTTCATGCTCTCTCTTGTGAAGTCGAGCAGACCGCCTGCGAGCATAATATCCTTAGTACGTCCCGAAAGCTCACAGAGTACGGGAATTTCCGTGCCGTTTGTCTTGTCGAGGACGGTAAGCTGTGTCTGACCGTTTTCTACAGCCTTTCTGACATCGGAGAGGAGGAGAATATCTCCCTCATCAATCTTGTCATAGTCAGCCTCGTTGACGAAAGTAAGGGGAAGAATACCTGCATTGATGAGATTTGCACGGTGTATTCTTGCGAACGATTTGACGAGAACAGCCTTTACGCCGAGATAAAGCGGAGCGAGAGCAGCGTGTTCTCTTGAAGAACCCTGACCGTAGTTTGAACCGCCGACAATAATGCTCTTGCCGAGTCTTTCGGCTCTCTTCGGGAAGCTTTCATCGCATACGGCAAAGCAGTACTGTGAAATTTTCGGGATATTTGAACGGAGAGGAAGAATTTTTGCACCTGCGGGCATGATATGGTCGGTAGTGATATTGTCGCCGACCTTGAGAGAAACGGGAGCGTCAATTGTTTCGAGGAGCGGAGAGGTTTCGGGATAGGGCTTTATATTGGGACCTCTCAAAATCTCAACGCTGTCCATATCCTCAACGCTTGCAGGGGGAACAACCATATTGTCGTTGATTGTAAACTCTTCGGGAAGCTTGAAATCGGGCATTTCGCCGAGTTCTCTGGGGTCTGTGAGATAGCCGTTAATAGCCGAAACAGCAGCCATTTCAGGGGATACGAGATAAATCTGACCGTCCTTGGTTCCGCTGCGTCCCTCGAAATTTCTGTTGAAGGTACGCAGAGAAATACCCTTTGAATTGGGAGACTGACCCATACCGATACAGGGACCGCAGGCACTTTCGAGTATTCTTGCGCCCGCATCAATAAGAACTGACAATGCGCCGTTCTGCGCCATCATATTGAGAACCTGCTTTGAACCGGGAGCGATAGCAAGTGAAACATCGGGGTGAACGGTCTTGCCTTTAAGGATATGAGCGACTTTGAGCATATCGAGGAGCGAAGAATTGGTACATGAACCGATACAAACCTGGTCAATTTTAAGCTTTCCTATTTCCTCAGCGCTCTTGACATTATCGGGAGAATGAGGACAAGCCGCAAGCGGAACGAGTTCACTGAGGTTGATATTGAGTTCCTCATCGTAAACGGCATCATCATCAGCGGCAAGGGGCTGCCATACCTCCTCACGCTTCTGAGCTTTGAGGAACTGCCTTGTAATTTCATCCGAGGGGAAAATCGAAGTGGTAGCACCGAGTTCTGCGCCCATGTTGGTAATAGTAGCCCTTTCGGGAACGGAGAGAGTTTTAACGCCCTCGCCGACATATTCGATAACCTTTCCGACACCGCCCTTGACGGACATTCTCTTTAAGACTTCAAGGATAACGTCCTTGGCGGAAACCCATGGACTGAGCCTGCCTGTGAGATTAACCTTAACGACCTTGGGGCAGGTTATGTAATAAGCACCGCCGCCCATGGCAACAGCGACATCAAGACCGCCTGCGCCGATAGCAATCATACCGATACCGCCGCCCGTAGGGGTATGGCTGTCCGAGCCGATAAGAGTTTTTCCGGGTATACCAAACCTTTCGAGATGAACCTGATGGCAGATACCGTTTCCGGGACGTGAGAAATAAATGCCATGCTTTTTGGCAACACTTCCGATAAAGCGGTGGTCGTCAGCATTTTCAAAGCCGCTCTGGAGAGTATTATGGTCGATATAAGCGACACTTTTTTCGGTCTTTACTCTGGGAACGCCCATAGCCTCAAATTCGAGATAAGCCATAGTACCCGTAGCGTCCTGCGTGAGGGTCTGGTCGATTTTTATGCCGATTTCCTGACCCTTTACGTACTCACCGTCAACGAGATGAGCCTTTAAGATTTTTTCAGTAAGAGTTAAACCCATAGAAATCATTCCTTTCTAAATATATACTTTAATTTTACAACATTTCGCTTACTTTGTCAAGATTTAAACAAAGTATTTGTTAGTACAACAAAACAAAAAATAATCTCCCTGTCTGAACAGAGAGATAAAAAATTATACAAGTCCATTTTTGATAATATCCTTAACTGCAAAAATAATCAGTACCACAGAAAGAATAAAAAACGGCATAAACAAAAGCACATAGCCGACATCTTTAACGACAGTCCGCCAGCCGAGATTAGTAAGATTCATTATATTATCATAAGCATAAACATTCACATCATGCGGATATTTATTCTTATTGTCTGTCGCATTGAATGTGTGTGTATGCTCATGATTATTATTGTCAGTCCATGTAACATTCAAATAACTTGCCCCCTTGAAAGGTCTCGTCATACCGTTACAGATACCGACATACTTAAAGCCTTTTTTGATTATAAAAATATCACTTATTAATTCTTTACAGCGTGGAATTATAAGTATCAGGCTCATGACAAGCATACCGAGGCACCAGATAACTATTGTAATTCTCGCACTCCCTGTAAAAAATCCGACAGCAAAAGAAATTAACCAGAAAAGCAGAATAATTATGACAGGCTTGAAAACAGTCTGCAACAAAAACCAGAAAATCAGGAAAACAATCCGAAAAAAGTCTTTAATTTTTTTCATCAGACATCATTTCTGATAATATCATCAAGAGTTTCACGTTTAACGGCAATTCTTGCCTCACCGTTATTTACGAAAACGACAGCAGGCTTTTGAAGTCTGTTGTAATTGCTTGACATTGAGTAATTATAAGCACCTGTAGCGCAGACAGCGATTATATCTCCTGTTTCGGCGTGCTGGAGTGGCATATTCTCGCCGATTAAGTCGCCGCTTTCACAGCATTTTCCTGCGATAGTAACTCTTTCGGAGCGTTTCTGACTTGCCTTGTTTGCGACAATCGCCTCATACTGCGACTGATAGAGGATATACCTCGGACTGTCCGCCATGCCACCGTCAACGGAAATATAAGTTCTTATATCGGGGATTTCCTTTCTTGCACCAACGGTATAGAGCGTAATACCGGCAGGAGCGGCAACGGAGCGACCCGGCTCGATATAGATAAACGGACGGGAAATATTCAGTCTTTCACATTCTTCATTAATCACCTTTGAGACTTTTTCGAGGTAATTTTCAAAGGGCTGGGGGTCATCGGAATTGAGGTATTTTATGCCGAAACCGCCGCCGAGGTTAAGACCCTTTATTTCATATCCGAGTTCATTCCTGATTTTAGCAATAAAGGCGAGCATAACCCTTGCCGCCTCCTCAAAGGGAGAAATATCGAAAATCTGCGAACCGATATGGCAGTGCAGACCCGTAAGGTTAAGGTTTTTGCAGTTTATTGCTTCTTTTACGGCGGTGAAAGCCTCACCTGTTTCAAGAGCGAAACCGAATTTGCTGTCAATCTGACCTGTCTTTACAAAATTATGTGTGTGAGCGTCAATTCCAGGCTTTATGCGGAAGAGAATATCGGGCTTTTTGTTCAAATCGGCGGCAATAATTTCAAGGCGGTTCAGTTCGCTGATATTATCGACAATAATATGACCGACATTATTTTCCACAGCGAATTTAAGCTCCTCATCGGTTTTGTTGTTGCCGTGGAAACCGATTTTCTCCACAGGGAAACCTGCTTTGAGGGCGGTATAGAGTTCGCCTATCGAAACCACATCAAGACCGTCACCCTCACTTGCGACAATGCGGCACATCTCCATGCATGAAAAAGCCTTGCTTGCGTAGCATACAAGCCCCTTGCCGTCATAGAATTTCTGCATACTCTCATGGAAACGGCGGAGATTTTTTCTTATCATCTGCTCGTCCATTACATAGAGCGGAGTACCGTAATTTTCTGCAAGCTCAACGGTATCGACACCGCCTATTGCAAGCCTGCCTTTTTCATTCACGGTTAAATTTTCGGATACAAACATTTTATACTTCCTTTCGTATGTAATTATTCATCAGCGACATCATTGTCGTCTGCAATATCCTCAACAATTTCCCTCAGTTCCTCAACTCCCTCGAAAGTGACGGAGGAAAAGGGAATGACATGGATTTCTTCAAAGCACGGAATTTCGGATTTAAAAGCTTCCATGCGCTTTAATCTTTCGTTTTTTTTAAGCTTGTCAGCCTTGGTCAGAACGAGGACAAAGGGCATTTCGGCATCAATCAGATAATTTATCATATGCACATCGTCCTTTGTGGGGGCATGACGCATATCGACAAGCATAAAAACAAGCCTTATATCCCTGTCGGAGGAGAGATAGCCCTCGATAAGCCCAGCCCAGCGTTCCTTTTCGGATTTTGAAACTTTAGCGTAGCCGTAGCCGGGCAAATCCGCAAAGAAGATATTTTCAAGACCGTAGAAATTTATGGTAGCGGTCTTTCCGGGGACGGAGCTTACTCTTGCGAGGTTTTTTCTGTTAAAAATTTTATTTATAAGTGTGGATTTACCAACATTTGAATGACCTGCAAAGGCTATTTCAATTCTGTCGCACGGGGGTATCTGTGAAAATGTTCCGTATGAAGCGACATATTCCGCCTTATTGTAATTAAGTTTCATATTATCACCTGTCTTTGCAGTTATATATTTTCCGTCCGAACGACAGAAACCGGCTTAATTTATCCCTCCGCAAAAGCGGAGGAATAAATATTAAACAATTTTAATATATCCCTCCGCACAGGCGAAGGAATAAATATATTATTATTTAACAAGTGCAGTATCGAGAACATCTTCAAGAGTTTCGGCACACACAAAATCAACGGCATTCTTAACCGCATCATCAACTTCTTCGAGGTCGGGCTTATTGTCGGCAGGGATTACAACGGTTTTTATACCTGCCTTATAAGCCGCCATAGTCTTTTCTCTGAGACCGCCTATGGGGAGTACCTTGCCGTGAAGTGTTATTTCGCCAGTCATAGCGACATCGGCACGGACTTTCCTGTCCGAGAGAGCCGAAACCAGAGCCGTTACCATAGTGACACCTGCCGAGGGTCCGTCTTTCGGAACTGCTCCCTCAACGGCATTTATGTGTAT
Organism: Ruminococcus sp.; assembly: GCA_017470905.1. Classification (GTDB taxonomy): domain Bacteria; phylum Bacillota; class Clostridia; order Oscillospirales; family Ruminococcaceae; genus Ruminococcus. Next base: position 47,004 of record JAFUXL010000012.1, on the reverse strand, counting down.
GTCGTTTTCCTTGTAAAAATCCCTGTTTATGCCGTATTTATCGGCGATACTCCTGACATAGCTTACGGCAATGCGTGAACTTTCTTTCATTACATCGCCGAGAGAGCCTGTAATTTCGACCTTTCCCGTACCGTCAAGGACAATGACTTCAAGCGGCATAATCACACCGCCAACGGAAGTCCATGCAAGACCGTTGACAACACCCGTCTGGTCATTTTTTGAGTGTATGTCGGAGATATATTTTTTAATGCCGAGGAGGTCATGCAAATCCTTGATCTTGACTTTAAGTCTTTTGACCTCGCCCGATGCGATTTTTCTTGCCGCCTTTCGGCACACGGAAGCAATGGTTCTTTCAAGTGTACGCACACCTGCTTCTCTCGTGTAATATGCGATAATATCGTCAATGGCATCGTCATCGAATTTTAGCTGGGAGGCTTTAAGACCGTGTTCCTTCAGCTGTTTCGGAATAAGGTGTTCCTTTGCGATATGGAATTTCTCCTCTGCGGTATAACTCGGCAGTTCGATAAGCTCCATTCTGTCGAGAAGCGGTTTCGGGATAGTATCGATATTGTTGGCAGTGGTAATGAAAACCGCCTTGCTCAAATCAAATGGAATTTCGATAAAGTGGTCTCTGAAAGCGTTGTTCTGTTCGCTGTCGAGGACTTCGAGCATAGCGGACGAGGGGTCGCCTTTCATATCGCTGCAGAGCTTGTCAATCTCATCGAAAAGGATAAGAGGATTAGCCGTACCTGCCTGCTGTAGTGCGGCGATAATTCTTCCGGGCATAGCACCGACATATGTTTTCCTGTGACCTCTTATGTCAGCCTCATCACGCACACCGCCGAGGGATACTCTTACATATTTTCTTCCCATAGCCTTTGCGACAGATTTGGCAACGGAGGTCTTGCCCACACCGGGAGGTCCCGCAAGGCAGATAATCTGACCTTTTATTTCGGGATTGAGCATATGGACGGCAAGAAATTCGAGTATGCGTTCCTTGACCTTTTTAAGACCGTAGTGGTCTTTTTCGAGAATGTCCTCCGCCTTGTCAATGGAAAGCTTGGCTTTGCTGTATTTTCCCCACGGCAAATCGATAACTGTATCGAGATAATTTTTAATGACGAAAGTCTCCTGAGCAGAGGGCGGCAGCTTTGTAAGCTTTTCAGCCTCTTTGAGGAGTTTTTCCTTGCTCTTTTCGTCAACCTTAAGCTCCATTATATCACGGATATATTCATACGACTCGTCAGTTTCCTCCTCGCCGAGCTGTTCCTGAATAACCCTCAGCTGTTCACGGAGGTAATATTCTTTCTGACCCTTGTCGATAATATTCTTGGTCTGTTCGTTGATAAGGCTTTCGAGTTCGAGAATTTCCACCTCTGATGTGAGACAGGCATAGAGTACGGAAAGCTTATTTATGATATTGGTTTCTTCGAGGAGGGTCTGCTTATCCCTGTAATTGAGACTGCAATTGAAAGTTATCGCTTCAAAGAGCTTTATGGGGTCGTCCTCTCCCATAATGGAGGTGAAAAGCTCATTCGGCATTTTCGGGAAATAGGAGGCATATTTTTCAAATATATCCTTTATAGACCTCACGAGGGCTTCTGCCTCAACCTTGTCATATTTTGCCCTTGAATATGTAGGCGAACGTTTTATTTCAGCCTCAAGGACATCTCCGCCGTCAATAAGTCTTACAAGATTAGCCTTATAAACGCCCTCTACGAGGACTTTCATAACGTTGTCGGGAAGTTTGAGAACCTGTCTGATTTCGGCGACTACGCCGACTTTATAGAGGTCGGAAAATTTCGGGTTTTCGACATATGTCTCATGCTGGGTAACGAGGAATATTCTGCCGTCCTCTTTGAGAGCCTTTTCTATAGCCCTGACAGACCTGCCTCTTGCGATGTCGAAGTGCATCACCATTTTAGGAAATGCAACAAGACCTCTCACGGCAACGGTATACAAAACGTTGTCTTTTTCGGTATTTTTATCACTTTTTACAGTCTGTTCCATTTTTTCACCACATTTCTTTCTGTTTGCAGAGCCATAAAAGGCTGTGCATATCTGCGATATTATATTTTTCGTCTGATACATTCTATTATACTACATATGATAAAAAAAAGCAAGCAAAAAATAAAATAAATCGCAAACAGAACAAAGGTTCTAAATAATCAGAACAAACATTCGATAAGAGCAGAAAAATTTCCGTCCCTTAACCAAGGGACGGAAAATCAAGGAATAAAGATTAGGAGAAATTTATATAGCCTGCATCTACCCAGCCGTAATAATCGCCGTCATCTGCATCATAAAGCTCATACCATGTTATACCGTGCGAAACACAGGTATTTACCGCAATTACATTCCAGTTGCCGAGACTTGACCTCACTGTTGCGGCACTTCCGCCGTCAACTACATAGGACGAGGCATATCCCGAAACAGTGCCGCCGCCTGTGTTTATAATTCCCCTGAAATTGCAGGGCGTTACGGAAACGGAATTATTCTGGGGAACGGGAGTTTCACGGGGTACACTGAAATCAATATAGCCTGCATCTACCCAGCCGTAATAATCGCCGTCATCTGCATCGTAAAGTTCATACCATGTTACGCCCATTGAATAACAGATATTTACTGCTTTAATATTCCAGTTGCCGAGGCTTGACCTCACTGTTGCGGCACTTCCGCCGTCAACTACATAGGACGAGGCATATCCCGAAACAGTACCGCCGTATGTTCTTATAACACCATTGAGATTACATGGTGTGACGGTAACGGAGAGCTTTGTCTCACGGGGAGAAGTAAAATCAATATAATTTCCATCCACCCAGCCGTAATAATCATTGTCGTCTGCATCATAAATTTCGTACCACGTTACACCGTGCGAAACACAACTGTTTACCGCAGTAACATTCCAGTTGTTTCCGAGACTGCTGCGGACTTTCTTCACATCTCCGCCGTCAACTACATACGAAGAAGCAAAGCTTGCAACAACTCCGCCATTTGTATTTATCCGTCCGTGTATATTGCAGGCTGTCACCTCTGCGGAAACGGAAACACTCGGCTTTGCGGCGGTTGTCGTCACGGTAGTCTGCTTTTGCGCAGTGGTTGCAGCAGTGGTTTTCCTCGCTGCGGAAGTAACTGTTGTTGTGGCTCCGGATTTGCTCGAAGCGGAAGCAGCCGTGGTCTTTCCCGATTTTGAAGAAGCTGTAGTCGATGTTGATACTGCCGTGGTTTTGGAGGTTTTTGAAGTACCGGACGTTGTTGAAGATGTTGAAGATTTTGAAGAAGTCGAGGAAGTTGAAGTTGTTGTTGATACTGCTGTCGTGGTTTCCGAAGTGGTCTGCTGTGTAACGGGTATAACTTGTTCGGAAACGGAGGAATTTAAATTATTCTTTCTGTTTTCGACAGTCTCATTCATTTTTTTCTGTATGAGGAGCATATACATGAGTATGCATACGGCGCATATCAGAAGTGCGATAACAGCTATCAAAATCGGTGTTGAGGAGGATTTTTCCTCCTCAGCCTCATCACCGCCGTAATCTGTCGGCTGTTCGGGCGGAGGAGGATTATACGGCGGCGGATAGGGATTGTATGTATTATTATTTGCATTGTCTGTGCTGTTATTAGTCGGATATGGAATTATCGGTATTTCAGCCGTCTGTGAATTTGAATTTCTCACGGGTCTGAGCTTTTTCACGGGGGCTTTCGGATTGCTGCTTGCGGAATTATCCGCCGTTTGCTGCGGCTTTTTAAGATTTATGCCTGCGTTTGCATAAAAATCAAAATCGCAGAAAAAGCAGAACCTTGCGTCATCGAGATTTTCAATTCCGCATTTCGGACATACTTTCATTTACATCACCTCAACTTATTATAACATATTTTTACAGAAAAATCAATACAAATACAAATAATATCAAAGCTGTTTCATAAGCTCATATATTTTATCTCTCACGGCAAGTCCCTCCGAAAATGCCGTTGCTCCGCCCGCAGCCGTGCCGAGCTTCAGCGCATATTCATAATCGCCGTTCATTAAACCTGCAACAAAGCCTGCAATCATTGAGTCGCCTGCTCCCACGGAATTTTTTGTCTCTCCCCTGCACGCTCCGCAGATATGCAGTTTATTATTTTCGTCAACAAGCAAAGCACCCTTTTCCGCCATTGAAACAAGGACGTTCACAGCCCCCATTTCACGCAGTTTACGGGCATATCCGGCAGTTTTCTCAATAGTATTCATATCAGTTCCGAAAATTTCGCCGAGTTCGTAATTGTTCGGCTTTATGAGAAAGGGCTTGTATTTAAGCGTATTCATCAGCAGATTTTTTTCCGCATCGACAACGGTTTTTATATCCCTGTCGGAAATTTTCATGAGTATTCTTTCGTATATATCATCGGGCATACTTTTCGGGATACTCCCGGCAAGGATTAAAACATCGCCGTCCGCAAGCATACCGAGCCTTTCAAAAAATTCATTCAGGGCATTGTCGTCTATGAAAGCACCCTGACCGTTTATTTCCGTTTCACGGGACGATTTTATTTTGACGTTTATTCTTGAATTTCCCAACAAAAGCCTGACAAAATCGGTTTCAACGCCGTTTTTTTCCAGACCGTCTTTTATAGCCTCGCCTGTAAAGCCTGCAATAAAGCCCAGAGCCTTTGAAGATACTCCAAGTTCTTTCAGCACTGCCGAAACATTTATGCCCTTTCCGCCGAAATACATTTCCTCATATGAAGAACGGTTCACAGCCCCCTCTTTCATATCCTCAATATGCACAACATAATCTATGGCAGGATTAAAAGTAACTGTATATATCATAATATTCCCCCGTAAAAATTTATTCGCTCACGCTGAAATCAGTATCCTGATTTGCAATTATTTTATATTCGGGATAACAGCCTTTTATTCTCTGCAAAAATTCCCCGTAAACCCTGTTTCTGTCGTCTGCGTCAAAGCTGACAATAACATCGAATTTCATAAATTTCTCGTCCTTGTCGAGATAAAATCCGTGTATCTGGAGTATATATTCCGTTTCTGCGGCAATTTTGTATATTTCCCCTCTTATTCTTACGGTTTCGGGGTCTCTGAGGTCTGCCGCATAAATTCCTATAGCAGTGATTATTATATTATATTCGCTGTAGACCCTGACGGCTATGTCATTTTCGAGCCTGTCGATTTTATCGGCGGTCATCGTGTCGGATATTTCTATATGCGCCGAACAGTTTATTTTGTCAGGTCCGTAGTCATGGAAAATAAGGTCATACACGCCCAGCACTTCGGGAAATTCCATCATGCAGTCCATTACAGCCTTAGCGGTTTCGGGGTCTATTCTCTGACCGAGTATGTCCGAAAGCGTATCCCTTAGCATATCAATGCCCGATTTTATAATCACAACGGAAATTATCGCACCAAGCCATGCTTCAAGGCTCAGTCCCGAAATAATATATATAACCGCCGCCGCAAGTGTCGAGGCGGATATTACCGCATCCATAAGCGCATCTGTTCCCGAATTTACAAGCGAGTCGGAATTTACCCTTTCGCCCGTTTTCTTTACATATCTGCCGAGAATGATTTTTACGGCAACCGCAACGGAAACTATAACGAGCGAAGCCGCCGAATATTCGGGAATTTCAGGTGAGATTACCTTTTTCACGGACTCCGTGAAGGATACCGTTCCTGCATACAGCACTATGACAGAAATAAGCATTGCACTTAAATATTCAATTCTGCCGTATCCCCACGGGTGCTTTTTATCGGGCTGTTTTCTCGAAAGCTTTGTGCCGATTATGGTTATAAGAGAAGAGCCTGCATCGCTTAAATTATTCACCGAGTCCATGGTTATTGCTATCGAATGCGAAATAATTCCTATAACCGCCTTGAACGATGCAAGAAAAACATTCGCAATTATTCCTGTTATGCTGGTTTTTACTATTATGTCATCACGATTGGTTTCGTTTGAAGTCATAAGAACACCTCCATGAAAATATTTCTATTATTATATCATGTTATTCATTTTTTGTCAAATTATAATCATAACCTTTGATGTACTGCATTTTAAACAAAATTTCTGATATTAATCATTTATATATCGGCAATATCCACATAAAATCAATGCGTTTTTTGAGCATATTACGAATTGACACATTGATGTAAATATTATATAATATCAGTAATGTATTACTTTTGATTGAGGAGGAATTGCAGTGAAAAAACTTGTCGCTTATTTTTCGGCATCGGGAGTTACCGAAAGAGCCGCAGAATTAATCAAGAAAACCGTGAGCGCAGATATATTCGAGATAATGCCCGAAGAACCATATAAAGACTCCGACCTTAAATGGATTAATCCGCTTGCAAGGTGCAACAAGGAGAAAATCGGAAAGAAAGATATTCCCATTGCAAAAAAAGTAAAGGGCATGGAAAATTACGGGTTCGTCTTTATCGGCTTTCCGATATGGTATTACGGCGCACCGAATATTATTCTCAGCTTTCTGAAACAGTATGATTTTTCGGGAAAGAAAATCGCTCTTTTTGCCACATCGGGCGGAAGCGATATTGACAAGACCGCCGAAAAATTAAAGCCCGTTTTCGGAGAGTCGGTTCAGATTGTCGGCGCAAAGCGTTTCTATGCCGATACAAGCCGTGAGGTAATTGCGGAATGGGCAAGACAAATGACAGAAAAGTAAAAAAGGCTGTATCCTCCGGGGTACAGCCTTTTTGCGGTCAGGATTTATTTACTTTTCTTTAAGCTGCTGAAATATTTCAACCAGCTTTTCGGGGAGGGGTATTCCGAGAACTGCGGCATTTTCGAGGATTGATATTCCCTCGTTGGCTATGTAAAAGCCTATTACCGCACTCCTGCACAGTGAACTTTCGCCTATTACGTGAGTGTCGATTATATGTCCGACTGCGACAAGGCTTAGTATGAATACTTTCTTGGCTATTCCCTTAAATCCTATTTCGGAGGACAGCTTTTTCGTGATTACTGCGGCGATTACACCTGTTATATAGTCGATTATAATAAATGCTGTCAGGGCTTTGAGAAGTCCGTCAGCCGCCCCGAAGAGAAATCCGAATACTGCGCATACTGATGCAGATATGATATTTAATGTCTTGTCCATTTCATTCATTCCTTTCGTTTTTATACTATAAGTAAGCATTTTATTTTATATATGGTTTTTATTCCCTCCTCCTGCGGCGGAGGGAAACAGACTGTGATTTTTGAGGTGTCCCCCTGTAAATAGTCCGAAAAAGCAGAAAAGTAAATGCAAATGCATTGTTTTTTGTGATATTTTTTTCTTGACAAGTTATTCGGGCTGCAATATAATATTAAAGGAGATTTTATATGAAAGGAAATGATATTTTGGAAACCTATGAAATTTTCAGGGATTTGGCTGTTATCATAATAAGCGCAAAGGCTGTCGGTCTTATCGCAAGAAAATGCAAAGCCCCCATGGTGGTGGGGGAAATAATCGCAGGTCTGATAATAGGTCCATGTATCCTCGGAATTGTCCAGCCTACGGATTTTATAAGCAAAATGGCTGAAATAGGCGTTGTCCTGATAATGTTCTCGGCAGGACTTGAAACGAATTTGCAGGAGCTTAAAAAATCGGGCTTTGCGGCTTTTCTCATAGCCTGCGTGGGAGTGCTTGTGCCGCTTGTGTGCGGAAGTCTCTTATATATGGCGGTTTACGGCTTTTCTCCGCTCGGTACGGACGAATTTTTCAAGGCGGTTTTCATCGGCAGCATAATGACCGCAACATCTGTCGGAATTACCGTTGAAGTCCTTAAAGAAATGGGCTGTCTTAAAAGCCGTGTCGGTCAGACGATTTTGAGTGCCGCTATAATTGACGATATAATCGGAATAATTGTACTTACCTTTATTTTAGGCTTCAAAGACCCCGACAGCAACACCCTCGCCGTAACAGGAAAGATATTTCTTTTCCTCATTCTCTCAGCAGTTGTCGGATATGTATTCTATAAGATATTCAAATACTATGACGAGAAACACGCTCACACAAGAAGAATACCCATAATTGCAGTGAGCCTTTGCCTGATTATGGCTTATGTCGCAGAAAAATATTTCGGAATTGCCGATATAACAGGTGCTTATATTGCAGGAATAATCCTTTGCAATGTCCGTGATGCGGAGTATATCGACAGGAAAGTAAATGTAAACGGCTATATGTTCTTTGCGCCCATGTTCTTTGTGGGAATAGGACTGAAAACAGATTTCAGCAATGTAAATTCAAGCATGATAGTGTTTTCGATAGGCTTTGTAATAGTCGCCATGCTAAGTAAAATTATCGGCTGCGGTCTGGTTTCGAGGTGCTTTAAATACGGCTGGGCGGACTGCGTTAAAATCGGAGCAGGAATGATGACAAGGGGCGAGGTGGCTCTGATTATCACAAATAAGGGGCTTGGTCTTGGAATTATCGACTCTTCGTATTTTACCGCCGTAATTCTTCTTATAATAATTTCAAGCATTGTCACGCCCATTGTTTTAAAATATATGTTCGGCAAATACCCCGAAGTGCGTGCCGAATAATAATTTCCCAAAAAATAACCGTGTATCACATAATTATCACATAACAGTATTATAATATGAATGTATCTTATCCGTTGTCGGAAAGGTAACATTTTTTAAGGAGAATTAAATTATGAAAAACACTGTTTCAACCCTCTTAAAGCAGAAGCAATCGGGCGATAAAATCACGATGCTTACCGCTTATGACTACACTACCGCAAAAATCATGGACGAATGCGGCGTAAATGCAATCCTTATAGGCGACTCCCTCGGAATGGTCATGCTCGGCTATGAAAATACCCTCCCCGTTACCATGGAGGATATGGTTCACCATACGGCAGCCGTTTCAAGAGGTGCGGAAAATGCCTTTGTCGTTGCCGATATGCCTTTCATGTCCTATCAGGTCAGTGTCGCAGAGGCTGTGACGAATGCAGGCAGGCTTATCAAAGAGGGCGGCGCAAATGCCGTCAAGCTTGAAGGCGGTGCGGAGGTCTGCGAACAGATAAAGGCTATCGTCAATGCCTCAATTCCCGTTGTCGCTCATCTCGGACTTACTCCGCAGTCGGTGAACGCTTTCGGCGGTTTCAAGGTTCAGGGAAAAAGTCTCGAAAAGGCTGAAAAGCTTATCAATGACGCAATGAAAATTCAGGAGGCAGGTGCCTGTGCTGTCGTATTGGAGGGTATCCCTGCAAAAATCGCAGAGATAATCACGAAACGTCTGGTTATCCCCACGATAGGCATAGGAGCAGGAAACGGCTGTGACGGACAGGTTCTCGTTTATCAGGATATGCTCGGTCTTACTACGGGTCATACTGCTAAATTCGTAAGGGTATTCGCTCAGGTCGGTGAGCTTATGAGAAATGGTATTTCCGATTATATAGCCGAAACCAAGAACGGAAATTTCCCGGCAGTTGAGCATACCTACTCGCTCGATGAGGATATAGTCAAGGCACTCGAAAAGAAATTTTTATAATATACAAAAAGTATAATAAAAAACCTTATCCCCCCACCTTGGTGGGGGGATAAGGAAAAATATAAAAATTCTTGCGTATTATTTTAAAATGTTCATTTATAGAAAGGAATATGAATAATATGAAAATCGTTAAAACTATAGATGAGGTAAGGCAGCAGGTCAGAGAATGGAGAAAACAGGGTCTTACGGTCGGTCTTGTTCCTACTATGGGCTATCTCCATGAGGGTCATGCAAGTCTTATCGAGGCTTCCCACAGGGATAACGACAGGACTGTCGTTTCCGACTTTGTAAATCCCATGCAGTTCGCTCCCACGGAGGATTTGGAAAGCTATCCCCGTGATATTGAGCATGACGCAAAAATCGTTGAGGAACACGGCGGAGATATTATATTCAACCCCGAACCCTCGGAAATGTATCATGAGGGATTTTCGTCCTTTGTCGATATGACTGTCCTGACGCAGGAGCTTTGCGGCATAAGCCGTCCGATACATTTCAGGGGCGTATGCACGGTCGTTTCAAAGCTTTTCAATATCGTAAAGCCCGACAAGGCTTACTTCGGAAAGAAAGATGCACAGCAGCTTGCCGTTATCCGTCACATGGTCGATGATTTGAATATGGATATTGAAATAATAGGCTGTCCGATAATCCGTGAGGAGGACGGTCTTGCAAAAAGTTCAAGAAACACATATCTCAATGATGACGAGAGAAAGGCTGCGCTCGTGCTTTCACAGGCTGTTTCAATCGGCATAAATCTCGTGAGAAACGGAGAGACAAGCTGTGAAATTATTCTCGATGCGATGAAAAATCACATAAACGCAGAACCTCTTGCAAGGATTGACTATGTTAAAATGGTTGATTGCAGGACAATGCAGCAGATACCCGTTCTTGACAGACCCGCACTCTGCGCAATGGCTGTCTATATAGGAAAAACCAGACTTATTGACAATTTCTTCACAGAAGATGTGTGAGGGAGGCAAGCTATGCATATATCAATGCTCAAAAGCAAGATACACCGTGCCACGGTCACTCAGGCGGAGCTTAACTATGTCGGCAGCATAACTATTGACGAGGAACTCATGGAGGCGGCAGGTCTTTATGAATACGAACACGTCCATATAGTCAATGTCAGCAGCGGCAGCCGCATTGAAACATATGTCATTGCCGGGCAGCGTGGCAGCGGCATAATCTGTCTCAACGGTGCGGCGGCAAGGTCTGGACAAAAAGGCGACCTCGTTATAATAATGTCCTATGCTAATATGACACCGCAGGAAATAAAGGAACATAAGCCGAGGGTGGTTTTTGTCGGACAGAATAACGAAATTGTCAGAACCGCAAGCTATGAGGAACACGGAGAGCTTAAATAAATATTCCCCCTGTATATTTTTGCAGGGGGATTTTTCTATTCTCTGCGGAGCAGGTCTATCATTTCGGAATAATCTGTTTCAGGGTGCTTTTTAAGGGCTGTTTCGGTGAGCATGAGAGATACCGCACGGTACATATCTCTTTCGTTTTCGTTTTTCAGACAGGAGAGATGTTTTTTTACGGTAGAAATGTCGCATCTTTCGACAGCACCTGTAAGGGCTTCCATGGGATTGGATTCAAAAATTTTATTTATATTGGCTCTGACGAGGGGTTCAAGTGCGGAGAGGGCATTTTCTTCGGTAAATCCGCATTTCTGCATTAGTGATATGCTTTCCGCAACAAGAGCGCATACAAGATTGCTCGAAACGGCACAGGCGGCATGATATTCGCTTTTTGTCTCTGACGGGATAACCCTGACAGGATTTCCGATATTTTTAAATAATTCTTCAAAAAAGCCAAGATATTTTTCATCGCCCTCGATACAGAAGAAAGCGTTTTTTAATTCCTTGTGGGAATTATATTTGCTGCTGACGGGAAAAAGCGGATGTATCGAACAGCCGTATGCGCCGTATGATGATATATTTTCAAACGCTTCGGCGGCAGTCATCACTCCGCTGCAATGACATAGGATTTTGCCCGAAATGTCCATGCTTTTTATCTCGTCAAATACAGACTGTATACTTCCGTCGGAAACGGTTATAAATATAATTTCGCTTTCGGTTATAAGCCCTGAATAATCCGCATAGAATTTTGTACCAGTAAATTCGGCAGCTTCTTTTGCGGAAAGAGGATTTCTGCTTGCATATCCGCTTATATTTATTCCGTTGACGGAGAGATATTTTCCGAGGGAAAATCCGACCTTTCCTGCTCCTATGAAACCTGTTTTCATTAAATCGCTCCCTTTTGTATTTAAATTATAACGCCCATATTCCCGAAAACCTCGCAGAAATCAAAGGGAACACCCAGCCTTTTTATATTTCCGTCAATATCGCAGTCAGGCGGTGCAAATGCAGATGAACATTCCCTCATCATCGAATAATCGAACATACTGTCCCCTATCGCAAAATCCTGCATATCGGGACAGTATATTTTTTTAAATCTTTTCACGCATTCTCCCTTTGAAACAGCTTTCGGAATACAGTATATCTTATATTCATTGCAAAGCACATCAATTTCCGTATATTTATTTTTCAGATTTTCATAAATATCAAAGGCATTTTCGGTCTTTGCGTAAACGAAAAAGGGCTTTATAAAATGAATATGCTCCTTTTCTATTATTTTTGAAAAATATTTATATATATCATTCAAAATCTCCGAATACGGATTTAATATTTTAACCGAACAGTCGAGCCATTCCCTGTCGATTATATTATCTTTCAGCAATACAGCACCGTTGCATATAAGCGCATACGGGAATTTTAATTTTTCATAAAGCGGCGAAAGCCTTTCATACTGCGCCATATGCCTTGTAGTCACGGGGATAAAAAGATTATCACGGCAGTATTTCTCAGCGGCATTGAGATTTGAAACCGATATATAGCTCTGCACCCTGTTATTATAATACTCGGCAGGAATTTTTTCGCCCGTAATTTCATGCCTGTGCGAATGTATAAGCGTGCGGTCGAGGTCGGAGAACAATACCATCATACGTCCGCCAGCCTTTGGATAAGTCCGCAGGCTCTGTATGCCCTGAAAGGATATAATTCAAGCGGAATATTCTTCTCATCCGCAAGCTGATATATATGTCCGAGGTATTCATAATCATCAAAGCTGTGAACGAGGATTTTCCAGGGAATGCGCCTCAGCAGCACCCTTGTAGTCTCCCCAATTCCGGGCTTTACGAAATTAATATCGGAGATATTATATTTTTCCGCAATTTCCCTTACCTCATTAACGGGCGGTTCGGTTATCGGAATTTCATTGAAATTATAACTCCTCCCGAAATTTTTCACCACGGTATCTATAAATAAATTGGTTTTGTCGTGATTTTCAAACTCCCCGTAATACATCGCCCCGTGAAAATCCTCTTCGCCTATTATATCGCTCCTGTAGAAAGTCCTGCTTATAAGCCCCGAAACGGTGGAATTTAAACACGATGAGGGTATAAGAAAATCCTGATGTGTACCGCATAAATCCGTAATGCCGGCAGGGTCGGAAAGCACCGCCGCACGGTCGTCAATACCGCTGAAATCCTTCATAGCCTCTCTAAGCTGATTTGAAATAGCCCCCTTGCCCGTCCAGCCGTCAACAAACTGTATCCTTCCGGGCGAAAAATATTTTAATATATAATTCACTGCATTTTTATCTATGCCCCGTCCACGGATTATGGAAATTGTAAAATGCGTAACGTCTGCGCCGTATTCAAGCTTTATAAATCTTTTCAGCAAGACCCCGACAGGAGTTCCGGCTCTTGCAAGGGATACAAGCACGACATTCTTACCCTTTTCGGCAATTATTTTCCTGCATAATATCTCAGCGGCTTTTGCGGTCGGCAGGGCATAATTTTCAAGTGATGAACAGAACGTATTAAGATACTCCTCCGACGGCAGCTTTTCTTTCGGGAGCATTTCGGAATAATGCACACCCGACTGTATTTTTTTCTCACGCTCGATATTGTCAAGCGGCTCAATCATTCCCGTAATATCCTTTAATAATATATTGACATCGCCGTCTTTGTATGTACTTCTCATATTCAGCCCCTTATAAGATAAAATCCGCCGCAGTCCGAAAATACCGACATAATATCCCGAAAGGCTCTTTCGCACTGAATATCATTTTTGCTGTCGGTGACAACGACTACAGCATCGTATCTGTCTGTATTATATAAATAATTTAATCTTTCGCTTTCGTAAAAGCTGCGAACCTGAAAACCGTTTCTGCACGGATAATTTTCATCATTTTTTATCCCAATCGGGCTGCGTGTTGTCGAATGGGTATAAACCGAGCCGCAGAATTTTTCAATCTCCATGCCGAGCATTATCGCAGGGAGCATACATTCCTCCGTGCCGAGGACGAGTATTTTTTCAAGCTTTTCAAAATCATGTTTAATATAATTAACGCATTCATTTGTAAAAGCATTAATCTCCCTTTTCATATCGCCTACATAAAGACCCTTTCTCATATCGGGAATACGTGATTTTGCAAAAATAACTCTTCCGCTGTATTCCCTCAAATTATCGGGCAGAACAGGGCTTTTAACATTTATATTCCTGACCGCCTGCTCCAAATCCTCATCGTTATTGATTTTAACGAGTGATAAAAATTTTATATTTTTATTTAAGAGTTCCGCCTCACGGCGGCTGTCCGTGCGGTTTATCACAGAGCCCACCGTAAATTCGCAGTCCCTGAAATTCGGCAGTTCTTTCCGCATTGCATCGACTATATTTTCGATAGTCTTTCCCGTTGAGATTTCATCGTCTATCATTATAACCCTGTCGGGGCGGAGCGTTGACAGCGGTCTGTAAAATAACTGCTGCTGTACGGCATGACTGTGTTCCTCACAGAAATTCAGAACCGTTTCTGAATTATAAAATTCCCTTGTCGTATGCATATAATACGTATCATCAGGGAAAGACAAAGCCGATACTGCGCCGATTGCCGTGGCTGTTTCGGCAAAGCCTATAATCAGCTTTGAGCCTGTGTGCTTTAAAATGCCGCCGAGAGCGCACATCATTTCAAAAGCCTCTGACGGCGGAACGGGCATATGCTTCGCCTGCAAGGGATTTACAATCAGATAACTGCGTTTGCTGTTGTTATAGCGTCCGGCAAGTCTCATAACATCGTTTTTCACATACATCATATATCCTCTCTTATTCCGTATATATCCGCAAAGGCAAGTATCTTCTGCGCCCATTTCCTATGGCATTTGACCTCGTTCATTCGTTTTCCGATTTTATTCACGCCGTATTCCATATTATTCCATTCGGCAACGGAGCAGGCATCTTCATAATCCTGTCTGGTTACTTTAAGCATATTATTGATAACGGGAACCTGCGAGGGGTGAATGGCGGTCTTTCCGATAAATCCGTTGAGAATATCCTTTCTTATTTCATTTTCAAGCCCGGTTTTCCAGTTGTCGTCCGATTTTGTGTCGAAATATTCCCAGACGGGAGCGGAAACCACATAGTCGCACGAAAAAATATTCAATATATCCATAAGACACGCATTTACAACACCAATATCATAAATTGTCTGTGAAAAATTTCGGCGCAGACCGTAAATACGACAAAAATCATTGCCGCCCACACGCACATTAAGAACATATTCCCTCATGCCGTCAATAATATTCTTTAATTCAAACAGCTTTTCCGTGCGTGTCCTGACGGAGATTATCTCATCGCTTTCGAGAATAGGCATCATGTAAATTTTTCTGTCCGCATGAGCATTCACTTCAATAATTGCCCTGTTGTAATCCTCCGCACATTCGGGGACGTATTTCGGAAGAATGAAGCCCTTTATAAGCTCCGCATACTCACCTGCACTGTTGTAAATCCCGGTTATCTGTCCGGGATTTCTCACACGAACGAAAAACGGCGGTATATATACATCTTCGGACTTTTTAATCTCCGCTGTTTCTTTAAGGGTGTCAATTACGCATTCCTCCGCATAGCTAACCGCAGAGTCTGCAACGGAGTCCTCAAGACACAGCGCAGCCGAATATGGCGGCGGAATTTTCCCAAGCCTTATCTGTTTTATTATTTTCCTGCTGTTTGCAGGAGAATACAGCAGCGCACCCACGCTGTATTTCTCCCTGTCTGAAATATTTTCATCCAACAATAAAAGACACCTCCGCTTTTACATTTCCTGCATATCTCCCGTTATGGGGCGGATATGTATTTTCATATAATTATAATATATTCAATTTTTTATTAAATTATTACACAGCAAAACAGGACAGAAACCAATAATAAATTCCTGTCCCGTTAAATTCTGTTTTATATTACTCAGCGAAATCTTCTTGCAAGAGCCTCGATATTGTTATCGGTTGTCGGCTGACCGATTGCATTGAATTTCCATGCGCCGTTGTGACGGTAAAGCTCGCCGAAAATCATTGCGGTCATATTGTTGTAATTTTCGGAAAGATTATACTTGCACATTTCGTTTCCGTTATCATCGCATATGCGTATGAAAGCGTTTCTAATCATTCCGAAATGCTGTCTGCGCTCCGCAGCCTGATAGATATTTACGACAAATACAATTTTGTCGTAAGCCGAGGGCAGACTTTTGAGGTCAACGAATATCTGTTCATCGTCTCCGTCACCTGCACCCGTGAGGTTATCGCCCATGTGCTTTACGCAGTTTGTCTCATGCGTAAGATTGCCGAAATAAACCACGTCCTTATTGGTAGTAAGCTTGCCGTTCTTACAGAGAAAAGCCGTGGCGTCACAGTCAATATCCTGTGTTCCGCCGCCGAAAAGCGAGGATAAAAAGCCTGTTTTTGCAGGTGCAGCCTCGTCCCAGCCAAGTCCTACCATTACCTTTGAAAGCTCTCCGCCGTTGCTCTTGCGGAGTTCAACCTTCTGTCCCTTCTGCAAATTTACTGACATACAATCACCCGTTTACTTTCCCGTAAATCAGACATTTACGCCGAAATTCTTGCAGAGAGCGTAAAGACCGCCCTGGAAGCCGCTGCCGATTGCATTGAATTTCCATTCTCCGTTGTTGCGGTAAATTTCGCCTACAACGATAGCCGTCTCGATTGAAAAATCCTCTCCGAGGTCATAGCGGATAATCTCGTTTCCCGTCACCTGGTCAACGATGTGGATATAAGCGTTGCTTACCTGTCCGAAATTCTGGCGGCGTTCGTCAGCCTCATAGATTGTAACAGTGAAAGCAATCTTGCTGATGTTTGCAGGAACACGGCTGAGGTCAACCTTTATAACTTCGTCATCGCCCTCTCCCTCGCCCGTGAGGTTGTCGCCCGTATGCTCAACAGCTCCGGAGCTGTGTTTGAGATTGCTGTAGAAGATGAAATCCGAGTCCGAGGGTACTCTTCCGTTTTCGCCGCAGAGAAATGCGGAAGCGTCAAGGTCAAAGTCCGCACCTCCGTCGTACTTGTTCGTATCCCAGCCAAGACCAACAATAATCTTTGAAAGGCTGGGATTGCCTTTTGTAAGGTCAACCTTCTGTCCTTTTGTTAAACTTACAGCCATGATGTTTTACCTCCTGTAAAAAATTATTTTATTTGCAGCAGGGCTTAATTAAGCCCTGTTTTGAGCCGTGAATATTCATCCTCCCTCCGCAGGTGCGGAGGAGGAGGTTTTATTATGCCTTTTTATTTCCGCTGACGATTTTTCTTATTATGTCAATCGGTATAACGAGGAATGCGCATACAAGGCAGATGAGCCATGTCTGAACGTTGAGAGCCTCAACTGCAAGGGGCTTTCCGCCGAATGTTACGAATATGAACTGAACGAGGAGAAGTGCGCCCATTACTATGAGGAAGTTCTTGTTTCTGCCGAGGTTTTCAAATACATTTACCTTGTCCGTTCTTGCGTTGAAGCCGTTGAATGTTATAGCCATCATGAACGATGCAAATAGTGCCGAACGGAGATATGTGTAGTCGTGTCCGCCGCCGAATAAATCATTAAATGCAGGCACGAAACGTATGCAGAGACAGAGTGCTGTTATATAAAGTCCGCTGATGATTACCTGAATGAGCATATTCTTTGTGACAATGCTTTCCTGTCTGGGGATAGGCTTGTCTTTCATATATTCCTTAAGTGCGGGTTCGCTGCCGAATGCGATAGCGGCAAGCGTATCCATAGCAAGGTTTACAACGAGTAGCTGAACAACCGTCATCATCTGTTCGCCGTCCTGACCGAAGAGAGAGCCGAGGAAACAGGTGAGAACCGCCGCAACGTTTACAGTAAGCTGGAATATGAGGAATTTTCTTATGCCCTTGAACATTGTACGTCCGTAGAGAATAGCCTTTGCGATTGATGAGAAGTTGTCATCGAGGATAGTAATATCTCCTGCTTCCTTTGCAACCTCCGTACCGCTGCCCATAGCAAAGCCGACATCGGCTTTTTTGAGTGCAGGCGAGTCGTTTACGCCGTCACCTGTCATGCCCACGACATAATCAAGCTCCTGAGCGCATCTTACAAGCCTTGATTTATCCGTGGGGAGCGCACGTGCGACAACCCTGAGATTTGGAATAACCTTTTTGAGTTCATCGTCCGAGAGTTCGCCCATTTCCTGTGAAGTGAGAGCGACATCGGTTTCGGTTCTGAGAAGTCCTGCATCCTTTGCGATAGCAACGGCGGTTTCCTTTCTGTCGCCCGTAACCATTACAACCTGAATGCCAGCCTCCTGAACCTCCTTGATAGCGGCAACAGCCTCTTTACGAACATTGTCTCTTATGCAGAGAACGCATACGAGAGTAAGGTCGTCGCCCTCATCGGAGCTGCCGTCTTTCTTTGCAACACCGAGAAGTCTCATTGAACGTGCAGCCTGCTCGTCAATGTAATCCATGACTTTTTTCTGCATATCCTTTGTGAGGGGGCTTACCTTTCCGTTTTCGTCAACGTATTTGTCGCATCTTACGACAAGTCTTTCGGGCGCACCCTTTATATAAGTCACGGTTTTTCCGCCGTGTTCGATTACAACGTTTGAGCATTTCTTAGTTGAGTTGAAAGGATTAAATTCCTTGACCTCATCTTTTTTCATTTTTGAAACAGCATTGTTGTCGATAACAAACTGCATCAGGGCTCTGTCGGTGCTGTTGCCGCCGATAACCTGATTATCGCTTGCCTGTGCGCTGTTATTCACGCCAACACCCGTAACCATATCGAAAGCGGTATCTTCTTTAAGCTGTTCAAGCTTCTGGAATTTCTTCACATCGCCCGTGATAAATTCCACAACGGAAAGCTTGCCCTCCGTGATAGTACCCGTCTTGTCGCTGAAAAGCAGACTGAGACTTCCTGCTGTTTCAAGACCGTTAATTTTTCTTACAAGGACATTGTCCTTAGCCATTTTCATGCTCTGGAACGAAAGGAGAATTGAAGTAAGCATGGGAAGTCCTTCGGGAACGGCACAGACAATAATCGTAACGGCTACGGTTATAGCGTCCATTACGAACTTAACCCAGCCTATGCCCGTATCGGGAAGCTGTCCTCTTATTGCGGAGCTGATGAAAACACCGATAATAATGGCAATTGCTCCGATATATCCGAAAGTTGAAATCTGCTTTGCAAGCTTTGCAAGCTTAACCTGCAAGGGGGTCTGTCTTGTATCCTCCTGCACTTCAAGTGCAAGCTGACCGAAAAGCGTATTGTCGCCAACAACCTTTACTTCCATGTAAGCCTCGCCGCCGCACACAACAGTACCTCTGTAGGCATAGTGTGTATTGAGCAAATCCTTTATATCATAGCTTTCGCCGTTTGCGGGGACTTTTTCAGCCTCTTCGGTTTCACCGTTGAGAGCAGCCTGGTCGATTTTTACTTCTCCCTCGACAATTTCGCCGTCTGCGGGGAGCTTGTCGCCTGCCTGAAGATAAACAATATCTCCGACAACAACGTCATTGACGTGAATTTCTTCGAGCTTTCCGTCACGGATAACCTTTGCCATTTCCTTAGCCTGTTCTTCGGCTTTAAGGGTCGAAGCCTTGCCCTCCTGCTTGCTTTCGCTGACCGAGGCAACGCCGTTTGCGATGAGTATGGCAATGAGTACGCCCACAGGCTCATACCATGCGGTATCCGTTTCCGCAACACCCGTAACATCGAGTATAAACATGACCACCTGAACGACGAATGCCACGAGGAGAATCATTATCATGGGGTCTTTGAAGCCCTCAAGAATTTTTTTCCACAATGGGTCAGGGGGTATTTGCGTCAGTTCATTGCTGCCGTTTTGTTTTCTGCTTTCTTCAACCTGTGAATTAGATAATCCTTTTAACATATCCTTACCTTCCCGTAAATATATTATCTTTCCGAGCCGAAAAGGGTCTGCATGGCGAAATAATACATCACCTTTCAAAAGCCCGGCAAACATATTGTATCATAATTGTCAGAAAAAGTCAAGCAAATATGAACAATAATATTATTTTTTATATTCTGTCCGATTTTGCCGGAAATGCATGGTTCTTAAAGCGTTCATCACCGAATATCATATACAAACAGGGGGGAGATATTATGGACAATGAGCTTTCCGAAAACACACCCGATACAGCCGCAGACAAAGACAAGGGCATTGAGGACGTTGCCGCAATGCAGACACTTATATGCATACTACTTGCGCTGGCATTTTTCATAATAAACATAGCATACCCGTCAACAGCCGAAGAGCTTGCGGAAAAATTCAGGGAGCTTTCATATTCGCAGAAAGTCCTTGAAAATCCCATAGATATAATTACTGAATATTGGTCGGCTTTAAAATAGGCAGAACCGAAATTATTATCCGTTTTTCCTTTCTGCTTTTCAACGGGCTTGTATTTCTTTTCAGGGACAGCGGAATAATACTGTCCTTTTATGCGGTATGCCTTATCCATGAGCTTGGACACATCACAGCCATAATTTTCTCTGACGGCGAAATAAAATCCGTTGAGTTAAGCGGATACGGGATAAGGATAGAAACCTCCCCCGTATTTTCGGTTTTCGGCGGACTTGCGGTACTGCTTTCGGGGCCTCTTGCAAATATTATAACCTTTTTTCTCCTGTGTAAAAGTGACATCTTTAATTTTTTGTCAGTTTTAAGCTTATGGGAGGGAATATACAATCTTCTCCCCTTTTCATTTCTTGACGGAGGCTGCGCCGTAAGATTAATAATAAGCGGCAGTGAAAACGAACAGAAATATGAAGCACTGCGCAAGGCTGCCTGTGCGGCAGCCGCAGTGGCATTGATTATATTTGTCCTTAATGCGGAATAATATCCGCATTTTTTATTCCTCCGAAAATTCCCCCGTATCCTCCGGAATATCCGTGATTTTCTCCGCAGAGTCCGTTTCTGTAAGCATTGGTGCGGGAGCCGCAATCTTGCCGCCCAGAAATCCTGCAAGCAAAGCCCTTATGTCAACGCCCGTAGCCTCTGTCAGACCGTCCGTTATTTTAGTGGTTGAATTAATTATATCGCCCACAAGCTTGCTTGAATTTCCGTCTCCGTACATGGTAATCTTATCGACACTCGAAAGCGGAGCAGCAGCATTTTTAACGACCTCGGGCAGAGCCTTGAAGTACATTTCGAGAACGGCAGCCTCGCCGTATTTTTTCATAGCCTCCGCCTTTGCATTGATACCCTCAGCCTCTGCAAGACCCTTTGCACGGATAGCATCGGCTTCAGCCTGACCAACGGCGGCGATACCCTCAGCCTCCTGCATTTTTGCGTATTTCTGAGCCTCTGCCTCGGCTTTCTGAGCCTCAGCCTCCTGTTCACGCTGGAAACGGTCAGCCTCCGCCTCTTTTTTAAGCTGATACAGCTTTGCGTCAGCCTCCTGCTGTGCCTTATAGCGGTCAGCCTCCGCCTTTTTCTTTATCTCTGCATCGAGAGTTCTCTCCTTAACTACAGCTTCTCTCTCCTTGAGGTCGATTTCCTTTTCCGATGCGGCGATATTGGCATTGGCCTTGGTTATTTCGATAGTCTTGCGCTGTTCCTCCTGCTGTATCTGATAAGCGGCATCGGCGATAGCAAGCTGAGTATCGGCATCTTTTTTGAGTTCAGCCTGACGGATTGCAAGTTCATTGTTTCTCTGTGCGACTTCCGTTTCGGCGGTAACTCTTGCATCGTTTGCTTCTTTCTTTGCAAGAGCCTTTGCGATTTCGATTTCTTTTTCGGACTCTGCCCTTGCGATAGCGGCTTTCTTCTGGATAGTGGTTATGTTGTCGATACCGAGATTTTCGATAAGGTTCTGGTCGTCCGTGAAATTCTGCACATTGAACGATACGATTTCAAGACCCATTCTGTTGAGGTCGGGAGCGGCATTTTCCTGAACCTTTTCGGCGAAAGCCTTGCGGTCGTTTACCATTGAAACGAGTGTCATCTGACCCACGATTTCACGCATATTGCCCTCCAGTACCTCACGGGCAACCTTTGCTATGTATGTGGTTTCCTTGTTAAGGAAGTTTTCTGCGCCGAGCTTTATGAGTACGGGGTCGCTGCTGACCTTTACGTTTACGTTCGCATCAACATTGATATTGATGTAATCGGCGGTGGGAACGGCACTGGAAGTCTTTACATCAACGGCGATGAGCTGTAATTTAAGCTTATCGACACGCTCGAAGAAAGGTATTCTTATGCTTGCCTTGCCTATTACGATTTTCTTGCGCAGACCCGAAATTATATATGCGGTGTCGGGCGGAGCTTTGATGTAGCCCATTGCAAGGATTATCACAAGGATAATAACGCCGATTGCTATCGGAATGATTGTTGTGATGCTGTCTGTCATGATTTTATCCTCCATATCATAATTCTGTACAGAGTGTGATTTGCTGTACGACAATATTATACAATATGGTTTTTGATTTGTCAATATTAGGTTTTATATGCCCCATGCCTGATTTTTCATAGCGGTACATTAAACTTTATATGAGTTCAGCAAATTTAAAAATAAGTTCATATGAACCTTTTTAAGGATTTGGAGATTTTGTGAAGTAATCCATTGAAAATATCATATTATATCGGTTATGGCATTATTCCAAAAAAGCATGATAAAAAAATCCCCGTCCAAAACAGGGATTGCAATTAAAAAGAGCCGGTTTAATGCAAAACCGGCTCATGTAAATTATTTCATACCGTATTTTTCGAGGAGAACCTCTATTTTTTCGTGGGGGTCTATTATCTTCGAGATAGAAACCTCATGATTTATAGCTTCAATGAAATACGCAATATACTTTGATACATCAACCTCATGGAACCATTCTCTGCTGAGAAGCTCGGGGGTTCTGTATGTAAGGTTCGTGCCGAATACGCCGTCAATAATGCCTTCCTCGTAAGCCTTGTCGAATTTTTCAAGACCGTTGGTGAAAATCGCATAGGTTGAATAGGTGAATATTCTGCCTGCATTTTTCTTTTTGAGAGCATATGCAAGGTCAAGCATGGACTCGCCCGAAGAGATTATATCATCGGCTACGAAAATATCCTTTCCCTCAACGGAATTTCCGATATATTCGTGTGCGACAATGGGATTTCTGCCGTTTACGATAGTCGAATAGTCTCTTCTCTTGTAGAACATACCCATTTCAACACCGAGAACGGAGGCATAGTACATATTTCTGTTGAGTGCGCCCTCATCGGGGGAAACGACCATGAATTTGTCCTTTGTGTAGCTTACGCCCTTGATTTCCCTGAGCATGGTTTTGAGAACCTGATAGGTAGGCATAACATTGTCAAAGCCCATGAGCGGAACGGCATTCTGTACTCTGGGGTCGTGTGCATCGAAAGCAACGATATTGGAAACTCCCATAGCCTCAAGCTCCTGAAGAGCGCAGGCGCAGTCGAGGGACTCCCTGTAATTTCTTCTGTGCTGTCTGCCGCCGTAGAGAATGGGCATGATTACATTTATCCTGTGAGCCTTTCCCCCGGCAGCCTGAATAATTCTCTTCAAATCCTGATAGTGGTCATCAGGGGACATACAGTTCTGATTTCCGAAATAATCATACTTTACGCTGTAGTTTCCGACATCGACTATTATGAACAAATCCATGCCCCTGACGGTTGATTTGATAAGTCCCTTTCCGTCACCTGATGAAAATCTGGGACACTCGCTTTCTATGAGGAAGCTTTCGGTTTCGTATCCTGCTTTTTTTGCCCAATCAACGAGATAGCTGTTGATTTTGTTGCCCAGCTCGGTAACGCTGTTCATTGCGATTATTCCTATGGGCGCAGCACTTGACTGGCTGCTGAATAAATTTTCACTTGAAGCTGTCATAAGATTTCCTTTCATTATCGGTTTTTGGTTACTTGACTATAAATGAGCATTTTAAAATAATGCACAAAGATTTTTATGCCTTGTCCGTATTTCCTCCGCCGCGGGCGGAGGAAACACGGCTTTTATTATATATTATTACAAATAATCCAAATCTGCTCAATCATAGTTACTTACAGAAGTTTTCGATATAGTGTTCTATATCATCGGCGATTATCTGCTTTGCGACTTCCGCATGGTCAACCTCATTCACGGCAGTAGTTTTATGCTCAAGTTCCTTATACACGGTGAAGAAATGCGTCATTTCATCGAATACGTGTTTCGGGAGCTGTTCGATGTCCATGTACATATTGTAATTGGGGTCATCGAAGGGTATGGCAATGATTTTGTCGTCCCTGTGGCTGTTGTCCAGCATTCTTATCACGCCTATGGGGTAACATTTCACAAGAGTAAGGGGCATGAGCTTTTCGGAGCATAACACAAGGACATCGAGCGGGTCCTGGTCGTCGGAATAGGTACGGGGAATGAACCCGTAGTTTGCCGGATAGTGGGTTGAGGTATGGAGTATTCTGTCCATTTTTATGAACCCTGTTTCCTTGTCGAGTTCATATTTTATTTTGCTTCCCTTGCCAATCTCGATAACGGCATAGAAATTATCGGGATTTATCCTTTTGGGGCTTATGTCGTGCCATATATTTTTCATTTAAAAACCTCCGCAGTTCATTTGGTATTATACCTGCTGATGTTAGTATAGCATTATTTTTTGAATTTGTCAATATTGCTATGAATTTTTGTCATTGTGACAGATTTTGTTGAAAACAGACGGCAGTTTTTATATGTTAGTTTTGAATAAGAGAAGTAAATTCCGGAGTTTTATCGGTATTTCCCGTCTGCGGCAGAGGGAACGAAGAAAAATATAAAAATTTTCAGAATGCCCATTTTATAGTTAAAACAGAAATTATTATAAAAAAACTATTGATTTTTTCATAATTTTGTTGTAAAATATAGATAATGCCTTGCTGATATGTATTCCGCTGTATTTTTTAATTACGGGAAAATATATTATCAAAAAATCATAATGAAAAATATAAAAATTTTTGTACATTATCTTGAAATGCTCATTATATAGCAAATATTGCATAAGCTTTCAGAAAAAGGAGTGTAATGCTGTGAATAAATACAAAATAGCAGTAATTATCGCAAGTATAGACCAGAGCTATCAGAGTTCGATACTGAACGGTATCGAAGAAGCTGCGGCTGAATATTCAATGGACATTTTTGTATTTGTCTCATTTATAGGTACTCTCGGCAATCCGGGACACGATACGGGCGAATTTAATATATTCAGCCTCCCCGATTTCTCCGAATTTGACGGAGCCGTACTTCTTACAAATACCATAGACCACCCGCCCGTTGTGCGCAATATCTTCGCAAGAATAAGACAAGCAGGAATACCTGCCGTAAGCATAGACAACGATGTCCCCGATATGTTCCACATAGGCATAGACAACGACACCGCCATGCGCAGAATAACGGAGCATTTTATAAAGGTTCACAATGTAAAAAAATTCAATTATATATCAGGTCCCAGATATAACCCCGAAAGCTCCGACAGGCTGTGCGCTTTCTTCAACGTCCTCGAAGAAAACCATATAGAAATAGAAAGCGACCGCATATATTACGGAGATTTCCGTGCGCCGTCAGGAAAAAATGCCGTAGAATACTTCCTCAAAAGAAACCCCTCCATGCCCGAAGCCATAATATGCGCAAATGATGTAATGGCGGCTACCGCTATAAACCGCCTGTCCGCCGCAGGCTACAAAATTCCCTCGGAAATAAAGGTATCGGGCTTTGACGACACCTACAGCAAGCATAATTATCAGATGGAGCTTACCTCCGTTGAACGTCCGCTGAAAAAATCGGGCAGACTTGCCTGTAAGATGCTCTATGAATATTTCACCGGCCAAAATCCTCAAAGGAGCATAATTCTCGATATGTCGCCGAAATTCAGGGAAAGCTGCGGCTGCTGCGACAACGAGCCTTTCGATATACAGGAATTTAAAACGGTAAATTATACAAACTACAGGAAATATGAAAATATAAATGCCTATATGTCCGTAGTGAACAAGCTTTCATGCGATTTGCAGGACTGCGGCAGCTTCAGACAGTATATAGCATCATTCAAGAAATTTGTCGCAGATATGAACCCCGAAGAATTTTATTTCTGTCTCTGCGAAAACTGGGACTCCGAGGTCTTTGACGAGAAAAACGACCTCTCAAACAACAACAAGAATGTCCCCTCGGAATTTACCGAAAACGTCATTGTCGAAATTGCCTATTCAAACGGTGTATTCCACGACAAAACCGTCATGAAAACACGGGAGCTTATACCCGAATGTGCAAGGAGCAGCGACGCCGGAAAGATGTATTATTTCATTCCCCTGCATTTCGGCGAACGCTGTCTCGGCTTCATGGCAATAAGAATGACAAAGCTCCCCCTGCACAATTCAATGTTCCAGTCATGGTGCATAACCATAAGCAACTCCCTCGAAAATATGCGCAAGCTTATCTGTCTCGACCTCGCCGTACAGCGTCTCGGCAGACTCTACACAAAGGATACATTCACGGGAATACTCAACAGAAACGGCTTCGTTCAGGCTACAACAGATATATATAATGCCTGCGTGAGCGAAAAGCGTGAGATTATGCTCATGTTCATAGACCTTGACGGACTGAAAGTAATAAACGATACCTACGGTCATGACGTAGGCGATGAGGCTATATGCGCAATCGCCGATATTCTCACGGTTTCCTGCAAGAATAATGAGGTGTTCTGCCGTTTCGGAGGAGACGAATTTATAATTTTCGCCGCAGATTACAACGATGACGATGCAAAAAGACTGACGGAGATAATAAAGGAAAATATCGAAAAGAAAAATTCAACAGAGGATAAGGCTTACAAGCTCAGCGCAAGCACGGGCTACGTAATAGTTACCCCCACCGAAAAAAATGATATTTTCCGTTTCGTAACCGAAGCCGACAAGATAATGTACAAGGAAAAAAGAAGAAAAAAACGCTCGAAATATCTCAAAAGTTAATATAATTAACATCAAATCAGGGGTGAATGAATGAAAAATCTTTCAAAATATCTCTGCCTGCTCCTGCGCCACAAGCCGGAGGACGCAGAGCTTGACATGGACGAACACGGCTGGGTGTCCGTTAAACAGCTCATAGAAAATGTTAATAAATTTTCAAAATACCGCCTTTCAAGGGAAACTCTCGAAAGACTTGTCGGGGAGGACGAAAAGGGAAGATATTTATTTGACGAAAGGCATAAAAAAATCAAATGCTGTCAGGGTCATTCCGTTTCGTGGGTGGTTCCCGAACTGGAATACAGAGAACCGCCCGATTATCTCTATCACGGGACGAATACCACTGCTATGCGCAAAATAGACGAAAGCGGCGAAATAAACAGGATGAAACGCCATGCCGTGCATTTGCAGGCTGACAAGTCAAAGGCATGGCAGTCCGCCGAACGCTGGAAAAATCAGACTCCTGTCATTCTGAAAGTAGATGCCGCCGCTATGTGTGATGACGGATTTTCTTTCGGAGTTTCCGAAAATGATGTATGGTGTACCGAAAGCGTACCCGTAAAATATATAATCGAAAGAATATATAAACATGAATGAAAATTTATATATATAAAAATCTCCCGTAATTCGGGAGATTTTTGCTGTTATTCGGTTCTGAGAGCCTCCACGGGGTCTTTCTTAGAGGCAACACGGGAGGGAATAAGTCCTGCAATAAGCGTGAGTACCATGCTTATTACAACGAGTATCACTGCGCCGGCAGTCGGCACATGGGCATTGAGCGTATCGAGTGTTGTTACGCTGTGGATTATAATATTTATCGGGATAGTAAGAAGATATGATATTCCTATTCCTATAAGACCTGCCGTAAGACCGACAAGGAGCGTCTCCGCATTGAATACGGTTGAAACATCTCTCTTTGATGCGCCTATCGCACGGAGTATGCCTATCTCTCTCGTTCTTTCAAGTACAGAGATATATGTTATAATTCCAATCATGATGGACGATACAACGAGTGATATTCCGACAAAGGCTATGAGAAGATAGGATATTCCGCTGATAATGCTCGTAACGGAGGACATAAGAAGTGCTACGTAATCGGTGAAGTGAATGAAATCCTTTTCGCTTGCGTTTTCGTTATAGTCGTCTATTCTTGCGGAAATTTCGTCCTTGTCCTCAAAGGTTTTCGCATAAATTCTTATCTGTGAGGGGTCGGACTCGTCAGCTTTTCCCAGAAGCCGCAGATTATCTTCATAGGTTGAGTCCGAAATCTGTTCGGGGGTGTATTCCTCAAAGAGCAGGAGATAATTATTGTCCGAAAGAGGAGTTTTGTCAAACTGTGCGGCAAGCTGTTCATTGGTCATGGACGAGAGCTTTTTCTCTGCTTCGGCGGCGAACTGTTCGGAAATCTGAGCCTTTGCAGCCTCCTCTGCATACTGCATTATTTCCTCATCGCTCATCTGTTCGATATATGCCGTAACCTGTGATGCATCAACGCCAAGCTCTGCGGAATACATATCCGTAATCTGCTTTATAAATTCCTCTTTCTTGAAATTCTTCATAGCCTCGGCAGCCTGTTTTTCAAGCATTTCGGGGTCGGGCTGACGTGAAATAAGCCTGAACATATCGGCTTTTGTGTCGTTGCCGGCAGCCCCAATAAATTCCTTTATTGTATTTATTTTCTCTTCGTCTGACGGTTCTTCATATTCGTCCGTCATGAATTTGGTACCGGTAAGTATGTCGTTTTCCTCGTCATTAACCTGTTCTTTTACAATATCGCTCTTGTTGGTCTTGTCAATGATATACTGCGTCAGCTTGTTGGTATATCCCATATAGCTGCTAATCATTGCGGCTTTAACGTCCTCGTTCGGTCTTATGAAGCCGACAATTTTCAAATCTACGCCTATATCGGAGGATTTAAAGAGATATTCAAGTCCCGTTTCGGTCGATGTAAGGTCAACACAGCCCTTTCCGCCTTCGTTTTTGGTATAGTATTCGCAGGGGAGAATAAGCTTGAACTGCTTGTTCATGATGTCGTCAAAGCTCCATTCAAGCTGACCGTAATTTTCGATAATCTCGTCATTCATCACGGCTTTCAAATTTTCCGAAAAGCCCTCCCTGTCCTTAAGACCTATCGAATAGGCGATAATATCGGGGATTTCGTTTTTACGTGTGAGTACGACAACTACTTCATCGTAATTTTCGGGGAATTTGCCGTACACGAGTTCATATTGATTTTTGATGAGCTCGTTTACGGGGTCGCCGTTTTCTGCCGGCAGCAGCTCCTCCATGACACTAAGCCCGAAAGCCTGTGTCTCAAAGCTTGCCATGGGATTATTCATAGCCTGCGTCATATATTCGCTGTCGCTCACGCCGAGAGCCTTTGAATACATATCCATAAAATCGACCTTTATCATCTCACCTGACGGAGACTGCGTATAGACGGGCATTTTTATATCATACGAATAGGATATTGCGCTTGCTTTTTCCTGAACGGTTTCATCATTTTCGAGGAAAGTCCTGAAATCCTTCATATTGTTTATCTGCTTTGCGGAGGAGTTGAAGGAATTGAACATATCGTACACGTCAGTATTGGCATACATTGTATTTTCGTCAAAGGTCTTGTTTTCGTAGTCCTCACGGCTCTGCATGAGAGCCTCAATCATGCCCGAGGTATCGGCATTTTCACGCATTATCTGCAACGGATAGGACGAAAGTGTCTCCTCCTGAATATCGTCAATATATTCGTTTATACCCGTTGCAAGCGACAGGATAAGTGCAATGCCTATAATTCCTATAGAGCCTGCAAAGGATGTAAGCAGTGTGCGCCCCTTTTTGGTAAGGAGATTGTTCATGGAAAGCGAAACAGCCGTTCCGAAAGACATTGAAACACGCTTTTTAGTACCCTCTCTGACTTCTTCCTTTTCGGGAGTGAACGGTGCGCTGTCGGAGGTAAGCTGACCGTCCTTTATTCTGACGATACGTGTCGAATACTGCTCGGCAAGCTCAGGGTTATGCGTTACCATGATTACAAGCTTATCCTTTGCTATCTCTTTCAGCAATTCCATAACCTGAATACTGGTTTCGCTGTCGAGTGCGCCCGTTGGTTCATCGGCGAGGAGAATATCGGGATTATTAATCAGCGCACGGGCGATAGCCACCCTCTGCATCTGACCGCCCGACATCTGGTTGGGCTTTTTATTAATCTGATTTCCGAGACCGACTTTTTCGAGGGCTTCCTTTGCACGTTTTCTTCTCTCGGATTTTGAAACGCCCGAAATAGTCAGCGCAAGCTCAACGTTTGCAAGCACAGTCTGGTGCGGAATTAAATTATAGCTCTGGAAAATAAAGCCTATCGAATGGTTTCTGTAAGCGTCCCAGTCTCTGTCCTTGTATTTTTTTGTCGAAACTCCGTTTATGATTAAATCGCCTGATGTATAATGGTCAAGTCCGCCTATGATGTTGAGCAGAGTGGTTTTTCCGCAGCCCGAATGACCGAGGATAGAAACAAATTCGTTTTCACGGAAAATAATGCTCACTCCGTTGAGGGCAGTGACGGTATTTTCACCGCTTCCGTATTTTTTAACTATGTCCTTGAGTTGCAGCAAATAATTCACCTTTCTTTCTTTATTCTTTTTACAGTAAAAGCCTGCATTTAATTATATCATTTCTACAAATAATTGTCAATCGC
The DNA here is from genome assembly GCA_017470905.1 of Ruminococcus sp. Classification (GTDB taxonomy): domain Bacteria; phylum Bacillota; class Clostridia; order Oscillospirales; family Ruminococcaceae; genus Ruminococcus. Next base: position 16,520 of record JAFUXL010000012.1, on the reverse strand, counting down.
TTTGTCATGTTTTCACAAAGCTTTCACAATATATCCGACACGAAAAGCAATATACAAATCAGCATAATAAAAATACTGTTCCCCCGCCGCAGGCGAGGGAACAAAGAAAAACATAAAAATTTTTATAAAATGCCCGTTTGTAAATAAAAAATATATTTTGTCGGTTTTGCGATTGACAAAATAATATTTTTCTGTTATAATATGCAATAGTATATTATTTAAGGAGCAGTAAAAATGGAAAAAACATATATTTCCGATATAAGAAATTTTATCGGCGAAAAAATCAAGGTTCAGGGCTTTGTCGAAAATTTCAGGAACAGCAGAAAAATGGCTTTCATTGTCGTAAAGGACATAACGGGCAAGGTTCAGATTACTGTCGAAAAAGAGCTTAAACCCGAACTTTGCGATACCCTCGAAAAAATAACGGGCGACTCCGTTATAACGGTTACCGGCACTGTAAGAGAGGACGATTATGTCAAGCTTGGCGGCATCGACATCGTACCCGATGAAATAATCATCGAGAGCATTGCGGACGCTCTCCCTATCGCAAGAAAGGACATTCCTGCAACCAAGAAAAAAGCCGCTGTCGAGCGTTCAAGCATCGACCAGAGAATAGATTACCGCTGGATTGATTTGAGAACGGACGAAAATCAGCTTATGTTCAAGGTTCAGACCGTCATGGTGAATGCTATGCGTCAGTTCCTGCTAGACAGAAAATTCATCGAAATACATACCCCCAAGCTTATAGGTGCGGCAAGCGAAAGCGGTGCGAATGTCTTTGAAGTAAAATATTTCGACAGAAACGCATACCTCGCACAAAGCCCCCAGTTTTACAAGCAGATGGCTATGGCAGGCGGTTTTGAGAGAATTTTTGAAGTGGGACCCGTTTTCCGTGCCGAAAAATCCTACACCAGCAAGCATACAACCGAATTTACGGGCTTTGACCTCGAATTCAGCTACATAACCTCCCACAAGGACGTAATGAAAATGGAAGAGGAGCTTCTTAAACATATGCTCTCCGCCGTTAAGGAGCAGTACGGCGAACAGATAAAGGAGCTTTTCGGCACAGAGGTAATCGTCCCCGAAACGCCCTTCCCCGTGATAAAGCTTGCCGACCTCTATAAAGCCCTTGAAGAAGAATTTGGCTATACCGTTGACGACTCCGAAAAGAACGATTTGACAACGGACGCAGAGAGATTAAGCTATGAATGGGTAAAGAAACACTATAACCACGAATTTCTCTTCGTTACGGACTTCGGAGCAGAAAAGAGAGCGTTCTACCATATGAGAGACGAAAACGGCATACCCATGGGCTATGACCTCATCTGGAGAGGCGTTGAGATAACCACGGGCGCACAGCGTGAACACCGCTATGAAATCTTAAAGGCTCAGGCAGAGGAAAAGGGTCTTGCAGAGGACGTGAAATTCTACCTTGAATTTTTCAGATACGGCTGTCCTCCTCACGGCGGCTTCGGTCTCGGCGTAGACAGGCTTACCATGCTCATATTCGGACTTCACATAAAAGAGGCTATGTTCCTGTTCAGAGGACCCAACAGACTTACTCCATGACATATGTAATCAGATTAACAATAAAATCCCCCGTCACGCACGGGGGATTTTTTTATTCTTCCTTTGGCTTGTTTATGTTTGCAAGGGGGTTGTTTTCGATTGCATTGCGCACTCTTTCGTCATTTATATGTGTATATATCTCCGTTGTTGCGGTGCTTGAATGTCCGAGCAGTTCTTTGAGGGTGAGTACGTCCGCATCGCCGTACTGATACATCAGGGTAGCGGCAGTATGGCGCAGCTTATGAGTGGAAAGACCCTTTCCGTCAAGCCCTGCAAGCTTTAATGTCTCCTCAACAATCTGCTGTACTCTCCTCTTTGATATGCGTGTACCCCTGTTGCTTATGAAAAGTGCAGGTTCATGCTCCGCTTTCAGATTTTCGTTCCTTACATCGAGGTATTTATTAAGGGAGTCAACACAGGCATGGTTCAGATAGACCATTCTTTCCTTGTTGCCCTTTCCGAGTACTCTCATGCGGTTTTCGTAAAAATCCACATCGGTTACATTAATTCCGACAAGCTCACTCAGACGCATACCGCAGTTGAGGAAAAGCGTTATAATGCAGTAATTCCTCACGGAGTCGCTGTTATTCGAGGCATTGAGCAGACGCATACTCTCGTTGAGCGAAAGGAATTTCGGCATTGAGGATTTCGGCGAGGGCATTTCAATATCTTTCATGGGGTCGGTATCGACAATGCGTGCGACCTTGGTCAGATATTTGAAAAAACTGCGCAGTGCTGACACCTTCCTGTACCTTGCACGTTCCCTGTTCTGTCTCTCGTCAGATGTATAGAATATGAAATTATATATATCCGAAACAGATATTTTTTTAAGGTCATCGGCGGTTATATCCGATATATTCATCTCCTCGATGTCAAGCTCCGTGTCCGTCTGCACGGCACGGATATATTTAAGGAAAAGCCTTGTATCGAAATAATACTCCTGAATTGTCCTTTCCGAGAGCATTTTCACGACACGCAGATGAACGAGGTATTCGTTGATATATTCGGGATTGTCCGCATTGTTATAATTAGCCATTTTATATTTGTTACACAACTATGTTGACGAGTCTGTTTTTGATTACGATTACTTTCTTGACGGGCTTTTCGCCGATGAAAGCCTTTACTTTATCGAGACCGAGTGCGGCGGACTTGATTTCCTCCTCACTGCTGTCTGCGGAGACCATCATTTTATCCTTGATTTTGCCGCAGACCTGAACGGCAACCTCAAATTCGTTTCTGACAATTTTTGTCTCATCGCATACGCACCATTCCTGATTGAAGAGGGAGTATTCATTTCCCATAGCCTCCCAGAGTTCCTCACCGTAATGCGGAGCGAATATGCCTATCATCTTGATGAAGTCCTCGATGAGCGAACGCTCAAAGGCTGCATTTCTGTCGCTGCCCGACTGATATTTGATGATTGCATTTACAAATTCCATAAGTCTTGCGATAGCCGTGTTGAAATGGAAAGCCTCGACATCGTTCGTAACGGCTTTTATTGTCTGATGACGCACTCTGTCAGTTTCTTCATTTACGGATGTACCCGTGAGACTGCTCTCATTTTCGATAAATGCCTCAATCATACGTGTAAATCTTCTGAAGAATGTTGAAATTCCCTCGATACCGCTGTCTTTCCATGCGCCGCCTGCGGTATACTCAAAGCCGAACGCAAGATATGTCCTGAAAATATCCGAGCCGTACTTGCTTACATATTCATCGGGGGCAACGGTATTTCCACGGGTCTTGCTCATCCTTGCGCCGTCGGGTCCGAAGATTACACCCTGATGAACGAGTGAGGGATAGGGTTCATCGCCCTTGACATAGCCCATATCACGGAGAGCCTTATATATAAATCTGCAATAGAGAAGATGCATTGCGGCGTGTTCGATACCGCCGACATATTTGTCAACGGGCATGAATTTATTGACCGTATCCTCGCCGAAAGGAACATCGTCTCTTGTATTTTCGGGATAGCGGAGCTGATACCATGAGGAGCATACGAAGGTATCGAGTGTATCTGTCTCTCTCTTGGCTTTTCCGCCGCAGCACGGACAAGTCGTATTTACATATTCTTCACAGGATTTGAGCGGCGACTCTCCTGTCGGCATAAATTCAACATCATAGGGGAGTTCAACGGGAAGCTGCTCTTCGGGTACGGGTACAACTCCGCACTTGTCGCAGTAAATCACGGGAATGGGACAGCCCCAGTATCTCTGACGGGAAACAGACCAGTCTCTTAAACGATAGGTTACTTTTTCGCTGCCCATTCCGATAGCGGAGAGGTCATCTGTGATAGCCTTTTTTGCGGATACAAAATCCATTCCGTCATATTTGCCGCTGTTGATTAATATTCCCTTTTCGCAGAACGGGAGCGTTTCAGAGCCGTCACCGGCAGTTATTACCCTGTTAACCGGGAGATTGAATTTGGTCGCAAATTCAAAATCTCTTTCGTCATGTGCGGGAACAGCCATAACCGCACCAGTGCCGTAGCTTGCGATAACGTAATCGCTTATCCATACCTGAACGGATTTTCCCGTGAGGGGGTGTACTGCGTAAGAACCTGTGAAAACGCCTGTCTTTTCGTAATCGGCTGAGGTGCTTGAACGTTCGATTTCGTTCTTTTTCATAGCCTCTTTGATGTAATTCTCGACAGTTTCTTTCTGTTCGGGGGTGGTAAGCTTAAGCGCAAGGGGAGACTCGGGGGCGAGTACTATATAGGAAAGTCCCATGAGGGTATCAACTCTTGTTGTGAATACGGAAATAATCTCCTTGGAGTTTTCAACCCTGAAAGAAACCTCCGTACCCGTACTTCTGCCTATCCAGTTTTTCTGTATGCTCTTTGTACGTTCAGGCCAGTCAAGCTTATCGTGACCGCTGAGGAGTTCCTCGGCGTAGTCGGTGATTTTGAAGAACCACTGGCTCATATTTCTCTGCTCCACGGTACTTCCGCATCTTTCGCAGATACCGCCGGCAGCCTGTTCGTTGGCAAGAACGGTATTGCATTTCGGACACCAGTTTACAAGAGCCTCTTTCTTGTATGCAAGACCGTGCTTATAAAGCTGAATGAAAAGCCACTGCGTCCATTTATAATATGAGGGGTCGCAGGTTTTAATCTCGTGTGACCAGTCATAGGTACAGCCGATAGATGCAAGCTGCTGTTCCATAGTGGCGATATTCTCTTTGGTGGAGTCCTTGGGGTGAATGCCTGTCTTTATGGCATAGTTTTCGGCAGGAAGTCCGAAAGCGTCAAAGCCCATGGGGTGAAAGACATTGAAGCCCTGCATACGTTTCATGCGTCCCCAGCTGTCGGGGAGACTGTAATTCCACCAGTGACCCATGTGAAGCTTGCTTGCGGAGGGATATGAAAACATCTCAAGGAGATATATTTTTTTCTTGTCCGAATTTACATCAAAATGATAAAGGTCGGTATCTTTCCATTTTTTCTGCCATTTGGAGTCGATACTGCTGCTGTAGCGTAATTTACCCATTTTAATTCCTCTTTTCAAAAAAGATTTTTACCGCTATATTATATCACAGTACGCAGAAAAAGTCAAGAACGGCGCAAAAAAAAGCAATATATTAAAAATTTTTAATACTTTGTCTTTATTCTCTCCCTCCGCAGGTATGGGAAATATTGCTTTTTAACCTGTAACACTGCCGGCAGCACGGGAATAATATGTAATATCCGAAAATATACCCTTTTCGGATTTATGGAAAGGAGGAATATAATGAATATCAATCTCTTTGATGATACAGTATTTTCTTATCACGAACGTGAAAACCATATTTTTCAGACCGATGAAATGAACGGATTTAACCGTGAAATATCACGTTTCCCCGAAAATACCCCCCTTGCAATGGCATATGTGCCTTTTCAGCAGTGGGGAAAGGTCTATGATGCAGATGAAGCCATAAACCGTGGTACGCTCTTCCCTGAGCTTGACCTGCCGTTCGGAGGAGGTTATGAGAATGAATGAAAAAAACAGGCTCCTCGCCGTCATTAAAAAGTATGATTTCGCCCTTAAAGAACTCAATCTCTATCTTGACACACACCCGAACTGCCGCAGAGCCTTGTCGCTTTTCAATCAGTACAGGGCAAACAAAGATAAAGCCGTAAACGAATATACCTCAAAATACGGCTCTCTTACCGCAGAGCAGAACAATAACAGCGAACGCTGGGCATGGGTTGACGACCCGTGGCCTTGGGAAAGGAGATAGTCTATGTGGCAGTATGAAAAAAAATTACCGTATCCATGTTACACAGAAACAGGGGAAATCCGCCGTCCCTGCATAATGCGTAAAAACCAGAAACGGCAGTTTCCCCGGTAATTTTTCAGATAATGCGGATTAATCAGAATTTTCTTGCCACAAGCTCGGCTGTTCCGTTTTTGCGCCTTATCACAATGTACTGACAGTCGTCATATTCAACATGAAAAGCGCATACCTCCTTTCCGTCCTCGTTTACCGCAAGGTATCTTTCAATTATTGTACCCTCCGATATAAGCTTATTTGCGAGAAATGTCAGCATAATATCACTCCTTTCGTCTTTTATTTCCAGTCATAAAATCCCTTCATGGACAATAACATTATAGCATGAAAATAACTGACATTCACTGACATAATTCGTCGTTTTTCGACCTTATATATAAAAAATATATCCGTCCGATATGTATCGGACGGATTTTTTATTTTGTCTCCAACTCCCTCCGCCTGCGGCGGCGGCAGGAGCATTTTTATATTATTCTGCAATAACGTCAGTTATCTTTTTCCGCAGTTTCTGTCAAAAGCAGGGTTGCAGGCATAGAAATTCTTTGAATTAAGATTATCCTGTGCTATGCGCAGTGCCTCGCCGAACCTCTGGAAATGGACAATCTCCCTCGCACGCAGGAATTTTATCGGGTCTCTGACATCGGGGTCGTCTGCAAGACGGAGAATATTGTCATAGGTGGTTCTTGCCTTTTGTTCCGCCGCCATATCTTCATGAATGTCCGTTATCACATCGCCCTTTGACTGGAAATACGCTGCCGTAAGCGGCGCACCCGATGCGGCAATGGGATAAATTCCCGTTGTATGGTCAACGAAATACGTGTCAAAGCCGCTTTCCTTTATCTCGTCAATAGTAAGGTCTCTCGTAAGCTGATAGAGTATTGCGGAAATCATCTCGAAATGCGCAAGCTCTTCCGTGCCTATATCGGTGAGCAGTCCCTTTATCTCTCCGTAGGGCATTGCATATCTCTGGTTCAGATAGCGGAGTGAGGCGGAAAGCTCTCCGTCGGGACCGCCTTACTCCGTCCGGTTATGATAATTATTCGCCCTTTACAGGGAGTTCTTCCAATTTTAAAGCACCTGCGTCCACAAGCTGAATAACAGATGCGTCCTTGCCTGTAATGCCGTCACCGTTGTTGTATACATCGGCATTTTTTGCGCCCTGTGCGGAGAGGGGATATTTTTCCGCATTTGTGATACTCTGGAGGATAGACACGGCATCGCTTATTGTAACATTGCCGTCAACATTCGCATCGCCCCATACGGTTTTATCATCATCTGTGGGCTTATCATCGGGAGCAGAGCCTTCATATTCATAGTAAAGCGTAATGGTATTGTATGTAACAGAAACGTCTGCGCCTGTTTCGTCATCCGCTGAGGACTTCCACCAGTCCTGAAATTCCATGTAAGTATCGCCTATTTCGGCATCGAGGACTTCGGACTTGTCTGTTCCTGCAACGGGTATATTGAATGTTCCGTCAAAGGTTACTGTATTATCCTGAGTGCCGCCGCCGTACATGAACGACTTCTGACCCCATGAGATACTGCCGTCCGCAAGCTTTAACTTGTTGAAGCAGAGTCCGCCGCCGCCGCCGTACCATGAGGAATTTGAAGTACAGCTTGCGGTTGAATTGATTACGGCTTTTTTGAGAGCCTTTGCGTCCTCAATCGGTATCATGGGATAGCCGTTAGCCGACTTTTCGAGTTCGCTGAAACTGAATGTGACTTCTTTAGTTGTAACATCGGGGGCAACATATTCCTCCTTGTCGCTCTCCTTATCGGAAAGCACTATCTGTGCAACCGAAAGCGGAGGGAGTTCAACGCTGACCTTATTTCCCGAAACGCTGTTGTCCACGCTGATGATATGAATATCGCTGTTGTCCTGTGTGATTGCATAGACTACTGCGCTCTTGTATTCCGTTGAAGTGCCGCTTAAATCTATGACAGCGTTCTCGGTTCTTGTCTTGTCCTTGTTTGAAAGCACGAGATTAACCTGTGTGTCGTCATCGCCGTTTATTGCGGCATATGCCGTTGCAAGCGATAAATCCTCCGTGCCTGCCTCAACGAGTGTATCTCCGAAGGCTGCGCCCTCGCCGTCATAATTTGTATAGAGATTTATAGCAGACGCAACATAAGGACACTCGGGAAGAGTTCCCCAGTACGTTGCGAAATATACATCATTGTCGGCAAAGCAGCCGAGTGCCTCAGCCTCTGCGATACCCGAAACCACAGATTTGCCCGTGTTCTTTTCATCGGCTATATTTCCGAGGTTATACTCCGATATTGCGATTTTCGTTCCGGGATAGTACTTGTCAATGGATTTCTTGATATTGGTGATAAACGGGAAGTACTGACCGCCCCACGGCTGTAACCAGCTGTCCTCAGCGTAGGTGGGGTCGTAGAGACTTCTTGCCGCCTGCAAAATCGCATCATCATTGAAATTATTTGCCTGTGCGTAGTAGTGTACGTCAACCACATCGAGAAGCCTTGTTCCTGCCTCCTCCCCGGCTTTTGCCATCTGGTCGAGATAATAATCAAGATACCAGAAATAATTGCTCTTGACGGACTGCCAGTCGGGGTCGGTGAAGCCGTTACCGTTCTCGCCAATCTGCATACAGGGTAACATTCCCCAGAAAGCGGGGCCAAATACCTCTGCATTGGGGTCGATTTCCTTTACCACCTTTGCAAGCTCTATCGACTTTGAAACAAGTTCGCTGTTAGTAACCTCTTCGGGGTGAAGTCTCGGGTGCGTATCATTCCAGAGTACAGGCTCATTGTCGAGGCTGTAGCCCTGAATACCCGTTTCGGACTTTGCATCTCCGAGGGTATTGACGATGTAATTTACATATTCGTCCATATAGACCGTATCGTCCGTTGTATCGGGAGTGAGAGAGAGTTCGCCGTCCTTTCTGAAAGCCACTTTCTTCCAGCGGTCTGACGGTGCAATTTCATTTTCCTTTACAGAACCGTCCTTGTCTGCCGAAACATATCCTGCCATCTGGAGCGTGGTAATTCTGTAGGGTATGTTATATTTCTGACAGGTTTCGGAAAGCTTTCTGGGAGCATAGCCTGCTCCGTCCGTGTCATCGCCTATATTTGTATCCGAGCTGTGGAGCCAGTCCTCGCCTGCATTTGACCAGTTGGTTTCCCAGTTGTAGCCCGTGTATCTGTTGCCGCCCTGACGGACATTGTTCACGGTCACATTTTTAAGATTTTCGGCATTGCCAAATTCGTTCACTCCGTAGATATAGGGGCTTATTTCTTTTCTTGTTCCGTCGAGTTTGACTGAAACATTCATCGTATAATTCTCGTCCTCCGCATTCGAGACATAAGAATTAACACAGGGAGCAGATGCAGAAATAACGCATATACCTGCCAGCAGTCCCGCAAAGCTTCTTTTTATCATAATAAAATCCTCCTATTTAAAATCGTCAATTTGCGCCTTTTAGGCTTGTCATTCCGTTCACTGCGCAAAGCTCCGTTCACTCTCATGACAAGGGCACAAATTTCCTTTTATTTAAAATCGTCAATTTTTGCCCTTTGGGCTTGCGCTTTCGCTCCCTCCGCTCTGCTCCGTTCGCTTTCAGCGCAAGGGCAAAAATTTCCTCTTATTTAAAATCGTCAATTTGCGCCTTTTAGGCTTGTCATTCCGTTCACTGCGCAAAGCTCCGTTCACTCTCATGACAAGGGCGCAAATTTCCTCTTATTTAAAATCAATTACTATTTTCTGAACGGTGCTTTTGTCCATATGTCAATATCGGGGTCACGGAATGAAAGAAAATTAACCAGCGACTCCGCAAGCGTGAGTATTCCGACAAGCGGAATATTATGCACATATCCGTAAATCGGTATTCTCCCCTCCCCTGTATCTGCCGTCAGCTGCCACATTATTCCGAAACGCTCAAAGCGGTCTACTATATCTGAAACTGTTTCAAACGGCATTGACAGTTCCTTTGAAATGCATTTCTTTGTAAGCATGAAATTTCTCGGAAGAGTCTCCGCATAGCTTATTATACGCAGTGCGTTTTCGTCGGCGAGAAATCCGAAAAGCTCGGTAATTCTCGGCTGCTGCTTAAAATAGCTGTTTATGCCCGTTTCGGGTATTCGCATGAAACAAAGATACTGCATATCGGGATTGAGCCTTGAAACGGCAAGCTCATAGTCGCTTCTCAGACAGGCATAGGTCTCCTTTTTGAGATGTTCGGGAAATCTGATATTTTCGGGAGCCGTACCCTGGTTGTAGGCGCACAGCATGGAATAAAACTGCTCCATGACAAATTTCCCCTTTTCTTCGGGCGGAAGCTTCTGCAATTTTTCGGCAGCCGCCTCATGAACATCAATATTCCCGTCATCTTCTTTAAGACCGAAAAGCACATCGAGAGAGACATCGAGAACCTTTGAAAGTGCCGGGAGCAGTTCGCTGTCAGGATAACTGCCCTTCTCCCATTTTGAAACTGCCTGCGGAGTTACCGGCAGGGCAGATGCAAGCTGACTTTGGGTCAGACCTGCTTTTTTTCTGTATCTGACAAGATTCTGACTGAATTTCATAAAACTTTCCTCCGATTCCGAAATTCCGCACAGAATATCCTGCCGCATTTTTGTTTCACCTTTCATGATTTTATTTTATCACATACTGCGGTTGAATACAAGCAAGACATTCTTTGCACAAATAAACTCTGCGTTTAAAATTAAACCTTAAGTTGTATTTATTATATCATACAAATCATAAAAAAGCAACAAAAAAATTTCCCCGTTTGCGGCGGGGAAAATACATCCGATATTATTAAAATATTTATGTTCCGTCATGAAATTCTGTTGTGCTTATTCCTGATTTTTCCGCCTGAGACTGCTGTATCTCACGGGGTATTCTGTATATTTTACCGTCCTTTTTGAATAATGCCCCCGTCTGTCTGAAACAGAACGGAACATTATATTCAATGCACTGCCGTCCTGTATCAAGAATCCATTCATAATCGCAAAGCCTTGCATTATCGCCTGATTCTCCTCCGCAGATAACCTTTTCAATCTTTCCCGATTTAAGATATTTGCTTATATTTATTTTTTCGAGCATTGGTTCATGGATAACTTCCATATGCTTTATGGGGAGACTAAGCATGAAAGGAAGTCTCCCGTCGGCGGCGGACTGGTTTTCGCAGGTTGAACAGATTGTAACATTTTCATAACCCTCGCCCCAGTCGGAGGGCAGACTTACATAAAATCTCTCAATTCTTTTGGTTATGATATAGAATTTGAGGGACGAACGGAAGCGAATGAACTCCCATGCATCCTTGCGCCACTCGTCAGCCTCCTCAACAAAGAAATCCGATGTCATGCAGGTGTATACATAATCATCTTCATATAATTTATAAGTGCCGTCACGTTTTTTCTGCACGGGAAGTCTGAACTGTGAAGTTTTCGTAACTATGCTGCTGTTTCTGCCGAACTCCGCATCTCTGCGGTACATATAGCAATTTGTACAGCCGCTGCTTATCTTATGGCAGCCATGCCACGGGTTCCATACGGTCATATAAATACCTCTATTTAAAATCGTCGAATTTGCACTTTTGAGCCTTGTGTCTCCGTTCACTTCACTACGTCCCGTTCACTCTCGACACAAGAGTGCAAATTCTCCTCTTATTTAAAATCCTCAAAATTTCGCCTTTGAAGCTTGTGCTTTCGTTCACTCCGCTGTGCTGCGTTCACTTTCAGCACAAGGGCGAAATTTTTCCTCTTATTTAAAATCGTCAATTTTCGCCTTTTGATGCTTGACTATTCACTCACTCCATTACATTGCGTTCGCTCATACGTCAAGGGCGAAAATTTCCTCTGGTTTAAAATCCTCAAAATTTCGCCTTTGAAGCTTGTGCTTTCGTTCACTCCGCTGTGCTGCGTTCACTTTCAGCACAAGGGCGAAATCTCCTATTTCCCCCGCCGCAGGCGGGGGAAATATAAACATATAAAACATAAAAGTCTTTATGCATTATTTAAAATGCCGATTTTCTGTCACGCAATTGAAATAACTTTCTGATTGAGTATGCTCATAAATTCCTCGCCCGTTATGGTTTCCTTTTCGAGCAGGAAATGCGCAAGCTCATGCAGCTTGTCAATATTCTCCGAAAGTATGCGCACAGCCTTTTCATGGCATTTTTTAACTATATTATTGACTTCCTCGTCAATTTTTGCGGCGGTTTCGGGGGAGCAGGCAAGTGATGCATCTCCGCCGAGATACTGGTTTGTTACCGTTTCGAGGGCTATCATATCAAAACCGCTGCTCATGCCGTAGCGTGTCACCATAGCCCTTGCGATTTTCGTAGCCTGTTCAATATCATTCGATGCGCCGCTTGTACAGCTGTTGAAGATTAATTCCTCCGCCGAACGTCCGCCCGTGAGAGTGGCTATTCTTGCGAGTGCCTCCTCCTTGGTCATAAGGAATTTTTCTCCCTCGTCAACCTGCATGGTATATCCGAGTGCGCCCGAAGTACGGGGGATAATGGTTATCTTATGTACGGGGGCGGAGTCCTTTTGCTTTGCTGCAACAAGAGCGTGACCGATTTCGTGGTAGGCGATAATTTCCTTTTCTTTCTGTGAGATAACGGCATTTTTCCTCTGATAGCCTGCAATGACTACCTCAACGCTTTCTTCGAGGTCGGATTGAGTTACAAGATTTCTGCCGTTTCTGACGGCTCTCAGTGCGGACTCATTTATGATATTCGCAAGCTCCGCACCCGATGCGCCTGCGGTAGCCCTTGCTATCGCATTAAAATCAATATCCTGTTCTGTTTTTATCCTTGCGGCATGGACTTTCAGTATAGCCTCACGTCCTGCAAGGTCGGGAAGTTCTGCAGGGACTCTCCTGTCAAAGCGTCCCGGACGGAGAAGTGCAGGGTCAAGGGACTCGGGACGGTTTGTAGCCGCAAGGATTACAACTCCCTTTTTTCCGTCAAAGCCGTCCATTTCCGTGAGCAGCTGGTTGAGCGTCTGTTCACGCTCATCGTTTCCGCTTAAATTTCCATCACGTTTTTTGCCTATGGTGTCAATCTCGTCTATGAAAACGATACAGGGAGCTTTTTCGTTTGCCTGGCTGAAGAGGTCACGAACCTTCGCCGCACCCATTCCCACAAACATCTCGACAAATTCCGAGCCTGAAATTGAGAAAAACGGCACATCAGCCTCACCTGCGACAGCCTGAGCGAGCAGAGTTTTTCCCGTACCGGGAGGGCCTACAAGCAGTGCGCCCTTTGGGAGATTTGCGCCGATTTCCGCATATTTACCGGGATTGTGGAGAAAATCGACAATTTCTGCAAGAGCTTCCTTGGCTTCGTCCTGTCCTGCAACGTCCTTGAATGTCTTGCCCGTCTGCGCCTTTACATATATTTTTGCATTGCTTTTTCCGAATGACATGGCATTTCCTCCGCCCATGCGCTTGCCCATGCCCTTGATGATGACATTCCAGAGTATCATGAAGAATATTATCGGGAGTACCCAGCCGACAAGAAATTCAAGCAGCAGGGCATTGCTTTCAAACGATGCGTCAAATTCGATGCCGCCCTTTTCATAGAGCCTTGAAACGAGTTCGGGGTCGTCCAGCTTTCCCGTTGAATACAGACTTGTCGAGCCGTCTGTATTTTTCACCTCAAATTTTATTTCATTTTCCTGTATATTCACCTTTGTGACATTTCCCTCGTCAATCTGACCGAGGAAATAGCTGTAATCAGTTTCTGTAACTTTCCTGCTGCTCAGATTGGGGACTATAACGAGATTGAACACCGCAAGGAGAAAAAGAATTACTCCTGCATATCTTAAAACCTGTTTGATTAAATTTTTATTCTCTTTCAAAAAATCATCTCCTTTGTTATGATTGTAACATACTTTCAGAAAAATTTCAACTGACAAATTGTGATAATTGTGAAATTTGTGTGACAGAAAATATGTTTCATTCAGATTTTATGCGTAATATCCGCAAGTGTTGTAATATGGGAGCAATTTTTACAAAAATTTCGCTTGTGATTGTGAAAAATGACATAGTGACAAATATATAAAAATGTGTTATAATATATTTCCGCAGAAAATAATTTAAAGTTTTTGTCTCCTCCGCCGTTGGCGGAGGAGACAGGATAAATATTTAAACTCCGTATCTCCTGCGCCTGACGTGGTGAGACAAAAATATTCAAAATCCGCATCTCCCTCGCCGCAGGCGGGGGAGATAAATAAAAAACCAATACATTGTTATACACTTTTATAATACAGGAGGAATTTTTTTTGGAACTAAAAATCAACAGCGGCATATGGGGGATTATGTTCGGTATCCCCTGCATAGTGGCAGATAATCTTCTTAAGCTTGCCACGGGCGAACAGCTCAAGGTTCTCCTCTTTATTCTGAGACATTCGGGCAGAACCCTCTCGGACGAGGAAATATCCGCCAATACGGGAGTACCTGTTATGCAGGTGCAGGACTGCATACTCTTCTGGCAGCAGGTCAATGTGATTATACCCGAAAGCACGGTTTTTTCCTCTCCTGTCATGCAGATGACCGCTCCGCCTGTTCCTGCTCCGGCAGTGCAGAATACCGCCCCCGAAATATCCGCCGCCCCTAAATTCAAAGAACCGCCAAAGAATACGCAGAGAAAAAAAGAATACCTCTCCAACTCGGAAATATCAGAGCTTATGAACTCTTCTCCCGACGTTGACGAGCTGATTAAAATATCATTGAGTATCCTTGTCAATATGAATAATACAATGATGAATACTATCATATGGATATATAATTATCTCGGTCTTAAAAAAGAAGTAATTTTGACGCTCATAACCTACTGCGCATCAATCGGCAGGAAAGAACCGAGATATATAGAGAAAATCGCTGCTGACTGGGCAGAAAAGGAAATTGATACCCTCGAAGCCGCCAACGAAGAAGTACAGAGACTTAAGGAATATTATGAATTTCTCTATGTCATAAAACGTAAATTTGAAATGAAGCATACCCCCACAACGAAACAGCAGGCTTTCGTCAGAAAATGGCAGGAGATGAACCTGAATGTCGAAATCATTCACCACGCATACGAAATATGCAGGGAGAATATAGAAAAACTTTCATTTGAATACATAGACAAGATACTCGTTTCATGGCACGAAAACCACCTCATCTCCCTCGAAGAAGTCATCGAGTATGAGAAAAACTACAGGAACAAAAAGAAAAATATCTATCACAGCAGTACCGACGAGGACTTCGATGTCGAGGAATATGCAATATTTATCAATGATATATGAAAGGCTGATTGAATGGATAACGAAATATTTGAAAAAGCTATGCTTACCGTAAAGAACAGGAGAAACGCCGCCATAGCCGAAAATGAAAGGCGCATAGACGAGATAAATAAAAAAATACCCCAGCTCCGTGAAATAAACGATACCATATTCAATACGGGAAAGGAATTAATACGCATAATTTCGGAAAACCGTGAGGCTGACATTCCTGCAAAAATCGAACAGCTTAAAAAATATAATACGGATATTCAGTCCATGTCAAGACAGATACTCATACAGTACGGCTATCCGCCCGACTATCTTGATATGCACTATACCTGCCCGGTTTGCAAGGATACAGGCTACAGCGGCACTTCCTACTGCGAATGCTTCAAAAAGCTCTGCGGAAAGCTTACCGCAGATAATCTAAACAAAAATACAAATCTTATACTTTCGTCATTTGATACCTTTTCCCTCTCCTATTATACAGACGAAGCGTATGATGTAATGAAAAGGATATTCAATTATACACAGGAGTATGCATATAATTTTACCGAACACTCGGAAAATATACTCATGACAGGCGGTACGGGTCTGGGAAAGACTCATCTTTCCCTTGCAATAGCAAATGAGGTGCTTAAAAAAGGCTGTCCGGTGGTGTATGACTCGATAATCAATATCCTTAGAAATATAGAAAAGGAACATTTCAGCTACGAACATTCCTCCGCCGTAATCGACAGCATTATGAATGCCGGCCTTCTTATAATTGACGACCTCGGCACGGAGTATCAGACAAATTTTTACAGTTCAACGATATATAATATACTCGACAGCCGTATAAATTACAATCTGCCGACTATTATAAGTACGAACTTATCTTACAATGAAATTAAAAGACGGTATGAACCCCGTGTGGCATCAAGACTTCTGACAAAATACAGGCTGCTTTCATTCATGGGAAAAGATGTCAGGCTTACGATTAAAAAACAGCAGAGCAAATTATCATCACAATTTTGAATAAAATCTCCCCTGTTATTCCACGCAGGGGAATATTTTTTACTGACAGCAAAGAAATAAAATTGATTTTTCATTATATGCTTGATTTTTCTGTCAATAGATGATATAATAGAAATGTATTGAACAGATGATTTTAAACCAGAGGAAATTTTCGCCCTTGACGTATGAGCGAACGTAATGCAATGAAGTGAGTGAATAGTCAAGCCTAAAAGGAGAAATCCTCCGAGGGGACTTCCTTCGGGCGATTGACGATTTTAAATCAGAGGAGAATTTGCACTCTTGTGTCGAGAGTGAACGGAACGTAGTGAAGTGAGCGGAGACACAAGGCTCAAAAAATGCAAATTCGACGATTTTAAATCAGAGGAGAATTTGCACTCTTGTGTCGAGAGTGAACGGAACATAGTGAAGTGAGCGGAGACACAAGGCTC
>JAFUXL010000011.1 GCA_017470905.1 Ruminococcus sp. | reverse complement strand
TTCTACTACCATGAGCTTAAATTCTGGTGTGTATCTTTTGTTTGGCTTTCCTTTGGGCATTAAAATGTCCCCTTTCGTCAGACTGTGATTTTGGTATATTTCTATTATACCACATTGTCCAACAAAAGGGGAGCATTTCATGTACGGGCGGTATTCCATATTATTTCAAAATTCAACTCTGTCTGTTTCCGTGAGTGTTTCAATATCTGCCGATATGAAGGTCTTTTCCGAGAGGACATAGACATAATTTCCGATATATACGGCTCTGTCTAATTCGTATGAACTGTCGTTCGCTCTGATTTCGCCCTTTAGCTTAAACTCTCCGTCCTCATACGAAAAGAACATATATTTTGATGTTTCATGGTTTTCGTAGCCGTGATATTCATGTATCGGCACACCGATTATATTCTTGTTCGGAGCAATCAGGAGTGCCTTTCTCTCCCACATGGCATTTGAATAGATATAGCTGTCATCGCCGTGATTGATACTGTAATATCCGACTTCTTTGAGGTCGTAGGGGTCTGAATTATCGAACATTACAAGCTTTACACCTGTTTCTATACCGTTTTCGTCAGCGTCCGCACCAAATCCGAGGAGAAGTCCGTCAGTCCATTTCTGCATATAATTGCTGTAGCCGAGGATTTTATATTCGTCCATGACGGTCGGGTTTGCGGGGTCACTCAAATCAATTGCATACAGCGGATCAGTTTGCCTGTATGTTACCACATAGCCGATATTTCCGCTGTAGTTTACGGATTTTATAGTTTCGTTCTCGCCGAGACCGTCAACATATCCGACTAAGTTCATATCCATATCGAGGACATATACGCAGTTGTCGTTGAAATATTCCTCGTCGCTTGTGCCGAAGAAATCGCTCAGTATACCGCCGTTGTAGTAAGTTCCACGCCTTGTTGTTGCCACTCTGAAATATCCGTCATATTCGCTCATGGAGAACTGGTCTTTAACATATCCGAGAACCGTACCTGATGCCTGCGGAGTTATGCTTCCCTTGTCAGCGGCTATTCTTGTTATATCTGTATTCGACATACCGTTATCGTAGTTATTTGCCGAAGTGTAGATATTGTTTTCAGAGACATAAAGCTGACCCGTATATCCTGCGAGAGCCTTTGTCTCAACGGGAGTGAACATTGCCGGTTCTGTGAGGTCAATGCCTCCGATAACCGTATACTCTATTGAATTTATCTCGTCAAATCTTCTGGGGAGGAGTATATCTTCGGGGGGGATACATTCAACCTCCTGATTAACTCCGCACGAGGGGATATATCTTTCGGTATTTTCCTCCTTCTTGATTCTGTCGAAATCTGCGGAATAATAATTCGATACAAGATACATATATCCGTCGGGGGATATTCTCACGTCGTTGTAATGTCCGTCCTGAAAATAAGTGCCTATGAGCTTCGGCTCATCTCCCTGAGTATAGAACGATACAAAGCATTCGTCACTTCCGCCGAACCATACATCATCTGTACTTTCGCCCGTTCCGTCGGCATAGTAATAATCAACGCTGTAGGACGACCATACATTGCCTATGACTATAAGCATATCGTCATAGATATACATATCAATTATATTTGCACTGTGGGTATAATTGTCATCATATCTGCTCATGTCGGGAGTTAAATCGACAGTGTATGAATTGGTGAATTTTCCGTTGTCAACGGAAACAATATTCATTGTCGGAATATCGGGATTGAAATAATCCATGTCATAGGTGTAGTCATAATCATAGTTATTGTATACGTAGTAGATATTTTTTCCGTCAGTTTTGGCAATATCAGCCTCACGGACGTTTTCCTCCTGAGAATACGTATCGGAGAAGTCATCATCTGCGGCTGTTGTAGTTTCAGATGTAGTTGTCGTTGTAACGGCTGTTGTGGAAACATTTGTAACTTCCGTGGTAGTTTCTTCGGATTCCTCCGTTGTTTCCTCGGTAGTTTCTTCCGTAGGCTCTTCGGTTATTTCCTCCGTAGGTTCTTCTGTGATTTCTTCGGTGGGAACTTCTGTAACTTCCTCTGTGGGTTCTTCGTCGGGATTTTCGGGGACGGCTATAATTTCGCCGCTTTCATCACCTGCGCCGCCTGTACCGGTATCCATTGCGGCTGACGAATAGCCTGTATGAGGAGTAACAGACCGACCGGTGTCATTTGCCGCGCTGTCATAAACCAGACTGTCATCAGCATTGTTGTTCATAGCATATTCTTCTTCGGCTTCTTCTGCAATATCATTTGTCATATACAAGCCTTTTTCAGACTGCGTACCGTAGATATATGTTGTATTGTATTTTTTCTTGTATTTTTTAGCGGATTTTTCGAGCATGGTATAAACCTGCTCATAGCTTTCCGCACCTGCCATATAGGGGGCTTGGACAACTTCCTCGGCTTTAACGGTTTTTATTGTGGTATTTTCAGTATTTTTTTCAGAATTGTTTCCCAAAATATTGTTGTCAAAGCTTTCGACAGTATCGGGAGTATTCTGCTTTTTACTGAGAGAATATTTTAAATTATCCTGTCCTGCGATATGAACCGTACCGCCGACTATTACAACGCAGGCGGCTGCAATTGCGGCAATTCTTCCTGCGGCGGATATATTTCCTCTTTTCTTCTGCGGAGCTTTTTCGTCGAGCATTTTTCTGATGTTGTCGGGGCTTATCTCGTCGGGGATATCTTCCTTTTCGAGATATTCCTTTACTTTCTTATCGTTATCATTCATAAGAACATCTCCTTTAAATCTTTCCTGCAAGTTCGAGCTTAAGACGCTCTTTAATGCGTTTGAGTCTTGACCTGACGGAGCTTGCATTCAAACTGCATACCTCGGAAATTTCCTCGCTTGTATAGCCCTCCAGCACAGACATTGAAAGTATAAGTCTGGACTGCGGGTCGAGGCTTTCGAGAGCCTGATTAAGCTCCGCATTCTCATAGCTGAAATCCTCGGCGGGTTCGTTAATTTCGGTCAGCTCCTCGGTATCTCTGTAATATTCCGTCTGACGCTGTTTTATTTTCGCTGAAAGAATGCGCATTATCCAGTTTTTAAAGGCTTTTTCGTCTTTTAAATTCTCTATTGATGTAAATGCATCGAGTACCGCATCACTGACCGCATCACAGGCATCATGAGAATTTCTCAGGCTGTACAATGCTATGTGGTACATATCCTCATATACAAGGGCATACAGTCTTGCAAAAGCCTGACTGTCGCCTTTCTGTGCGAGCCTTACGTCTTTCGGGAAATCATTCATTAAAATCCCTCCTTTTTGAACCGATTCATAAATTAAGTGTGAAATTTTAAGGGAAATGTTGCATATGAAAATAAAAATCAGCCATATGCACAAATTTTCGGAAATATCTTTGTGCATATAGCTGAAAACATAAGCTTTACGATTCGTTACTGATTAGCTCTTCCGAGGAAAGCCGCACCGATGATGCCCGCATCATTTCCGAGCTTTGCGATAACTATGTCGCAGTTCTTTTCGGAGTCTCTCGTATATACTTCTTTTTTGACAAGCTCCTTCATGGGGAGGAGAAGCGGGTCGCCCTCGTTGCACACGCCGCCGCCTATGCAGAGTACGTCGGGCTGGAAGATATTTATTGTATTCGTGATACCTGCGGCGAGATATTTTATGTATTTGTCAACAACATCTTTAGCAGGCTTGTCTCCTGCTCTCATGGCATCGAAAGAGGTTCTTGCAGTAACCTTTCCCTTTTCCTGCGCCATTTTATTCATGATACTGTCGGGGAAAGCCTCCATAGCCTCCTTTGACATGCGGATAAGACCCGTTGCGGAGGAATAAGCCTCGAAACAGCCCTTTCTTCCGCATGAACACTGTGCGCCGTCAACCTCGATGACGGTATGACCTATTTCGGCACCTGCAAAGTTAGAGCCTGAATATATTTTTCCGTTGATGATAATTCCGCCGCCTACACCCGTGCCGAGTGTGATACATACGGCATTTTTTGCACCCTTGGCTGCACCTGCGACAAATTCTCCGTAGGCTGCGGCATTTGCATCATTTTCGATGAAAACGGGAGTATCGTCTCTTCCGATAGCCCCTTCTATATACTTGACCATGGGGGTATTTTTGAAGCCGAGGTTATTGGAATATTCGATGATGCCTGTCTTGCTGTTGGCGATACCCGGAGTGCCTATGCCAATCCATTCAATATCGCTGAGGGTGAGGTCTGCCTTTTTGACAGCGGCGAGAGCCATTTTAGCCATATCCTGAGCGATTTCCTTTTCGGGACGGGGGCAGTTGGTCTTTGTGCTTGCCTTGGCGATGATATTATAATCCTCATCGACAACGCCTGCAACGATATTGGTACCTCCGAGGTCAATTCCTACATAGTACTTCATTTTTTAGTCCTCCTTGTGGATAAATTAAATTCTTTTTCAAATTCTTCCCTGCTTCCGCAGTACACATTGTAGTCAATATATTTTTCCTTTCCGATATATCCGTCGAGCATACCCTTGTCGGAATACTGCCAGAATTTCCAGTCGGCGAAATTCGGTTCTTCGTGAGTATTTCTTATCCAGAGGGGATAATCGGAATATTTTTCTCTGATGTATCTGCTGTATACAGAGTAGTTTGCATATATTATCGGCTTTCTGCCGTAATATTCCTCCAGAAGCTTTAAGAGAGGAGTGAGAATTGCTTCCGTATCTTCAAGGCTTGGCTTGTGCTGTCTTTTGTCGGCATAGTATTCTATATCTATGACAGGGGGCATATCAATGCTTTCTTTCGGAACGGTTCTGATGAAATTTTCCGCCTGGGTTTCTCCGGGGCTGTCGAAGCTGAAAAAATGATAGCATGAGACGGCAATATCCGTATCGGCTGAATTTCTGATATTGTCTGCGGCGGATTCATCAACATGGCCGCTACCCTCGGTAGCCTTTATGAAAGCAAACTCAACGCCCTGCTGCCGAAGTTTTTTCCAGTTGACATCGCCCTGATAGTGGGAGAGGTCAATGCCGAAAACGGGGTATTTGTTTTTATTAACGACAGCCGTTGAATATCTGTATGATACCAATGAAGAAAACAGCATCATGAATATTCCTATGACTGAAAAAATCAATTTTTTTACCATTTACGAAAAATCTTCTCCCATAGCTTTTTGCACCTTTATACTATATATAATACACCAAAATTCACGTTTAGTCAATAGTTTTTGGTGATTTTTTATCTATAAATGAGCATTTTAAAATAATGCACAAAAATTTTTATATTTTTCTTAATTTTCCCCGTCCCTAAAGGAATTTCCGCCGGTTGCCTGCGGCGGCAGAAGAACGTTTTTATTATATTTATTTTATGGGAGGATTATGCCGTGAAGCACACGAACAATTTGACATATTTATGAAAAAAATCGAGATAAAAATAAAAAAATTGTGAGATATAACTTATTTTTAAAAATCATGTAGACAAATTAAGGAAAATATTGTATAATGAGTCATGTGTAAACTGTTTTGTACGGAAAGGACAATGTTATGAGAGTTATCACAGGCTCGGCAAGAGGAAGAAAGCTTATCGCCCCGGAGGGAATGGACGTGCGTCCCACGGGCGATAAGGTCAAGGAAGCCGTTTTTTCGGCGGTACAGTTCTATATAGAGGGTTCCTGCGTTCTCGACCTTTTCGCAGGAAGCGGTCAGATGGGCATTGAGGCTCTCAGCAGAGGTGCGGAAAAATCAGTCTTTGTGGACAGTTCAAAAAAATCCATAGACTGTGTCAGAGAAAATCTGAAAAATACGGGATTTGTTAAAAATTCTTCAGTTGTCACGAGAGACAGCTACGACTATATCGCAAATACGTCCGAAACCTTTGATATAATAATCCTCGACCCTCCCTACAGGCACGGTCATATAGCGAAAATACTACCGCTCTGTGCCGTTAAACTGAAAGGCGGCGGAAGTATCATATGCGAATACGAAAAGGATGCCCCAGAACCGTCCGCCCCCGATGGTATGTCACTGCGCAAAATCTACAGCTACGGCAAAATAAATGTGGCAATTTTTATAAAGCCCTCCGAGGAGGAATCTGAAGAATGAGAAGAATAGCAGTATGCCCCGGCAGCTTCGACCCCGTTACTTTGGGGCATCTCGATATAATTACAAGAGCCTCACGGCTTTTCGACAAGGTAATCGTGCTTATTTCGAGAAATGCCGGCAAAAACGCCCCCAGCTTCACCGCTACCGAGCGTATGCTCATGATAGAAGCCGTAACGCAGGATTTGGACAACGTTGTCATAGATATTCTTGACGGTCTGCTTGCGGATTATGTGCGGAATGTGGGTGCAATCGCCATTGTAAAGGGTCTGCGTGCCGTAAGCGATTTTGAATATGAATTTCAGATGGCTCTTGCAAATAAAAAGCTCTATGCAGGCGCAGAAACCGTGTTCCTTACAACAGCGGCTGAAAATATGTATTTAAGCTCCAGCGTTGTAAAACAGATAGCCTATTTCGGCGGAGACATAAGTCATTTTGTTCCGCCGCAGATACTCGGCGACATAACGGAAAGACTTGTAAAACAGAAATAATATTAAAATTGTCCTTAATGCCGTCTGCGGAGAGATACAAAAATATTAAAATATAAAATTATTTTTCGTGAAAATAATTAATGAGAGGTTGATACTATGAGCATTGATGAAATACTGGAGGAAATGGATGCACTCCTCGATAAATCCATGACAGTTCCGCTTGCGGGTCACAAAAAAATCGTTGACGGCGAACGTATGAGAGAGCTTATCAACGATGTGCGCCTCAATATGCCCCACGAGCTTAAGGAGGCTAAAAAAATAGAATATGACTGCCAGAGAATACTCAACGAAGCTAAGATAAACGCAGAGGCTATCATAAGAAAAGCCGAGGAAAGAGCCGCACAGATATGTTCGAGGGAAGCCGTTGTCGAGGAGGCAAAGAAAAGAGCAATCGAAATACTCACAAAGGCACAGGCATCTGCCAAGAATATGCAGGCTACAGCCGCACTTTCAGTCGCAAAAATGCTCAACGAAACCGAAACCGCATATAACAAGAATCTCATGGATATAAAGCGCACAAAGGAAAGAGTTGCCGATACCCTCAAGGCATCGCCCACTCTCAACCAGAACCCCGAAAATCAGAATAAGTAAAGCATGGGCGGATTGTATCCGCCTTTTTTAATGGGAACCTTGTTTTTGGTCATGCTTTTTGTATTGTCATGAGCAATTTTAAATCTGTCTGATAACAGCAAAATATAACATACCGCCCGTTTAATTCATAATACGGGCGGCATTTTTGGATTTACATAATTATTTAAAAATCAATTGACATTTATCGCCGTTAGTGATATAATATAGTATACCAATAGGAATAATGCACAGAGGAAATTTTTGCTCTTGCCATGAGAGCGAACGGAGCATAGCGAAGTAAGCGGAATGGCAAGCATAAAAGGCAAGAATTTACGATTTTAAATAGGAGGAAAATTTCGCCATTGTGCTGAAAGTGAGCGAAACGCAGTAAAGCGAACGAAAGCACAAGGTTCAAAAGGCGAAATCCCCCAAGGGGACTTCCTTCGGGCGATTTACGATTTCAAATAGGAGGTATGTTATGAATAATATTGAAGAAAGAATTACAGCCCTTGTGGACACTCTCACAAGTGACTACGGAAAGGGCAGAATTATTGATGAAATCAAGCCGTTCCCTCATCCGGATGAAGATGTACTTCAAGATATAATATCACAATTGAGAAGCCTGGTTTTCCCTGCACATTTCAG
Organism: Ruminococcus sp.; assembly: GCA_017470905.1. GTDB lineage: Bacteria > Bacillota > Clostridia > Oscillospirales > Ruminococcaceae > Ruminococcus. Next base: position 146,237 of record JAFUXL010000011.1, on the reverse strand, counting down.
GAATAAAGCACTTAAAAGCTACATCGTCAGGAATAATACCTCAATGGTACTGGAAAATATCATATATAACCTCACCGAACAGATTAAGCGTGTACTGCACTACAGCCCCGAATTTCAGAGCGTATCGGACGATGAAATTGCCGAAAAATCACAGGAGCTTACCTTTGCCTTTATAGAAAAGATACCAAAGGTAAGGGAATATATCGAAACGGACGTTCAGGCGGCTTTTGAGGGCGACCCTGCCGCATTCAGCAAGGACGAAATAATATTTTCCTATCCAGGACTTTTCGCAATATTTGTAAACAGAATTGCCCACGAGCTTCATCTTTTAGGTGTTCCCATGATACCCAGAATAATGACGGAATATGCCCACAGCAAGACGGGAATTGATATTCACCCCGGCGCAACTATCGGAAAATATTTCTTCATCGACCACGGCACGGGCATCGTTATCGGCGAAACTACCGTGATAGGCGACTATGTGAAAATATATCAGGGTGTTACCCTCGGCGCACTCTCCACGAGAGGCGGTCAGGCTCTTAAAAACAAGAAACGTCACCCCACTATCGAGGATAATGTCACAATATATTCAGGAGCATCAATCCTCGGCGGCGAAACCGTTGTCGGAAAGAATGTTGTAATCGGCGGCAATACTTTCATAACTAAATCTGTTTCGAGCGGCGCAAGAGTAAGCGTAAAGGCGCAGGAGCTTAATTTCAGATACGGCAACGAAAAGCCCGAAAAGAAAGACATCGAACAGGACGAAACATGGTTCTACATTATTTAATGCAGAATGCATAATTCATAATTAAGAATTATGCATTGATGAAAGCTAAGCCTTGTTTCCTGCTTGTAATTTGTAAGAAATCATTGTCATTGTCTGTAATAAGCATTTGCAGTGATGCACAAAAGATTTTTATATTTTGTCATTGTTCCCCTCGCCGCAGGTGGGGGGACAATGATTTTTATTATACTTTTTTATATTATCATGAAAAATTTTAAATTTTCTCAGCCACATTAATTATGAATTATGCATTATGAATTATGAATTAAAAGAAACATTCTTCCGCTGTAGGGAGGTATATTCATGTCTATGCGGTCGTCATGCTGATTAAATTCCGTCTTTCCATCGGGAGTTGAACCGCTGTAAAGCTGGTTATCCGAGTCAAGAAGAAGCTTTGCCTTATAGTCTGCGCCTATTGTCACGGAATAGTCCTTCTGATACCAGTCGGAAAAATTAAGCACCGCAAGAATATCGCCGTCCGCACTCTTTCGCCTCATGGCATATACGCACCTGTCGGGGGAATTGCAGTCCTCCCACATGAAATTTGTCGGGTCATAGTCGTAATGCAGGGCGGTATATTTGAGATATATTTTATTTAGCTTTTTCATATATTCCCTGAATGAGTCGTGCATGGGATATTTCAGCATATCCCAGTCCTGCTGTCTTTTTTCGTCCCATTCACGCAGCTGTCCAAATTCACTGCCCATAAAATTCAGTTTCTTTCCGGGGTGTGCAATCATATACATATACATAGCCCTTGCCTGCGGAAATTTATCATCATACTGACCGTTCATTTTCTGGACTATTGCAGCCTTTCCGTGGACAACCTCATCATGAGAGAGAGGGAGTATATATCTTTCGTTATAGAAATACAGCATCGAAAAGGTAAGCTTGTGATAATCCCTCGACCTGTAAATCGGCGCACTCTGAAAATATTCAAGCGTATCATGCATCCAGCCCAAATCCCATTTGTAGTCAAATCCGAGTCCGCCGTCAAATACAGGGGCTGCTACCTTCGGATATGATGACGAGTCCTCTGCGGCAAGTATTGCGGAGGGATGACGTGCCTTAAGTCCGCAGTTCATATCTTTCAGAAACTGTATTGCATATTTGTTCTCTCCGAGGTATTCCTTTCCGTGCCAATAAATCATATTTCTTACAGCGTCTGTCCTTATACCGTCAAAATGATATACCTCCAGCCAGTAATTTGCCGCAGACTGCAAAAACGAGCGCACCTCGCCCCTTGAATGCATGAAATTCCTGCTGCCCCATTCGTTATATCCTGCCTCATCGTCGGGAAATTCATAGAGTTTTGTTCCGTCATATTCCGTGAGGGAATAATGGTCAACCGCAAAATGTACGGGTACAAAGTCTATTATAACGCCTATGTTTTTGCTGTGGCATTTATCGATAAATTCCATGAGCTGACGGGGTGTTCCGTATCTTGACGTAGGGGCGAAAAATCCCGTTGCCTGATAGCCCCACGACTCATCGCAGGGGTGTTCGCTGAGGGGCATTAATTCTATGAAATTATATCCGTATTCACAGAGATAATCAACGAGCATACCGGCAATTTCGGAATAATCATACCAGCCGTTTTCGTCCTCATCGGATTTTCTTCTCCATGAACCGAGGTGGAGTTCATATATATTCATAGGCTTGTCACGGCAGTCACTCCTGTTTTCAAGCCATTTTTTATCGGTAAATTTATATCCCTTTATATCCCTTATAACGGAACAAGTACCGGGGCGTACTTCCATTCCGAAGCCGTAGGGGTCGCAGTGGTCTATGAATTTTCCCTTGCTGTCGTAAATGCGGTATTTGTATCTCATACCCTCCTTTGCAGCGGGGCATAATATTTCAAAAAATCTGCCGTCCTCGGTTCTCTCCATGGGAATGTCCTCCCATTTTCCGAAATCCCCGACAAGAGACACCTTTGATGCATGGGGAGCGTAAGTCCTGAAAAGAGTACCCTCTTCCGTTACGTGCGCACCAAGATAATTATATGCCTCAAATTCGTTTCCGTCATAAAAAGTATAGATATTCATTATCTTTATCCTTTCATTTGTTCTTTAATTATTACTGTATGCCTTTTTACCCTCCGCCTGCGGCGGAGGGTATACTGTCTTATATTATCCCCCATGACGCAGGCATGGGAATTATGCATTATGCATTAAATTAAGGTTTGACAATATGCGGTTAAAATAGTATAATACTATTATAACTTAAATTTATTTTATTTTCAATATGCATTTTTACACAGCAATAACTTAACGAAATGCCGAAAAAATGGATAACAATATAATTTTTTAGAAAAGGGAGTTATAAATGCTTGCAGGATTAACCAATATAAATAAATTCTATAACGGAAATCAGATACTCAAAAATGTCTGTCTGAATATAGACGAAAACGATAAAATCGGTCTTGTCGGAAAAAACGGCTGCGGAAAATCTACCCTCCTGAAAATCCTCACCGGCAGCGAAGAACCCGACAGATTTACCGAAAAGGACGGCATTGTCTCAATCGCCGCAAAGACTGTAACAGGCTACCTCGAACAGATGGGCGGACTTAACAGCGAAAATACCGTGATTGAAGAAATGCAGAGCGTCTTTGAACCTGTTCACAATGCCATAGAAAGACTGCGTGAAATAGAACTCGAAATACAGTCGGGCGATAATTCCTCCGCCGATGAATATCAGCGGCTTACCTCATGGATAGAGGCTAATGACGGCTATAACACGGACGTTAAAATAAAAACGATACTCAACGGCATGGGCTTTTCGGAAAATGAACTCAGCCGCACGGTTTCGGGCTTCAGCGGCGGCGAAAAGACAAGGCTTTCAATATCAAAGCTGCTGCTCGAAGAGCCTAATCTTCTTATCCTCGATGAGCCTACAAATCACCTCGATTTCAAGACTATAATGTGGCTTGAGGATTATCTCAAATCCTACAGGGGCGCAGTGCTTATAGTATCGCACGACAGATATTTCCTCGACAGGATATGCACAAGCATATGCGAAATAGAAAGAGGTATCCTTAAACGCTATAAAGGAAATTATTCAGCCTTTGTCCGCCAGCATGAAGAAAACGATACCCGTCAGGAAAAGGAATATGAACTCCAGCAAAAGCAAATCGCAAAAATGGAGGAATATGTCGCTAAAAACCTCGTCCGTGCCTCAACCACCAAAATGGCGCAGAGCAGAAGAAAACAGCTCGAAAATATGGAGCTTGTCGAACGTCCCGTCCATGACAGTAAAAATGCAAGAATAAGCTTCACCTATGCAGTCGAACCTCCCATAGATGTACTAAAAGTCAAAAATATTGACATCTCCGTGGGAAACGGCTCACAGAAAAAAACTCTCGTACCCGAAATAAGCTTTGAAGTAAGACGTGGCGACAAGATAGGCATAATAGGTGACAACGGAATAGGCAAGTCCACTCTTTTGAAAATCATTCAGGAACAGCTCCCGCATAAGGGTGTCATACGCTGGAACAGCAATATAAAAATATCCTACTTCGAGCAGGAAAGCACTAATTTGAATAAGGAACTCACCGTAATGGAAGAACTCCACAGCCGTTATCCCTCCTTGTCAGACCTCGAAGTCAGAAATCTCCTCGCACAGGTACGCATCACGGGCGAGAATGTATTCAAGGAAACGGGTGTCATAAGCGGCGGAGAACGTGCCAAATTGTGCTTTGCCATAATGATGCAGGAGCATGGAAATATTCTCATTCTCGATGAACCGACCAATCATCTCGATTTATCATCAAAAGAAGCCATAGAAAAAGCTATGGAGGAATACACGGGTACGATAATTTTCGTTTCGCATGACAGGTATCTGTTAAGCAAAATCGCCGACAGACTGATTGAACTTACAAATAATTCCTATCGTATGCATGAATATGGATTTGAAAAATATCTCGATGTACTCCGTGAGGAACAGGCTGCCGAAAAAAAAGCCGCTGATGCCGAAAAATCCGCAAAAGCCGCAGAAATCGCAAGGGAAAAGCAGGTGAAATCCTATCGCAGCAGGCAGCAGAGAAGTGCCGATGCCGCAAGAAAAAATGAAATGCGCCGCATTGAAAATGAAATAGATAACCTCCAGAAACAGATTGACACTCTCACGGAGGAAATCTCCCGTGAGGAGGTCTACAGCGATTATGAACTTATGAACAGCAAATGCGCCGAAATAGACCGCCTGAAAAATCTCATGGACGAGGATTTTGAAAAGCTTATCGAACTCGATGAACAGTGACAGTAATTTAAATATTTAAAGCAAATCAAGCGAAAAAATCACAGTTATATTTCAACACTGTTGTTGAAAATCACTAAAAATTGATTTTTTCTGTATTTCAAAGAAAAAAACTATTGAAAAATTTCTCCCGATATGCTATAATATATTCCAACACACGGTACACCGTGATTACTGTACAGGAGGGTGAAAAAATGAAACACATCAGGACAATCAATAAGGCTAATCTCAAGGAGTCTGCCAAGAAGGGCGGCTGCGGCAAATGTCAGGCTTCGTGTCAGTCAGCCTGCAAGACATCTTGCACTGTTGCAAACCAGAAGTGCGAGAAATAAGCAAACAGCTTATTGCATAACGAGTCGGTATGTTTACCATTCCGGCTCTTTTTTTCTTAAAGGGATAAGGGGTGAAAATTTATGGTGTTCAACTGCAAGATGTGCGGCGCAAATCTCGAAATAATCAAAAATATGAGAATATGCAAATGTGCCTACTGCGGAAGCTACCAGACTATTCCTGACATAAGCACCGAAAACAGACTTAATTTGTTCAAAAAGGCTCACCGTCTGCGTTTTGGCTGCGAATTTGACAGGGCTGCCGAAGCCTACAGGGAAATTATTGATATATTCCCCGAAGAGTCAGAGGCTTACTGGGGTCTCTGCCTTTGCAGATACGGCATAGAATACGTTGACGACCCGAAAACAAATAAAAAAATTCCGACCTGTCACCGAACCGACTTCGAGAGGATTTATAATATCCCCGAATATTCAAAGGCTCTTGAATATGCCGATGAAATCATGTATACTATCTATACCCGTGAGGCTGAAAAAATAGATGATATACAGCAGCATATAATTTCCGTTTCCGCAAAGGAAAAGCCCTTTGACATCTTCATATGCTACAAGGAAACGGGCGAAAACGGCGAAAGAACAGAGGACTCCTTTATTGCCCATGATTTGTACAGCACACTCACAAAAGAGGGCTATAAGGTTTTCTATGCCGCAGTTACGTTAAAAGATAAACTGGGTACGGAATTTGAGCCTTATATATTTTCTGCGATAAATTCCTCGCAGGTAATGCTCTGCGTGGGTACTTCAACAGATAATTTCAATGCCGTATGGGTAAGAAACGAATGGAGCAGATTTCTCGACCTCATGAAAGAGGACAAGAGCAGGCTTATTATCCCTTGCTACAAGAATATGCCCGTGAGCAGCCTGCCCGATGAATTGCAGGGCTTTCAGGCGCAGGATATGGAAAAATATGATGCACGGAATAATATAACAAAAAGCATATCGGAGATATTTTCGGTTGCATCTGATACAAAAGACCAGCTTAAATCCCTTTTCGCCCAGTACGAAAAACAGATGAAAAGTCAGCTTAATAAAATACACCGCTACGAACAGGAAAAACACGCACAGCTTATAAACGAAAAATTAAACGCCGAAAATCTTTATAAACAGGAATATCAGTCCTATTCAACAAGCCTTATTCTTGCCATGTTCGGTGCAACTGTAATTTCTTCCATACTGTCAGGACTTCTGAAAAAATTTTTTGACGAAAGTGTAATAATTGTATTTTCAATTTCGTGGTTTATGGTGCTTGGAATTATACTTGCACTTCTCATACCGCAGAAATATAAGTCAAACAAAGCGGCAAAAGAACGAATGTTCAAAAGGCTCGCCTATGACGAAACTGCTGCCGATTATGAATCAGGAAAGAAAAACCTCTCTCAGCGTGAGGAAGCTGTCAAAAAATATCGGAAAGAAAAATTTCATCAGACACATTACTTGGATTAATGGCACTTCATTTTGCGGTGCTTGCCCCTATTTTTGGGATATTTACTTTCGGAATACTTGATTGGCTGGGCGTAGATGCAGAGCAATTTATCTGCATGATATTCTGGGAGCTTTTCCCACTTTTTATATTAATACCTTTTGTTATTGTTCATAACAAAAAGGCAAAGCAGAGATATTTAGACCGGATTAACGGAAAGGATAATGACTATGATACACAAGTATAAATTAAGAGGATTTAACATAGTTCTTGATGTGAACAGCGGAGGCGTTCATATAGTAGATGAGCTTACATATGACCTCCTCGACAATGTAGCTCCTCCATTTGAGGAAAAATGTCCCGAAAATGTTGTGGAAAAGCTTTCAAGAGCCTACGACCCCGAAGATATTGAGTCGTGCTATCAGGAAATAGTTGAATTGTACAACGACAAGATATTATTCTCGGAGGACGAATACGAAAAATTCGCAAAGTATTCCGTTTCATCGCCCGTAAAGGCTATGTGTCTCAATATAGCGCACGACTGTCAGCTGAGATGTAAATATTGCTTTGCATCTACAGGCGATTTCGGCAAGGGCAGAAAGCTCATGTCATTTGAAACGGGTAAGCACGCAATTGATTTCCTCCTCGAAAATTCGGGCGACAGACCAACTCTTGAGCTTGATTTCTTCGGCGGCGAGCCTCTCATGAATTTCGATGTTGTCAGACAAATCGTAGAATACGCAAGAACCCGTGAAAAAGAATACAACAAGACATTCAGATTTACGATAACCACAAACGGACTTCTCCTTGATGACGAAAAAATTGACTTCATAAATAAAGAGATGTCAAACGTTGTGCTTTCGATTGACGGCAGAAAATCGGTCAATGACTATTTCCGTGTATTCCCGAACGGTCAGGGCTGTTATGATATAATCCTGCCGAAATACAAAAAGCTTGTCGAGGGCAGAGGCGATAAGGAATACTATGTAAGAGGAACATTCACCAACAAGAGCCTTGATTTTTCCGAGGACGTATTCGCACTGTACAACGCAGGCTTTGACCAGATTTCAATTGAACCCGTTGTCGGAGACTCGGACGAATACGCTCTTACAGAGGGCGAGCTTCCCGCAGTTTTCAGGGAATACGAGAGACTTGCCGACAAAATCATCGAAAATGAGAAAAAGGGCGGAAAATTCAATTTCTTCCATTTCATGATAGACCTCGACCAGGGACCCTGCGCCATAAAAAGGCTCAGAGGCTGCGGCTGCGGCAATGATTACGTTGCAATAACCCCCGACGGCGATATTTTCCCCTGTCATCAGTTTGTCGGAAAAGATGAATATAAAATGGGAAATATTGACGAGGGTACTTTCAATCAGGAGATGAAAGAGGATTTCGCAAGGGCGCATATATATTCAAAGCCCGAATGCCGTGAGTGCTGGGCGAAATTCTATTGCAGCGGCGGCTGTAATGCAAATAATTATCAGTACATGGGCAATATAAGAAAGGCTTACAAGCTTTCCTGTCAGCTCGAAAAGAAACGTCTTGAATGTGCTATAATGCTCAAAGCCCTCCGCACATTCGGAGAACAGGAATAATTCAATTCATAATTCATAATGCATAATGCATAATTGATTATCATTTTAAAAGGCTGGCACCTGATACACGTGTCAGCCTTTTTGTAATTATGAATTATGACTTATGAATTATGCATTATGCATTAGTTATTGTTCGTTTTCGTCATAGAAAACATTGTATGTCACGGCTCTGTGGCTGTAAGTACTTAATACCAGTCCTATGATTGCATACATACTGACCATAGCCGTGCCGCCTGCGCTGAGAAACGGCAGAGGTACACCGATTACGGGGGCAACCTTCAGCACCATGCCTATATTCATGACACAGTGCGAAAATAAAAGCCCGAATGCTCCCATGCATATAAATCTTCCGAGCCTGTCACGGGCTATCCTGCTGTCGGTGAATACTTTAAGGCAGATATAAGTCAGAATTATCAGTATTCCGAGAGAGCCGACAAAGCCGAATACCTGACCTGCATAGGAGAATATAAAATCGTTGTGCATTTCAGGAACATATATATATTCGCTCTTGCCGGCGAAAAGACCCTTTCCGAAAATTCCGCCCGACTCAAGGGCGGCAAGCCCCAAATCCTGCTGATATTCAATGCCGTCAGGGTCGCTTCCCGGATTGAACAAAACCAGTATACGCTTCTTGTGATGCTCACCGAATGCAAAGAACCACATCGCTGCGGAAACTCCGGCTATGAGGAAGGGTGATACAAGCAGATATTTCCAAGATATTCTCGAAGAAATCATCATAGATGCGAATATAGCCACAAATATTATAGCCGTGCCGTAGTCGCCCTGCAAGCCGACTATTCCTATCGGAACAGCCCCGTGTATGAGCAGGAGGAGCATATGCAGTGGCTTGTTCATATTCTCCTCGTCCCTTGAAAGATGATAGCTGAATGAGACTATAAACGCTATCTTCATTATTTCAGAGGGCTGTAGACTGAAACCTGCAATTTGTATCCATGCCTGGTCGTCCGCACCGCCTCGCCTGTAGGAAAGACTTGTGAATGTAAGTGCCATAAGAGCAAGTGATATGGGTACGATTATAAACCATAACCTGACAATTTTATGATAATCTATATATGATATTATTACAGCCGTTACCATTCCTATTATCATTGAAACGGTCTGGGTTATCATATAGCTTTCGCCCACGCCCTCCCGGGTATTTATACCGCTCCTTACGATGGAATATATCAGCAGCGTACTTATCACAGCGCAGAGTGTAACGGCAATAAGCAGCCCTATATCCGTGGTATGTCTGCTGCGCTGCAAGCTTTTGAATACTGATTTCATTGAAGCTCCTTTTTTATTTCTTTTTTATATTTTTTCTTTATTCCCCTGTTTATGGCAGGGAAACAGTGCTTTTTTAAAATCTGCTCAATCATGTTTTTGTATTATTCTGTCCAGTATTTTCTGTCGAGACTGCGGTACTGTGCGGCGGCTGCAATATGATGCTTTCTTATAAGGTCATCTCCGTTTAAGTCGGCAATCGTGCGGGCAACCTTTAATATTCTGTCATAGGCTCTTGCGCTTAAACCGAGACGGTCAAATATGGACTTGAAAATTGTTTCCGCAGGCTCGTCCATAAGGCAAAATTCGCCCAGTTTATCGGGAGTAATCATGGCATTGCAGGTAATGGGCGTACCCTTGAAGCGTTCCCTCTGTATCTCTCTTGCCGCCATAACCCTCTTTCTTATTTCGGAGGATGGTTCTTCGTGAGCCTTCGAGGACAAATCCTCAAATTCAACGGGCGCAACCTCGATATGCAAATCAAAGCGGTCAAGCAGCGGCCCCGACAGTTTCGAGAGATAGTCGCTCACCTTTTTCCTGCTGCATATGCATTTTCTTGTGGGATGTCCGTAATATCCGCACGGACAGGGGTTCATGGCGGCTATGAGCATAACATTGCACGGATATGTCACCGAACCTGCCGCACGTACTATACTTACCTTTCCGTCCTCAAGAGGCTGACGCATTATTTCAAGTGTTCTCCTGTCAAATTCCGCAATCTCATCGAGGAAAAGCAGTCCGTTGTGCGCAATCGAAATTTCTCCCGGTTTAGGAATACTTCCTCCGCCTATAAGTCCTGCGGATGATATTGTATGATGCGGCGAACGAAAAGGTCTTTTTGTTATTATGGGCTGTTCCGATGAAAGTAATCCTGTAATTGAATGAATTTTTGAAGTTTCGAGAGCCTCCTCAAAGGTAAGCCGGGGCAGTATCGAGGGCATACGCTTTGAAAGCATACTCTTTCCGCTGCCGGGTGTGCCTACCATAAGGGCATTATGACCGCCTGCCGCAGCGATTTCGAGGGCTTTTTTTGCGCCTTGCTGTCCCCTAACATCGGCAAAATCAAGAGCATTATCATATGCGGCATCTGACGGAATGTAATTTTCAACGGGTGTCATCTTGTTTTCATTACGAAAATGACTTATAAGCTCTCTTGCATTTCTGACGGCATACACATCTATTCCCTTTATTACAGATGCCTCACGGGCATTTTCATAGGGAACGAAAACGGATTTAATCCCCTTTTCATATGCAAGCATTACCATAGGGAGAACGCCGTTGATTCTGCGTATATCGCCGTTCAGGGATATTTCGCCTATAAATGCGCTGCCGTCGGGCGAAAGGTCTGTCATATGCATAGCCTCCAGTATAGCCATAAATATAGCCATATCGTGGACAGAACCGCTTTTTTTGGTATTTGCGGGGGCAAGATTTATCATTACCTTTGCAACGGGAAATTTTATATCGCAGGCACGAAGAGCAGCTCTTATTCTTTCACGGCTTTCCCTGACAACGGCATCGGGCAGACCCACTATGTCAAACTGGGGCAAGGCACGGCTTATATCTATTTCTACATCAACGGGAAAAGCATTGAGACCGAAAAGTCCGAGACTTGAAACTTTAGCAAACATATATTTCCTCCGATTATCATTAAATTATCGTCCTAAAACAGTATAACACGTTTCGGAAAAAAAGTAAATAGAAAATTAATTCATAATCACGGTTTTTTAACCAATAAACCAATACAAAAACAGGCAGATACCGCTTAACGGGGTATCCGCCTGTTTTTTTCACAGCCTGATGTAAAGGTCTTTTACATTAACCGGAGTAAAGCTTATATTATGAGCGCACTTTCTTTTCCTGACGGATTTTTAATCAGTGCATACCGCCCTTTGTGTAGAAATTATCCTGAATGATAAGCGCACAGCCGCCGAGGAAATTATTTTTTCCGTCAAGCTTGCTGAGGACTACTCTGTCGGCAATATCTTCACTTACAAGGCGTATCATTTCTCTCTTTACATAATCGAACTGTTTTTCATTGAGCTTGTAATTGTGGAGGACAATTTTCTTGGCAAAATGGGAAATAGCAAGATTATTTATGAGAATGGTATACTTTGCGATTATATCATCGACAAGATTTTTGACCGGTTCTTCACCACGCATAAGAGCCATAAATACCTTTTCGGTATCTATCCTGGTCTTGTCGCCGTCAGTAAGCTCATAGAGAACGGGAGTTTTTTCCTTTGAATATATTTCATAAAAGGCACTGAGCATAGCCGACCTCGAAAGCTCCGCCTTTACCGAGCCGTTGGGATAGCCCTCGTATGCTCTTCCGTTGGGGCAGATGATATATCTTTCAATCATCGAAGTATATGAAATATAGTCGCTCGAAAGCTCGTTCTTGTTTACTATTGCAAGGTTCACCTGATTTCCGTTATGGAGCAGGGCAGTATTTGTCTGATAGCCGTTCTGCACTCTGAAATCGTTGCTTGCAAGAGCCATAAGACCGATTGCATTTCCACAGTGAATATCAATATCAAGACCGCTCTGAAGCTTTTCTATGAAGTTTGAAAAATCGAGTACTCCGTCCTTATAGAATATTTTCAGCTTGCCCCACATTGACGGAACAACACCCACGCCGAGACCGAGAAGCCTGTCCTTTGTGAGTGCGCTGTTTTCAATCATAACATTGCAGGTTTTTATTATGTAATTTATAATATCCTTGCTTGTAGTTCTTTCGTCGATAACCATGCTTGACTTGTCAAGGATTTCGGAATTAAGATTTGTAAGTCCGATGCTCACTTCTTTTTCGTCAACAGTTGCACCGAGGGCAAATCTGCTGTTTACGTTTATGTCAATGAGAATTTTTCTTCTGCCTTTCTGGAGTTTCTCCGCATTGACGGGTGCTTCCCCGATTTCAACGAGAACATCTTCTTCAATCATTTCGTTTGTGATAATTGTGACAGCGGCTCTTGTAATTTCGAGTGCGCTTGCAACATCAACACGGGAGATAGGTCCTGCCTCTCTTATGACACGTAGTATCTGCATTCGGTTGCATCTTTTCAGGTCAAGTTTACTAATACCTCTTTTTTCCATTGGTAAAAACTCCGTTCCGTAATATAGTGCTATAAATGAACATTTTAAAACCATCCACAAAAATTTTTATATCCTGCTCCTGTTTCCTCAGTTCCCCAAAGGAATTTCGCAGGTCATCTGCGTTGAGGGGGGCATGATTTTTGTTATATATTTATCAAGGACAATTTTAAATCTGCTCAGTCATAGATAACAAATTTTAGGACTATTGTAAATCAATTGTCCTAAATTGCATATTTATTATAACACATTTTCACTAAAAATAAAACAGTTTTTCGATAATTTTATAAAAATCAGCGATGTACACAAAACTAAACCAATGTTTTTGTTAAAAATTCCGTAAGTTTTGTGATAATTGGTAAAGTAATTACAGACAGTATAGTTCCAGCCGTAAAAATCTCAGATGCGTAGAGAGAATTTTTGCCATATCTTACCGCCTGAAGAGTACACATTGCCGCAGGAGGTGCGGAGGCAGCGATAATTACGGTAAATTTCGCCTTTGTGTCAATGCTCTGCGGAAAGACAAGAATAATCAGCAGTGAGATAACAAAAGGTATAAAAATCAATTTCAGCGCACATATGATATAAACGCTCCGTTTCCTGATTAATGCGGAGATATTTGTCGATGCCATGGTAACACCCGATACTATCATCGCCATCGGAGTATTCACAGAGGCTATAAATTCCATAGCTTTTGAGGGAATTTCGGGAAGCCGTATCTGTGCAAAGAAAAATATTATTCCGAGGAATATGGCAATCATTGTCGGGGAATACAATACCTTCACGGCTTGTTTTAAATTCTTCTCCCCCGATATTATTATAATTCCGTGTGTCCATGCGAATATATTAAAAACTGTTATGTAAGCGGTAAGACAGAATACTCCCTCCGACCCGAACATCGCATTCACGAGAGGAATGCCCATAAATCCGCAGTTGGAATATATTGAGGAAAATCTCTCTATCGCAGTGTCCCTGCCGTTTTTTTCACGGATAATCAAGGTTATAATTATGATTGACAATATCATTGATACAAAAGACATAGTAAAAGTAAACAGGAGATTTCTGGCAAGCTCGGGCTTATAGTCCGTCTGGTAAGACATAAATATAACCACGGGGTTTACCGCCTGCAAAATGAATTTTGAAAGGTCTTTGTTTGACTGTTGGGATATTATGCCCGTCTTTGCGCAAAGAACCCCCGCAAGCATGAGTATCAGCATTATTATTGTCTGATTGAGAATTACAGATGACATATTACACCTCACAAAAAAAGGCTGCCGCAGATATGCAGCAGCCACGTTGCTGTATATTATTTTCCGATATGAATTATCCCCTTGTATACGAGAAAATAAGCCGTAAGGAATATAATCACGGGGATAAATACAAGTATCAGCATGATATTGACTTCTCCCGTGCTTAAAGCCGAGGAGGATGCATCGGGTTCGATGAAATTGTATATTTGCAGGAAATAACCGTTTATTATCTTGTGCCAGCGATAAAAATCAAATCTGCGCATTGAGAATTTAAGCACACACCAGCTTACAGCCGCAGGAAAAGACGCAGCTGTCCCCATTGAAAGGGGAAGAATGATATTTATTTTTTTATTGTTAATTCTCTTGTCCTTCAAGTCCTGATTTGCGGTGCTGACTGCAAGACCCGAAAGAATTACCGCAAGTATGAGGAAGGTACACACCGCACATATCAGCCTTATTATGAACATTGACGATGATGCAAGCGTAAAGTCTATGAACAGCGAAAGTATATCCGCCGCAAGGACATACAGTACAGTCTTGATTATTTTCATTTTTTATTTTCCGCACATTCGGCGCATACGCCGTAGAATACCGTTTGTGAGGGGTCAACGATGAAGCCGTGATGACTGCGTATATGCTCATTCACGCCTGCAAGGTGGTCACATTCGAGGTGAATAAGCTTTCCGCACGAGGTACATTTCAGATGAAAATGCTCGCTGCAATGCTCATGTACGTCTATATACTGATAACAGGCACCTGTTTTTCCGTCAAAGTTATATTTTCTTACGACACCGCTTTCAACGAGCTTGTCAAGCTGTCTGTAAATCGTGGCAGTGCCGACCGATGAGCCGTCCGCCGAAAGATATGCGCTTATTTCCTGAACATTTGTATGCTTGTCTTTATTTTTGATTAGATAGCCGAGGAGCTTTTCCTTTTGCTTTGTATTATAGCCTGAGTCCCGTTTCATTTTTCCTCCCTGATATATTCCCCTGCCGACAGCGGGGGAAGCTTTTTATCATTATCTTATTTAATAATATCAGATTTATATGAGTTTGTCAAGAAAAAAACCAAAAATGCTCCCTTGTTCCGACAAATTTCGCACACAAGATGGTGTAAACTAATATACAATGCATAATTTATAATGCATAATTCAGAATTAATTTTATCTACCGTAAACTTTTATATTTTGTCCTTGTTCTCCCCCACCAGTGAACACAGCTTTGCGGAGTGAACGAAAGTGCAAGATATAAGGGCGCAAATTTGACAATTTTAAATAAGGAGTTTTTATGAAAAATAAGATAATAGCTTTTATTACGGCGATACCGTTTATATTTTCGGTAAATTTGTCGGATATTCATGCGGACGAACTTAAATACACATACACCATCATAAGAAATGAGGCTGTAATAACGGGATACAGAGGCAGCCCCGAAAAAATAAAGCTGCCCGAAAAAATTGACGGCTGCCCCGTCACCGAAATAAGGGATAACGCTTTTTTCGACTGCAAGTCGCTCAAAAAGATAGAATTTCCCAACACCCTCGAAAGAATAGGACATCACAGCTTTTATGCGTGCATATCGCTTGAAAGCGTGGATATACCCAAAACCGTCAGGGCGATAGGAACGGGAGCTTTCTGCGGCTGTACCTCGCTTTCCGATGCGGAAATAGATGCGGATACCGAATATCTTCCCGAGTCGTGTTTCAGGGCCTGTACATCTCTGACGGAAATAACCATCCCCGAAAGCGTGGACTATATAGGAAATTACTGCTTTTCGGGCTGTACGGCTCTTTCCTGTGTATCACTCGGAGAAAATACGGAAAAAATCGGAAAGAGAGCGTTTTATATGTGCAATTCCCTCGGCGGGATATATATTCCTCCCTGCGTGAATACGATAGGCGAAAGGGCTTTGGGTTATATTCCCGAAAATAACGAACCTGCTCCGAAACAGGATTTCTGTATCATGGGAAGTAAAAAATCAAAGGCTGAGGAATATGCGGACGAGAATAATATTTCATTCCGTATCGCAGAAGAAGCAATTCAGACGGCGGCGATAAATACTCCTAAAAGTAAAATGCCCGTAAAATCAATGCTTTTATTCTTCCTCGGAACGGCAGTATTCTCATTGTTGTTATTTTTGTCAATAAGGTATTTTTTCGGGAAAAAAAGAGTATAATATAACAACGGCTGAAAGGGGGGACAGGATTTGCAGACGATATATGTCGATGTGCTTATAGTGCTGAATATATATGTAAACTGTATTTTGCTGAAAACGACTGCAAAGCTAACGCATACTCCCCTGAAAAATATCCGCTGTATTGTGTCATCGGCATACGGCAGTCTTTTTTCGCTCCTGATACTCGCCCCCGAACTCGGTACGCCAATCAATCTTTTAATAAAGTCATTTGCCGCCGTCACTATCGTTATTACGGCTTTCGGAAAGGACAGCCCGAAAAGAATTATGATAAATACGGCATATTTTTTCGGTGTCAATTTCATATTCGCAGGTGCGGTATACGGAGTATATTCATGGCTGAAGCCCGATTTCATGCATTTTTCAAATACATATTTCTACATAGATTTTTCGCTGATTGTACTGCTTGCGACAACTGCAGCATTATACGGTATTGTCTGCGTTCTCCGCAGAATATCCGACAATGGAAGATATACGGACTGCAAATACCGTGTTGTCATAAAATACGGCGGAAAAGAGGTGGAATGTGAGGGACTTGCCGACACGGGCAACGGACTTATAGATTTCTTTTCGGGTCAGCCCGTCATCATATGCGGAAACGAGGATTTTTCAAGGCTCACAGGCTATGAAAACGGCAGAGATATTCTCCCCAGAGGCTGCCGCCTTGTGCCGTGTTCAACGGTTTCGGACAGCGGACTTATGGCAATATTCCGCCCCGATGAAATAAAGATAATCAACGGATATTCGGGGGAGGAAAAACCTGTTGAAGCTATGGTTGGTTCCGGTCACAGCGGAGGAAAGGCTATTTTCAACCCGAAGATATTATAACACGAAATACAACGATTGGAGAGATAAAATGAACAAGATAAAAGAGATACTCAGGAAAATAATGGAGCTTTTCGGCAGCGGAGAGGTCTATTATGTAAACGGCGCAGACACGCTCCCTCCTCCGCTTACACGAGAGGAAGAGGACGATGTTTTCATACGGCTTGTCAATAACGACCGTGAGGCAAGAAATATCCTCATAGTGCATAATTTAAGGCTTGTCGTATACATAGCGAAAAAATTCGAGTCATCCGGTGTCGGCATAGAGGATTTAGTTTCAATAGGAACAATAGGTCTTATCAAGGCTGTGAACACCTTCTGCCCCACGAAAAACATAAAGCTCGCCACATATGCATCAAGGTGCATTGAAAATGAAATACTGATGTTCATGCGCAAGGCATCGCAGTACAGGAATGACCTTTCCATAGACGAGCCGCTGAATATAGATTATGACGGAAACGAACTGCTCCTTTCCGATGTTCTCGGAACGGACGAGGACGTCGTCAGCAGAGGAATAGAAAGCGAAGCCGAAAGAGAAATGCTCCGTGATGCCGTTGCCGAACTGTGCGACCGTGAAAGGGAGATAATGGAAATGCGTTTCGGACTTGTTGACGGAAAAGAAAAAACCCAGAAAGAGGTTGCCGAGCTTATCGGCATATCACAGTCATACATATCGAGACTTGAAAAGAAAATTATTAAAAAGCTACGTTCAAGGCTTGAAAAAATATCATGAAGCAGAAATTTCCCCCGTCGCAGACGGGGGAAATTGTTTTTATCATGGTTTTTTATACATCAGAATTGCTGCGCTTGTCTTTTTTTCCGAAATTGAGCGATATGGTGAGTATCTTGTCGGAGTTGAAAAGCCTCAGCGCAAAGAACATGCACACCGCAAGCACTATAACCTGATATACCAGCCCCATGACAAATATAAGGTCATGCCCGAACATAAGATTGCTAATCGCAGAAAATGTATGCGTAAACGGTATCGCATATACAAGTATTCTGAACCCGGCGGGCAGGCTGTTTACATCTGCAAAGAGTGAAACCATATAAGGAACCATTGCAAGCATAAGCAGGGGCATGAGCATGGTCTGTGAAGATTTTACATCGTTCACCAGTGCGCCCAGTATTATCGAAATCGAAAGACATATCATTATTGTAATGAAAAGCTGTAATCCGACAAGGAGATAATCCGTTACCGAAAGTGACAATCCAAGCTGTGAAAGCTTGACCTCTGTTGAGATTATATCTCCCACAGAGCCGATACCCTCCGTGAGCTGTTCCATATTCACACTCGTACTCATTGTACTGCCGACAGTGCCTGACATAAATGACGAAAAGCCTATCATATAGAACACTGCATTCAATAAAGCCACTATCGCCGCCGCAAGCATTTTTGCGCCTATGACTGAGCTTCTCGAAACGGGTGCGGAAAGCAGCGTTTCAAGGGTCTTGTCAATCTTTTCGTTTGCTATCGCACTCATAATCATCTGCGAAACCATCATAATAAGAACGAATACAATAATGGGCAGTATCTGATTTTTCATCATTACATTGTTCATTATGGTATCGACTGAAATGGAGGCGGATTTATCGGAAACCACCGTATTGTCAATAATATCAACGGGATTGTTCATGTATTTCAGTTCTTCGTCGGAAATGCCCGCCCTCTGCGACAGCTCCTCATATATGCACGACCTTATCAGGCTTGTGATGTCCGAAACATGATTTCCGATATTGGACATCATAGCCGCCGACTCCATACGTGATACGGTGATAAGCTGCGGCTTTTCGTTTTTGTCTATCGCATCTGTAAAGCCCTCCGGGATAATTACAATGCTGTCGAGATTGTTTTCGTTCAATATTCCTGCATAATCATCGCCCTGAGTATCAATCAGGGTTATTACATTTCCGTTTTCCTTCAGTTTTTCGAGCATTGATTTTGTAAAATCCGTATCGTCCCTGTCACTCAGGGATATTTTATATTCCGTTTTTGAAACCTCGTTGATTGTTGAAGTCATCAGATTTCCGACCGCCATAAGCATAACCATGACAACGACAAGACTTATAATCATCTGGGTATTTATCAGCTCTTTAAGTTCTTTTTTCAGCAGATTAATGAATTTCATTTTCAAGCACCACCCTTTCAAAGACTTCCTCAAGATTAGGGGCATTGTAACGCTGTTTCAATTCATCCGTCCTGCCCGTAACCATTAAATGACCCTTTGCAATTATCCCAACACGGTCAGAGACAAATTCTATTTCAAGCATATTATGCGAGGACAGCAGGAACGACATACCCTCCTCGGCGGCGAGACGTTTTATAGTCTTTCTTATATCAAGTGCATTGAGTACATCAAGACCGCTTGTCGGCTCATCGAGTATTGCAAGCTTCGGCTTGGTCATTACTGCACGGGATAATAAAAGCTTTCTAATCATGCCTCTGCTGTATGTGCCTATCTTGTCGTTCAGTCTGTCGCCCAGACCGTTTATATCCTTAGCCCTCTGGACAAACTGTTCAATCTGCCTGCTGTCGGTTGTAAAAAGTCCTGCCATAAATTTAAGATATTCAATGCCTTTCATTGTCTTGTAAGCTCCTGCCTCATCGGGAAGATATGTAATACATTCCCTGACCTTTGACGGCTCGTTTACAACGCTGTGACCTGCCACGACCGCATCTCCCGAGGTAGGCGTAAGGAGTGTCGCAATCATGCGGATAGTAGTAGTCTTTCCTGCGCCGTTCGGACCGATGAGGGCGAATATCTCCCCCTTGTCTATATCAAAAGATACTTTATCGGCGGCGAATACCTTTGAATATTTTTTTGACAGTTCCTTTACTTCAAGAACTTTTTCCATAGAAATCCCCCTGTTATTAATTTATAATTAAAAATTATTATTATTTATTCATTATTCTTTTTTCTTTATTCTTTAGTCTGTATAAACATGGTTATTAACATATTTGATTATAACAGATTATTCATGATTTGTCAATATTTATATTACAAAAATACAGCCTTTCGTACTGTACACGAAAGACTGTTTTCAGTGTTAAATATCAAAGCCTTAATGTTAAATGCCAATTAGCGATGGCGTAAAACCCAGATTGAGTAGATTGCTGTTGAAATGCCGACAGCACCTGAGTAAATCAAAAATCCCATAGTTATCCTCCTTTCGCATACGGAATAGCAGTACAGTTGCATTACCGCAGATTAACACTATAAACTGATTACCTTAACCATCTCCAAAAATAAGGAGCAGGCAATACAGGAGTGCAGATTATCGGAAGAATCCATCCCAATATCATAATTCCACCTCCGTATATTTATTAACGTTTTATCGTTATATGTATTATATCACAAGTTTTCTAAAATGTCAACGATTTATCGTTAATTTTTATGCACAAAGTTTAAACGTCCGATTTGTGCATTATACACAATAAGACACTTTTTTGTCGAAATTTGTCGAAAATCAACGATTTATCAACAAGTATTTTCTTTTAAAAATGGTATCATAACCATAAAAGCCGTATCTCCCCCGCCCGATGCGGGGGAGATACAAACATTATAAAATCAACGGAGTGTGATACTATGGGAATTTCAGAAGTCGTTGCGGAACGTATACTGGAGCTTTGTGATGAACGCAATATCACTGTCAATAAACTTTGCAATATTTCAGGCATTACACAATCAACCGTAAACTGCATTGTCAATCATCATGTTAAAAATATAGGCATAGTGACAATCAAAAAATTATGTGACGGGCTTAATATAACAATAACCGATTTTTTCAATACGGAAAATTTCAGAAATCTTGAACAGGAATTATACTAAAAAATCCCCCGCTGCAAAACGGGGGATACTTAATATTCAGAACTGAATCAAACCTTGGGGAGAGAAGCAAAGGATTTTTTAAGCTCGTCATCAGTCGGGATATAGTCGCTCATTTTTCCGTCATTATATGCCGCATAAGCATACATATCAAAATATCCCGTACCGGTAAGACCGAAGAGTATGGTTTTCTCCTCGCCCGTTTCCTTGCATCTGACAGCCTCGTCGATTGCCGCACGTATTGCGTGGCTGCTTTCGGGTGCCGGGAGTATTCCCTCAACTCTTGCAAACTGCTGTGCGGCATCAAATACTGCCGTCTGTTCAGCCGATATTGCGTCCATTAATTTCTGGTCGTAAAGCTCCGAGAGAATGGCACTCATACCGTGGTATCTGAGACCGCCTGCGTGATTGGGCGAGGGCATAAATCCGCTGCCGAGTGTATACATCTTCTGCAAGGGGCATACCTTTCCGGTATCGCAGAAATCATATGCATAGATACCTCTTGTAAAGCTGGGGCATGATGCAGGTTCAACGGCAATTATTTTATAATCCGCCTCGCCTCTGAGCTTTTCGCCCATGAAAGGTGCGATAAGTCCGCCAAGATTTGAGCCGCCGCCTGCACAGCCTATGATAACATCGGGTTTTATGCCGTATTTGTCCATTGCAGCCTTGGTTTCAAGGCCTATAACTGTCTGGTGGAGAAGTACCTGTGAGAGAACACTTCCGAGGACATAACGGTAGCCTTCCTGTGAAGTTGCAGCCTCGACAGCCTCGGATATTGCACAGCCGAGACTTCCGTTAGTGTCGGGAAATTCGGATAAAATCTTTCTTCCGACCTCTGTCGTATCCGAGGGCGAGGGAGTAACGGACGCTCCGTATGTGCGCATTACCTCACGTCTGAAGGGCTTCTGCTCGTAGGATACCTTTACCATATATACCTTGCAGTCGAGGTTGAAATACGAACAAGCCATTGAAAGCGCAGTACCCCACTGACCTGCTCCTGTTTCGGTGGTAACGCCTTTAAGACCCTGTTTTTTCGCATAATAAGCCTGTGCGATTGCGGAATTGAGCTTATGGCTTCCGCTTGTGTTGTTTCCCTCGAATTTGTAGTATATCTTTGCAGGAGTGCCGAGATATTTTTCAAGGCAGTAAGCTCTTACGAGGGGTGACGGACGGTACATTCTGTAGAAGCTCTGTATCTCATCGGGAATGTCGATATAGGGTGTAGTGTCGTCAAGCTCCTGTGCGACAAGCTCATCGCAGAAAACATGACCGAGTTCCTCAGCCGTTACGGGCTTTAATGTTGCAGGATTGAGGAGAGGTGCAGGCTTTTTCTTCATATCCGCCCTCACGTTGTACCACTGTTTGGGGAGTTCCTCCTCCGAGAGATAAATTTTGTAGGGTATTTTTTCGTTTGACATATAAAAACCTCCATTTATTTAATGCATAATTCATAATTATATTATTGCCTGTGGCAATGCTTTAACTGCAAGGCTGAAAGCCCTGCAAATTATGCATTATGCATTATGAATTATTAATTACTTACTATCTGTGGTAGCCTCCGCCGCCGTGACCGCCACCGTGCGAATGACCTCCTCCGCCGCCGCTTCTGCCGCCGCTGCTTGACTCTATTTTTGCCCTTGATGTATGTGTGCGCAGGAACGTATCGGTTCGGATATTAAGCCTTGAATTTTGCTGCGAAACATAAGTACCGGGATTTGCCGATGCCTTGAATTTGTAATGGCTCTTTACGCAGGCTTTTGTTATCAGTGAAGTCACAAGCCCTATGAGAAAGAATATGAACGTGATGAAAAGCACGGTAGAGGGGGCATTTCCCCTGGTTATGAAAAGCTCACCGTTCTTGTAATAGAAAACCTTTCCCGAAGAGCTGTCTTTGTAATGCCTTGAAAAGCTTGTGCTTTCGTTTTTTCTGTTCATGAGAAAATCGCAGAAAGCCGTTATTGCATCGTGTATCTGTTCGGCTCTTATTTCCTCGCCCGATGAGGGGAGGTGGCTTATCATGGTTCTTTCAAATTCTCTGCTGTCTATTTTGTCCTGATAGTAAAGCACAGACTTTCCGCTTGTGGAAAGATAATCATATGCAGGACGTTTTCCCGACAAATCGAGATAATAGAATACTCCGTCCGTATCCTCCCCGAAGATTTCGTCATAGCTGTCGTCTGCGAAAATTTCCGTCTGATAATCGGAAAAATATGCGTATGAGCTGTCCGCAAGAAATACGGCTATATTCATTTCGAGCAGTTCAGCGTATGTATCTATCATTGTATCAATCTCTTCAAATTCGTCTCCGCCGAAAAGCCCGTATTCATCATAAAGACCGATTTTCTCCATATCGCCGTCATAGCCCTTTGCGTAATTGTAAGCAGCATCGGCATTCAGAGCATTCAGCGGCATGACGAAAAGAAACATCACTGCAAGAACGGCGGAAAATATAAATCTCTTCATATTATACCCGTCCCTCCCAGAATAAATCCAAGAAATGTTATCGCCGCACATAATCCAACGCAGAAAAGATTTAATTTTTTCTTGTCAAGCGGAGGAGTACCGGCAAGCTTTCCCGTCTGACCGTTGAGGGCAAATTCATATATCTTATCATCGTATTTATACGACATGAACCACACGGGGAGCATCATGTACTGCCACTTTGTACTTCTCACGTTATAGTTTTCGGCATTCGGGGAAACGCTGGTGTATTCCGAAAAAGTTTTCTGCATTTCGTCCCTGCCTGCCTTTGTGACACGCTCCTTTACTCTCGGAAAGACAGCCGCCTTGTCAACATCGTACTTATCCGCATAGAAACCGCTTAAATACGACATATCAAAATTTTTAAGCTCGCCGTAGTCAAAAGGCTCGATTGACTCCATGAGCAAATCCTCTATCTTGCTTTCGCCGTCTGCCGGGACTCCGCTGACGTAGATATTGCCGTGACGCTCAACCTGAAATTCCTTTGTCTCGGTATATCTGTATCCGCCGGAAGTCCATGTGCGGATACTTCTTCCTATTCCCGAAAAATCGGCTTTCAAATCGCAGTCAGCGACCCAGAAAGGCACATAAAGCCCCGTCATTTTTTCAAGCTGCTGTTCGGATTTGAAATCCTTGGGGAGAAATTTTCTGTCTCCGCACCACTGCCTGAACATATCCAATGCCCTGTCTCTTGTTATTTTGAAGCCTATCACCTTATCGGGCTTATAGCTGCCCGTGAGTTTTCCCGAAAGTATTACGGGATTGTGGCAGTAATAGCAGAAAAGAGCCGTCTGACCGTCCTCCGCCATTATATCCGCACCGCAGCTTGCGCAGTGATAGAGATTTGTATGCTCTGCAAAATCGTCCTCTGCGGCAGCCTGCTCCGCCGAATTTTCCTGCGGCTGAATATCGGCATATATTTCCTTTATTTCGTCAATTGTAAAACTGCTCATGCAGTATTCGCAGCTTACCTTCTGCGTTGCCAGGTCAAATTTCAAATCCGCATTGCAGTTCGGACATTTATACTCCGCAGCATCCAATAAAACCACTCCCTTTTCATGTATCTATAAATGAACATTTTAAAATAATATACAAAAATTTTCATATTCTGTCTTTGTTTCCCACGCCATTGGCGTGGGAAACAGGGTTTTTTATTATGTTTTTTGTATATCATAACAAACAATTTTAAATTTGCTCGATCATAGTATGATAAACTGAAAACTCCACATTATATATAATATCACATTCTGCTCTCATTTGCAAGAGAAATTTACAAAATATCTCACCCGGACAAATATTTTTATATAATATGCATTGAGTATTTTTTAATGCTTGACAATTTTTGTAAAATAATGTATAATATATACAGTGTCTGTTTCAATGTCCGGAAAAGACAGGTCTGCGGCTGATGTGTGCTGAATGCTCATTTGCAGAACGAAACATATGCGGATATTAAAAAAGAAAGGGATGACGATATAGTGAACTATAAATTTTCAAACATTACAGACGAAATTTCGGAGCTTGCCGAAAAATCTGTCGAGGGCTACAAGATAGACCCCTCACTCTATACGCAGTACGACGTTAAGAGAGGTCTGCGTGATATTAACGGAAAGGGGGTTGTTGCAGGCCTTACCAATATAAGCACCATTCAGGTAGACCCCGAAACGGGCGACGGAAAGCTCTACTACAGGGGAATTGATGTCGAAGACATAGTTCAGGGCTTCATTAACGAAAAGCGTTTCGGATTTGAAGAAACCGTCTATCTTCTTCTCTTCGGAAATATGCCCTCGTTCCACGAGCTTTCTTCTTTCAAGAAAATTCTTGCCGACTTCCGCTGTCTGCCCCCGACATTCAACCGTGATGTAATCATGAAAGCCCCCAGCGACAATATGATGAACACGCTTGCAAAAAGTGTCCTCGCACTCTATTCATACGATGACAAAGCCAACCTCATCACAATACCGAATATCCTCCGGCAGAGCATTGAGCTTATAACGCTCTTCCCTCAGCTTGCCGTATACGGCTATCACATTCACAGATACTCAAAATACGGCGGAAGCATATTCATTCACGACCCCAAGCCCGAGCTTTCGATAGCGGAAAATCTTCTCTATATGCTCCGCCCGAACAAGCAGTTTACCGAGCTTGAGGCAAGAATACTTGACCTTGCTCTCGTACTCCATGCCGAACACGGCGGAGGCAACAACTCGACATTCACCGTACACGTTGTATCATCATCTGGAACGGATACCTATTCCGCAATCGCTGCGGCTCTCGGCTCTCTCAAAGGTCCCAAGCACGGCGGTGCGAATATCAAGGTAGCGAAAATGTTCGAGGATATGAAGCACAATGTAAGCGACTGGACTGACGAGGACGAGGTAAGAAACTACCTGAAAAGACTTCTCCACAAAGAGGCTTTTGACAAGGCAGGGCTTATCTACGGCATGGGACACGCTGTTTATTCACATTCCGACCCGAGGGCAAAGGTTTTCAAGGGCTTTGTCGAGAAATTAAGCTCGGAAAAGAACAGACACGATGAATTTGCACTTTACTCCCTCGTTGAAAAGCTTGCCCCCGAGGTTATTGCCGAGGAAAGAAAAATCTACAAGGGTGTATGCGCAAATGTTGATTTCTACAGCGGCTTTGTCTACAGAATGCTGGGCATACCCGATGAGCTGTTCACACCGCTCTTTGCAATATCACGTATTGCAGGCTGGTCGGCTCACAGAATTGAGGAGCTTATCAATTCAAACAAGATAATACGTCCGGCGTACAAGGCAATATCTCCCATGCGTGAATATACCGACATGGAAAACAGAATGGACTGAAACCGATTCATAATTCACAGTGCATATTCTTATGCACTGCGGATAATTATGAATTAAATAATTTATGAGGTGATTTATATGAAATGTATCAACTGCGGAAACGAAATCTCGGATAACGCAAAATTCTGCAATGCCTGCGGAAGTGCCGTGCCGATAGGCGGCGGCGGTGTCAATCTCAGCAAGCCCGGTGACAGCAGCATCGACAGAAGCATTAACAGCAGTATAAACATGAATACTGCAAATACGGACGGTTCGCCGAAATATGTAAACTTCGGAGAGGCTATACAGCTTTACTTCAAGAACTATGTCAATTTTTCGGGACGTTCCACAAGGAGCGAATACTGGTACACCGTGCTTTTTATGTTTATCATCGGATTCGTTCTCGGTCTTATGGGCGAAAGAGTCAAAGCTCTCACCACTGTCTGGCAGCTTGCAACATTTATTCCCTCACTCTCGATATGCTTCAGAAGGTTTCATGATGCAGGAAAAAATGTTACCCCCCTTATAATCATGTATGCCGCTTACTTTGTCCTTGCCATACTCGGCGTTGCCGCATTCGGCTCGGCATTTGCCGCAGGCTTCGGAGGCTCAAGGAGTGCAGCCAATGCAGCAGGCGGACTGGTTATACTTTTTGTACTCGCCACAATTGCAACCCTGGCAGTGGCAATATATAATATCGTGATACTCTGTCAGCCGAGCGTTCCCACGGAAAACCAATACGGCAGATCCCCCATGAAATAATGCGTAACTAATGCGTAATCAATGCATAATTCATAATTAAATAAAATACATAACTGTGATTCAGCAAAAGACAATACAAAAGATATAAAATATAAAATATATCTCTCCGCTGCAGGCGGAGAGATACAAAAAGGAATGATATAAATGAACAGTTCTGCACAGGAAATTAAATTCAACGATATTCCCTGCATACGGCTTGCCGCAGGCGGATACGAGGCTCTCATCGCCTATGGTATCGGCTCGAATGTAATCAGGCTTAGGGACATTAAGAACGGCATGGAATTTTTCCGTTTCAACAGCGGAAACACCGCAGATGTCATTAAACAGTCCGCAGAGGTCTGGGGACTGCCTACGCTCTATCTGCCCAACAGGTTCGCTGACGGAGTTTTAAAGACCTCCGATGCGGTCTATCAGCTCCCCGTGAACGAAAAAGCCCCCTATAACAATCATATTCACGGCTTTCTCCACAAAAGAGAGCATGAGGTCGTTGAATACAATGCCGACAGCAACTGCGCATGGGTAAAGACAAGATATGTCTATGACGAAAGAGACGAATTTTTTAAATATCTCCCCGTACCTTTCACGGCTGAATATACATTCACGCTTTCGGCGGAGGGTCTGGAGCAGGATATTACTTTCACGAACAATTCGGACAGCAAAGTCCTCCCCATGTCGCTTGCATCGCACACAACTATAAACGCTCCCTTTGCGGACGGCGGAAAGGAAGAAAATATCCGTCTTACCGTCCCGATTGGAGACAAATGCGAGCTTAACGAACGCTGTCTGCCCACAGAAAAATTCAAGGAACCCGAAGAATGGGATTTGGAATACAAAAACGGCACGAAATGCCCCGTTTTGCAGATTGTTGACAATGATATGTATTTCGGAGAATACATCGACATCGGCGGCGAAAAATTCCACGGTGTCATTGCAGAGGATACCGCAAGCGGAAAGAAATTGTGCTACGAGGTTTCAAAGGAGTACAATTTCTGGATAATCTGGAACGACAGAGGCTTTAATCATTATTTCTGTCCCGAACCGATGACAGCCATGATTGATGCGCCCAATCTCTCTCTCCCGGCAGAAATGACGGGCTACAGAGAGGTAAAGCCCTCGGAGACTTTCCACACACATCAGAGGTTCTTTACGAAAATATAAAAAATATCGTTCCCCCTGCCTGTGGTGGGGGAACAAAATATAAAAATTTTTGTGTATTATTTTGAAATATTGGTTTATAATTTTTGTTAAAATTTTCCTTAATTTTACAAAAAATATATATTTTGTAAGAAATGCACAAAAAATCGCCCGAAATACCTACACTTTGAATTTTCAATTATCTATTGTAATATTTTTGTATATGTGGTATAATATTTTCAGTGCAGTTTATCTGCGTTTTCAGATAAACTGATGTAATGTATAAGACAAAGGAGTACAAATTATGAAGTTCGGATTTTTTGACGATGCTAATAAGGAATATGTCATCAATTCCCCAAAAACCCCCTACCCTTGGATAAACTACCTCGGAAATCAGGGATTTTTCTCGCTCATCTCAAACACCGCAGGCGGCTACTGCTTCTATAAGGACGCACGTCTCAGAAGAATAACACGTTACCGCTACAACAATGTTCCGATAGATATGGGCGGACGCTATTTCTATATAAACGACAACGGCACAGTATGGAACCCCGGCTGGTCGCCCTGCAAGACAGAGCTTGATTCCTATGAATGCCGCCACGGTATGGGCTATACCGTCATCACAGGCAAAAAGAATGACTTAAAGGCTGAAGTTACTTTCTTCGTTCCCCAGAATTATGACGGCGAGGTTCAGCAGCTTGTCCTCACGAACGAGGGCAGCAGCGAAAAGACCTTCAAGCTCTTCTCTTTCGCTGAATGGTGTCTCTGGGACGCTCAGGACGACTGCACCAACTTCCAGAGAAATTTCTCGACAGGTCGTGTTGAAGTAGAGGACAGCACCATTTACCACAAAACCGAATACAGAGACAGAAGAAATCACTATGCTTTCTATACCGTAAACGATACAATTGACGGATACGATACAGACCGTGACTCTTTCATCGGTCTTTACAACGGCTTCAATGACCCGCAGGCTGTAATCAACGGAAAAGCAAACAATTCCTTTGCCGACGGCTGGTCGCCCATTGCTTCTCACTACAAGGAAATTACCCTCGGCGCAGGCGAAAGCAAAACCCTCATATTCGTTCTCGGCTACGTTGAAAATCCCGAAGATAAGAAATTCCTCGCTGACGGTCAGACTATCAACAAGGAAAAGGCTTATGCAATGATTGAAAAGTACAACACCCCCGAAAAGGTTGCGGCAGGTCTTGCAGAGCTTAAAGCTACATGGGACGAGCTTCTCAGCATATTCAACGTAAATACTCCCGATGAAAAAGTAAACCGCATGGTAAATATCTGGAACCAGTATCAGTGTATGGTAACATTCAACCTCTCACGTTCCGCATCGTATTTTGAAAGCGGTATCGGCAGAGGCATGGGCTTCCGTGACTCCAATCAGGATATTCTCGGCTTTGTTCATCAGATTCCCGACAGGGCAAGAGAGAGACTTATCGACCTCGCAGCAACTCAGCTTGAGGACGGCGGCTGCTACCACCAGTATCAGCCTCTTACAAAGAAGGGCAATTCCGATATAGGCGGAGACTTCTCGGACGACCCGCTGTGGATGATACTTTCCGTGGGCGCATACATCAAGGAGACAGGCGACTGGACTATCCTTGACGAAAAAGTACCCTATGACAATGACGAGTCAAAGGCTCAGACCATGCTCGACCACCTCACGGTTTCATTCTATCATATCGTTAATAATCTCGGACCTCACGGACTTCCGCTTGCTATGCGTGCCGACTGGAACGACTGCATAAATCTCTCATGCTTCTCGGACAAGCCCGGCGAGAGCTTCCAGACATATACAAATCCCAAATTCGCCGAAGAGGGCGGATATTCAAAGGTTGCAGAGTCCGTTATGGTTGCCGCACTCTTTACTTATGCAGGACCCGCTTATGTAGGTATCCTCGAACATCTCGGCAAAACCGAAGGAGCTGAAAAGGCTCAGGCTGAAATAGACAAGATGAAGAAGAATGTCATGGAGTCTGCTTTTGACGGCGACTGGTTCATCAGAGCTTATGACGCTAACGGCGAAAAAATGGGCAGCAAGGAATGTGAAGAGGGCAAAATCTTCATCGAGCCGCAGGGATTTGCCGTTATGTCTGAAATCGGCAAGGACGAGGGCGCAGACATCAAGACCCTCAATTCTATCGACAAGTACCTCAATACGAAATACGGTCTTGTCCTCAACAATCCCGCATTCACAAAGTACTATATCCAGTACGGCGAAATCTCCACATACCCCGGCGGCTACAAGGAAAATGCAGGTATCTTCACACATAACAACGCATGGATAATCTGTGCGGAGGCTTACGCAGGACGCGGCGACAAGGCTTTCGAGTATTACAGCAAGATTGCTCCTGCTTTCAATGAGGATATATCCGAGCTTCACAAGACTGAACCCTACGTTTATGGTCAGATGATTGCAGGCAAGGACGCAAGCCGTTTCGGTGAGGGCAAGAACTCATGGCTTACGGGTACTGCCGCTTGGAATATGGTTGCTATTTCGCAGTATATCCTCGGTGTACAGCCCGTATTTGACGGTCTTAAAGTTGACCCGTCTATCCCCCACGAATGGGACGGCTTCACCGCTGTGCGTAAGTTCCGTGGTGCAGCATTCAATATAACCGTAAAGAACCCCGACCACGTTTGCAAGGGTGTTAAATCCATGACTGTTGACGGAAATGCCGTTGACGGAAATGTTATCCCTGCTTGTGAGGGCGGCGTTCACGAGGTTGAGATTACAATGGGCTAATTCCTCCTCTTTATATAAAAAAAGAGCAGACCTTCGGGTCTGCCCTTTTTTTGTTTCATTATCTGGGATTTCCGAACATATCATGTGTTATGATATATTCTCTGTCATATGCTTCAACCTCGGGGTCTCTTGTTGATGATGAACCTCCGCCGCAGCCTGTGAGGGCAAGCATTGAAAAACATGAAAGAACTGCAAGTATCAGCGCAAAAATTCTCTTCTTCATAATAATCCTCCATTTAAAATCGTCAAATTTTCGCCTTTATAATCTTGCACTTTCGTTCACTTCACTACGCTCCGTTCACTCTCAGTGCAAGGGCGAAAATTTTCCTCAGCTTATACAAGCTCTACCCATGAAACAGTTCCGGGGAAAAGTCCTACTCCGTGGCTGGCACGATAGGACGATTTTATCTTGTTGGAAGTACCTGTCCAGACAATTGTAATTACCTGCTTGTGTGCGGCAAACGAATGTTGAACCTCCGATGCCGTGACGCTTAAAATCTGACAGTTTTCCTCACGGGTAAGCTTTTCAAACTCCTCGATTGCTCTTGCATACACTTCGGGAACTGCGCCCTTTTCAACGGTGTCAATTTTAATTGTAGTTACCATTTATTTTCACTCCTTTCCGTTCACCGCATTTTCGACAGCTAAGGCAGTCTCAACACGGCTGATTTTCTTGCTTTTCTTGTACTTGTCAATTTTTCTTACCAATTCCCTGTCTCTTTCCCTTCGTTAAATGTAACAGTCGTTTTCAAAAGCACCACTACCATAATTTATTACAACTGCATTACATCACAAAAAAGCCAAAATGTCAACATATGTATTCAAAATTTTTATTTTGTTGGTATATCATATTATCAGGCGTGATAATATGTACAATCCGACACTTGACTCCAGAATTGTCGGCAGGGTAATCGCAGACTTCCGTAAAAGAAAGGGCATTTCGCAGGAGGTTCTCAGCGGCTTCGCCGATATAGGAAGAACTCATCTGAGCGCAATAGAACGGGGAGAACGCAAGCCCACACTTGAAACGCTTTACCGTATATCCGTTGCCCTCGATGTAAACATGAGTGAAATTGTCAGCGAAATAGAAAGAGCCATTTAATCATAAACCCCAAACCGCCTTAAACCTTACTGCAATTCTATTGTAACACATATATTTTCAAAAGTATAGAGTTAAAAAAGAGGCAAAATGTGCATCGTTTTTGAACACAAAACCGAATACAAAAAAGAGCCGCCCCTTTCGGGGGACGGCTCTTTTGTCATTTTTCGTCTTCGGTTTCTTCCGGGCTGTCGGAGCAAAAGTGTTTCATTGCAAATTCAATGCACTGATTGACGAGCTGGTTGAATGAAATATTATACTCCGCCGCAAGCTTTTCGAGCAGCTCGGCTTTATCTTCAGAAAGCCTGATTGTCTTGGAAACGGTATGTATCCCTTTGAAATTTTAAACATAATCTCCTCAGAGCAAATGCAGAAGGACACATCCTTATTGATTATGGAGTTATGGTTTAACTGCATTTTATATCAAAGTGCCTCCTTTCTTAAAAAATATTCTCCGTAACTTTATATTATACACTATATATAACAATTTGTCAATATTTTTCGGAAATTTAAATATTTTACTTTATATCGCCCGCAAAGGGAGATATGCTCTGAACGGTCTGCGATTTTTTCCGAAAACCTGCGATAATATGAAATTTTGGGGATATTTTCTTTTATAGTAACATTATAACATTTCCCACAGAAAAAGTATAGAGGTAGTTTTCGCATAAAAAACGAATCTAAAAACGGTTCATTAAATTATGAACAGTTTATATATTTTTCTGAAAAAGCTTGACATTTTTGTTGTTATATGATATAATAAATAATATAATATGATATTTCCGGCTGCGGAAATTATTTACATAATGAACATTGACCGAAAGAGGAGTAATTATGGCAGAGAAAAATTATCTGAAATATGAGCTTTACAAGCAGAATAAGGCTAAACTTTCCAAGGCTATGAATAATGAATTTTATTTCGAGGCTCTGCTCATAGAATATGCAATAATAGAGGACAGAATTGATTCTCTTTTCCGCACGGTTGGCTGCAAGCTTTCAAACAGCCTTTGCAGAAACCTCAACAAAATGCGGTCAAATCCGATATTCACGAACAATAAATTCGTCCGTGACAGAATAACCATAGCGTTTGTTGAGGAGCCTCATGAATGGAGAATTGCAAGAAACGAAACCGTTCACGCTTTATTTAAGGCAACGACAACGGATACGGATTTCGAGAAAATCGCCAAGGACGGAAATGACCTCCAGAAACTCCTTGACAATAAGGTAAAGTCCATAAAGGCTCACTATGAAAGACTTGAAAAGAAAAAAGAAAATGCAAAGCAATAAAAAACGGACTTTTTTCAAGTCCGATTTTTTTATTCAAATATAACCGTATATCCGTCCGTACCGTCAATCATGCCTATTAAATCCTTGAATATAGTCCTTGCATTTGCAGTTACTGTTTTGAGATATTCTTCATTCTCCATAAATCTTTTTTCTTCTTTTTCTTTCTGGGTTGACATAAGCTGAGAATAATCGCCGAGAGATGTATCATTCAGTATGGAATTTTTTGCATCACGAAACTCAAAGCTTTTTTCGTCAAGCTCATGGGATAATATTTTCGGCTCTGGCAGGACTACATCAATCTCTTTTTTATCGCTGTCAACGTCTATATCAATAGCTTTCAAATCAAACCCGATATTTATAATGCCGTCGTAGGAAAACACCACCATATCAGTAGTAAGGGGGATTTTAACACCCTTTATTTTTTTTGAGCTTTCGTAAATATCGGCGGAATGGTATAAATATTTCAGCGTTGTCAGTTCGCTTGCGTTTTCGATTTTTCCTCTTATGTCAAGCTCTGTGACCGTATGCTCTCCCTGCACAGCATCCGAAACAGCACTTATTGCCTTATCCGCAATGGTTTCCTTTGGCTTTCTTCCCTTGACAATAATAATTGAAAGTACAGCAACTGCGGCAATTAACACAGCAATTATAATAAATAAAGCCCTGTTTTTGCCCGAAGATTTGTATTCGTTCATAATATCACCTCTGCGTAATTATAACACAAATAAGTGTTTTTGTCAAGAGTGTTTTCACAAAATTGTGCTTTATATGACAAAAAAACTCCCCGTATATCGGGGAGAGTTTCTGTTATTTTTTCAAATCGGCGCAAAGCGCACCCGCAATTGCCCAGAATATCGAAGAAAATCCGATATTGCTGCACCCTATGAGGAATATAAGCACTCCGCTTATATATGCAAAGAAAAAGACAGGGGCGGTCTCTGAACGCTTAATATTTTTCAGTCCTATGAAAATCACGGAGACGATAACACATATCATCGCAATAAGCGAGGGAACTCCCCTTGTGGCAGCTGTGTTGAGATACTCATTGTATACCTTGTCGAATGTTCCTTTATTTCTCGAAATTATATCGCTTATATCGGAATTTTCAATATCAAGGTCGGCAGTGGTATAAAGCTGAGGATATACAAGCTGGTCGGGACCCGTTCCCGTGAGTACTCTGTCCCTGATTATGTTGATAGTTTTACTGTTAAGCGTATAATAAACATCATATGTATCATTGATGTCAACTACTTTTGAGTCGGGCATACCGCAGGCGGATATGCGCATATAGCCGTCAGCCCACCATAAAAGCTGACCGTCATGGAGCTGATATTTTCCGGCATTTCCGATAATTCCGCCGTTTACGAGGAGTATCGAAACAGCGGCAGGAATTATCACGGAAAGCACCGACAAAAGCCTTATTTTCGGAGATTTTTCCCTTATCACGGCAATTATGACGGATATTATTCCGATTAAAGCACCGCATATTCCTATCAGCGAATAAGTAAACATCATAACGAATGAATACAGACAGGCGCATATTATAGAGAATATTCGTTTCTTTTTGTCTCCCGACAAGGCATATCCGACAAGTGCCGTGACAAGGCATACCGTCAGCAGCATGGCAAGAAACAGCGGCGACTGCATAAGTCCCGATGCGGCATTTACCTCCGTGCCGATTGAAATATTTACGTAATGGCTGAAGGCTGCGGCGAGTATCTGTATCAGACTCCATGCCGAATTGAGAAGTCCTGCACCTGTTATGCCGTACAGAAAAGTCTCCAATGCCTTTTCTTTTTTTATCGAGGCGGCTGTCACGAAAAAGCTGAAATAAAACAATATTGCAAGAAAGCCCTCTCCCCTTCCAGGATAGCCGTTCAGGGAGATATTCACATCATAGGAATTTATCAGCGATATGACGCACCAGAGAACCATTGCGCCGAACGCACATACGGGGAAAATAATATTCCTGATATATTTCTTGATAACAGCTATCAGCGCAAGCACAAGACAGATAACACCCGATATTGCAAGTCCTGCGGTTGACATGGCATAAAATCCCCTGTTCTTGGTGATTTCGGGTATCATCGTAAAGAGAGACACCCCGAAGCAGGCTGCAAGAAGTCCCCATGATGCTATCTGCGAATATTTTTCCTCAGTCATATTAAGGATAAAATTCGATTTTTCGGTTGAATTGAATATTGTTTTAGCCATATAAAAGCCTTCCTTATGTATTTTCGACCGTTATTGAATAGCCGTTTTCGGTGAGTTCGCCAACGGTTATCTTTACCTTGGGGTCAACGGTTTCGGACTGATTTTCGTCATACCAGCAGAACCCCGAAACAGAGCTGTCTATAACATCGCCCGTATGATAATAATTGTCATATCCCTCGGTGTCGTTGGTTATTCTTATAAATCTTCTTCCGTTGTCAAAGCTGCCGCCGCTTTCGTACTTGAAAGCAACCCAATAACCGTTGTCGTAGGTTTCCGCACTGACGTGATAAACTCTGATGCCGCTGCCGTTGTTATAGTACACATCACGCATATAGGAGTTATTCACATCGTTTGTATTGTATTCAACAACGAAATATTCCGAATGATACTTGCTGTCAAGTTCACCGCAGGGAATTAAGAGACAGTTTGCGTTTTCGGTCTGCGAGCCGCCGAGAGTATACGTCTGCTTTCCGAGAGAGGAATCATAGACATTGATTTGATTTTTCGTATACCAGCCGAGATGAAGCTTTGAAACTGCGCCAAAATCGCTGAGTGCATCGTCCATGAGTTCAATTCCGGCAAGACCGTGAAGTCCCTCAAAATCACTGCCGGAATTATATCTGTAATAATCGGGCAGACCCATTCCGTGACCGATTTCGTGCGAATAGCTGCTGACGAAGCCTGAGCAGTCGCTTGCAGATGTTATTTCGCAGTCGCCCGTTATGAGATGACCGACTTTCATTCCGTCAACCTTGAAGCCGTCAAGACCGCTCGGCCCTGCACAAGCCCACCAGGCATCATCGTCCGATTCCTTTGGAACGGTTATAATTGTTGCATCTATAACACCGTTCTTATCGCCGTCAAACTGCGTAAAGTCGGCGGAGTCCTCGAATGCCTTGCAGCATTCTTTCAGGAGCTTCTGCTTGTCGTTGTCGTATGAGGATATATTCTCCTTTGCGGTATATCTGAAAGCCTTGCCCTTTATCTGTGATACACCCATTGAGGAACGGCTGTAAAATGCGGAAATACTTTCAAAGGGATAGCTGCTGCTGTCCGCATTTTCCGCACCGAAGGCAATTTCTTCAACCTGTTCCGCCGAAAAATCGGTCTCATACTTGCAGTCGGGAAAATCCACATAGAATATAACTATATCAGCCTCGCCCTGTGAGGGGATATTCTTTGTCAAATCATCTATCGGAGGAGATATGAGCGTGTCGTCCGGGGAATTTGCGACTGTAGTTGCAGTCGTTTCGGCAGAAACAGTCTCTGTAGTCGTTGTTGTTGCAATTTCTGATGTGGCTGTGGTTTCCTGCGGAGTTTCATCAAACCACTGCCATAAGGGTTCAGCCCACGAATTTGCTACATAATTTCTGAGCAGTATGAGGTCAAATACATCTACCTTGTTGTCGGAATTAATATCCGCAGTGCAGAAATACTGCTCCCCCTGAAAGCTTTCGCCGTTTATGCCGAGATAGGCGTTGTTCACACGGTACATATTCTGATTTGTAAGTTTTTTCTGATTGTTGAGGTGCTGTGTCATGATAACGAGGTCTGCAACGCTTGCGCTTCCGTCATTGTTCAAATCGCCCATAACGCCTATCTGCTGCCAGTCGGCATATGAGGCTGTTGCCACGGACACTGCTGAAACAACAAAAGCCGCAGCGACATTCACGAAATTTTTAATCACATTTGTCGGTTTCATAGAAAAGCTCCTTTCGGTAAATACATGATTCACAGTATATAACATACACGGTTTATATATTCTGAAGCGTGTATTTAAAAAACTGCGGACAGCGATATGCCGTCCGCAGTCATTTGCTTATTTAGCGTAGTCGGTGACACGGCTTTCACGGATAAGATTGACTTTGATTTGTCCGGGGTAGTCCATTTCGGTTTCAATCTGCTGGGCAATCTGCCTTGCAACGAGAACCATTTTTTCATCGTTGATAACTTCGGGTACGACCATAATTCTGACTTCACGTCCTGCCTGGACAGCGAAACATTTTTCAACGCCATCATAGGAATTACAGATTTCCTCAAGCTTCTGGAGACGCTTGATATAGCTTTCGTAATTTTCGCTCCTTGCAGCAGGTCTTGCGGCGGATATTGCGTCAGCCGCCTGAACGATACAGGCAATGACGGTTCTTGGTTCAACGTCGTTGTGGTGAGCCTCGACAGCGTGAATGACCACGGGGCTTTCATTATATTTTTTACACACGTCAACACCTATCTGCACATGAGAGCCTTCGATTTCTGAGGTCAGAGCCTTTCCTATATCGTGGAGCAGACCGGCACGTCTTGCCACATTTGCATCGACACCGAGTTCGGACGCAAGCACTCCGCAGAGCTTTGCGACTTCGATTGAGTGGTCGAGTACATTCTGTCTGTAGCTTGTACGGAATTTAAGGCGACCGAGCAGCTTGATAAGCTCATGATTAAGACCATGAACATTCGTTTCGATAACAGCTCTTTCGCCCTCCTGCTTAATGCGGTATTCTACCTCACGGCGGGCTTTATCGACCATTTCCTCTATGCGTGTGGGGTGGATACGTCCGTCGGCGATAAGTTTTTCGAGGGCAATCCTTGCGACTTCGCGTCTTATCTGGTCAAAGCACGAAAGAGTGATAGCCTCGGGGGTGTCGTCAATGATAAGGTCAACACCCGTGAGTGTTTCAAGGGTACGGATATTTCTTCCCTCTCTGCCGATAATTCTGCCCTTCATTTCGTCATTCGGCAGGGGTACAACGGATACAGCCGCCTCGGACACCTGGTCTGCGGCTACCTTGGCAATAGCGAGGGATATATAGCTTCTTGCCTTTTCACTGCATTCGTCCTTAAGCTGCTGTTCATACGAGGCAATCTTGACAGCTTTTTCGTGTACAAGGTCGTCCTCAAGCTTGGAAATGATATATTCTTTAGCCTGTTCTCTGGTAAATTCGGAAATTCTTTCGAGAACGTCCATTTCGCTTTTTTTGATAGCTTCGGCTTCCTTGAGTTTTTCGTCAGCGGACTTGATTTTATTGCTGAGGATTTCGTCTTTTTTCTCAAGGTTATCGTTTTTCTTATCGAGATTTTCTTCTTTCTGCTGCATACGTCTTTCCTGACGGGAAAGCTCGGAGCGGCGGTCTTTTATTTCCTTGTCGGCTTCGGCACGGAGCTTATGTATTTCGTCCTTAGCCTCGATAAGTGCGCTTTTCTTTTTATTATCGGCATCTTTCTCGGCATCCTCGATAATACGCTTGGCTTTTTCCTCGGCAGAGCCTGTAATGGCTTCGGCTTCCTGCCTGCGTTTTTCAACGCCTGCCTCGACACCTTTTTTATAGGCGGCGGAATAGCCTATTGCAAGACCTGCGGCGAGGGCGACAATGATAAGAATAACTGCGACAATCGTTTCCATTCAGTGCATACCTCCTTTTCAAGAATAATGAGTTTGTATTCATAAATCTTATTACAAAGGCGGTAAATGCCGCATTATTTTATTAACTTTTCATATATTAAAAATCCGCAAAGCGGACTGCAAAAAAACAATTCACACGGAGCTGCTGACCGTATGAAGATAAAGATGTAAAACAAGGCTGCATTACTGCCACAGTAATATTTTTGTAAATAATACAACACTCTAATTATACACTTTTTTTTGGATAATGTCAATAGTATTTCGTGCAGATTTCGGGGGCGGAATATTAAAATTTTATTTTAACTTATATAAATATTCTGTACGGCGGCAGGGAAACAGAGCTGAAAAAATAAGCCCGAAAACGGTATACAGCCATTTTCGGGCTTAATAAAATAAATTATTCAACGCCGTCAAACATATATATGAATTTTACGCTGCCGTCCATATCTCCCGATTTTCCGCTGAATGTTCCGTAATCCCTTGATACTTCGCCGAGAGCCCTGAACCTGTCGGCTATGTCGGGAAGTTTTTCGTCAACCACCTCGGATATTTTGGATATGCCCTCATTGTTAAATTCAATCATTCCGTCATTGAGTTCCTTTGAGCCGTCTTTAAGCTTGCTTACACCGTCCATAAGTGCAGGCATATTGTCTTTAAGAGTAACTATTCCCGTATCGAGTTCGGACGCACCGCTTGAAAGAGTTCCTGCGCCGTCACTAAGTTTAAGTATCGAATTATAGAG
The DNA here is from genome assembly GCA_017470905.1 of Ruminococcus sp. Taxonomy (GTDB): domain Bacteria; phylum Bacillota; class Clostridia; order Oscillospirales; family Ruminococcaceae; genus Ruminococcus. The sequence continues at coordinate 106,676 of JAFUXL010000011.1, read as the reverse complement.
AGTTCCTGCGCCGTCCGAAAGCTGACTGCTGCCCGAAAGTATCTGTGACAGACCGCTTTCGAGAGTTCCCGCACCCGAATTAAGCTGACCAAGACCCTCGCTCAGAGATGCCGCACCTGTTGAGAGTTCACCTGTTCCGTTTTTGAGGTCAACCGCACCTGCCTGAAGCTTTGCAAGTCCTGCATTGAGTGCCGCATTGCCGCCCGAAAGCTGTTTTATTGCATTAACAAGACTGTCAAGACCGCCCACGAGAGTACCGCTGCCCTGTGCAAATTCCGATATGCCGCTGTCGAGAGCCGATGCACCGTCCGAAAGACTGCCTGCTCCCTGTGAGAGAAGTCCTGCGGAGTCGGAAACCTTCTGTGTTCCTGCGGAAAGCTGTTTGCCGCCGTCATCGAGTGCCGAAAGACCCTGCTGCAAGGACTGTGAGCCGTCCGCAGCGGCTTCAAGACCTGCGGAAAGCTGACCTGCGCCGGCATTTATCTGCTGTGCGCCAGCGGAGAGAGCCGCCGCACCGTCTTTAAGCTGACCGCCGTCTTTCATTGATGCAGCTATCTGTTTCTGGGAATCTATTGTCTGCTGTAAAGTTCCTACAGCGACTGCCATTTCCTGCGAGGGGTTCTGCTGATAGAGAGCCTGCAAAGCTGATAATGCCTGTTCATTTGCGGCTATCGTTGCATCGAGGCTTGCTCCTGCATATGCAAGACCGCCGGCAAGCTGGTCTGCGCCGTCCGAAAGTGACTGTGCGCCTGCCGTAAGCGAATCCGCACCGTCCTTTACCTGATTTATTCCTGCGGAGAGACTATCCGCACCGTCCTTTGCGGAGCTTATGCCCTGTGAAAGCTGCTGTGCGGACTTGTTAAGGGTATCTGTTCCAACAGAGAATGTATTCATATTTTCGGAAAGCTGTGCCGCACCGTCCTTTACCTGTGAGCTGCCTGCCGAAATTTTTGATACACCGTCCGTGAGGGCATCCGTACCGCCCGAAAACTGTGCTATTCCGTCATCAAGCTGTGCGAAGCCGTCAACGAGTGCATCAGAGCCTTTTTTAGCCTCTGTGATACCGTCCGAAAGGGAATTTGCGCCGTCATTGACCTTTACCGCACCGCCCGAAAGTGTCTTTGCGCCTTCATTAGCCTTGACCACTCCCTCACTTAGCTGTGAAGAGCCGTCCTTTGCGGTCTGTACGCCGCTCGTGAGGGTTACTGTTGAATCCGAAAGTGTCTTTGCGCCGTCAGCTATCTGTGCCGCACCGCTGCTGAGTTCGTCTGCGCCGCTTTTAAGCTTTGAAGAGCCGTCCGCAAGCTTATTCACACCGTCCGCCAAATCCTTTGACTTATCGGAGAGCTGACTTATTCCGTCATATAACTCCGCCGTACCGTCAGCGAGTTTATTTGCTCCGTCACTGAGTTCCTTTATCTTATCCGTAAGTTCTCCGAAATCGAAGCTGCCGTCCATATCCATATCGGAGAATATCTCATTTGATACCACGGTTACGGAGCTGCTCATCTCAAAATCGCTTACATCTGCGGATATTTCAAAATAATCTGGGAGCGAAACATCAAATTCACTTATCTCATCAAGTCCGAGACTTTCATGAAGTCCGGGGAATCCGACACCTACGGCTATAATTCTTTCGCCGTCGGATATTACTTTTCCGTTCGTTACTTCAACATTGAGAAATCTGCCCGTGTCGAGGACTGCCGCACTTGCCGTCATGAAAGGCACATACATATCTCTTTTTTCGCCGTTTACGGTCTTTGTCACCTGCGCATGGTTTGTATAGTCCCAGCGGATGGTTATATGACCGCTTTTTCCCTTTAAATTATCGGGGGATATTTCATTTCCGTCAAGATAATATGTTATAGTCACATCAACAGGGAGTTCCTTGTCGGTCGTTCCTCTGTAATATATATCATTTCCGTCAGCGTTCCATTTGAGATTTTCGCCGTCCTGAACAAAATCCTCATCGCCCTTTACGTTGATTATATCGGCAAGCGAGGAAACGTCCGTAATTTCTCCCGATGCAGGAGCATTTTTGAGCCAGTCGCTGACGATTACGTTTTTAACGGACGAATCATTATTGCAGAGTACATAGACTGTCTCGTCCTTTTCGGCATTTTCTCCGTTCGATACTCTTTCCTGCGAGGAATCCTCTTTTATTTCCTCCGCATTCTCGATAATATCCTCTTCGGGTTCGTCATTGTTTGCATATGTGATTGCGCCCGTTGCGGCTGCGGATATGGAAATTGCGGCAATGGCTGCGATTATTTTCTTAGAATTTTTCATAAAATAACTCCCTTTCTATCTTCAGTGTGCAAAATGAAGTCTGCGGCGATTTTCCTCCGTATCCTCCTGCGGAAGAAAGCCTGCGCTGGTTTTGCATATTATCTTGTCAAAAAGCATGAACATCGAGGGCAGTACGGTCAGTACCACTGCCATTGATATGAGTGCGCCCCTTGAAAGAAGTACACAGAGTGAAGAAATCATTCCTATCTCGGAATAGAACGCAACTCCTACCGTAGCCGCAAAGAATCCGAGTGCAGATGTAAATATTGATTTTATCGAGGTGCTTACCGCTATGCCTATGCTTTCTTTTTTGTCCTTGCCCGATGAGCGTTCGGTTCTGTATCTTGTTGTCATGAGGATAGCATAGTCAACCGTTGCTCCGAGCTGGATAGTACCGATTACAACAGAGGCTATAAACGGAAGTGACGTATTTGTGTAGCAGGATATTCCGAGGTTTATCATTATTGCAAGCTCAATAACCGATACAAGTATTATCGGGAGCGATATTGAACGGAATGTAAGTGCTATGATAATAAATATCGCCGCTATCGAGAGTATGCTTACGACCTTGAAGTCGTGGTTGGTTATTTCAATCAGGTCTTTGGTTGCAGGTGCTTCGCCTATGAGCATTGAATTTTCGTCATATTTTCCGACTATATCATTAAGCTGTGCGACCTGTTCGTTGACTTCATCGGAGGCTACTTCGTATTCGGAGCCTATGAGCATAAGCTGCCATTCGCCGCTCTTGAGTATCTCCTTTACATCATCGGGGATAATCTCATCCGGGATTGCCGAGCCTACGAGTGAATCAAATCCCATTGCGAATTTAACGCCGTCAACGTCCTCAATTTCGCTTATCATTTTCTTGGCTTGTTTTGAATCCATATCCGCATCGGCGAGGAGAATGTGCGTGCTGTTCATATTGAAATCTTCGGCTAATTTTGTGTTTGCGACAACACTTTCAAGGCTTTTCGGGAGCGTGCTGTCAAGCTTATAGTAAACGTCATAGTGGTTGTAACCGTAAAATGCAGGAATAAGAAGTACAACTGCGGCTGTAATAAATATTACTGCGTTCTTTACGATAAAAAGAGAAGTATGACGGAAAGACGGCAGAAAATCTCTGTGCGAGGTTTTTTCTATTGCTTTGTCAAATATAAGTATCATCGAGGGCAGAACCGTTACGCAGGCGATAACTCCGCATACAACACCCTTTGCCATTACAATTCCGAGGTCAAGTCCGAGCGTGAAGCTCATAAAGCACATTGCAAGGAATCCGGCAACCGTTGTGAACGAGCTGCTGACTACCGAAGTTATGGTAACTGCAATTGCATGAGCCATAGCCTCTTTCTTGTCGGAATATGTGCGCTGCTGTTCCTTGTAGCTGTGCCAGAGGAATATGGAATAGTCCATAGTAACACCGAGCTGCAAAACGAGTGCAAGTGCCTGTGTAAGAAACGAAATTTCGCCCATTACGAAGTTTGTACCCAAATTCCATACTATCGCAAGACCTATGCTGAGCATGAAAAATACGGGTATGAGGAAAGAATCCATTGAGATTACAAGTACTATGCTTGTGAGTATTACTGCGATTACGGCATATATTACCGACTCACTGTCGGAAAGATTTTTCATATCAAGGGTTATTGCCGACATACCGCTTATGAAGCATTCTTTGCCGGTTATTTCTCTCATCTTGTCAACAGCCGCAAGAGTGCCGTCCGCAGATGTTGTATCATCAAAGAATACAGCCATAAGTGTGGTATCGTCCTTGTTGAAGAAATCGTATATTTTCTGCGGAAGTATCTCCTTCGGGATATTTAAATCCGTGAGGGACTCATAGCATACAACATCCGAAACGTGTTCTATCTCAGAAATCTTATTGGCAGTATCCTTTATCTGTTTTTCGGTCATGCCCTCCACCATAACGAATGAAAAGCCGCCCTGACCAAATTCGTCCTTTAAAATATCCTGACCTGCCATTGTATCTATATCCTTGGGCAAGTAGGAGAGAATATCATAATTTACTCTTGTGTTGAGGTATCCTATCGCCGAGGGTATCAGGAGCAGGATTCCGATAACGAGTATCATGACACGGTGCTTTGATACAAATTCGCCGAATTTAAGCATATAAACCATTCCTTTCATTAATATGTATTTTGTCCGCAGGTCTCCGCCGCAGGCGGTGATTTACGGCTTTTTGTCATCCGGTTTATTTTTATGAATGACTTTTAATTTACTCATCCACGGTACATGATATATTATATTACATAAATGACCGGCAGTCAATATCAAATCGAAGAAAAAATGACTTTCAGTCATATTTTTGTAGACCTGCACAATTTCAAACAAGGTTTTTTATGACTGATAGTCAGTTTTATCTTCTTGACACTTACTATAATATGATATATAATAAAAACAGGATAATAATTTTGTGCCGAAAAGATATCTCCCTGCATACGGAACAAAGACAAAATTGTGATTGAGCAAATTTGAAATTTTTCCTGATATATACAAAAAAGTATAATAAAAAATGTTCCCCCGCCGTAGGCGGGGGAACAAAGACGAAATATAAAAATTTTTGTGTATTATTTAAAAATGCTCATTTACAGGACAAAATATAAAAATATTCATACAAAAACTGTAATTTAAAGCTTTCATGAGGTGATTTATTATGGGAAAAATTGACATCAACAAACAGCTTAAAGAAAATTCTCTGCTGAAAACCGCTTTTGAATTTTTTACGACAAAGGGCTTCAGCAAGACATCTATTTCCGACATCGTGAACAAGGCAGGCGTTGCAAAGGGAACATTCTATCTCTATTTCAAGGACAAGTATGATATACGCAACCGCCTTATCGCTCATAAGTCCAGCCAGATATTCCGCACGGCACTCGAAGAGACAAAGGAAAAAACACAGGGCATACCATTTGACGAAAAAATTATAGCAATTATCGACAATATAATTGACCAGCTCACGGAAAACCAGTCGCTTATGACATTTATTTCCAAAAATCTCAGCTGGGGTGTTTTCAAATCCGCACTCACCGCACCGCCGGCAGACGAGGATATAAACTTTCTCAACATATACTACGAACTCATAGAGGAAGCTCCTTTCGGTCTTAAAAACCCCGAAATAATGCTCTTCATGATAATAGAACTCGTTTCGGGAGTCTGTTATTCCTCGATATTGTACAGCGAACCATGCTCCATCGGCGATATGAAGCCATATCTCTACGATGCAATCAGAAATATTATAGAACAGAACAAACAATGAGTATTTCCCCGCCGTGTGCGGGGATATTTTTTGTCATATCGGCACGATAATTAAAATATAATAAAAAAACGGGTGATAAATTCCCCGTAATCTATCGGAAGAGGTGCTGATATGCCCGATATGAAAAAAGAATATCTGATAGCCCTCGCAGGCAGCCCGAATGTCGGAAAATCCACTGTTTTCAACAGCCTTACCGGTCTGAAACAACATACGGGAAACTGGGCAGGCAAAACCGTTTCAAATGCCGAGGGAGCTTTTGAATACAACAGCATAAATTTCACGCTGACCGATATTGCCGGAATGTATTCCCTCCGTGCTGACACCGCCGAGGAGGAATCCGCAAGGGATTTTATATGTTTCGGAAATGCCGATGCCGTAATAGTCGTGTGCGATGCCTCATGCCTTGAAAGAAATCTTGCACTTGCCATTCAGATAAGGGATAATTCAAGGAATGTAATCCTTTGTGTAAATCTTCTCGATGAGGCTGAAAAAAAAGGCATATCCGTAAATATCCGCCGTCTTTCAAAATCAGTCGGTATTCCTGCGGTCGGAATTACAGCAAGAAGCGGCATTGGCCTGGATAAACTCTGCGAAGTACTCTGCGATACCCTGAAAAATAATCCACCTCCTCCACCGCCCCTGAAATTTTCGGAAAATACCGAAAAAGCCATAGAGGAAATATCCGCAGACATTAAAGATAAAATTAAATATATCCCCGTGCGCACCGCCGCTTTGAGGCTCATGGAAAACGACTTGAATTATATCGAAAAAGCCGAAAATATCGAGGGGAATTTTATAAACCGTGATACTGTATGCCGTATTATGGAAAAATATAATATAAAAAGCGATGACCTCTGCGATGAGGAATCCGCTGTAATCATGAAAAAATCAGGCGAGATAACGGCGGAGTCCGTTAAATTCTCAAACTTTTCCCCTCATGCCTCCGACAGAAAAATTGATAAAATAGTTTTAAGCAGAATATACGGAATACCGATTATGCTCCTGCTCCTTGGTATTATACTTTGGATAACCATGACGGGGGCTAATTATATATCCGATATACTGGGAAATATTTTATTCTCGTTCGGGGATATTCTGAAATCGGGTCTTGAAAACCTTAACTCCCCCTCATGGCTGACGGGCGCACTGATTGACGGAATATACAAAGTCCTCGCATGGGTAGTATCGGTAATGCTGCCGCCGATGGCGATATTTTTCCCCTTCTTCACATTTCTGGAGGATTTGGGCTATCTTCCGAGAATAGCCTTTAATCTCGACCGCTGCTTCAAATGCTCCGGGAGCTGCGGAAAACAGGCTGTTACCATGTCAATGGGTTTCGGATGCAATGCCTGCGGAATTACAGGGTGCAGGATTATAGACTCTCCCCGTGAAAGGCTGATTGCGGTAATAACAAACAGCTTTGTGCCGTGCAACGGAAAATTTCCTGCGATAATCGCAATAATTTCGATATTCCTTGCGTCATCAGGGGGGATTGCTGCGGCATTGTATCTGCTTACGGCGATACTTCTCGGAATAATTATGACGCTTATCATGTCAAAAATTCTCTCATGCACCTTGCTAAAGGGCGAGACATCGGCTTATACACTTGAACTTCCGCCTTACAGAATGCCGCAGATTGGGAAAATCCTTGTGCGTTCGCTCCTTGACAGGACACTGTTCGTACTCGGAAGAGCCTGCACCGCCGCCGCTCCGTGCGGTCTTATCATATGGCTGCTTGCGAACATAAAAATACACGACACCGCAGTACTTCAATATATTGCCGATTTTCTTGAGCCTTTCGGAAATTTAACGGGAATGGACGGTGTTATAATTCTGGGATTTATACTTGGATTTCCTGCGAACGAAACAGTGCTGCCCGTTATTTTAATGACATATCTTGCGGAGGGCAGCCCCGTGGAAATTCCCGACATATCAGCACTGAGAGATATTTTCATACAGAACGGCTGGACCTTGAAAACGGCAATATGTACGCTTATATTCATGCTTTTTCATTTTCCGTGTGCGACATCCTGCATGACGATAAAAAAAGAAACAGGCAGTCTCAAATGGACTGCCGTGAGCTTTATTCTTCCGCTTCTGACGGGTATAATTTTGTGTATGACAATAAATTTAATCTTCTGAAATTCACCTCCCCCGACATCCGGGGGATATGAATTTTATCAAAGCTTGACCGCACCGACAGTCCATGTCATGGGTCGGTTTCTGATATTTGCAGGGAGGTCGGTCATAAGCCCCTGACCTGTCGGGATTATGTATTTTATGCGGAAACCGCTTAGTTTCAACTCTCTTTCAATGCTTTCCCTGTCGAAAAATACATCGTATATATTATATTTTTCCCAGCCCTTTATATTTTTCAGCGGTACTTCAAAATCTATATTCGGAACATCGAATATCAGTATTCCGTCCTCCGTGAGAATATCCCTGAATTTATTGTATATAAGCTTTCTTGACGAATATTCAAAATGCCTTATATATCTGAAACAGGTAACGGCATCGTATTTTCCCCTTATATTGTCTGCGATAATATCAATCACGGCAACATCGGGGCCGTTTCTGTATTCTGCGAAACGGTTCTTTACAACTCTGAGCATTTCGGCACTTGCATCGGCGGAGATACATTTTCCGTGCCTTATGCATTCAGCCGTAATTCTCCCGTCACCGCAGGCGGCATCGAGTATCAGCAGAGAGACTGCGCCGAAATAATTATCGAATATTACCCCGACATTCTGCCTTTCGATAAAATCAAAATATTTAAGCGCAGGTGAAGTAAATCTCTCCTGCGTGTAATTTTCCGCAATTTCGAGACGGCTGTAATATTCCTTCATGGCCTTGTGACCCATTACGAGGTATTTATTGTCAAGTCTGAGCCGCCTGTCCCATTCATATAGGGAAACTGGCTTTGCACTTCGGTTTTTATCGGCTTCGCTTTCTATTATATCCGTTATATTCCTGCTGCATATCATATCCTCAAGCCGCTGTTTGGTCATGGGCGTGAGGTAATCACGGTAACGGTTTTTAACTCTGCGCAGTGCGGAGGATACGGACGGTTCATCAATTCCCGATACCTCGCCCATTCCGCACTCCGCCACTACCTCGGAAACTCCCGAAACAGAAGTACATACCACGGGTATGAAATTCCTCATAGCCTCGATTGCAGAAAGCGAACATGCATGATTGTAATTTATAGACTGATACGGTATTATTATGCAGTCTATCTCGGAATAAAATTTTCCCATATCATATGCGCCGCTGATTACCGTGCAGTTTCTCGCCATTTTCATTATATAGGGCAGGTCAACATTTTCATATCTCCAGAGTATTTTGAATTTTATGTCGGGGTTGGATTTTATCACGCTGCAAAGGAGATTTACTCCCCTTGCCTCGGACTGTTCAAGCTTCATGGGAGAGGACGCAAAGCCGACAGTAAATTTCTCCGTGGAGAAAATTCTTTTTCTTATGTATATTTTTCCGTCTGATGTAAGGGGATATGAAATTTCGGGTCTGCGGAAGCCCTTTTCCTCCATTATATCGGCGGCTTTCGAGGACTGAACAAGATATTTGTGCTGTCCGAAATCGTTGAAATGTATAAGCTCCCTGAGCGTATTTTCGCTCAGGTTGTTAAGCGGATTCTGACCGCTTAATTTAAATATTATATGCTCCGCAAGGAGCGAGCAGTTGTCCTGAAGTACTATATTCGGGGTGGTTTCGCACAATATACACAGCGAAAGATTAAGTGATTTTATTATCTCCCCAGCACCCTTTTCGGGTATGAGCATAAGACCGCCCTTTATCTGCATTTCCGTTATATTCTTCTCGATAGAGATGAATTTCAGATTATACGAACAGGTTCTTTTAAGCAATTTATAAAGTTCAAGTGCCTCGTTCCTCACGGCATCTATGCCCCGGCTCATGAGGAAATTCATGCAAACTATTGCGACAGTGCCTTTTCTCTCGGCATTTGCGGAAATTTCGGCAAGTATTTTCTTTTTGTATTCTATTCCCCACTGTTCAAGGCTTTCATCGTCCACGGAGGATATACTTTTCGTAAGTCCTGCGGTTACGAAGCTGTCAATTTCGCCCTTTAGCGTCGGGGATATTTTCTTTCTTAGTTCAGGTTCGGAAAGGCGGATATATTTGTTTAAATTATCCGCTGTTGCATCTATCTTGCTGTTCAGCGCACTGACTTCGTTTTTTAGGACTTCCGCAATATATTTTGTTACATCGTCATTTGCGTCAATTCTTTCGGAAAGTTCTGTTATCATGCCTGCACTTTCCCTGTTGAAGCTGTTCTGTTTTTCGCCGAACGGATTTATATACCAGAAAGTGAGTTTTCTGCCGAGCCTGCGGAAGAAATTTTTAATACCGCCGTTTTCGGGGAGTTCTCCCTGATTGTAGGACTGTGCGTTCTGATTTATCCTGTCATATTCACCCATAATATTCCTCCGGTTTGTATTAATTTTATATCGTAAATAATCATTTAAAAATAATTCACAAAAAATTTTATATTCTGTCATTGTTTCCCCCGCCGCAGGTGGGGGAAACAATGCTTTTTATTATATATTATCAAGAACGATTTTAAATATCCCAATCATGGTTTATACAAAGTTAATCAAATATCCATCTATGGTCAAGCCTTGCAACGCCAACCTCGTCAACGGTCGAATATACCGTAAATTCAACGGCTTTCGCCTTATAATCATATGCGAACATATCCCTTGACCTTATGGCTATGTCAAGCCAGTATGAACCCCTTACGAAATTAAGCCTGTCTATTTCGCAGGTTATTTCTCCCTGTTCTTTAAGCTTTATATAGTCTATTCTCTCACGTATCGTATTCGTGCCGTAGCAGTTTAATTTATCGCTCCTGTAGAATGCAAGACCTATCAGCACACCGTCAAGCTTTGACGGGTCGGCTTTGTAATGTATTTTAAGCGTAACCCTTTCGCCAGTTCTGTATCTGCACGATGCCGTGCCGTCCTCGCCTATGATTTCGGCTTTTGTGATTTCGGCGAAAAATTCTTTATTTTCGGGGTTTTCCCGTTTAATATCCTTATTTTCGGGGGCTTGCTTCGGGCTTCTGCGTTTAAGCCCCATATATTCGAGATACTGCGGATGTACTTCATTCGGACTGCCGTCCATTCTTATCTTGCCGCCGTCAATCCATATAGTTCTGCCGCATATCTGTTCAACCTGCGACAGAGAATGCGAAACAATCGCTATTGTAGTGCCTCTGGATTTTATATCGAGCATTTTTTCGAGGCATTTAGCCTGAAAAGCCGCATCGCCCACGGCAAGTATCTCATCAACCAGTAAAATATCCGCATCTACGTTTATGGCGACCGAAAACGCAAGCCTTGTATACATTCCCGATGAATACGTCCTCACGGGGTTGTCTATAAATTCTTCAAGTTCGGAAAATTCTATTATATCATCAATGCGGCTTTCTATCTCTTTCTTTGTAAGTCCGAATATCGAGGCATTTGTATATATATTCTCTCTGCCCGTCATATCGGGGTGAAAGCCTGCGCCGAGTTCGAGCAGGCTGGAAACTCTCCCATACGTCTTTACAGTTCCGCTGTCGGGGTAGATTATTTTTGTCAGAAGTTTAAGAAGTGTGCTTTTTCCACAGCCGTTATGCCCCACGAGTCCGACAGCCTCGCCCTTTTCTATATCGAAGGATATGCCGTCAAGTACAACTCTCTCATCGTATCTTCTGCGGCTGCCGAAAAGCAGTTTTTCCTTCATGGTATGCCCCTTGTCGAAATATACCCTGAAGCTTTTTTTAACATCTCTGACTTCTATAATTGCCATTACAGTTCCTCCGCAAAGTGTCTTTTTAATTTTCCGAATATCAGAATCCCTGCGAAAAATATTATAAGGCTTTCGCACAGTGCAAGCAGAATTATTTTCGGTTCGGGGAAATTTCCGTAGTATAATATATCCCTGTATGCTATTATCACGGGCGACATGGGATTAATAAGATAAAGCATCATGTATTTTTCGGGGATATAATCAATAGGATATACCACGGGCGAAAGATACATCCACGCCATATTCAGAATGCTCATGATGTGTTCAAGGTCACGCAGATATACCGTCAGCGATGATGTTATCATGGTAACTCCTGCAACGAGAACGAGCTGTATGAGCATTACCACGGGGAGCATAATAAGCGGCGGCAAGTGCATTTTAAGGGGAGATATGATATATACCGCAAAGATTACGATGAACGAAAGAACCATATTCACAAAGCTGCTGAGAGTATAGGAAAGAGGAAGGACTTCACGGGGGAAATATATCTTTTTGAGCATATTGGCTTGTCCGAGTACGGCTTTTGAGCCTGTTGTGAGAGATGAGGAAAAAAATATCCAGGGGACGAGCGCAACAAACAAATGCATATAATAATTCGGCATGGGATTTTTGAGTATTACCTGAAAGACGAGGGTATATACCCCAAGTTGAAGAAGCGGATTTATAAAGGTCCAGAGGAATCCCAGTACAGAGCCTTTATATCTGCCCTTTAAATCTTTTTTTACAAGAGATGCCGTCATGGTTCTGTACATATATAGTTCTCTGATAAGCTGCATCTTAAAACCGCCTTATTCAACAAATTATATCCATGGATATATTATATCAGATTTTTTTTCAAAATGCAAGCACTATAAAAAATTCAGGACTGCAGATTATTTTAAATAATTAACTATAAATGAGTGCTTTAAAATAATGCACAGAAATTTTTATATTTTTCCCGGTTTCCTCCCTCCTGTAGAGGGGAATGCAAAAAATGCATAGTGTTGTTTTTTATATCAATAATTTTTTCTTGACAAAGACAATATTATAATGTATAATATAGTATATTATTGCGGAGGTGAGATTTTTAATGGACAATGCCCCTGACGGCAGTATTCCCCATAAATGTACTCTATACCGATTATACGGCACAGTCTGCTCCTTTTTGCGGTGACGACTGTGCCTTTTGGAGATTATGGATTACTATTTTAAATGGAGGATATTTTAATGCTCTTTAGTGAGTTATATATGTATATTTTTCTGCCGATAGTTCTTATTGCCGTCAATGCACTGATTTCTGCCGCACAAACGGCTGTAATATCAATTAACGACTCAAAGCTTGCGGAAATGGCGGCAAGCGGTAATAAAAAAGCCGAAAAACTGAAAAAGCTGACAGATAAACCGTCAAAATTTCTTTCTTCGGTAAGTTCGGCATTTTTCATAATAAGCATTATCACATCATCATATATTGCCGCATATATTTCTGTACCTCTCTATTCGGTAAGTACCGAAATATATGAAAATGCTGCCGAATGGCTGCGTCCTGCCGCAGTAACAGCCTTTTCACTGATATTTGCATTTTTAAATACGGTTTTCGGAAAGATAATCCCCGAAAAAACCGCAGCAATGCACCCCGAAAAAACCGCCCTACGGCTTTCTGGATTTATAGGATTTGTGTATGTCATATTCGTGCCGTTTTCGTTTTTGTCCGAAATAACGGCAAGGATTTTGCTTAAGCTTGTCGGCATTAACCCCGACAAGGGAAATAATTCGGTCACAGAAGAGGAAATCCTCATGATGTCCGATGCAGGTGCGGAAAACGGCACTATTGACGAGGACGAAAACCGAATAATCAAGAATGTATTTGCATTCGATGACATGACGGCAGGTCAGATATGCACGCACCGCACAGACGCTTCCATATTATGGGAAAAGGACAGCATTGAAGTCTGGGAGGAAACCATTCACCGCACAAGACATTCGTCTTTCCCAATATGCGGCGAGAGTATAGACAATATAATAGGTATACTGAACGCAAAGGACTATTTCCGCCTTGAGGACAAAAGCCGTGAAAATATAATGTCCAATGCCGTGAGAGAGCCTTATTTCGTACATGAAAACATGAAAGCCGACAGACTTTTCGCACAGATGAAAAAATACGGCGCAGCACGTTTCGCAGTAGTTGTCGATGAATACGGCGGAATGAGCGGAATAATCACCGTTACCGACCTCGTTGAACAGCTTGTCGGGGATTTTGACGACGATGAACTCGACGAACCGGAAAGGAAATTTGAAAAAACAGGTGTGAATACATGGCTTATCCCCGGCATAACCCCTCTGAGCGAGGTAGCCGAAGAGCTTGAAATAAAGCTTCCTGCCGACAAATACGACACATTCGGCGGATATGCAGCCTCCCTGCTCGGAGAAATTCCGAAGGACGGCAGCAAAATTTCCCTCGATACCGATATTCTCCATATAGACATAACGGAATTTAAACACCGCCGTGTAGAAATAAGTCGTGTCACAAAAATTATGCCAAAGCTTGATTAATAAGGAAATTTATGCTATAATATATTAAAACCAATACGAAAGGATTTGTTATTATGATTATTCTTGATGAACTGCGTGTCGAAATGGTAGGCTACCGCAAGGAAATGGAAGAGCTTGCCGATGTTCTTGACATAAAAGGCGCAAAAAAAAGAATCGCCGAACTCAATGAGGAAACCGCAAAGGAGGGTTTCTGGGACGACCTCGAAAATTCACAGAAGGTACTTCAGGAAACCAAATCCCTTGAAAAGAAAATTGAAAAATATAACAGACTCAACGAAAGCCTTGAGGATATTATCACCCTTATCGAATTATCCATCGAGGAAGATGACGAAAGCTCGCTCGATGAGATAACCTCCGAGTCAAATGCTTTCAAATCAAAGCTTGAAGAGGAAAAGCTTGCAACACTCCTCAACGGAGAATATGACAATTCAAACGCAATTCTCACTTTCCATGCGGGAGCAGGCGGCACGGAGGCTCAGGACTGGGCTGAAATGCTCTACAGAATGTACAACCGCTGGGCTGAAAGGCATGACTATAAGGTAACACTCCTTGATTATCTTGACGGCGATGATGCCGGAATGAAATCCGCATCTATACTCATAGAGGGCGACAATGCCTACGGCTATATGAAATCCGAATCGGGAGTACACCGCCTTGTAAGAATTTCGCCCTTTGATGCATCGGGCAGGAGACATACATCTTTTGCAGCCCTCGAAGTAATGCCCGAAATTGACGACTCAATCGAGGTTGACATACGCCCCGAAGATATTGAAATGGAGGTATACCGTTCAAGCGGCGCAGGCGGTCAGAAGGTCAACAAGACAAGCTCCGCAGTCCGTCTCATTCACAAGCCCACGGGAATAGTCGTTTCATGCCAGACACAGAGAAGCCAGTACCAGAACAAGGACTATGCAATGAAAATGCTCCGTGCAAAGCTTGTCGAAATAAAAGAACGTGAACACCTCGAAAAAATTGAGGACATAAAGGGAGTTCAGAACCAGATTGCATGGGGTTCGCAGATACGCTCATATGTATTCATGCCCTATACTCTCGCAAAGGACCATAGAACAGGCTTTGAAAACGGCAATATCCAGGCGGTCATGGACGGCGATATTGACGGATTTATAAATGCCTATCTCAAATCGCTCTCCCACGGCACTCTCGAAAAATAATATAATGACGGACAGTTAAGGCTGTCCGTCAATTTTTTCCTTATCCTCCGCCACCGGCAGGAGATATTGAAATGTATAAATTATGTGAAAATTTCGGAATACCTATTGACAAATAAGAATATATATGATATAATTCTTTGCGCACTAAACAATTAAACGTTTAATTGTTTAAAATTTGATATTTTCAAATCAGGAAAATTTTCGCCCTTGTCATGAAAGTGAACGAAACCAAGTGAAGCGACCGAAGGAAGTCCCTTTGGGGATGAACTGAATGACAAGCTGTGGAAGGCGAAAATCTGACGGTTTTAATAAGGAGGGAATATGATGGTTCATAACAAACAGCTTGTCGGTATGCTCGAAAATATCCACCTGCTGAGAAAGCTTTTCCACAAGAGAGTAAGCGAAAATTCTCCGCTGCATTTCGGACAGATTGCCATTATTAAAACTATAGGCATGAACGAAAACTGCACTCAGAATACAATCGCCGAGCAGCTTAATGTCACCCCTGCTTCCGTTGCGGTATCGACAAAGAGACTGCAAAAAGCAGGTCTTATCACAAAAACTGTAGATGAGGACAATCTCCGCTGCAAAAGACTTGCCCTGACAGATGCAGGCAGGGAGGCGGCGGATAAATGCATTCAGCAGTTCACGGAATACGATGAGCTTATATTTTCCGATTTTTCCGATGAAGAAAAAGAAAACCTCCTCGAGTATCTGAGCAGGATAGTTGGAAAAATGCGCCGCATTGAAGGCATTGACGGGGAATTTTCAAATCCTATGGAGCTTTCCTGTCTTTTGCGCAAAAAAGTAGACGACTTGTGTCAGGACAAAAAAGAATAATTATCTGAAAGGAGGTTTTGTATTTGTTCAAAACTATATTTTCTAATGTTGGCGAATACAAAAAACAGGCTATACTCTCCCCTGTTTCCATAATCGGAGAGGTTCTCATGGAGGTGCTTATACCGACTGTAATGGCAGCCATAATCGACAACGGCATTAAAAAGGGCAATATAAGCTATGTTGCTGGCATGGGTCTGCTAATGGTCGGAATGGCACTTGTATCATTGTTTTTCGGCGCACTTGCGGGACGGCTGAGCGCAGTTGCCGCTATGGGATTTGCCAAGAATTTAAGACGTGCGCTTTTCAGAAAGGTGCAGGATTTTTCATTCGCAAATGTTGATAAATTTTCAACGGCATCTCTCACAACAAGACTTACCACGGACGTAACAAATATACAGAATGCATTCATGATGTTCATAAGAACAGCATTCCGTGCGCCCATAATGCTCATATGTGCATTGATTGCGGCACTGAGAATGAATTCAAGGCTTTCAATGGTATTCTTATGTGCAGTACCCGTCCTTGCGGTAATCGTTGCAAGCATAATGACAAAGGCTCACCCCCGTTTCAAGGCTATGCTCACGCATTACGACAATATGAACTCCAGCGTTCAGGAAAACCTTGTCGGAATAAGAACCGTAAAAGCCTTTGTCCGTGAGGAATACGAAAAGAAAAAATTCACCGACAACACCGAGCAGGTTCGTCATGCACAGGTTAAAGCCGAAAAGCTTGTAATCATGACAATGCCCTCCATGCAGTTGATTATGTATTCAAGCATCGTTGCAATACTCTGGTTCGGCGGAAGCATGGCTGTCGGCGGCACTATGGAAACTGGCGAGCTTTCAAGCTTTATCTCATACGTAACACAGATACTCATGGCACTTATGATGCTTTCCTTCATGTTCATGATGTTCATAGTTTCAAGGGCATCATTGCAGCGTATATATGAAGTACTCACGGAAGAACCGACTATATCCTCCCCCGAAAACGCAAATGTACAGTGTGAGGACGGCTCTGTTGTGTTCAGAAATGTAAGCTTCAGCTATTTCAACGACATGAAAAATCTCGCCCTCGAAAAAATAGACCTGAGCATAAAATCAGGCGAAACTATCGGCGTTATAGGCGGTACCGGTTCATCTAAAACCTCTCTCGTCCAGCTTATCCCCCGGCTTTACGATGCAACGAAGGGAGATGTAATTGTCGGCGGTCACAACGTAAAGGACTATGACCTCGGAACACTGAGAAATCAGGTTGCCATGGTATTGCAGAAAAATGTCCTCTTTTCGGGTACAATAAAGGAAAACCTCAAATGGGGCAACAAGGACACAACGGACGAGGAAATTATTGATGCCTGCAAATCCGCCTGCGCCCATGACTTCATAATGACATTCCCTGACGGCTACGAAACGGATTTGGGTCAGGGCGGTGTAAATGTTTCGGGCGGTCAGAAACAGAGAATATGTATCGCCCGTGCCTTGCTCAAAAAGCCGAAAATAATTATCCTCGATGACTCGACAAGCGCAGTCGATACTGCCACGGACGGCAATATCAGAAAGGCTTTCCGTGAAAAACTCTCCGATACGACTACATTTATAATAGCACAGAGAATTTCCTCCGTTCAGGACGCAGACAGAATTGTTGTCATGGACGATGGAAAAATCAATGCCGTAGGCACTCACGAAGAATTGCTTAAAAATAATACCATATACAGGGAGGTCTATGACTCCCAGCAGAAAGGAGCTGACGAATAATGCCTCCGAGAAGTCAGAAAGCCCCTCAGAAACCAGCAGACGTAAAATCTACAGTAAAGCGTATTTTCAGCTATATGTACGGATTTAAAGCGCAGTTTGCATTCGTTGTCATAGGCGTTATAATCAGCGCATTTGCAGGAATTGCGGGAAATTACCTCTTAAAGCCCCTCATAGACAATATCGAGGAGGCAATAAAATCAGGCTCGTGGGACAAGACAAAATTCGTGTCTATCCTCGGCATAATGGCTGGAATATATATACTCGGCGCATTTTCAAGCTTTTTGTATTCACGCATAATGCTTAAAATCTCCACAACTACCCTTATGAGAATAAGAAACGACCTCTTTACCAAAATGGAAGCTCTGCCGATAAAATTTTTCGACACTCACACGCACGGCGAACTTATGAGCCTTTACACAAATGATACCGATACCCTCCGTGAAATGCTGAGCAACAGCATTGCACAGGTCATAAGCTCCGCAATCTCGATAGTCGGAGTATTTACGGCTATGCTTATATACAGCTGGCAGCTCACCATTATAGTTATCCTCGTCCTGTTCGTAATAATAAGAGTTATCGGCTTCATAGGCGCAAGGAGCAGCAAGGGATTTATCGCACAGCAGAAAGCTATCGGCAGGGCTAACGGCTATATCGAAGAGATGATAGACGGTCAGAAGGTCGTAAAGGTTTTCTGTCATGAGGACATAGCGAACGAAGAATTTGAAAAACTCAACGATGAACTCTGCGAAGCCGCTACCCGTGCGAATACTTTCGCAAATATCCTCATGCCTATCATGAATAATCTTTCATATCTCCACTATGCCATAACCGCAATAATAGGAGGTATCATGACGGTAAAGGGCATAGGCGGAATGACTGTCGGAACGGTGGTTTCATATCTCCAGTTCACACGTTCATTCTCACAGCCCATAACGCAGGTATCACAGCAGTTAAATTCCGTTCTTACGGCTCTTGCAGGTGCGGAGAGAATATTCAAGGTAATTGACGAAACCCCCGAAACAGATGACGGTTATGTTACCCTCGTAAATGCCGAAATTGACGAAAATGGCAATATAAAAGAAACCGACAAGCGTACAGGTCGCTGGGCATGGAAACACCCCCATAAGGCTGACGGCACTGTAACTTATACCGAGGTTAAGGGAGAAGTCCAGCTTGATAACGTTGTATTCGGCTATGAACCCGAAAAAATCGTCCTCAACGGCATAAGTCTCTATGCGAAACAGGGTCAGAAAATAGCCTTTGTCGGCTCAACGGGTGCAGGAAAGACAACTATAACCAATCTCATAAACCGTTTCTATGATGTTCCGGACGGAAAAATACGCTATGACGGAATAAATATCAACAAAATAAAAAAAGACGACCTCCGCCATTCGCAGTCGATAGTCTTGCAGGATACTCATTTATTTACGGGTACTGTAATGGATAATATAAGATACGGAAAGCTTGATGCAACGGACGAGGAGGTATATGCAGCCGCAAAGCTTGCAAATGCCGACAATTTCATAACTCACCTCGAAAACGGCTATAATACCATGCTCACGGCAGACGGCTCAAATCTTTCGCAGGGACAGAGACAGCTTCTCGCAATCGCAAGAGCGGCAATCGCAGACCCTCCCGTGCTTATTCTCGATGAGGCGACAAGCTCAATTGATACACGTACCGAGGCACTTATCGAAAAGGGCATGGACAGTCTCATGGAGGGCAGAACGGTTTTCGTAATCGCACACAGGCTCTCGACAGTCCGCAATTCACAGGCTATTATGGTTCTTGAACACGGTAAGATTATCGAGCGTGGAAATCATAATCAGCTTATCGAACAAAAGGGCAAATATTATCAGCTCTATACCGGTATGTTTGAATTAAGCTGAAAAAATCCCCCGAAAGGGGGATTTTTTATATTAACTGTTTGTTTATGAGCATTTCCGCAAAAAGCTCAAGCCTGCCCTTGTCCTTTTCGTTCAGACGGCGGTATATATCCGAAATATCAGCCTTTTTCTCAATTGCAGAGCCTGAACAGCCCTTGCGGTTCGTTCTTCCTGCGATATAGTCAAGAGATACTCCGTAAAAATCGGCGAGTGCTATTACTTTCTCAAAGGGAATATCCGTTTCCCCACGCTCATATTTTCCGTAATGATTTACAGATACGCCTATTATTTCGGCAACGTCCTTTTGCGTGAGGTCGGCATCTTCTTTTAAATCTTTAAGTCTTTGGTAATATCCCATAAATAACGCTCTTTTCTATTGTTTAATATAATGAAATTATATCATATCCTGCTATATTATATCAGGTTTTTTCATAAAATGCAAGCAATATAAAAAAATCCCCGTCAAAGGGATTTTTATGATAACTATTTATTAAAGTGTTTCCAAGATAAATCAGAATTTGTTAAATAGGAATGCCATGTTCGCCACCATTCCAATTTACTTTGATTGCACCGGTATTTTGAGTAGACCAGACTATCAATTGTTCAACAAATTTTGGTGTGATAATTTCCGGAATATGAAACGGCAGGAAATATCTGTTCCAGCAGCCATTTGTTTCTTTTCCTTGGAATATTCTACCTTTGCTAATTACATATTCCGTTTTGACTTGGAGCGGACAAGATATAATCAAGTATTTATCATCGGATACTATATTCAAAGTGTAGTATGCACTATCATCATCTAAAGCAATATTCCATAAGTAATTTTTATTACAAACATTGATTTTTCTTTTACCTTTAGAACTTACGCTCATTATATTTCACCTCTAAATTCTGATTTAATTTAATAATTCTTAATTATGAATTATGCATTATGAATTAACTAAAGTTTTTAACACGACATAAACTGCCGCCCGTTTCGCATGGGCGGCAGTTTTTTAATATTTGAGCAACAACGATAAAGCGAAATATTTTCGGAAATCATAATTCCGAATTAAAAAATCATTCGGGTATGCCCGAAATGGTGAAATTAACCTCTACTTCTTTCCATGTTGCAAAATCAGCCTTGTCAACGATTACGGGCGAATATGCCGCAGCCGCCTCCGTGGGAGTGCCGTCAACTACGAGTGCGCCCTCCGTAGATGCCGCATCTTCGGGAAGCTGATTGACCCAGCCGTTATAAATATTCGACCTGAGTTCCTTTCCGTCATCGGAGGAAGTGTAATTCTTTGCGGTCATGGCGATTTCGTTTCCGTCAACCTTTATCGAGTCGATTGTTATAATCGCATCAGGGAACAAGGTCTTTCCGTCCTTAATCATTACGGCTGCGAACATAAGACCCGACGGTACTGCGCTTGCATCATTGGCATCACCTGCGGTATCATAACGGAAACCGTTTGTGTCTGCCGTTACGCTTACGGTATAGCTGCCGTTGCCCTCGATATGCGGAACACCTGCGTTATATGTGAGCATTGTATCGTTTGCGCCCCAGTACTGTATCCAGCCCTGCTCCTCGTTGATGGCCAGATATGCATCGCCCGACTCTGCGACAACGGCATCTTCAAATTCAACCTCATCATCAGCAACGGCAATGGGAACATCTTCCTCTTCATCTGCGGCTGTTTCAGTTTCTTCATCTGCGACAGTTTCAGCCTCTTCGGAAGCCTCCTCTGTTATTTCCCCGGTGGTTGCTTCCTCGGCTGACGGCTCTTCAGCCTTTGAGGAGGCTGTCGAAGATGAAGAAGAGCTGCTGCTTTCTGTCGCTGCCTCGCCGCAGGATACAAAAGCGGAGCATATGAGTGCAGATGCAAGGAGACATGAAATTAATTTTCTCATAAATAAAACCTCTTTCCTGATTGGAACAATTTTTCGGCGCACTGAAACGAGAGGGGTAATGCGCCTTTCCTATAGTATTATCATACACAATTATAAAATTTATTTCAAGATATTTAATCCACAAACTTTATTAAATAAATTTTCCCGAATTATGTAATATTGCCGAAAAACGGCATAAACCTGCTGATTTGTTATCGTTTTTTTACTACTATTTTTCCGCAGTGCAATATTTTCCGTACTGTAAAAACGGGTCAGAAGAGGTTTTCATTTTTATATTTTGTGAGAATACCGGAAATTTCAGATTTTTTCTTTGCAACGGAATATTCAATAAGACTGTCAATATTTCGTTTTGTGAGGAGTTTTCCCTGTTCTGCGACCTTTATGGCAAATTGCATGTTATCACTGTCAATGGCAAATTTAAAAACTTTGGTGAAATTTCTCTTTATATAAGCAAAAACTTCCTCATCATCAGGATTTTGATTAAATACGCCACAGGCGGCTGCATATTTTGATTTGGCAGGAATTTTTGCGGAAAAATCTTTATTTTCAATCATATTGATAACACCTTTTAAATCTCTTGTTCTATCTTCATGTATTCCACGAAAAGGAACTGTAATATTTTTGAATGTTACCTCAGTAAGGCATATGCACCAATAAAAAGCCCCGTTTCCGATGCTTGTTACACTGTCAGGTATATTTACCTCTTCAAGGCTTTCACACCAATAAAAAGCTCCGTCTCCGATACTTGTTACACTGTCAGGTATATTTATCCTGATAAGTTGTTCACACCAATAAAAAGCCTCGTTTCCGATATTTGTAACGCTATCCGGTATTTTTATCTCTTTAAGGATGTCACACTCATAAAAAGCCCTGTCTCCTATACTTGTAACACCGTCAGGAATAGCAACCTTTGTAATACCCTGCTCCTCTGTGTATCTTTCAAGTACACCGTTTTCAATTTCAAAGCCCATAATTTACCTCCTGCATGAAAATATTTTTAATATTGTAGCATATCCGCAGGTAAATGTCAACATATATGTTTATAAAAATCAGGAATATAACAGAAAAAATATGCAATAATATTATTGCTCCGCAGATTTTATATATTCACGGAGTATTATTCAGGAGGTGAATTATGGCTGAATATATCGGGCAGGGGGTTTTCACTTTTGCAAATCCCGTCAGAATAGAAAGCTATGCCGCAGTTGCGGGCAAAAAAGAATCGGAGGGGCCTCTCGGCGGCTGCTTCGATGAAATAATTCAGGACAGCCATTTCGGTCGTCAGACATGGGAACAGGCTGAAAGTCAGTTTCAGCTTGAGGCAGTAAGCCTTGCTGTAAGAAAATCGGGTCTTACAAAGGAAGATATAGATATAATATTTTCGGGCGACCTTATAAATCAGTGCATAGGCTCTTCATACGGTCTTCGTGAGCTTGAAATACCCTTCATGGGAATTTACGGGGCTTGCTCGACAATGGCGGAGGGTCTCATAGCATCATCTGTATTCATAAATTCGGGAGCTGCAAAGCGGACTGCGGCAGTTACTTCCTCGCATTTTTCAACGGCGGAGCGTCAGTTCCGTGCGCCGCTTTCATACGGCGGACAGCGGACACCTACCTCTCAGTGGACGTGTACTGCGTCGGGTGCTGTAATATTATCGTCAGATACGGGAAAATCAGCCGTCACGGGCTGCTGTATAGGAAAAATCGCCGATATGGGCATAAGCGATATGACCAATATGGGCGGTGCTATGGCTCCTGCGGCTGCCGAAACCTTAAGACGCTATCTTGATGCCACAAATACACAGCCCGAAAATTATGACTATATAATTACGGGTGACCTCGGCACGGTCGGAAGTACTTTATTCCTTGAACTCATGCAGAATATGGGCAGAGATGTCAAAAATCACAAGGACTGCGGCGTTATGATTTTCGACAACGAGTCGCAGGATACTCACTGCGGCGGTTCTGGCTGCGGGTGCAGTGCAAGCGTGCTGTGCGGATATTTTCTACCCATACTCGAAAAGGGCATAGCACAGAATATATTATTCATCGCAACGGGTGCGCTGATGTCTCCCATGTCATTGCAGCAGGGGGAGTCTATCCCGTCAGCCGCACATCTGGTAAACATAAGGAGGATTGAAGAATGAGCGAGATAATAAGGGCTTTTCTCATAGGCGGGACGATATGCGCCATAGGTCAGGTTCTCATTGACTATACAAAGCTCACGCCCGCACGCATTCTCACGGGTTATGTTGTTGCGGGAGTGATACTCTCTGCACTGGGCATATATCAGCCCATAGCTGATTTCGCAGGCGCAGGGGCAAGCGTTCCGCTGACGGGCTTCGGACATCTGCTTGCGGACGGCATAAGAAAAGCCATCGACAGGGACGGCTTTATCGGTATACTGACGGGCGGACTTACGGCGGCTGCGGGAGGAGTTACTGCGGCATTGCTTTTCGGACTTGCGGCATCTCTTGTTTTTCCGCAGAAGGACAAGACATAATAAAAAAGTCTTACCATACGGTAAGACTTAAATGGTGCGAGTGACGGGACTTGAACCCACACGTCGTTTCCAACACTAGCACCTCAAGCTAGCCTGTCTGCCTATTCCAGCACACTCGCAAAGATTTTATTAACTGCTCCCTTTCGTGAGTACTTTAATATTATATCACAGGGATTCCGATTTGTCAAGGGTTTTTTCAAAAAAATTCAAAAAAAATTTATGAAAATTAAAAAAGCCGCAATATACGGTCATTGCGGCTTTGGTTTTTTTCTTAGCTGTGAGAAGAAATCGGAGAGTATATGCGAACATTCCTCCTCCATTATTCCTCCGTAAACCTGCGGCTTGTGATTATATGGAAGCTGAAACATATTCTGTACGGAAACCACAGAACCGCTTTTTCTGTCATATGCTCCGAAATAAACATCATCTATCCTTGAATTTATTATTGCACCGCAGCACATGGGACACGGTTCAAGCGTTACATACATGGCACATTCGGGAAGTCTCCAGCCGCCGAGAGTGCGGCAAGCCTCGTCAATCGCCTCTATCTCGGCATGGGCGAGGGCATTTTTTGAAAGCTCCCGTCTGTTTCTGCCCATTCCGACTATTTCGCCGTCTGTTTTCCTGACAATCACAGCCCCGACGGGGACTTCACCCTCTGCGGCTGATTCCTGCGCAAGTTCAAGAGCTTTTTTCATATAATCCGTCATCAGAACATCGCCCCCACAATTGCATAGACAATACATATAATTCCTACTGCTATGTAGGGAAATACCTTTACGGCAAACAGTATCCTGCCGCCCTGAGAAAATTCCGATTCATAAACGGCAAGCTTTATATTTTTCTTTCTGTTGTGCAGATAACAGACTATAAATCCGAAAGCACCCGAAAGGAATACCGCCGCCATGAACATTCCCCTTGTGATGCTCATATTTACCGAGGGGTCTACCTCTATTATCGCAAGTGCAAGGGAATACATCTTATATACTATATTCACAGCAATCGGCGTGAATATGCTGCCGCTTCTGAGCATACCGTATGAGCCTATTGCGGATATAAGGAAAACTGCGCCCATATCGCTGAAATCGTGCGTAAGGAGTGCCGCCGTCAGGGAGGTCATTATTATCGCAAAGGCATCGCCGAACTGTCTGCATACTGCAAACATCGCCCCACGGAACATCATTTCATTCAGTATCGACATTACTATTATGTCAAAAACGGTATATATCACAAATTCAGCCTGACCCCATACGGAGACATCAGTGTCTATGCTGCGGAAAAAGCTGTATATCTCCTTTGTCTCGCCCGAAAATGCAGAGGGGATATTAACGGCGGTACAGACGAGGAGAACAAGGGATATTGCCGTCAAAAGCCCCGATGGGTGGTTCATGGTGTGCATAAATTCAACCTTAAGCGGAACCTTGAAACGCTTGCGTATGTAAATCATGGACGCAAGGACTTTTATCACCGAAACGGCAACAAGCACGATGACTATTTCCATACTTCCGCCGTATACAGATGTATTGAAGAAATTGTTATGCACATCAACGCCGATTATGCTCAGAAATTTTATCAGAAATTTTACTATTATCGTATCGGTGACAAGCCACATCAGCATTGCATTTCCTATGACATAGAATATTTTGGTTATAATTTCCTTTTCCGCATTTACGGCATTTTCCTCGATGAAGCCCTTTCCGTCTATGAAAATACTTTCGTTTTTATTTGACGAAAAGCTGAACGAGAATTTATTCTCCTTGTGTCTGCGCCATTTTCTGAACTGCTCGTTATATGAATCGTTTTGTGTGGAGTAGTCAAATTCATCTATAACGTTGATTATTTTATTTTCGGAGCGTTGAGCAGCTTTACTCAATATGACTACCTCCAATCCCGAAAAAATTTATATTTATCTCCGCTGTCTGCGGCGGAGATTTTATTATATCATATCAAAACCGACACTCTCTCCGTTGATTATATCATAATTTTTTATGCTTTTTGTTATTATTTTCTCTATATCATGTAAATTTTTTATTAACATTTTCTATAATTCTCTCCGCATTGAGATGAAAAATATTTTCAAGCTCATTTTCGCCGAGGTCGAGTCTTTTGAGCATATTTATCTCGTTTATCGGATTATCCCACGGACAGTCGCTGCCGTAAAGGATTTTTTCGCTGCCCTGCATTTTTATTATCCTGAAAGCCTGTTCATCGCTTATATATCTTGCGACAACGCCCGTATCGAGATACACGTTTTCAAATCTCCCTGCAAGACAGTCTTCAACATCATCGAATAATTTCATTCCGCCCATATGTGCGGCGATTATGACCAAATCGGGGAATTTTTCCGCAATATTTGCAAAGCTTTTCGGTTTTGCAAGAATATCTCCCTTGCCGAAAGGGTCCCAGCCGCCGTGGAATACCACAAACAATCCAAGCTCCGCCGCTTTTCTGTATATCGGGAACATTCTCTCCTCGTCGGGGCGGAAGTACTGATATTCCGAATGAAATTTAAGCCCGTAAAGACCCAGCTTCTTAATTCTCTCAATCTCCTGCAAGGCATTCTCCGCATCGGGGTGAACCGTTCCGCAGCAATATATCCCCTCCCCCATGATTTCGGCAGCCCAGTTATTTATGGTAGTCTGCTGAGAGGGCTTTGTGGCAATCGGGAGTACCATCGCGGAATCTATATTATTTTCCGTCATTATTCTTTTAAGACCGCCGAGTGTTCCGTCCGTTGTGGGGGAAATTCCGCTTGTATTTTCAAGACCCGACACAGCCCTTTCCGCTATGCTGTCCGCAAAAGCGTGCGCATGAAAATCAAAATATCTCATAATTTACTCCATAACGTGTTCCATTGCCGAATAGAATATTTTCTGAACGTGGTCATCGCAGAGGGAATAGAAAATGGTTTTTCCCTCTCTCCTTGTGCTTACAAGCCTTGCCTGTTTGAGAACTCTCAACTGGTGCGATATTGCCGACTGTGTCATATTCAAAAGCCTTGCTATGTCGCACACGCACATTTCGCTCTGACAAAGCACAAAAATTATTCTTATTCTTGTCGGGTCGCCGAATACCTTCAGCAATTCAGCCGCATCGTAGAGTACCGCCTCATCGGGCATTACCTTTGATACCTTGGTGACAATATCCTGATGTACACCGCAGCCTCCGCATATATGTTCTTCCATTTTATCCTCCCGTTCATTCAATCTGCATCATGAAAAATATATAAACCGTTTCTATTACAGCCAAATTACTGCAAACCAGTCCGACAAGACAGGTAATTATTGCCCATATGTCGAATACTGCGTTCATTCTTTTGTTATACATAACGGTGCATTTTTTATTCTGTCTGTACATTTTGTCGGTGAACACTATTTCACTCGGAAAAACACAGGGATATTCCTCTCCGTCTATTTTATAATATGCAACGGTAAAGGGCATTTTTTCGCTCTCTCTCTTGTCGAAATGCGTAAATTCCGCCTTTCTGCCCTTTGAAAACATCAGCCTTATGCAGAAATATATGAAAAGCAGAGCCATTCCCACTATCATAAGCTCCACCAAGCCCAATGCCCCCATGTAAAGATAGAAGTCATTTACTCCGAATATTTTGCACAGCACGAAAATAACGGCTATCACAAGAACAAACTCCAAAAGACATACCCCCTCTTCACAATTATATCACAAAACTGCATATCAGTCAACAAAATCTATGATTGAACAAATCTGAAATTTTTTGTGATAATATACAAAAAATTGTAATAAAAAAGCATGTTCCCCCGTCTGCGGCAGAGGAGGAAAATTATCGCAGATTAAAAAATATATTAGCCAATTCAAAAAATATCAATTATTTTAGATTAAACAAACAATCAGACAATACTTTTTATGTTAAATATGCACAAACACAGCTAAAATAATTCTACATCTGAGAAATATACAATCTGCACAAATTACCTTGACTTTTTTTTACATTCATGTTAAAATAACTCTGTAAGGATTTTTTATCCGTGAATAACAACGCTTTATCTGCGGTTTCTGCACTGAACCGCATATATTATATAATATTTGGGAGGATATTATCATGTCAAAAAAATCAGGAAAAATCAGACACTTTGTCAGCCTTTCGGCTGCTGCTGCGTGCATGATTTCAGCAATGAATTTCACGCCCGCAAGCATTTTTACAGCAGATGCCGCAGACCCGATGACTGCTTTCGAGATTACGGAGGATATGAAGATAGGCTGGAATCTCGGCAACAGTATGGACGCTACAACCGCTTCCGCTACAGCAGGTCTTGAAACAGAAACCGCATGGGGCAACCCCAAAACCAATCAGGCTCTTATCGATGCAGTAAAGGCCAAGGGCTTCAATACCGTGAGAATACCCACAACATGGTACCAGCACCTCGATTCCGACAATAACATAGACCCTGCATGGCTGGCTCGTGTAAAGGAAATCGTTGACTACTGCTTTAACAACGATATGTATGTAATTCTCAACATACACCACGAAGAATGGGTAAACCGTGCAGACCTCGGCACAGCCTATGACGAGATGAAGCCCAGGTTCACAAAAATCTGGACCCAGATTGCAAATGAATTTAAGGACTACGACCAGCACCTCATATTCGAGGCAATGAACGAACCCCGTGCCGTTGGTACTGACCACGAATGGTGGGGTCCTACGGACAGCGAAGTTGAAACCATCAACAAGCTCAATAACGATTTCGTAAACCTCATCAGAAGCATTGACTCGCCCTACAGTCAGAACCGTCTGCTTATGATTCCCGGCTACTGCGCATCAAGCGACATCACCATGTATTCAAAAATAGACGTTCCCGATGATGACTATGTTGCTGTTTCTATCCACGCTTATTCGCCCTATGCTTTCGCAATGCAGTATCAGGACAACAACGGCAATATCATAGACCACAGCACATATACGGAGAAGTATTCCGCAGAGCTTCACAATATTCTCGACAATATCCGCAATACTTTCATAGATAAGGATATTCCCGTAGTAATCGGCGAATTCAGTGCCTCCAACTATAACAACACAGAGGCTCGCTGCGAATGGGCTACGGACTACATCACAACAACCAAAAAATACGGTATCCCCTGCGTTCTCTGGGATAACGATGCAAGAGGAAATTCCGACCAGTCCGAGGCTCACGACTACCTCAACAGAAAGGCTGTCGTAAACGGCACAGGCGAAGCTGCCTGGTATGATGATTCGGGTCAGGTTATCGACACAATGATGAAAGTTCTCGATGACAGCTCCATAAAATGGGGCAGCGAGGGCAAGGCTCCCGTTATCAAGCACGAGGATATATCCACAGGAAAGAAGCTTCTCGATACTTCAACAACTCTTGATGCATCTGTAAAAGACGGCAACTGCACTCCTGGTCTTAATGCGACATGGGCTGACCTTGAGGGCGGCGAAGTCGCAGTAAAATATACGGGCGATACTCCAATTGTTGCGGTTTGTGACGGCGAATGGGGCAACTGGACTGAGATAAGCCCCTATGATGTTGACGAAACCAACGGTATAGCTTACTATGCCGCTGACAGCATAAAGGCTGCATGGAGTGCCGATTTGTCCGAAATTCAGCACCTCTTTGCAAGAACCAACGGAGTTACCAATATTTCTGAAATAGCAATAATCGGTGCATCGGAAATTGAAATCCCCACCCAGCCCGAGGATAAGACTGTTAAATATGACCTCGACTTCACAAAAGCAGAGACAAGAAAAGATACACTTGTTCTTGACTTCTACAGCACGGCAGGTACTTATGCAAACGGCTGTGTAGGTTTCATGGACGGCGCAGACTGGAAAGCAATCGAATGGGAAGGCACGTTCAAGAATATTGACGGCAGAGGATTCCTCGAAATCACTGTTCCCGTGTCTGAAATTCCCGAGAGCGTTACATCGGGTCAGGCGCAGGTTTGGTGGAGCGATGAGGAAATAACAGGTTTCCAGTATTACTTTGCAAACGATGGCGTAGTTACAACAACAACTGCCGCACCTGATATTGTAGTAACTACCACAACTACCACGGCTGAAGCACCTACAGGTCTTGTTTTCGGCGATGCGAACGAGGACGGAAAGGTAACTATCTCCGATGCTGTAAGAATACTCCAGTATCTTGCAAACGGTGAAAAGTATGCATTGAACGAACATGCTATGGCACAGGCTGACGTTGACGGCAATGCAGGTGTTTCGGGTAAGGATGCCGCTGTTATCCAGATGGTTGATTCAGGAGTTTACAAGGCTGAAGAGCTTCCCCTTAAAGCACAGTAATTAAGTATAAAGTGATAATAATAATAACAGTCCCGAAATATTAATTATTTCGGGACTGCTTGTATTTTGTCCGTATTCTTTAAATTTGCTTAATTATAGACTATGATTGAGAAATTAAAAATTATCCCTCCGCCTGCGGCGGAGGGAACAATATTTTTTATTACAGTTATCGCCGCAGGCGATAAAATTATGAATTATGAATTATAAATTGTGAATTGTCTCTTTTCGGGCATTCTGCATATAATGTACCGAGAGTTATTCTCAGATTACGCCGTATGGCAGAATGGAGAGTTTTAATGAACAGTATTTCGGAAATACTTATTGCAGGCGGCGATATGAGGCAGATTTACTGCGCTCTTGCGCTTTCTGAAAAATACGATATATCCGTCACGGGATTTGACAGCGAATACATCCCCGACGGTCTTGAAAGATATGATTTTTCAAATGATAAAAAATATGAATGTATAGTCCTCCCCGTCCCTGCACTGAACGGAAAGGACTGCGTTTCCTCGCCGTGCTTTTCGGGCGATATATCATTGCAGGATATTAAAAACAGTCTCAAAAAAGACGGTATAATCTTTGCAGGAAAAATTGACGGAAGAATAAAGGATTTTTTCAGCGGCTTTGAAATTTATGACTATATGGAGCGTGAGGAATTAAGCCTGAAAAATGCCGTTCCCACGGCGGAGGGAGCTGTTAAAATCGCCCTCGAAGAACTCCCCGTGACCCTGAACGGTCTTAAAGTCCTGATAGTCGGCATGGGCAGGATAGGTACGGCTCTTGCGGCTGTTTTAAAGGGCTTCGGCGCAGATGTTACCGCCGCCGTCAGAAATGCAAGGGGTACGGCAAAAGCCCGTATCGCAGGTATAAAGTCCGTATGCACAAAGGATATTACAAACGATTACGGACTTGTATTCAATACCGTTCCGTCTATGATATTCGATGAGGAATTACTGAAAAAATTCAGCGGAGATACTCTTTTCATCGACCTTGCCTCCAAACCGGGCGGCATAGATTTCGACTGCGCCGCAGAACTCGGCAAAAAAGTTATCTGGGCTCTGGGTATTCCGGGAAAAAATGCCCCTGTTTCGGCAGGCGAAATAATCGCCGAAACCGTAACATCTGTCCTGTCGGAAAGGAGTGCGGCATATGAATGATTTAAAAGGTCTTAAAATCGGCTACGCCCTGACAGGTTCATTCTGCACCTTTGAAAAAAGCTTTGCGCAGGCGAAAATATTAGCCGATATGGGTGCGGAGCTTATACCTATAATGTCAGAAAATGCATATTCCACCGATACCCGTTTCGGCACGGCACGGGAGAATATAGAATATCTCGAAAATATCTGCAATAAAAAAGTCATATCCTCAATAAAGGACGCAGAGCCGATAGGTCCCAAAAATATGACGGATTTGATGATAGTCGCCCCCTGTACTTCAAATACCGCCGCAAAGCTTGCAGGCAGCATAACGGATTCCTCAGTTACAATGGCTGTAAAATCACATCTTCGCAGCGGAAAGCCCGTACTTCTTGCAATAGCCTCGAATGATTCCCTTATGGGTTCGGCTAAAAATATCGGCGAATTATTCAACAGAAAGAATTATTATTTTGTACCCATGCGTCAGGACGACTGCATAAAAAAGCCTGCCTCGCTTGTAGCAGAATTTCAGATGATTCCGCAGGCTGCCGAGGCGGCTGTTAAAGGCATACAGTTAAGACCAATAATATATTAAAAGCATATCTGCTCCGCCGATGACGGGGCAGATATATAAATCTATCTGTTGCGCATATCATATTCCGTTTTTTCTTTCCAGTCCTCGCCGATATATTCCTTGCAGACGTTTTCAAACCATTTTATGTCAGTGGTTTTTTCGGCAAGCTCCTTTTCAATATCACTGCGGTGCTTTGCATAGTGCAGGAGGTCGTTGAGAAATTCCTCATGCCACTGCTTTAATTTTTCCTCGTCAATGCCCTCACGCTTTGCAATTTCCGCCGTATCCGCACCCTTTAATATTTCTATGACAAGCGCATCTTTCTGATTTTTTGACGGTTCGGGCGGCGGAGGCGGCTTTTTGCGTGGATATGATATATAAATTATCCACAGCACTATAAAGCCGAGTATCAATAATATTGTATCCTGATTTTTTATACTTTCCGCCTCCCGTCCGCCGGATATTATTTTCCGTATATCTTGGCGGCTATGTCAACCGTCTGTTTAGCGTCCTTTGCGTAAAAATCTGCGTTTATCTGTTCCGCATAAGATGCCGTGAGAACAGCTCCGCCGACAACGGTCTTACATTCGGGGTACTGCTCGTTCAGGAGGGCTATTGTTTCAGCCATAGCTCCGAGGGTAGTTGTCATGAGTGCCGAAAGTCCGACAAGACTTACCTGCTCCTTTATTGCAGTATCGACTATGAGCTGTGGGTCTACGTCTTTTCCGAGGTCTATGACGGTAAAGCCGTAGCTGTCGAGGAGGACTTTCACGATATTTTTTCCTATGTCGTGAATATCTCCCTTTACGGTTGCAAGAACTACCTTGCCCTTTGATACGCTTTCAGAATTGTTTAATGAAAGCCTTGTCTTTATTATCTCAAAGCAAGCCTGCGCCGCTCCTGCCGTAAGTATAAGCTGCGGCAGGAAAATTTTTCCCTTTTCAAATTTATCGCCTGCCGCATCGAGTGCAGGAATGAGATAATCATTTATTATCTTCATCGGGTCGGTGGTTTTCATGAGTTCCTCGGCGGCTTTTGAGGCATCGCTTTTCAGACCGTTTTCAACCGCATACATAAGGTCGGGCGTACCCTTGTCAGCCGTCACGGGCTTCGGAGCAGTGTCGGCATTTGCATATACGGCTATAAATTCTGCAGAATTTCTGTCAATTCCCGTGAGAAGCCTGTAAGCCCTTACTGCGCCCATTATCGAGTCGATATTCGGATTTATAATCGGCAGTGTAAGTCCGCTGTGGAGTGCCATT
Source organism: Ruminococcus sp. (assembly GCA_017470905.1). Taxonomy (GTDB): domain Bacteria; phylum Bacillota; class Clostridia; order Oscillospirales; family Ruminococcaceae; genus Ruminococcus. Next base: position 73,438 of record JAFUXL010000011.1, on the reverse strand, counting down.
GTGAGGAATGTACGTGTAATTGTCTCCCTGTTGGGAAGTCCGAATGATATATTCGATACACCGAGAACAGTATTAAGTCCAAGTTCGGTTTTTACACGGTGGAGAGCATTTATGGTTTCCATAACTCCGTCCTGCTCCGCCGATGCGGTGAGAGTAAGACAGTCTATGAAAACATCTTCCTTCGGTATGCCGTATTCGAGGGCTTTATTTAAAATTTTGCGTGCTATTTCAAATCTTCCCTCTGCAGTTTTGGGTATTCCGTTTTTATCGAGGGTAAGACCGACTACCGATGCGCCGTATTTTTTCACAAGCGGCAGGATATTTTCGAGGGACTCGTCCTCGCCGTTGACGGAGTTCACTATCGGCTTTCCGTTGTATACCCTCAGTCCTGCATCGAGTACTTCGGGGATTGTTGAGTCAAGCTGGAGGGGTGTGTCGCATATGCCCTGAATGGCTTTTACGGCAGTAATCATCATTTCTTTCTCGTTTATATCGGGAAGTCCGACATTCACATCGAGGATTTCCGCACCTGCGTGTATCTGTTCTACAGCCTGAGAGAGTATATAATCTATATCGTGATTTATAAGAGCCTCTTTGAAGCGTTTTTTGCCCGTGGGGTTAATTCTTTCCCCGATAACTCTTGGCTGATTTATCTCAACGCAGTTCACGGCGGAACAGGCAACGCTCCTGCGCACAGGTGTCTGCGGACAGTATTTCAAATCCCTGAACGAACTGCAAAGTGCAGCTATATGTGCAGGAGTAGTTCCGCAGCAGCCTCCGAACATCTTTACGCCAAGCTTTATGAGCTTTTTGGAATAGTCCGCAAATTCTTCGGGTGTCATGTGGTATTCGTTCGTTGCCGGGTCGGGAAGTCCTGCGTTGGGCTTTGCTATTACGGGGAGTGAGGTGAGAGAGCATAGCTTTTCAAATACGGGATAAAGCTGTTCAGGGCCGAGCGAACAGTTTACGCCTATCGCATCTGCACCAAGACCCTCCAGCACGGCTGTCATGCATTCGGGCGAAACACCTGTGAATGTACGCATATTTTCCTCAAATGTCATGGTGACAAGCACTGGCTTGTCGGAATTTTCCTTTGCAGCAAGGACTGCCGCCTTTACCTCGTACAAATCCGTCATGGTTTCTATGACTATCACATCTGCGTCCTCTCCTGCGAGAACGACCTCTTTGTATAAATCATAGGCTTCCTCGAATTTGAATGTACCTGACGGTTCGAGGAGCTGTCCTGCCGGACCTATATCGAGGGCGACGAGGACATTTTCCGAAACGCCCTGTCTTGCATTTTTAATGGCGGCTTTCACGACTTCTTCTACGGTATAGCCGCTGTCCGCAAGCTTTAACTTGTTTGCGCCGAAAGTATTTGTGTACACTATATCCGCCCCGGCCTGCGAATACACTGCGTGTATATCTGACACGGACTGCGGGTCTGCAATATTTATAAGTTCGGGAATATGCCCCTCATAATGAGCAGTTGACTGGAGCATAGTTCCCATTGCACCGTCAAGAAAGACAAATTCCCTTGTATCAAGCAGTTTTTTAAGCTTATTGTTCATATAATGCACCTCTGTTACGAAAATATCAATTAATATAAATGAGCATTTTAGAGCAATGCACAGAATTTTTATATTTTGTCTTTGTTTCCCTCCGCCGCAGGCTAAAGGGGGAAAACAGCATTATTTTTAATTTACTCAGTTACCCTTGAATGTTCCGAGAATGCGGAAATATTCAAGATTTTCCTCAAGGTCACGTATGAGAGCCTTTACTGACGGGTCTTTCAGGCTGCCGCTGAAATCAAGATAAAACCATACGTCAAAGCTTCCGTCCTTTATGGGGCGGTTTTCAAGCCTGATAAGGTTCATTCCGTTTACATAGAATTTTGTAAGCAGTCTGTAGAGACTTCCCTCCGTGTGCGGAATTTTAAGCATTACGGAGACAACATCGGCATCATTCTCCGCCTGTATATCCTTTGATATGCAGACGAATTTAGTGCGGTTCACGGAGCAGTCGGCTATGTTGTCAGCCAGTATATGCAGTCCCATTTTTTCGGCACACTCAACGGAGCATATTGCGGCGATATTCTCATCGCTCTGCGATACCTTCTCGGCGGCAAGGGCTGTATTGAGATATTCCGCTGTTTTCAGATGATTGCCCGTAAGAAAATCATAGCACTGTGCGAGTGCCTGCGGATGGGAATATACCTTTTTAATTTCGTCAAGGCTTATATTTTTCCTTGCCGCAAGACAGTGATTTATTTCAACGTCCGTTTCCTTTACGATATATACGCAGTATTTCGCCATAAGGTCATAAGTACCTGTTACCGTTCCTGCGGTGGTGTTATGCACGGGGAGTATTCCGTATTCTATTTCGCCCGACTGCACGGCTTTGAAAACGTCCTCGAAAGTTTTATAGAACATCGGCTTTTTATCGCCGAATATGAGTCTTGCCGCCGTTTCGGAATTAGCCCCCGAAGTACCCTGACAGCCTATTTTTTCAGCATTTGCAAAATCGGGGATTTTATATTCCGTTTCGCCGTTGTTCTCAAGGATTTTTCTGTTCTGCAATATCTTGCTTATGTCCATTATGGTGGTGAAAAGTGCCGCCGTGCCGTTTTCGAGTTCGGCATTGTCCGTGAGCTTTTTAATTCTGTCTATGACCTCCTGTTCCCTGCCGCCCTGAAATACGGGCATATTGTTCATTTTCTTATAATCCGCCACTTCCCTGCAAAGCTCCATTCTTTTGAGGAACAGTGACAATATCTCGCTGTCCGTAATATCTATTCTGTCACGAAGTTCTTTCAGTTCCATTTTTAACCTCCGTTTGTACAATAATCATATTCCGCCGCAAAACTGCGAATAAAGCCCGGCGGTGTGGATTTACCGCCTTACGGACGGATAACCCGAATTAATTATAACAGATTTTTTTGTAAAAATCAATAAAAAAACCTGAAATATATTGCAAAAGGGGGTTTGATTGTGGTATAATATGAAAGTGCTGTGATGAATAAATACAGATTATTCATATAATCTATAGATAATCATAAAAAAAGCAATGTTCCTCGCCTGCGGTCGGGGATAACAGAGACAGGACATAAAATTTAAATATAATTATGAATACGATAAAAGCATTGAACAAATTAAGAATTCTGGGCATTGACCCCGGTTATGCGATAGTCGGCTTCGGTATTCTCGACTATGACGGCATAAATTTCAATCCCATAGAATACGGCGCAATTCTCACAGAGGCGAATACTCCCTTTTCTGAGAGAATAAAGGCTATACATACCGATATGGAATATATTTTTGAGCGTTACAAGCCCGACTGCATGGCTATGGAAAAATTATATTTCAATTCAAACCAGAAAACAGCCATAAATGTCGCTCAGGCAAGAGGTGTTACGCTCCTTTCAGCCGCAAAAAGAGATATCCCCATTACGGAATATACCCCCTTACAGGTCAAAATCTCCGTGACGGGCTACGGACGGGCTGAAAAAAATCAGGTTATGGAAATGACCCGTCAATTACTAAATCTTGCACAGATACCAAAGCCCGATGATGCCGCCGATGCACTCGCCGTTGCAATATGTCACGGTCATTCCACAAGATTTGAAAACCGAAAATGATTTCAGACAATATATTCATGATTTAAAACATAAAAAATCCGTGTTTCTCCGCACACGGCGGAGAAACCGCAGGAATATTAAAATTTTCAATAAAACTGCACTCCTCCGCCAGCGGCGGAGGAATCACAAAAATATAAAAAAATACACAAATAAGGTCTGGTGTTCTGATGATATACAGTTTAAAGGGAAAGCTTGCCCTCAAAGAAACAAATTTCGTCGTTATCAACTGCGGCGGTGTCGGTTACGGCTGCAAAACCTCATATAATACAATATCAAGGCTCGGAAGTACGGGAAGTGACGTAATGCTGTATACATTCATGCAGGTGAGAGAGGACTCCGTTGAGCTGTTCGGATTCCTCACACAGCAGGAGCTTAACTGTTTCAAGATGCTCATAAGCGTTTCGGGCGTGGGTCCGAAGGCGGCAGTTTCGATATTATCCGATATGGACGTGCAGAGCTTTGCCTTTGCGGTTGCATCGGGCGACAGCAAGGCTTTCACACGCACCAAGGGCGTTGGTGCAAAAACCGCACAGAGAATTGTTCTTGAACTGAAAGATAAAGTCTCCTCCGAAACGCTCACAGGCTCGGCTGTCTCCGATTTGCAAACCTTCAGCCCAGTATCTTCGGGCGGCTCCTCGGCGGTATCGGAAGCCCTCGAAGCCCTCATGGTTCTCGGCTATTCTCAGGGCGAAGCCGCATCGGTACTGCGCAGGCTCGACCCATCTTTAAGCACTCAGGAATTAATCAGAGAAGCATTAAAGGCTATGTCCCCGAATTAATGCTCCACGGAAAGGAATCTATATATTATGAATCTGGACGAATTACTAAAGGCGGCTATAAAAGACCCTTCAAAGCGTTCCGTTTTTCTTCAGACACTTATAAGGAGCGATGTATATGTGATATGCAAAAACCCCGTAAAACAGGAGCGTGGCAGAGAAGAGGGCGGCATACAGCTTGAGCTTATCACCACGCAGAACCCCCACGGCGAAATTTTTATCCCTTTCTTTACAAGCTACAGGGCATTGCAGCAGTTCGCAAAAAGATATGTTGACTGCTATAAGATAAATTGTCTGCGTCTTTTTGACCTTATACAGACAGCCTCCGCCGTACTCAATCCCAATTCCTACGGCAAGGAGTTTTCACCGCAGGAAATAAAGAGCATACTCATGATAGCCCGAAACCTCAAAATAAAAGCCATATCCTACAACGAGGAGGATATAATAAGCTACAAGCCATGTGAAAGCTCCGTTTCGCATATCACCAAAGCCGCAACAAAATTTTTATCCAAACAGCCCAACGTTGACAGGGCTTATATAATGGAAATGATTAAGGGCTGCGAAAAGGCACAGCTCCTGCTCGTCCTCGATATGATGGGCAGCACAAGGAAACTATTCGTTCCGCTTTCAAAATACCTCTCAAAAATCACAAAGCCGAACGAACACCTCTGTTTTATCAGCATGGAACAGGATATGGGAAAGAAAGCCGCACAGACCGTTGACCCTTTCTATGTCCGCAAGAAACGCTACTTTGAAAGATAAAATTTAATTCATAATGCATAATGCATAATTCATAATTATCGTCAATAAATATTTTTCCAAGTGAACGAAAGAACAAGCACCAAAAGGCAGAATTGACGATTTAAAAAAGGCGGTGAAAATATGATACAGACAGAAGATATGGAATTTGCTCCGAGAGTAATCTCCCCCGAACTCAATCAGGAGGACGGCGACAGCGAAATAACTCTCCGTCCGCAGACGCTTTATGAATATATCGGTCAGGATAAAGTAAAGGAAAACCTTGCTATATATATAGAAGCCGCAAAGCGCAGAGGAGAATCCCTCGACCACGTACTTCTCTACGGTCCTCCCGGACTGGGAAAGACTACGCTTTCTTCAATTATCGCCCACGAACTCGGCGTTAATCTGAGGATAACGACAGGCCCCGCAATCGAAAGACCAGGCGATTTGGTTTCGCTCCTGACAAGCCTTTCCGACAATGACGTGCTTTTCATAGACGAGATACACAGACTTTCGAGAGCCGTTGAGGAGATTTTATATCCCGCACTGGAGGACAGAGTTATTGATATAATCATAGGAAAAGGTCCCTCCGCACGTTCGATAAGAATGGATTTGAAGCCCTTTACCCTGATTGGGGCTACCACGAGGGCAGGACAGCTTTCCGCTCCTCTGCGTGACCGTTTCGGAGTTATACAGCGTCTTGAACTCTACACAAAGGAACAGCTTACAGATATAGTCCGCAGAAGTGCCATGATTCTTAGTATTCCATGCACAACGGACGGCGCAGCCGAAATAGCAGGCAGGGCAAGAGGTACTCCCCGTATCGCAAACAGATTATTGAAAAGAGTGCGTGATTTTGCAGATGTCATGGGAAATGGCGAAATCACTCAACAGATAGCCTCAATCGCCCTCAGCCGCCTCGAAATAGACAAGCTCGGTCTTGACAGTCTCGACAGACGTATGCTCGAAATGATTATAAAGGGCTACGGCGGAGGTCCTGTCGGACTTGAAACTCTCGCCTCCGCAATAGGCGAAGAGGCTGTAACCATAGAGGACGTATGCGAACCCTTTCTCATGCAGCTCGGTTTCCTCGGACGCACACCGAGAGGACGATGCGCCACAAGGCTTGCATATGAACATCTCGGTTTCAGACCGCCCGACAGCGGCGGAGATGACGGTCAGATGACCCTGCAATGAAATATTCAAAAAAATACAATTATCGAATAAACTGCGGTATATGGCAGAATTTCGATAGCTTCCCGATGATAAACGGTCAGGCTCTGGGCGATGTTTCGGGCATGAGATACGGTCTCTGCCCTATGAGCTTCAACGGCTGTGAGGTAATTTCCGTATATAATACCCTCGTATACCTCGGAAAACCCGTGCCGATACAAGATATAGCCCTGTACATGGAGCGTTACAGGTCGCTCATGGGTATATTCGGCTGTTTTCCATTCGGTGTCGGAAAGGCTCTGGATTATTTCGGAACAGTCAGTACGGGAACAAGAAATATTAAATATATTGAAAATGCGGATAAATTCATACTCTGTTTCTGGACGGGCAGGAAATTCCTTTCCTCCATTCATACCGTTTTCTGTGCAAAATCCGGAAACGGAATCAGGGTTTACAACAGATACAACAATTGTCCGACAGTCAGATTATATCCGGATATAAAATCTGTTATCGGAAAGGGCAAAATTATAATTTTATATATAATTAATTCTGCATGAGGGGCAGAATGAAAATCCTATAGTATGTAAAGGAGAATTTAGTAATGGGCAGACTGTTCGGTAAGGACGGTTTAAAAGGATTAGCCGTAACGGAACTTACTTGTGAAATCGCAATGCAGATTGGACGTGCTGTTGCTGCGGTAATGGCAAACAATTCGGAAAATGCCTCGATAATTGTCGGAAAGGATACGAGAGGCTCGGCGGATACGCTTGAGGCGGCTCTCTGTGCCGGCATATGCTCGGCAGGAGTTAATGCCGTGACTATCGGAAAAATGCCGTCCCCGGTCGTTTCGTGCATGGTAAAGAGAAAACGTGCTTGCGCAGGCGTTATGATTTCATATTCGCAGAGAAAGGCTGAATATAACGGTTTCAAGGTATTTTCCCCCGAAGGCTTCAGGATAAGCGCAGAAACCGAAGAGGAAATAGAACGCCTTGTTCTCGATACTCCGTGGGAACTCAACCCCGTTCAGAAAATAAAATACGGAAGTGTTGTCCGCTGTGACGGTGCGGACGATGACTACATAGAATATGTCACCTCAAAAATAAAAACCGACCTCACGGGCATAAGAGTAGCTCTCGACTGCGGAAACGGCGCAGCCTCATATACTGCCGCAAGACTTTTCAAGGAGCTTGGTGCGGAGATTTCCATAATGGGAAATACTCCCGACGGCACGAATATAAACAAGGACTGCGGGTGTACGGCAATCGAGGCTTTAATGTCTTTCACCAAAGAAAACAGCTGCGACTGCGGTCTTGCCTTTGACGGCGGCGGCGAAAGATGTCTCGCTGTCGATGAGGAAGGTCAGATAGTTGACGGAGACTGCATAACGGCTCTTTGTGCGAAATATTTAAAGGAGCTTGGCAGGCTCAAAAACAATACCCTTGTCGTAACTCCTGCAAACAATCTCGGTCTTACGCATTTCGGATATGATTTCTATATGAATGTCGAGACTGCCGGTGCGGACGAGAGGAGCCTTATCAAAAAGCTTGTCTCCGAAAATCTCAGCATAGGCGGCAATCCTTCGGGATATATCCTACTCCCCGACGAGTCGCCCGTCAGCGACGGTCAGTTTACGGGCGCAAGACTTCTCGAAATACTCAAAAATTCCGAAAGAAAAATGAGCGTCCTCGCAGGTCTGCTTAAAAAAATGCCGCAGGTGATGATAAATGTCCCCATAAGCAGATTTGACAGCGAAATATGGAAAAACGATGCGGAGATAACCTCCCTTATTGAAAAATGTGAGGGCGTACTCGGAAACAACGGCAGAATGTTAGTCCGTGAAGTTGGAAAAGAACCTGTAATAAAAGTACTTGTAGAGGGAAAGGATTTCTCACAGATAAATTCAATCGCCATAGAAGTCGCCGAAAAAATCAAGGAACGCTGTACGCACGATGTTAAGGAGTAAAAATTTTGAGAACCGCAGAAAACTGGAAAGACTATTTAATAATTGATGCCTCGGACGGCGAAAAGCTCGAAACATGGGGCGGCATAAGCCTCGTAAGACCCGACCCCCAGATAATATGGAAAACAGATAAAAAATCTCCGCTGTGGAATAAGGCAGACGGTCATTATCACCGTTCAAACCAGGGCGGAGGTCAGTGGAGCTTTTCAAAAAAACTCCCCGAATCGTGGAATATATCCTATGGAGAGCTTAAATTCAATATCCGCCCGACAGGGTTCAAGCATACGGGGCTTTTCCCCGAACAGGCTGTAAACTGGGATTTTATGTCCGAAAAAATAAAAAATGCAGGAAGAGAAATAAATGTCATAAATTTGTTTGCATATACAGGCGGTGCTACACTTGCCTGTGCCGCCGCCGGAGCGTCCGTATGCCATGTCGATGCCTCCAAAGGCATGGTTCAGTGGGCAAGGGATAATGCCGCTGTTTCGGGGCTTTCGGACAAGCCGGTCAGGTGGATTGTCGATGACTGCGAAAAATTCATAGCCCGTGAAATCCGCCGTGGAAGAAAATATGATGCCGTCATAATGGACCCCCCAAGCTATGGCAGAGGTCCGGGCGGAGAGGTTTGGAAACTCGAAAACAGTATCTATGACCTTGTGAAATTATGTTCAGGAGTATTGTCCGACAATCCGCTGTTTTTCCTGATAAACAGCTATACAACGGGGCTTTCGCCGTCCGTTATGGGATATATCCTCGGAAGTATCCTCAAAGACAGGGGCGGAAAGGTAAGCTTTGACGAAATAGGTCTGCCCGTAAAATCATCGGGAATGACCCTCCCATGCGGTTCTACCGCCATATGGGAAAATATCTGATTACTTTAATAAAAAGGTGAGAATTATGGCTGGAAAGAAAAATAAAAGATTTGTTGTTACTTATTCACAGGACTTGGAAACAATTCAGGTTTTGCAGGATACTGTTACGGGTGTTAATTATCTGATGACGGGTCAGGGAATGATTGTGCTTATTGATGAGAACGGAAAACCGCTTGTCACTGTACCCGAATCAAAAGATACCGAGGTTAAATGAAAGTATAAGCAGGAGGAAGATTTATGGCTGAAAAAAAATCCAAGAGATTTGTAAAAACCTATTCGCAGGAACTCAACACCGTCCAGATATTGCAGGACACAGTGACGGGTGTAAGCTATCTCTATGTTGCGGAGGGCGGTCTTACTCCGCTCATTGACGAAAACGGCAAGCCCGTTATTACCATACCGCAGGATAAAAAATAAATGAAAAATATCATAGAAATAGAAAATCTCCATTTTTCATACAGAGACGACACGGGCAATCTCTCCGCAGAGGTACTGAAGGGCATAAACCTGAATATAAAAGAGGGCGAATTTGTCGCCGTACTCGGTCATAACGGCTGCGGAAAATCAACTCTTGCAAAGCATATCAATGCAATTTTAGTACCCACGGACGGCAAAGTTATCGTCAACGGCATTGATACCTCCGACGACAGCAGAATATTTGAGCTGCGTCAGTGTGCGGGCATGGTGTTCCAGAACCCCGACAATCAGATAGTTTCATCTGTCGTTGAGGAAGATGTCGCTTTCGCCCTCGAAAATCTGGGTGTACCCTATGAAGAAATGCGCAGACGTGTTGACGACTCCCTGAAAGCCGTGAATATGTACGAATACCGTCTGCATTCTCCTGCACAGCTTTCGGGCGGTCAGAAACAGCGGATAGCCATAGCAGGAATAATCGCCATGCAGCCGAGGTGCATAATCCTCGATGAGCCTACCGCCATGCTTGACCCGCAGGGGCGAAAAGAGGTTATGTCAACCATAAGACAGATGAACCGTGAAAAAAATATAACCATAGTACTCATAACGCATTATATGGACGAGGCGGCGCAGTGTGACCGTGTTGTCGTCATGGACAGGGGGAATATAATTCTTGACGATACTCCGAAAGGAGTATTTTCCCATGTACAGAAGTTAAAGGAAATCGGGCTTGACGTTCCGCAGGTGACTGAGCTTGCATGGGAACTGAAAAACGCAGGCTATGATATTCCCGATGATATTATCACGGAAGAAGAATGTGTCGAGGCGATAAAAAAATTATTTGGGGGTAAAACCATTGGCAGTTCTTGAAACTCAGGAGCTTACATATATCTACAGCGCAGGCTCTCCATTTGAAAAAGTTGCTGTAGACCACGTTAATCTTAAAATCGATGCCGGACAGATTATCGGCGTAATGGGTCACACAGGTTCGGGAAAATCTACCCTGATACAGCATTTCAACGGTCTTTTGAAGCCTTCTTCCGGCAGAGTTCTCCTTGACGGAAGGGATATATGGGAGGATAAGAATAAAATACGTGATGTCCGCTTTCAGGTAGGACTTGTATTCCAGTACCCCGAATACCAGATATTCGAGGAAACCGTCTACAAGGATATTGCATACGGGTGCAGGAATATGGGGCTTGACGAGTCCGAAATAAAGCTCCGTGTCATCGAAACCGCCTGTGATATAGGGCTTAAGGAGGAAATCCTCGAACGCTCCCCCTTTGAGCTTTCGGGCGGTCAGAAAAGACGTGTTGCAATCGCAGGAGTTATGGCAATGCGCCCGAAAGTATTGATTTTAGACGAACCGACCGCAGGTCTTGACCCGGCAGGCAGAGACAAAATTATCACACATATTAAAAATTATCACAGGAGAACCAAAAACACCGTACTGATAGTATCGCACAGCATGGAGGATATTGCAGGCTTTGCGGATAAAATCCTCGTGATGAACAAGGCAAGGCTTTTCTGCTTTGACGATACGGTAAAGGTTTTCGGCAGGTCGGAGGAAATATCCGAAATCGGTCTTGATGTTCCGCAGATAACAAAAGTTTTCACAAAGCTGAAAAAACAAGGGCTTGACTTCGGAAAGGAAGTCTATACCGTAGGATATGCAAAAGACCTGATTATTAAATATCTCAGGGAAAGGGGCTTATGAATTGCTTAAAGATATAACAATAGGACAGTATTTTCCTAGCAGCAGCATAATCCACCGCCTTGACCCAAGATTTAAAATAGTAATAACATTTATATATATACTCATGCTGTTTACGGGCAGCAGCGTTTCAAGCCTTGCTGTCGGTGCGGTGTATACTCTCATGTCCGTACTGCTTTCGGGAATACCGGTTAAGATGTTCGCAAAAAGCGTAAAGCCCCTGCTCCCTTTTCTGCTTGTGACGGCTGTGATAAATCTTTTTCTCGTTGACAGCGGAGATATTTACTTTGAATGGAAATTCATAAAGATAACAGAGGGCGGCATTGATATAAGCGTTTTCATGGTTGTGAGAATAATTTTATTGATAACGGGCAGTTCCGTCCTGACCTATACCACATCTCCGATAACCCTTACCGATGCGATAGAAAGGCTTTTGTCGCCGCTTAAAAAGCTTAAATTCCCCGTGCATGAGCTTGCGATGATGATGTCTATCGCCCTAAGATTTATTCCTACCCTGATAGAAGAGACCGATAAGATAATATCCGCACAGAAAGCCCGTGGCGCAGAAATAGATACGGGAAGCTTCACAACAAGGGCTAAGAACATGATTGCCATATTAGTCCCCCTGTTTATATCGTCATTCAGGAGAGCGGACGAGCTTGCAACCGCTATGGAATGCCGCTGCTACAACGGCGGTGAGGGAAGAACAAGGCTCAGACAGCTTAAATCCTCGCCGAAAGACTATATCGCACTCGGAATAACAGTCATATTCTATGCCGCCGCAATAATCACGGCGCATTGGTTAAAATAGATAACCCGGAGAGATAAAAATGGACAGCAAAACAGATAAATTAAAAAAATTACGAGAAAACAAGACCGTGAAGATTTTATACGAAAGGGGAATATTTTATTGTATTCTCTCCTTTCTGATACCGTCCGCAATAATGCTCTATGCTTTCTATAAGGAAAGTATACACCCTTTCGGCGATAAACAAATGCTTGTTGTTGACCTGTGGCACCAGTATTTTCCGTTTTTCAAGGTAGTGCGTGAAAAGCTCCTTTCGGGCGGTTCGTTCTTCTATTCGTGGCGGAACGGCATGGGTACGAATTTCCTTGCGCTGATAGCCTACTACGCCGCAAGCCCCCTCAACTGGCTGTCAATATTCTTCGGTGATGAGTCCGTCCGTGATGCTTTGACTTATATACTCATTGCAAAGGTGGGCTTCAGCGGACTTTTCTGCAATATATTCCTCCGCTATACGTACAGGCACAGGGATATTTCAACGGTATTTTTTGCCTGCATGTTTGCGCTTTGCAGCTATACTCTGGGATATTACTGGAATGTAATGTGGTTTGATACGATTGCGCTTTTTCCACTTGTGATGACGGGCATAACGGCGATTTGCAGGGAGAGAAAATGGAAGCTGTATACAATCGCCCTTGCTCTTTCGCTCATATCAAATTACTACGTGGGATATTTCACCTGTTTATTCACTGTATTCATGTTCATATGCACCGTTATAAACGAGGCAGAGGGCGTAAAGGACGGATTTTATAAATTATGGCTGATATTCCGTTCATCGCTAATCGGTGCAGGACTTGGGGCATTTATTCTCATTCCTGCATACTGCGGATTGCAGCTTACATACAGCGTGAACAATACTTTCCCGAAAACCGTGTCATGGGCTGAAAAATGGCAGGATATATTCGCAAATCTCATATCCTACAGCGAACCCACGCACCTTGAGGGACTGCCGAATTTCGCCTGCGGTATGCTTGCGGTCATGCTCTTCGGAGTATTCCTGTTTTCGGGGGGCATAAAAATCCGTGAGAAGATATGCGGAATATTCCTGCTCGCCCTCATAGCCGTAAGCTGTAATATGAATATGCTTAATTTCATATGGCACGGTTTCCATATTACAAATCAGCTTCCGTACAGATATTCTTTCATATTCAGCTTTGTTCTTGTATCGCTTGCATACAGGGCATATGATGCAGTTATTGAAAAGGGCGTGAAGATATATCAGATATTATTGCTGATACCTGCTCCGTGCGCCGTGGTGTATCTTAATTATTTAAGCAATGACAAAGTATTTGATTTCGAGGGCGCACTTAAAAGCTCGATAATTATTTCGGCTGCATATCTGCTTGTATTTTCAGCTGCAAGGATATTCCCTTTCAGGAATAATACAGCACGCAGAACATTGATAAATATTGCGCTCATATTCGCAGTGACGGGAGAGATGTGCAGCAACGCAGTCAAGGGAGTGGGTGCTGTCGGAAGTTCGGGATATTCAAGCTATCCGGCAAAAAATGAAGAAGTCCGGGGCATTCTCTCCGAAATCGCAGAAGATGACATTTCGCCCTTTTACAGAACCGAGATGACCTATACATATACCCTCAACGACAGCGCACTGTACGGCTATACGGGAGTTTCGCAGTTTTCATCATCGGCAAACGTATCCGTTTCAAGGCTTTTCAGACGGCTTGGACTTTATGCGTCCGAGGCAGGAAACAGATATTACTACAGGATTTCAACGCCCCTTGTAAATTCTCTGCTCGGTCTTAAATATATAATCTCGAAAAGCGGCAAGCTGAACACAGAGGAGGCTTTTCTCGAATATAAGTACACTGTCGGGGGCGTATGCCTCTATGAAAATAAATATCCCCTCTCATTCGGTTTCATGGTGAATGAGGATATTCTTGAAATGGAGGACAGCGATGCTGAAAATCCTTTTGAATATCAGAACAAGCTGTTCAGGCTTGCCGCAGGAACGGACGATAATTTATATACCGCCCAGCCTGTCGCCCTCGTTAAATATGACAACATGAATGTGGTGAAAGGCTCTTTCGGAAATTATACCTTCTCAAAGGAAAATACAAATTCACCGGGAAAAAGCATATACTCATTCAACTGCATGGATAATTATTATCTCTACGGATATGCCACAAGCTCATCATGCGAAAGTGCGGACGTAAGATGTGATGATTTATCGGCGGACAGCACCGTATCAATCAATAAATACCCCATAGTTTTCCCTATGGGAAACGGTCAGTCGGGAAGCACCGCAGAAGTAACCGTATCATCGGGCAGCGAACACGACTCAGGCAGCTATAAGCTGATGATTTATGCCCTTGATAAAAACGTTTTCGACAGGGCATACGAATCATTTGCGGACGAACAGTTAAATATTGACAGCTTTGAGGACACGAGGATAACGGGCAGCATAGATGTTAAAAGCGACGGTATTTTATATATGCCCGTGCCGTATGAAAAGGGTTTGAGCATTTATGTTGACGGGGAAAAATCCGAAACATTCCCCGTACTCAGTTCACTGCTGGGTGTCAGATTATCTCCGGGACATCACGATATAAAGCTTTCCTATACTCCGGAGGGCTTTAAAACCGGTCTTTTGATAAGCTGTATATGCCTTGCGCTGTTTGTAATGCTTGCAATTGCAAATTCTAAAAAGAAAAATATACCGTACAAAGGAGAGAACCATGAGAAATCTGAAAGTAATGACGGCTTACAGGGGGACGAAATACCACGGATTCCAAAGACAGGCAAATGCGGTGACGGTTCAGGAGATACTGGAGAAGCACATCTCGAAAGTCCTCAATGAACCGATAAATATAACAGGCTGTTCAAGGACGGATACGGGAGTTCATGCAAATCAGTTCTGCTTCAACGTGAAAACCAGCAGCAATATCCGCTGTATAGGCTTTACGAGGGGTGTAAACGGCGAACTCCCCGATGATATTTCCATTTTAAGCTGTGAGGACGTTCCGCTTGATTTTCATGCAAGATTTGACTGCAAGGGAAAGGAATATATCTACAAGATGCATTGCAGCGAATCAAAAAATCCCTTTGCCGCCGACCTCGCCTTTCATTACCGCCGAAAATTCAACATCGAAAGGGCAAGACAAGCCGCCGCCTACCTGACAGGCACGCATGACTTCGCATCTTTTTGCGCAGATTGTACAAATGTTTCAACTACAATCCGCACGATTTATGAACTTAAAATAGAAAATTATGGTGAATCGGTGATAATACTTGTAAAAGGCAACGGTTTTCTGTATAATATGATTAGGATAATCGCAGGCACTCTCATTGATGTCAGCGAGGGAAAATTAAACCCCGACGATATGCCCGCTATCCTTTCCGCAAAAGACCGCCTGCGTGCCGGAAGAACCGCTGTGGCACACGGTCTTTACCTTAACAGAGTATTCTACGACAGTCGGGATATGCTTTCGGAATAAAGGAGGTCGAGCTGATGACAGAACACGGCAGCATCTCTGCCGGTGCAAAGAAAAAAAAACAAAAACTGCGTGTCAGGACATTTGTCTTTATCCTTACAGCCGCAATCGCTGCCGGACTGTATCTTTCACGCAGTCTGTGGCTGCCGAGACTGAAAGGCATAAGCAAGCAGTATCACATGATAATAAATGACGGCGTACTCGCTCAGGGTAATTATCCAATCGAGGTAAGCGGCGGAAATAACTTTCAGCTATGCTGTACAGGCAGCGACTTCGCAGTACTCACAGATGCATATATATATTTCTACAACGAAAAGGGAGAACTCATAAGAAAAAGACAGCACGGCTACATAAACCCCGTAATGCGGTGTTCGGGCGAAAATCTGCTCATATACGAAAACGGCGGAAACGATTTCTGCATAGAAAACCGGGACGATGTAATATATGAAAAAAATTTCGGCACGAATATTATCTTCGCAAGGATAAGCGCAGAGGGATATATAGCCGCCGTCACAACATCGAGAAATTATGACTGCGAAATGTTCATATACGACCCCAAAGGGAATATGATATATGAAAGAAAATGCTTTGAACACGTAAACGACCTGTGTTTCAATGAGGAAAGTACGGGCTGCACGATAAGCTTCATAAACGCAGAGGACGGCTCTATAACCACCTCGGTTGAGGAGATAAATTTCAGGGAAAGCAGTGAGGTATGGAAATCTCCCGGACTTGATACCCTCGGCCTTGATGTTTACTGCCGCAGCGGAGGCGCATTCGTTCTCGGTCTTGATGCCTGCGGATATATAGCAAACAACGGCGAAATAGTATCGTTCTACCGATATGACGGGGAGCTTGCAGGCGGCAGCAGTGACGGCGAAAAATCCGCCGTTGCGGTGAATAACTATCCGAGAAGAAAATATACCCTTGCAATATTCACAGGCGACGAAGAAAAACCGACAGAGCTTGAATTTGAACAGCCCCTCATCGATGTGGCAATAAAGGACGACATAATATATGTCATGAGCAGGGAAATGATAATTGCCTATGATTTCAGCGGTGCTGTAAGAGCTACGGCAGGAATTTCGGACTCATACAGCGGATTTGCAAGAAGCAGCAAATACATATACCTGAAAGGCTTCAACAAAATAGACAGAATAGACTATGATTGCTGAAAAATCATAAAAAATCCTGTTTCATGCCGCCGCCGTGAGACAAGATATTTATCTCAAAAAAATTGAAAAGGAGGAAATACGGAATTTTTCCGTAATGAATATTTATGAACAGTGAACTCTGGTGGCTCTATGACGTGATTGCCGCCGTCATAATAATCGCAGGCACGGCTTTGTCGGCGAAAAAGGGACTTGTAAAATCAGCCTTTCACCTTATCGGATATATACTCGCCGTTGTACTTGCATTTTCGATAAGCGGAAGCGTTTCAGGCTCTCTCTACAAAAACACAGTCAGGAGCAGTAATATCGACAAGCTCAACAAATCTATGGAATCCGATTATTTCATGACCGAATTTAAGGATTATCTCGAAGGTCTGGATTATAATATAAGCGTGAAGAAAGAAAAGCTCAACACAATTTTCGCATCGGGTACGGACGTTGACGGTCAGCTTGTAAAATATATAAATAATATCAACGGCAAAAAAGCCGACAGCGACAGCATACTCCTGCGAAAAATTCACGAGGGCTATGCATCCATAACGAAAAAAATCGTAAGCAGGGAGCTCAGCAAATATGCCGCAGCCTCCGCCGCAGAGATACTCAAGGATACAGATACCAATATAGACGACCTCGCTCCGCTTTTAAGCGTATTGGAGGACAATCACAAATCCGCCGCCGCATACATAGCTGATAATTATATATCTCAGGCTTATCAGACGGTAATAAGGCTTATTGTATTCACAATACTGCTCGCAGTCATAATACTGCTTACTGTTGCACTTGTAAAAGCCTTTACCGACGACGAAAGCTACACAAGCCCGACTTCCCATGTAATAGGCGGAATTATCGGTATTGTGCACGGAGGAATATTCACATTCGCCGCAACCGCAATATTAAGGCTTTATGCGATAATGGGAAGCAACGAGAAAATATTCTTTGAAAACAGCGCAGTTGACAAAACATATATTTTCAAGTACTTCTACAACTTCATAATGAAAATGTGACAATGCATAAGAGAGAGGGCGGATATTCTCTGCCCGTGAAGATAAATTATTTTAACAGGAGGATTTGCCCGATGATAATGTGCAGCAAATGCAAAAAAAGACCTGCCGTGGTATTTATTACCTCGATGAAAGGAAACGAAAAGGAAAACAAAGGTCTCTGTCTCACCTGTGCAAGAGATGAGCAGATACCCAATGTAAAGGACTATATGGATAAGCTCGGAATAAGCGACGAGGAAATAGACCAGCTTTCCAATACCATGATGGATATGCTCGACGGCGACTCCTTTGAAATGGGAGGTTCGGGAATTATGCCCGACTTTATCTCGAATATTTTCGGTTCGCCCCAGAATAATATCCCCGAAAGAAACGAAAAGCCCGAACCTGTCGGCGATAAAAAAGAAAAAAACGAGAGAAGAAGCAATCCCTTCGGTAAGAAAGAAAAGAAACCAAAGGAGCTTAAATTCCTCAGCTCATACTGCAATAACCTCTCCCAGAAAGCCGCAGACGGTCAGCTCGACAATATTATCGGCAGAGAAAAGGAAATCGCAAGAGTTGTACAGATTCTTTCAAGAAGAACCAAAAACAACCCCTGTCTCATAGGTGAGCCGGGTGTCGGAAAAACCGCTATCGCAGAGGGTATCGCCCAGAGAATAAACGCAGGCGATGTGCCTTTCAACCTTGCAGACAAGAGAATTTTCCTCCTTGACCTTACCGCACTCGTTGCAGGAACACAGTTCCGAGGACAGTTTGAAAGCCGTGTAAAGGGTCTTGTCGAGGAGGTAAAGCGTGAGGGAAATATAATTCTCTTTATTGACGAAGTTCATAATCTTGTCGGAGCAGGTGACTCCGAAGGCTCGATGAATGCAGCGAATATACTTAAACCCGCACTTTCAAGAGGAGAAATTCAGGTCATAGGCGCAACCACATTCGGCGAATACAGAAAATATATCGAAAAGGACTCCGCACTCGAAAGACGTTTCCAGCCCGTGACGGTCAACGAACCGACAATCGAGGATACCGTTGACGTTCTCCTCGGAATTAAGAAATATTACGAGGATTACCATAAGGTTCATATTTCCGACTATCTGATAAGGCTCTGCGCCGTGCTTTCGGAGAGATATATAACAGACCGTTTCCTCCCCGACAAGGCTATTGATTTGCTCGATGAGGGCTGCGCAATCGCAAGCATACGCTCCCCCGAAATCGCAGACTATACGAAAATCAAGAAAGAAATCGAAGTCCTTGCGGATATGGAAAAATCAATCTCACAGTCGGGCGAACCCGACTATCAGGCTCTTGCGGAGGTAAAGGGAAAGCTTATCCGCACCAGGGAAGAAGCCGCTAAATTAAAGGAAAAAGCCGAAAACGTCCAGGTGACGGAAAATGACATAACCAAGGTTGTCGAGCTTTGGACGGGTATACCTGCAAGCAAAATCGCCGAAACCGAATTTCTCAAAATCGCACGCCTTGAAGAGTCTCTCAAAAAGAGGGTTCTCGGTCAGGACGAAGCCGTTTCAGTTCTCACAAAGGCTATAAAGCGCACGAGAGTGCATCTCAATAAACGCCGCCGTCCTGCATCGTTTATTTTCGTGGGTCCGACAGGTGTCGGAAAGACCGAGCTTGTAAAGGCTCTTGCCGAGGAGATGTTCGACTCGACAGAACCGCTCATAAGGCTTGATATGACGGAATATATGGAAAAGCATTCCGTTGCAAGAATGATAGGCTCGCCTCCCGGATATGTGGGATATGACGAGGCAGGTCAGCTCACAGAAAAAGTCCGCCGCCGTCCCTATTCCGTTATACTTTTTGACGAAATAGAAAAGGCTCACCCCGATGTAATGAATATCCTCATGCAGATACTTGACGAGGGAAAGGTTGATGACGCTCACGGCAGGACGATAAATTTTGAAAATACCATTATCTGCATGACCTCAAACGCAGGCTCGACGGATAAAAGCCTCGGAGTCGGATTCAACCGCACCGAAAACGAGATAACCAAGGAAAAGGCAATGAAAGGTCTGAGAGATTTTCTCCGCCCCGAATTTATAAGCCGTATTGACGAGATTGTAATTTTCAGACAGCTTGACAAATCCAATTTCGCAAATATTGCCGCACTCATGATTGACGAGATGAAAGAACCCCTCGCAGAAAAGGATATAACCGTCAGCTATGACGATGCCGCACTTAATTTAATTGCGGAAAAATCCTACGGAAAGCCCTACGGTGCAAGAGATATAAGACGTGTTATTCGTCAGGAAGTTGAGGATAAAATAGCGGAGATAATCATTTCGGACGCATCTTCAACCAAAAATATATTTATCTCCGCAGACGGCGACAATATAACAGTAACAGCTCAGAAGGAGAAGCCCGAAGATGAAGCTTAAAATAATATCAGCCGTTCTTTCGTTAATCGCTGCCGCAGCCGTATTTTCGGGCTGCGGCGATAAGACCGAAAATACTAACTCATCATCGGAAGGCGAATCGCCGAAAATTTCCGAGGAACCGGCAGAAACCGCCGCCGAAGAATCCGAAACAATCACGGAAATAATTACGGCTGTCCCCGATGAAACGGAAGATACCGCCGCCGCAGAGCAAGGCACTGCAATGCCCGTGCTTTCATTGAGCAATACGGAGGTAATGGCAGGCGATACCGCCGAAATAATCCTCTCCGTAAGCGGTGCGGACGAAAAATGGGCTATGTGCGGTCTGCATATCACCTATCCCGAAGAGCTTGTATGCGAAATGCAGGACGAAGAGGAAAGGACTATAAAATATAAGCTCGGTGACGCATCGGAGCTTTCAATGGGTGCTGTCGGAATGCTGTGGGCTGAGGGTCTGCCTGATGAACTCATGGAAAAACACCTCGGCTGTTTCTTCTTTACGGAAATGTTCGGCGGAAACGAGGGATATGACGGAGAGATTGCAAAATTCTATCTGAAAATCCCCGATGATGCACAAAGCGGAACGGTCTATCCGCTAAGCTATTATTTTCAGGAAACAGACCTTTTCACGAACGATATGCAGGACGAGGAAATGCAGGAATATGCATTCACCCATGCACTTGACGGCTCTGTCACAGTAAAATAAGAGCTGTTAACGAGCAATTAAAAATAATTCGCAAAAATTTTTGTGTTTTCTTGGTTTCTTCCGTCACAGGCGGAAGAAACATTGTTTTTATTACATTTTTGGTTATTATTATAAAAAATTATCCGCTGAACGTTCAGCGGATAATTTTCAGTATAAATCCTTTATTGCCGTCTTTGCCTTTGAGACAATGGTCTTGTCATTTTCATACGACAGTACATTTACGGCGTAGCAAATATCGACCCAGCGTATGTCGGCGATTTCGTCCTCCTGTCTGTGAAAATTGACATTTTTTGCCTTTGCGAGAAAATACACGACAACCTTTACGGTATCCTTTTTCGGGGAATATGTGACGGTTTCCCTGAATGTCGGGTCGATTATGACATCTATTGCCGTTTCTTCCATTATTTCCCGCCTTGCGGTTTCAATCTCGGTTTCGCCGGGTTCAACATGACCCTTCGGGAAAGACCAGTGACCGCTGTTGATGTGTTTTATCAGCAATATTTCCGTATTTCCGTGAAATTTGCGGTAGACGATAGCCCCGCACGATTTTTCGTGAAGCATCTCAATTCCTTTCTTGCCGTCGGCAGTTATTACTTTATTCGGGATAATTATATCATATTTTTTCCTGTTTGTCCATAGTGAAGAACAAATTTTTCAGCAAAACGATATATTTTAAATTATTTATGATATGATATAAAAAATTAAAACAAGATTTTACATTTTTCTTTGCCGTCTGCGGCTGAGAAATATGATAAAAAGCAACGTTCCCCCAGCCGCAGACCGCAGAGTTATTTTTTTAAAACAAAAAATATTTAAAAACCCTTGACAAATCATTTTTTGCGTGATATAATATTAAAGCTGTTTGATAGCAGCATTTGTTCTAAAGACAGCCGGCAAGCGCAAGCTGTAAGTCCTGCCGAGGAATTGCAATTGGTAATATTGATGTATCATTGTCCTTTCCCATGCTGTCGGTAAAGGATATTTTTATTTGTAACGCACTTTTGTGCTTTTATCAAAACGGAGGTGAATACAATGCCAAGCAATGCTGTACTCGAAGCTAAGAAGGCTAAGGTTGACCAGCTTACAGAACTCATCAAAAATTCCGTTTCGGGCGTTCTCGTTGATTACAAGGGTATCACTGTAGAAGAAGATACCAAGCTCAGAAAGGAACTGCGTGAGGCTAATGTCAACTACTTCGTAGAAAAGAATACACTCCTTCTCCGTGCTTTCAAAAACTGCGGTATCGAAGGTTTTGAGGAGGCTCTCAACGGTACTACCGCTGTCGCTCTCTCAAACGACGACCAGACTGCTCCCGCAAGGATTCTCGGTAAATTCGCAGAAAAAGCAGGAGATGAAAAATTCAATCTCAAAGCAGGTTATATCGAGGGCGAAATCTATGACCAGGCAGGCGTTACTGCTCTCTCAAAAATCCCCTCAAAGGATGTACTCCTCGCCCAGCTCGTTGGTTCTCTTCAGGGACCTATCCAGAAACTCGCCGCAACACTCCAGGCTGTTGCAGACAAAAACTCGGAGGAGGGCGCAACTTAAAAGCCGCCTGACAATTTCCAGAAAAGCGGCTTGACCGCACAAAAAATATTATAAAGGAGAATTTTATCATGGCTTCAGAGAAAATTACTAAATTCGTTGAAGATATCAAGACACTTTCAGTGCTTGAGCTTAAAGAACTCGTAGACGCTATCCAGGAGGAATTTGGCGTAACAGCAGCTATCGCAGCAGTAGCTCCCACAGCAGGCGGAGACGGCGCAGCAGCAGCTAAGACAGAATTTGACGTTGTACTCACATCGTTCGGCGATGCTAAGATGGCAGTTATCAAGGTTGCCAAGGACGTACTCGGTCTTGGTCTTAAGGAAGCTAAGGCAGTTGTTGAGGCTGCTCCCAAGGCTATCAAAGAGGGCGTTTCGGAGGCAGAAGCTAACGAAATCAAGGCTAAGTTTGAAGAAGCAGGCGCAACTATCGAAATCAAGTAATTTATTTACATCAGAAACAGCCGTACATGAGTGCGGCTGTTTTTTTATGCAATGATTGCGCTGATATGAAAAATATATGCGAAAATAAAAAATAAATATTTGAAATATCGTGAAGATTATGCTATAATTAAAGCACGTGATTAAACATTTTGTATATTTCAGTGAAAAATTTATGTTATCCTGCAAAAACGGTATAAATAAAATATATGCAAATCTTTTCTATATTCATCCTTTATAAAATAATGAACGGGAAACCAACATGGTTTCCCGTTCGTTTTGGTTATTTTGAATTTACGAGGAGCTTTTCGGAAAATTCCACAAGGCTGTCCATGCAGGATTTTACAAGTGCCTCGTTCTCGCTGCCCTTTTTGTAGATAACAATATCGCTTGTGGGTATGCAGGCATACGAGCAGTTTTTTATCACCAAATCGCCGCTGCCGAAATGGTTCTGCGGTACTGGCGAAATCCACATATAGGCATTTTCGACCGTGTTGAGAAGTCCGATTTTGCTGCCCCTGTCATAGACATAAATCATTTTGTCATTTTTTGTCCAAACGAAATCGGGGTTTATATAGGTCTTTCTGAAAACACTGAGGTCTTCATCGCCGTGGATTATTTCGGGATATTTTCTGAGTTCCTCGAAAGGTACATCATCATATTCTGCAAGAGGGTGAGTGCTTTTCATGAGGAGCTTCATTTTAAACTCCGTGAGGGTTCTCTGTGAGAGGTTTTTCTGTGTGAGCTGCTTTGCATACAAACCGCTCTGACTTGCCGGTACACGGATTATGCCTATATCCGCACGTCCTATACCCGTATCCTCGATAGCCTGATGGGTATTTGTCTCCATGAAACGGACATTGTAATTATTCTTGGTTTCGTTGAGTTTGTTTATCCAGTAGCCGATAGCGGCGGTGATATAGGTGTAACGTGTAGCGGCTACTTTAAAGCTTATATTCTTTTCCGTCTTACTGGAATAATCGGCTTCGAGGCGGTGCATCTCGGTGACAATTTTCTTTGCTCTCTGAAAGAAGTCCTCTCCCTCGGGAGTAAGTACCATACCGCTTGAAGTTCTCCAGAAAATCTGTATGCCTATTTTGTTTTCAAGCTCTTTCAGTGCGATACTGATATTGGGCTGAGCCTGATAGAGTTTTCTTGCTGCTCCGGTTATACTGCCCTCCTGAGCGATAGCAATAACGTATTCAAGTTGCTGCAGTTTCATTTTTTCTCTCCATCCTTGTTAATTAATAGAAAATCAGGGCATATATATTCCTTGCAGCACACAGCGGTTCGTAAGAGGGGGGGTTAAGCAACTGCATAAATTCGTTTAACTGTTCATCATTTATATTGAAATTGACACAAGTCAAGTAATAACAAAAACTGCAAATATATCCCTAATTTATAACTTATAATATATATTGTAGCATAAAAAAATAAAATATGCAAGCTTTTTGGGATAAATATTCTAAAAAAATTGCATATTTTTCTCATATACTTCATTTTATGCCTTAAAATATTTTTAAAAAGTTTTACCGTATATATATTATCAATCGAGGGAATAGAAAAAAATAATTTGCCTGCTTTTATATTTTTTGTTCCCACCGCCAAAGGCGGAGGGAACAGTATTTTTTATTATATTTTTGTATATCGTCACGAACAATTTTAAATTTGCTCAATCATAGGACAGATAAAAATTTTCCATTATGCTTGATTTTGGATAAAATATATGCTATAATAAGCTTATAATATATTTTAATGAAAGAAGGTATCTCAATGGACGTAAAGGCAAAAATAAACGAAATTGCAGACAAGGTGAAAAACGACAAGGAGTTCGGCAGCAAATTCATGTCAGACCCTGTCAAAGCCGTTGAAAGCGTTGTGGGCGTTGACCTCCCCGATGAAAAAATCAAGGAAATCGCAAACGGTATAAAGGATAAGGTGAATGTCGGAGATATTACCGAAAAGCTCGGCGGTATAGGCGGCATCATAGGAAAGCTCAAGTAAGTCGGAATAAGGCATTTCTCTGTGAAGTGCCTTATTCTTTTGAAAGGAGATTTTATGAAAAAATTTATATCCGAAATAAAAAGCATAGGCTTTATGAATTACATAATGCTGACAGTAGCAGGAATAATAAACGCATTCGGAATAACCGTCTTTCTGACCCCCGTAAAATTATACGACAGCGGAATTTCGGGAACTGCCATGTTATTATCCCAGATAACTCCGCAGGAGCTTTCGCTTTCGGTGTTTCTTGTAATACTCAATGTGCCGCTTTTTCTGTACGGTCTTAAAAAGCAGGGCGCAGCGTTTACTATCTCCGCCATATATTCCGTAATGGTATACTCCGTGACGGCATGGCTGATAACGGATATTCTCCCCGTAGATGTAAGCATAGCCTCTCCCCTTGCTGGAAAGGATTTGCTGCTGTGCGCACTTTTCGGAGGAGTAATATCGGGACTTGGCAGCGGTCTTGCTCTCAGGTTCGGCGGAGCTATGGACGGAATTGAAGTCATGGCAGTTATATTCGCAAAAAGGCTCGGCTTTTCCGTGGGAACGTTCGTTATGGGCTATAATATAGTATTGTATATAATATGCGGATTTGTCATACAGAGCTGGATACTCCCCTTATACTCGATAGTGACCTATGCGGCGGCACTGAAAACCGTGGACTATATAGTTGACGGTCTAGAACGTTCAAAGGCTGCGTTCATCGTCACATCAGAGGCTGACAGGATATGCACCGCCTTGCAGGAGGAATTTGGCTGCGGAATGACAATACTCGATGCAAAGGGCTGGTATTCGGGTTCGGACAGGAAAATAATATACTTCGTTGTGAACCGCTTTCAGGTTATCAAGATGAAAAATATAGTGCAGAAAATCGACCCTCTTGCTTATATTACGCTCAACGAGGTTGCGGACATCTTTTCTGTCAATCATTCGTAATCATTTTTGGATATATTTACCAAAATGATAAAATATTTTTTATTCTATTGACTTATTTTGCATGATTTGTTATAATTATACTGTACACTATAATGCAGCAAATGAAAATGGTTCATGATAATATAATAAAAACACCGTTTTCCTCACCCGTGGTGTGGAAAACCGGGGCAGAATATAAAATTTTTTTTGCATTATTTTAAAATGCTCACTTATAGCTGTACAATTATTTTTGTATTGACTGTTTATTCTTCAATTAATCCAAGATATATAAGGAGCGTAGATGTGCAGAATAAAAAAGACCTGTACAAAAGATTTATTTCTTTTTTCTCGGCAGTGCTTCTTCTCATACTGCTGACTGCGGCATTCGCATTTGTCTGGTACAGATATTACAGCGATGAAATAGTCCTGCCCTACTATCGGCGTGGAAACTGGGTGCTTATAGGCATATATAGCCTTCTGACAGCTCTTTTCTTCAAAGTCTACGGCGGCTGGAAGCTGGGATATTTAAAGAAAACGGATATGCTCTATTCTCAGTTAATCGCAATAGTGTGCGTGAATGTCGTTGCCTATATGCTGATAAGCCTTATCGGTCGGCATTTCATGAAAGGCTCACCGATATTTTTCCTCACAGTTGCCGATTTCGGGCTTGTGTTCGTCTGGAATTTAATATCCTCAAAGGTATATTTCTTTCTCTATCCCCCAAGGCGGCTGATAATCCTCTACGGAAGCCGTCAGGCTGCCTCACTCGTCCTGAAAATGAGTCAGCGTGTCGATAAGTATATGATATGTGAGTCGGTCAGCATTTCAGAGCCTGCCGAAAAAATAAAAGAGCTTATTCTCAAGTATGAGGGCGTTATAATATGTGATATACCCGCAAATCAGAGGAACGACTATGTTAAATTCTGCTTTGAAAAATCACGCAGAGCGTATATCGCCCCTAAAATATCCGATATTATAATCAGAGGTGCGGACGATATAAGACTTTTTGACACTCCCCTGCTCCTTTGCAGAAATTACGGTCTTGATTTTGAACAGCGCATGGTCAAGAGAATATTCGATATAGTATTCTCAATCGTCCTTATAATTATTACATTTCCGATAATGCTTGCCATTTCGGCAGCCATAAAAAGCTGCGACAAAGGTCCGATATTCTACCGACAGAAACGTCTTACCATAAACGGCAGACCATTCTATGTGTACAAATTCCGCAGTATGATTGTGAATGCCGAAAAGTCGGGCATTCCCGAACTTGCCTCGGACAACGACCCACGGATAACCCCCGTGGGAAAATTCCTGCGCAAGACACGGCTCGACGAGCTGCCGCAGCTCTTCAATATCCTGAAAGGCGATATGTCGGTAGTGGGTCCAAGACCCGAAAGACCCGAACTTACGGAGCTTTATCAGAAAGAAATGCCCGAATTTACCTACCGCCTGAAAGTAAAGGCAGGGCTTACGGGCTATGCACAGGTAACGGGAGTTTATGATACTTCGCCATACGATAAACTGAAAATGGATTTGATGTACATCGAAAATTATTCGATTTTAATGGATATACAGATAATTCTTATGACGCTTAAAACCATGCTTTTTCCTCCAAAATCAAACGCATCCGCCGAAAACGGCGTTATAAGCGAAAGCGTCAGGAAAGAGGACAATAATAAATGAAAATAACAGCAGTTATAATGGCCGGCGGCAGAGGCGAACGCTTCTGGCCAAAAAGCCGCAGCGACCACCCAAAACAATTCCTTTCACTCACGCAGGACGGAGAAACCATGATTCAGAAAACGGTAAAGCGTCTGCTTCCCTTAGTCGATAAAGACGATGTGTATATCGTGACAAATTCGGCATATACCCCCCTCGTCAGACAGCAGCTCCCCGACATTCCCGAAAATAATATCCTCGCAGAACCATGCGCAAGGAACACCGCTCCGTGTATAGCCTATGCGGCGGCGGTAATAAATAAAAAATATGACGATGCCGTAATGCTCGTCCTCCCGTCCGACCACCTGATAAAATATGAGGATATATATATAAGTACCCTGAAAAAAGCCGTAAAATCAGCAAAAGACGGCAAAAATCTTGTAACGATAGGCATAACCCCGACATATCCCGAAACAGGCTACGGATATATCAATTTCGGAGAGGAAAAGGGCGATGTCTTTGAAGTAAAAAAGTTTGTCGAAAAGCCCGACCTGAAAACCGCAAAATCATATCTTTCGTCGGGCAAATATCTCTGGAACAGCGGTATGTTCGTATGGAAAATATCCTCTGTAATGAAAAATTTCAGCCTTTTCATGCCCGATATTTATGACGGCGCACTCAGAATAGGCGAAAGCTTCGGCACGGATAATTTCAGCTCCGTCCTTGAAAGCGAATTTGAAAAATTCCGCAGCGAATCAATAGATTTCGGAATAATGGAAAAAGCCTCCGATATATACACTATCCCCGGCAGCTTCGGATGGGACGATGTTGGGAGCTGGCTTGCCGTTGAGAGAATTAACGAAACCGATGAATTTAAAAATTTCGCCGAGGGCGATGTAATGCTTTATGACACCAAAAGAACCACAATCTGCGGCGGAAAACGTCTTGTCGCCGCTGTCGGCACAAGGGATATAATCATTGTCGATACGGACGATGTTCTTCTTGTATGCTCAAAAAACCACACTCAGGACGTAAAACAGATTATCACACAGCTTAAAGAAAAAAACAGAAATAATCTTGTGTAAACCAAAAAAGGAGATTTTTTATGAAAAATGCACTCATCACAGGCATAACAGGTCAGGACGGCTCATATCTCGCCGAATTGCTGCTCGAAAAGGGCTATAACGTTTTCGGCATATGGAGAAGAAAGGCTACAGTTGACTACGGAAATATCGCTCATCTGAAAGACAGGGTAAATCTTATCTATGCCGACATGACAGACCCCGTTTCGCTTATATCGGCTATGAAAATATCACAGGCTGATGAAGTCTATAACCTTGCCGCACAGTCGTTCGTTGCCACAAGCTGGGATACTCCCCTCGGCACTGCCGATATTGACGCTCTGGGCGTTACCAATATGCTGGAAGCCATAAGAATTGTAAAGCCCGATGCAAAATTCTATCAGGCATCTACCTCGGAGATGTTCGGTCTTGTTCAGGAAATTCCGCAGACAGAGACTACCCCTTTCTATCCGAGAAGTCCCTACGGTGTTGCAAAGCTCTACGGTCACTGGATAACAAAGAACTACAGGGAAAGCTATAATATGTTCGCCTGTTCGGGAATACTCTTCAATCACGAATCCGAAAGACGTGGCATTGAATTTGTGACAAGAAAAATAACACAATCCGCCGCAAGGATAAGCCTCGGCTTGCAGGACTGCGTTGAACTCGGCAATATGGACTCTAAACGTGACTGGGGTCATTCGCAGGACTATGTAAGGGCTATGTGGCTTATGTTGCAGCAGGATAAGCCCGATGACTATGTTATCGCCACAAACGAGACAAGAACCGTCCGTGAATTTGTCGAAATCGCTTTCAGACACGTCGGAATAGAGATTGAATGGAACGGTGAGGGCATTGAGGAAACAGGCATAAATGCCGCAAACGGCAGTACGGTTGTCAGGGTCAACAAAAAATTCTTCCGCCCGGCAGAGGTGGATATTCTCCTCGGAAATCCCGAAAAGGCTGAAAAAGTCCTCGGCTGGAAAAGAGAAATTTCTTTCTCTCAGCTTGTCGAAAGAATGGTAAAAAACGACCTTGCCGCAGCAGAAAACGAAATTAAAATCAGGAACGCTCTTCAGAAATAAAAAACGAAAATATTTATTGCAATAAAAAATACGATGTCTTGACGGAAAACAGACGGAAGCCGTGAGTCCGTCTCCGTCCGGCCGCCGAAAAGGGAGGAAAACTATGGACCTTAAAACTTCATTCTTTGGATATGATATGGAAATCGTTCTCGGAAGATTTGAACGTCTCAGAAAAATTCTCGACCAGATAGACGAAAGAAAAATTAACAAGGAAACTGCACTCAGTCTTTTTGATGCCGTGACCACCGAACCGATAAGGCGCAGACTCACGGGCTTTAACCGAAAAGCTGTCGATGCCGCATTCGCAAGCATAAGGGAACAGCTTATAAACTATCAGCCCCGTGTATGAAAAGGCTTAATATCGCTTTCGATGCCGTTCCCCTCATAAGCGGCAGAATGACGGGAATAGGCTGGTGTGAGGCAGGTCAGACCATGGCTCTGGCTGCACTTCACCCCGAAAATAAATATACCTACAATTATTTTTCACGCAAAGACCATCATATAAAGCGTGAGAGAATAAAACCCTTTGCAGGAAAGAATATATCTCTGAAATGCTCGCATTTTTCGGGATATGTCTACCGTGCCGCATCTGCGCTCCTGCCCGTGCCTTACAGTGCATTTTTCGGAAAAAAAGCCGATATAACGCATTTTTTCAACTATATCGCTCCCCCCGGAGTTCACGGAAAGGTCGTCATAACCGTGCATGACATGGTTTATAAGGCTTTCCCCGAAACCGTCAGGAAAAGAACAAAGTTCATGCTCGATATTGGCTTGAAAAAATCCATGAAAAGGGCGGATATTATCGTCACGGACTCGCAGTTTTCAAAATCCGAGATAATAAAATACTTCCCCGAATATGAGAAAAAAATAAGAGTTGTTCCCTGTGGTGTGGATACCGATAAATTCAAGCCCTGCGGCGACCCGAAAAAAATCGCCGCCGTGAAAAAATCTCTCGGCATAAGGGGCGATTACTTCCTGTATCTCGGTACTGTCGAGCCGAGAAAAAACCTCGAAAGACTTATAGAGGCTTACTCTGTATTTGTGAAAAAGGCAGGGAAAAGACCTCCGCTTCTCGTGCTTGCAGGAGGAAAGGGCTGGCTTTACGATAATATATTCAAAAAAGTCAAAGACCTCGGACTTGATAGGTATGTAATTTTTACAAAATACGTTCCTGCAGAGGATATGCCCCCTCTTATGTGCGGTGCGCTCTCGTTCGTGTTCCCGTCGATATACGAGGGCTTCGGTATGCCGCCGCTGGAGGCTATGGCTTGCGGAGTTCCCGTGCTTGTGTCGGACTCCGCATCACTCCCCGAGGTCACAGGGGACTGCGCCGTTGTTTGCGATGCATTTTCATGCGAAAGCATTGCTGACGGACTTTTAAAGCTGTATTTAGACCCCGATTTGAGAAAAGACCTCGGCAGACGAGGTATCAGACGTGCAGAACAATTCACATGGAAAAAATCCGCTGAATTTCTGTATAACGTTTACAAGGAGCTGTTTTGATGAATTTTAATGATTTTCCGCATAAAACGAATAAAAAAATCAGGATTCTTGAAATCAACAAAGCCTATTACCCTCATGTCGGCGGCATCGAAAGTCTTATGAGACAATATTCCGAAAGGCTTTCGGAAACAGACAATACAGAAACGGAAGTCCTCGTATGCCGTGAGAATTTCGGAAAAACATACTCCGAAAGAATAAACGGTATTCACGTTGTAAGGGCAGGAAGTCTGGGAACATACTTTTCCTGTCCCGTGTCGCTTTCGTTTATAAAATTATTCAAAAAGATGTCAGAAAGCGCAGATACTGTGCATATACATTTTCCCTTTCCCCTTGCGGACACAGCCCTCCTGCTTTCAGGTTACAAGGGAAGGGTTGTCATATCGTGGCACAGCGATATTGTAAGGCAGAAAAGGCTTATGTTTTTTTACAAGCCGATAATGAAAAAACTCCTGAACCGTGCCGACTGCATAATAACCGCAACGCAGGGGCATATCAGCGGCTCGGATTTTCTCCCCGAATACAGGGATAAATGTGTGGTGATACCATACGGAATAAATCCCGGTGAATATCTGTCAATAAAACGTGCGCCGATACTGACCGAAAAATGCACCTATAACGGCAGCGTGAAGGTATTTTTCACGGGCAGGCTCGTGTATTACAAGGGCGTTGAGGTGCTTATAAGGGCTTTTACCAAGCTTAAAAACTGTGAGCTTTTCATATCGGGTACTGGTGTACTCGAAAGCAAATTAAAAGAAATGACGAAAAAATACAATATCGGGGATATTGTGCATTTTCTCGGATTTCTGCCCGATGAACAGCTCAAACAGGCTTATGCGGACTGTGATATATTCGTCCTGCCCTCCTCAGCCAAGAGCGAAGCTTTCGGGATTGTCCAGCTTGAAGCCATGGTTTACGGCAAGCCCGTTATAAATACCCGTCTTGATTCGGGTGTGCCGTATGTAAGTATCCACGGGCGGACGGGCTTTACGGTTGCCCCCTCAAACCCGGCACAGCTTGCAAAGGCAATTGACATACTCGCAAAGAATAAAAAGCTGCGTGAAAAATTCGGGAAAAACGCCGCCATGCGTGTGAAAAATAATTTCAGCGAAAAAGATGTTATCCAAAAACTCCGTGACGTTCTCGAAGATGACGGAGGTGACATATGAAGTCGCTAGTAATAGGCGGTGCAGGCTTTGTCGGCGGATATTTGATAAAAGAATTGATAAATTCAGGGCATGAGGTTTATGCAACCTGTCTCGAAAACGAAAATATAAAAGAAAGCTGCACTGTAAAAAATCTTGACATAACCGATAAAAACGCAGTGCTTTCGCTTACAGGGGAAATATCCCCCGAATGTATATATCACCTTGCCGCACAGAGCTCCGTTTCGCTTTCGTGGAAAAATCCGCAGCTTACTGCGGAAATAAATGTCATAGGCGCAATAAACGTCCTCGAAGCCGTAAGGAATTTGAAAAATACAAGGCTCATAATGATTGGTTCGGGAGAGGAATACGGCTTTATCCGTGAAAATGCCTGTCCGCTCAGGGAATCCGAACCGCTTAATCCGGGGAATATCTATGCCGCAACAAAAGCCTGTCAGGAAATGATAAGCAAAATTTATTCAAGGGCTTACAAAACGGACATAATATCTGTGAGGGCTTTCAATCATTCGGGAGCAGGCCAGTCGGATATTTTTGTAATATCGGATTTCTGCCGTCAGATTGCGGAGATAGAAAAAAATCTCCGTCCGCCCGAAATATCTGTCGGCAATCTCTCGGCTGTGCGTGATTTTACGGACGTGCGTGACGTTGTGCGTGCCTACAGACTTCTTG
Organism: Ruminococcus sp.; assembly: GCA_017470905.1. Lineage (GTDB taxonomy): Bacteria > Bacillota > Clostridia > Oscillospirales > Ruminococcaceae > Ruminococcus. The sequence continues at coordinate 40,581 of JAFUXL010000011.1, read as the reverse complement.
CCGAAAAGGGCATATCGGGCAAAATATACAACGTGGGACGGGGAAAAGCCGTCAGCATACAGTATATCCTCGATACCGCAATTTCTTTTTCCGAAAAGGATATATCCGTGAAGAAAGACCCGCAGAAAATGAGAGCCTCGGATATTCCGATAATTGAACCCGATGTTTCGGAGATATTCGCCGATACGGGCTGGACTGCCGAAATATCCATGGAACAGACAATACAAGATACACTCGATTACTGGAGAAATCAAATCTGCCGATAAGGAAGTGAAGAGCAGAATGTCAGATTACAGGCTTACGGACGAAGAATTGAAAATCTATGACGGTCAGCAGCCGAACCCTTTCAGGACGGGCGCAAAGCTTGCCGAAATCGGCGAAAAACAAAATGCCGTCAATCAGGCTTTCGCCGAAAATATAAATTCCCTTGCGCAGCGTATACAATCCCTCGAAGAAGAACACCTTAAAACCGTTGAAATAATGCGCAAAATCGCAGGTGAGCTGAACGCTTTCAAAAAGGAACTCGACCGCCTGCGCCTTTCCGACAAGCTGAACACGAACGCTGTCGAAAGACTTGACAAGGCTGTTAGACTGCTGAACGAAAACAACGGGGAAAATCAATAATTTTTTTCAGAAATTTTGCCGAAACGCTTGACTTTAAAGCCGTTTTGTTATATTATAATAGTGTCGGAAAAGTGTGTGCGATGCTCTGATATTTGCCGCCTGACTCCGACCTGACTAAATCAACGGAGATTTACTGTCTCCGTTTTTGTGTTTTTATCATATATTTCCACAGAAAGAAGGTGTTTTTATGGATATAGGCCAAAAACTTATGGAGGAGCTTGAATGCCGTGTGGCATTCACAATTCCGATTCTCGGAGGAATACCCGTTCCCGAGTCGTGTGTAATGACATGGGGAATAATGCTCGTTGTCGTAATCGCTTCAATACTCATGGTGAGAAAGCTCAAAAAAATCCCCACAGGCTCACAGTGTCTGCTCGAAATCGGCATAAACTGGATGAATGACTTTTTCCTCGGAATACTCGGGTCAAAGGGAAAGAAGTATCTCCCCATACTTGAAACATTCCTGATTTACATCGGTATTTCAAATATCGTCGGACTTTTCGGTCTGCGTCCCCCCACAAAGGATTTGGGCGTGACGGCTACGCTTGCTGTTTTCGCAATACTGCTGATACAGTACAGCGGTATGAGGGAAAAGGGCTTTAAAGGCTGGCTGAAAAGCTTCAAAGAACCAATGGCTCTGCTCATTCCCATGAATATCCTCGAACTTTTCATCAAGCCGCTGTCGCTTTGTATGCGACTTTTCGGAAATGTTCTGGGTGCTTTCGTGGTAATGGAGCTTATCAAAATGGTGCTGCCCGTGGGACTTCCCCTCGTTTTCAGCTTCTATTTTGATATTTTTGACGGCTGTATTCAGGCATACGTTTTTGTTTTCCTTACCTCGCTCTTTATGTCGGAGGCAATGGAAGAGGCAGAATAATATTAAATCGGAGGTATTCATCATGTCTATCGCTTTAGGTGCAGGAATCGCCGTTCTTACGGGCGCAGGCGCAGGTATCGGCATAGGTATCGCAACTTCAAAGGCGGCGGATGCCATAGCCCGTCAGCCCGAGGCTAAGGGCGATATAAACAAGGCGCTTCTCCTCGGCTGCGCACTCGCAGAGGCTACCGCCATATATGGCTTTGTTATCGCCATACTTATAATTTTCTTGCTTAAATAAAAATCGCCGCATATACGGCAGAAAAACGGAGGTAATTATTATGTCAATCGCATTAGGTGCAGGTATTGCAGTTCTCACAGGCGCAGGTGCAGGTATCGGTATAGGTATCGCAACTTCAAAGGCGGCAGATGCCATAGCCCGTCAGCCCGAAGCAAAGGGCGATATAAACAAGGCTCTTCTTCTCGGCTGCGCACTCGCAGAGGCTACCGCAATTTACGGTTTCGTTATTGCTATTCTTATAATATTCCTGCTCAAATAAAAACAGGAAAAATTTAACCGAAAGGAAGGATAATAATGACCGCAGCTACAATCGCTTGTATGCCCGTATTTGCAGCCGAAAGTGTACTGAATGGTACTATGCTGGATATAAATATCTGGAATTTCATCTGGTCAGCCGTCAATATAATCATACTCTTCATACTTCTCAAAATATTCCTTTTCAAGCCCATAAACAAACTCATGGACGACAGAACACAGTCTGTCCGGAATGATATAGAATCCGCTGAAAAGGCAAAAAGAGAAGCCGAGGAGCTAAGACAGCACTATGAGGATTCTCTCAGCGAAGCTAAGGAAGAAGCGGGAAAAATCATCATGAAAGCCCATGATGATGCGGAAAACGAAAAAGCCGCAATTATTAAAAAATCTCAGGAGGAAGCCGAGGAAATAGTCAATGCCGCAGGCAAGACAATCGAGAACGAACGCAGAAGAGTTCTCCAGCAGGCTCAGGCGCAGATTGCCGACCTCGCCATCGAAGCAGCCTCCAAGGTTGTCGGCGCAAACCTCGATGACGAAAAAAACCGCAGACTTGTTGACGAGTTCCTCTCGGCGGCAGAGGAGGGTGACAAGAAATGAAAGACAACGGCAAGGAGCTTGTAAAGGAGCTTATAAGGCTCGATATTCCGCAGGAGGATATTGACGCCGCAAAAAATGTCATATCCGCCTGCCCCGATGTCATTGACACGCTCTCAAATCCCCTCGTGACAACGGACGAAAAAAAAGGCATAATCAAAAGACTTTTTCCCCAGAGCCTCGAAAAATTTCTCATAAGCTCACTCAGAGGCAGAGCTGTCGAACAGCTTTCGGGCATATTTGAGGAATATTCCGATATTCTCCTCGAAAAACAGGGTGTTATAAAAGCCGTTGTACGCTATGTCACTCCCCTTACGGAGTCGCAGCAGGCTGACCTCAAGAAATTCATAAAGGAAAAATTCATAAAAGACGATGTTGACATAGAATACAAGCACGACCCCGATATTCTGGGCGGCTTTATTCTCAATGCAGGCGATGTTGAATACGACCGCAGTTACCGCACAAGCCTGCGCATGATGAAGGATACCCTGCAATCAAAGGCTGCCGATATTGTCGATGCCGATGATGATGTAAGCGAAAATGACATTATCTCCGTCCTCAAAACAGAGGTAAGGGATTTCAAGGTCAAATCGGGCGAAACAGAAACGGGCTTTATTACAAGGCTCGGTGACGGTATCGCAAGAGTAAGGGGCATGAACAGCGTAATGTACGGCGAACTCGTTGAATTTGAAACGGGTGTAAGAGGTATCGTCCAGAACCTTGAAGAAAAATCCGTAGGTGTCGTTCTCCTCGGAGACGACCACGGTCTTACGGAGGGTTCTTCCGTAATAAGAACGGGCAAGAGGGCAGGTATCGGCGTAAGCGACGAACTCCTCGGACGAGTTGTCGATGCCCTCGGCTCACCGATTGACGGTCTTGGCCCTGTAAAAACAGAGGAATACTTCCCTATCGAGCGTGAAGCCCCCGGAGTTATCGAGAGAAAGTCCGTAAACGTCCCCCTACAGACGGGTATCCTTGCGATAGACTCCATGTTCCCTATCGGCAGGGGTCAGCGTGAGCTTATCATAGGCGACAGACAGACGGGAAAGACTTCCATAGCCATTGATACTATCATAAACCAGAAAGACAAGGACGTAATATGCATATATGTCGCCATAGGACAGAAATCCTCGACAGTCGCACAGGTAGTCAATACGCTGAAAAAATACAATGCAATGAGCTATTCTGTAGTTGTCTGCGCATCGGCAAGCGACCCTGCGCCTTTCCAGTATATATCGCCGTATTCGGGTACGGCTATCGCAGAATATTTCATGTCAAAGGGCAGAGATGTTCTTATAGTATATGATGATTTGTCGAAACACGCTGTCGCATACCGTGCCATGTCTCTGCTCCTCCACCGTCCGCCCGGACGTGAGGCTTACCCCGGAGATGTTTTCTATCTTCATTCGAGACTTTTGGAGCGTTCGAGCCGTCTTGACGATGAACACGGCGGAGGTTCGCTCACGGCACTGCCCGTAATCGAAACCCTTGCCGGCGATATTTCGGCATATATCCCGACCAATGTAATATCAATCACGGACGGACAGATATTCCTTGAAAGCGAACTGTTCAATTCAGGTCAGCGACCCGCCGTAAACTACGGACTTTCGGTATCCCGTGTGGGCGGTGCGGCACAGACAAAGGCTATGAAAAAGGCGGCAGGAAATCTCCGTATAGACCTTGCGCAATTCAAGGAAATGGAAATATTCACGCAGTTTTCCTCGGAGCTTGACCAGTCCACAACGGAGCTGCTCAATCACGGTCATATGCTCACGGAAATGCTCAAACAGCCGCTTTACAATCCAAAGCCGCACTACGAACAGGTTATACTCCTGTATGCGGCGCAGCACGGTCTTTTTGACGATATACCGCTTAAAGAGCTTAAAGAATATATCTGCGACCTTATGAATTATATCAGCAGCTACGGTCAGGATATTATCGAAGAAATAGAGGAAAAGAAGGTCATGACGGACGACCTCGGCGAACGTATCGAAAGAATCGTTACGGCTTTTGAAGAATAAGGGGTGACACTATGCCCAATATGAGAGAAATCCGTGAGAGGATTGCAAGCATACAGCAGATACTCAAAATCACAAATGCCATGTACCTCATGTCCTCCTCAAAGCTTAAAAAGGCAAGAAAATCACTCGATGCAACCGAGCCGTATTTCTATAAATTGCAGGAAACCATCGAAAGTGTCTTAGAACATACCCCCCATACAAGACAGGCTTATTTCGACAGGCGAACGAATATCCCCGAAGAAAAACGAAAAAAGGGATATATCGTCATAACCGCCGACAAGGGTCTGTGCGGCAGCTATAATCATAATATACTTAAATATGCCGAACAGAAACTCGCCGAAGCCGCAGATATTGACAACTGCTATCTCTTTGTAATGGGTCAGGTGGGACGTATGTACTTTCAGCGGCGAATGAGAAACAATAAAAAAGCCTCCGTTGACGGAGAATTTCTCTATACCACCCAGAACCCCACACTTTACAGGGCTATGGAAATCGCACAGACAGTACTCAAAAAATTTGAAAACCATGAACTCGATGAAGTGTATTTATTATATACGGATATGGTAAATTCAAATCTGCAAGAGCCGAGAACCGTTCAGCTTCTGCCCTTTCAGAGGAAACATATGGGCAAGGCTTCCGACGGTACTATGAAAAAGCTGCCCAAAGCCTCTTTTGTGCCGTCCCCCGAAAAGGTTATGGAATTTCTCATTCCCCAATACGCAAAGGGTATAATATACGGCGCAATGGTAGAGGCTTTCTGCTGTGAACAGCAGTCGAGAATGACAGCTATGGACGCTGCCACCACAAGCGCAAGGGATATGATTAAAGACCTTTCGCTCCTTTATAACCGTGCAAGACAGGCGGCTATAACTCAGGAAATTACCGAGGTTGTAGGCGGCGCAAACAGTCTTGAGGAATAATTCAATGCCAAAGAGAATTTTTTTAACTTTTATCTTTTTATTTTCGGCACTGATTTTTCTTTTGCCCCTGCGTGCATCTTATATTGGTGCGTCAGCGTTGTTTTTCTATATGGCAGAACTTACTTCAATACTGCTGTTTATCTGTTTTGGCATGATATGCATTGTCTGCGGAATAAACCGGAAAATCTCTCCGTATATGGTGTTTGCCGTTACGGACGGGATAATATTCCTTACAGTCCTGTTATGCCGGTCAGAATTTTTCGTGATAATGAGAATACTGACAGTGCCGATTACATTTATATCACTTATCATTGATTTGATACTGTGGAGAAAATATGTCAGCAGTCCTAAAATCCCCGATTTATACAAGCAGTCCGAAAATATGAAGAACAAAGAGGAGTGATTATCAAAAAAATGGAAAAAGGCAAAATAATTCAGGTCATAGGACCTGTTATAGATGTTGAGTTTTCTTCCGGAAAACTGCCCATGATAAGAGATGCCCTTACCGTTGAACTAAGCGGCAAAAGGCGTGTCATGGAGGTTGCCCAGCATATGGGAAACCATGTCGTGCGCTGTATCATGCTCGCCACAAGTGAGGGGCTTAGCAAGAATATGGAGGTAACTGCAACAGGTTCATGCATAAAAGTCCCTGTCGGTGAGAAAACCCTCGGCAGAATGTTCAACGTCCTTGGTGAGGCTATCGACAAAAAGGGCGATGTAGATGCGGAGGAGATGTGGGAAATCCACAGAAAAGCCCCTACATTTCAGGAACAAAGCCCCGTTGTCGAAGTCCTCGAAACGGGCATTAAAGTAATAGATTTAATTGCCCCCTATGCAAAGGGCGGTAAGATAGGACTTTTCGGCGGTGCAGGCGTAGGAAAAACCGTACTCATTCAGGAGCTTATAAGAAATATCGCTACCGAACACGGCGGATATTCAATATTCACAGGTGTCGGGGAGCGTTCCCGTGAGGGCAACGACTTATGGAACGAAATGCAGGAGTCGGGAGTTATAAACAAAACCGCACTGGTTTTCGGTCAGATGAACGAACCGCCCGGCTCACGTATGAGAGTAGCCCAGACGGGTCTTACTATGGCGGAATATTTCCGTGACCGTGAACACAAGGACGTATTGCTTTTTATAGACAATATATTCAGATATGTGCAGGCAGGCTCGGAGGTTTCGGCTCTTCTCGGACGTATGCCCTCGGCGGTTGGCTATCAGCCCACGCTTGCAACGGAAGTCGGCGAACTTCAGGAGCGTATCACTTCAACGAAAAACGGCTCTATCACATCGGTTCAGGCGGTATATGTCCCTGCGGACGACCTGACAGACCCCGCCCCTGCGATAACATTCGCACATCTTGATGCAACTACCGTTCTTTCACGTAAAATTGTTGAGCAGGGTATATATCCTGCCGTTGACCCGCTTGAATCCAATTCAAGAATACTCGAACCCGAAATTGTCGGAGAAGAGCATTACAGCGTTGCAAGGCGCACACAGGAGCTTTTGCAGAAATATAAGGAATTGCAGGATATTATCGCTATACTCGGCATGGAGGAGCTTGACGAGGAGGATAAGCTTGCCGTTTACCGTGCAAGAAAAATTCAGAAATTCCTGTCACAGCCCTTTAATGTCGCAGAAAACTTCACGGGTCTCAAAGGAAAATACGTACCGCTTAAGGACACTATTGAGGGCTTCAAGGCGATAATTGACGGCGATATGGACAAGTACCCCGAAGCCGCTTTCCTTATGGCAGGAACTATTGACGATGTTCTCATGAAAGCAAAACAGATTGACGACAGCGAATAAGGGAGGCATATTGAATGGCTAATACCTTTCAGCTTGAAATAATCGCCACGGACAGAGTTTTTTTCCGTGGTGAATGTGAGCATCTTGTCATAACCGCAATAGACGGTCTGCTCGGCATAATGGCAGGGCATGAGCCTCTCGTCACCGTACTGCCCACGGGCGAACTGAAATACATGGTTGACGGAAAGTGGCTGTATGCGGCTATATCGGAGGGATTTATACAGGTAATGCCCGACAAGGCGATAATACTTGCCGACTCCTGCGAGCTGCCCGAAGAGATAGATATAAAACGTGCCGAAGAAGCCCGTCAGCGTGCCGAAGAACTCATGAAGCAAAAACAAAGCATAAAGGAATACTATCAGACACAGGCGGCACTGAACCGTGCAATAAACCGCCTTAAAGTATCCCAGAAACATTTTAAGTAATGCATAATTCATAATTCATAATTAATAATTCAAAAGTATGACAAAAAGCGATGTTTCCTCCGCCGCAGGTGACCAACGGAAATCCCTTTAGGGACGGGGGAAACAAGGACAAAGCATAAAAATTTTTTGCGTTATTTTAAAATGCTCATTCAGGCAATCATATGTTCCGCCTGCCGAAGGCTGGCGAACACACAAAAAATAACTTGCCTGCTTTTATTTAACGGATAATTTTTTCGTCTTATACTTGACTTTTTTATGAAAATATAGTACAATAAATGTAATTGTCGTACAGACATATAAATTCAATAGGAGGCATGACTGTGAAAAAGACCAAAAAATCAACTTTCTTCATTGTCGTTGCTTTTATCGCACTGTTCACCTTTTCCACTGTTGCAGGACTGGACTACCTTTTCGGCGACAACAGGAAAACCATTATCAAAGGCATTGACGATATTCGTCTGGGCATTGATATCAAGGGCGGCGTTGACGTTACTTTCGCCCCCTCCGATGATTATGATGCGGATGATACTCAGCTCGATGCAGCTACCGAGATTATCAAGACGAGACTTACCTCTCTCGGTATAAACGATAACGAAGTGTACAGCGACAGTAAAAGTGACAGAATTATTGTACGTTTCCCGTGGCAGGCGGGCGAAAGCAATTTTGACCCCGAAGCTGCCGTAAAGGAACTCGGCGAAATGGCTGAACTTACTTTCCGCAAAGGCTCTGACTATGACACCGATGAGGAGGGAAATCCGATTCCCACAGGAGAGATAGTCCTCAGCGGAAGCGACATCGCCAATGCGGGCTATACCGAACAGCCCAACGACTACGGCGACCTCCAGTGGGTTGTTACGCTCTCGCTCACAAGCGACGGCGCATCGAAATTCGCAGCGGCTACTGCCGAGCTTGCGGGTACGAGTACTCCGATTTCGATATGGATGGATAACGATATGATTTCCGCACCTTCCGTAAATTCCGCAATCACTGACGGAAATGCAGTTATTACAGGCAATTTCACAAACGAAAGCTCAAAAAGGCTCGCCGACCAGATTAATTCGGGTGCGCTGCCGTTCAAAATGGAGACTTCAAGCTTCAAGACTATTTCCCCGACAATGGGCGAAGGCTCTCTCGATGCGATACTCCTTGCGGCTCTTATCGCTTTCATTTTCATAGCAATATATATCATAATCCTCTACAGATTGCCGGGATTTGTTGCTGTTATCGCACTCTGCGGACAGATTGCAGGTTCAATAGCCGCAGTAACAGGCTGGTTCGGATTCATGCCCGGCTCAACTCTCACAATTCCGGGTATCGCAGGTATGATACTCTCCGTAGGTATGGGCGTTGATGCAAATATCATCACGGGCGAACGCATAAAGGAGGAACTCAAATCCGGCAAGACTCTCGATTCCGCCATAAGAGTGGCTTATAAAAGAGCATTCTCCGCTATCCTTGACGGTAATATAACAAACGTACTTATCGCAATAATCCTCATGGGCGCATTCGGTGTTCCGTCAAGCTTTTTCTCAAAGATACTCAACAGAACTATTTTCTTCATGTTCGGAGCAACTACCGAGGGCGTTGTTTATTCGTTCGGATTTACGCTCCTCGCAGGCGTTGTCTGCAACTTCATCTTCGGAGTATTCTTCGCAAGACTTATGGTAACATCACTCTCCAGATTTAACGCTTTCAGCAACAGAAAACTCTACGGAGGTGATATAAAGTGAGCAAGAAAAAAACCAGCACTGCTGCTCCCGCACCTGCCCCCACAGGGAAAATATATGACTTCTGTTCAAAGAAGAAAATGATTCTCATAATTGCCATATTCGTTGCAGTCGCTCTCGTTGCAGGCATCGTCATAAGGGGAGTTAATTTCGCAATAGAATTTAAGGGCGGTACTGTCCTCACTTATGATTACACGGGCGACATTGACACAAATACCGTGCAGTCAAGCGTAAATGAAGTAACGGGTGTTCCCGTCAGCGTGAGGTCGGGCGAAAGCCTTGACTCAGGCGGAAAACAGCTCACAATATCATTTACGTCAGATGAGGGTCTTAATGCCGACAGACAACATGAACTTACGGAAAAATTGCAGTCGTCATTCCCCGACAATAATCTTTCGCTTTTTGACTCAAATGATGTAAGCCCCTCTTCGGGACGTGAATTTCTCCTGAAATGCCTTGTTGCTATTATCTTTGCGGCAATAGTAATAATAATCTATATTGCAATAAGATTTAAGAAGATAGGCGGCTGGTCGGCAGGCGTATGCTCGGTATTGGCTCTGTGTCATGACCTGGTTGTCGCTCTTGCGGCATCGATACTCTTCGGATTTGAATTTAATTCAAATATCGTTGCGGTAATACTCACAATTCTCGGCTATTCAATAAACAATACCATTGTTATCTATGACAGAATAAGAGAAAACCGTTCGCTCTATCCCAAAGCTTCGCTCAACGAACTCATAAATATGGGCTGTTCGCAGTCTCTCACACGTTCGATAAGAACTTCAATAACTACTATCGGCACAATGCTTGTTGTAACAATAGTTGTACTCGTAAGCGGCTACACATCGCTTTTAAGTTTCTCTGTACCGCTTGTATTCGGTCTTATATCGGGTACTTACTCATCAATCTTTGTTGCAACTGTAACCTGGTCGTGGTTAAAGGCGAAACAGGCTGAAAAAGAATAAAAAATTATCCCTGCGGTTATCCGCAGGGATTTTTTCGTCAGAAATCAAACTTAGCTTTCAGCTTTTCAAAAAAGCTCTGTCTCTTTGTGTAATTCTTTTCGGAAAGAGATGCCTCAAATTCTTTAAGGAGGTCTTTCTGTTTCTTTGTGAGGTTCTTGGGTACTTCAACGTAAATCTTTACATACTGATTGCCTCTTTCGGTGCGGTGTATTTTCTTTACGCCCTTTCCCTTGAGACGGAAAACAGTGCCTGTCTGTGTACCCTCGCCGATATTGTATTTTACATCGCCGTCAATTGTGGGAACGGTTATTTCTGCGCCCAAAACGGCTTCCATGTAGGTTACGGGAATATCGCAGTGTATGTCATAGCCCTCTCTTGTGAATATGGGGTGAGCCTTTACGGACACATTGAGAAGAAGGTCGCCGGCAGTACCGCCGTTCACTCCGCAGTCGCCCTGACCGCTGAGACGGATTATCTGTCCGTCGTCTATGCCTGCGGGAATGTCTACGGAGACAGTTTTCTGAACTCTGAGCCGTCCCACACCACGGCATTTTGAACAGGGGTTCTTTATTATTTTTCCCTTGCCGCCGCAGTGCGGACAGGGCTTGGTTGAAGATATAGCTCCGAAAGGCGTGCGCTGGGTTGTCTTTACGCTGCCCCTGCCCTGACAGTCGGGGCATATATCTGCGGTAGTGCCGTCCCCTGCGCCGCTGCCGTTACAGGCATCGCAGACAGTCATGCGGTTTATTTTGACATCTCTCTTGACACCGTTGCAGGCATCCATAAAGTTTATAACGACTGACTCCTGAATATCCGCACCACGTCTGGGAGCGTTTGCGGTTGAGCGTGATGCGCCGCCGCCGAAACCAAATCCGCTGAAAAGATTTTCAAATATATCATTCATATCGCCGCCGAAGCCGCCCATACCGCCGAATGGGTCAGCACCGCCGCCGTAGCCGGGGTCAACACCTGCGTGGCCGAACTGGTCATATCTTGCTCTTTTCTGGGGGTCTGAAAGGACTTCATGTGCCTCGTTCACTTCCTGAAACTTTTCGACATAGGAGGGGTCATCGGGGTGCAAATCGGGGTGATTTTCCCTTGCCTTTTTGCGGTAAGCCTTTTTTATCTCCTCCTCGGTAGCACCTTTCTGCAAGCCGAGGACTTCATAATAATCTCTCTTTTCTGCCATACATATCTCTCCTGTAAATGAGCATTTTAAAATAATGCACAAAAATCTTATATTTTTTCTTTTCCCCCCACCTACGGTGGGGGGAAAATATATTTTAATCCATAAATGAGCATTTTAATAATGCACAAAAATCTTATATTTTTCTTTTTTCCCCACCTACGGTGGGGGAAAAATTATTTTAATTATATTTTTTGTATATTATCAAAAACAATTTTAAATTTGCTCAATAATATTTATGACTTCACATACACTTTAAGGGCGAAAAGAAATTTTCGCCCTATTAGTGCTATCATACATCTTCCGCATATATACGGAAATCTATTTTGTCTGTTTTATATAAATCCTCCGTAAAATCCCTCAGTTGTGCAGCATAGTCTTTAAGACTGTATTCAAGTGCGGTATATAACTGAGATTTTATATCGGATTTTTCATCAAAAATTTCAAGAGGTGCAGTGATGTAAACATCACTGCCTTCAACATATACGAACGGGTCATAAATGCCGTTTATCTCTATATTGTTCTCCTCTGTGAGATTTTTAATTCTCTCTGCAAGCAGCGAATTTGTCAGATGATATTCGGCAAGCTGTACGTTCATATTATACCTCCGTGAAGTCTGCGTCAACTACACCGTCATCATCGCTGCCCGAATTATCCTCTGCTGCTGCGCCGCTCATATTTGCGAACTGTGAGGGGTCAATGCCGCCTGCCGCACCTGTGCCGCCGTTGGGATTAGCCTGCTGATAGATTTTTGCGGAGAGGTCATAGAAGGACTTCTGAAGCTCTTCCTTGAGTCTCTTTATCTCGTCGTGATTGTCGGCGGATATTGCCGATTTAAGCTCTGTACACTTGCTCTCGATATTAGCCTTTTCGTCTGCGGATACCTTGTCGCCGAAGTCTGCAAGAGCCTTTTCGCACTGGAATACGAGGTTTTCGGCTTCGTTCTTGTTGTCAACCTGTTCACGGCGTTTCTTGTCCTCTGCGGCATACTGTTCTGCTTCCTTTACAGCCTTGTCGATGTCGTCCTTGGACATATTCGTTGAAGATGTGATTGTGATATTCTGTTCCTTGCCCGTGCCGAGGTCTTTTGCGGAAACGTGAACGATACCGTTCTGGTCAATATCGAAAGTTACCTCAATCTGGGGGATTCCTCTGGGAGCAGGAGCAATGCCGTCAAGACGGAATGTTCCGAGCTGCTTGTTATCTCTTGCAAATTCACGCTCGCCCTGAAGTACATTGATGTCAACGGCAGGCTGATTGTCGGCATATGTCGAGAATACCTGTGATTTCTTTGTGGGAATGGTTGTATTTCTCTCAATCATTCTTGTGCATATGCCGCCTGCTGTCTCGATACCGAGCGAGAGAGGAGTTACATCGAGGAGGAGAAGACCGTTCTTTACATCGCCGCCGAGAACGCCGCCCTGATATGCTGCACCGAGTGCAACACATTCATCGGGGTTGATACCCTTGAACGGTTCTTTGCCGATAAGCTTCTTTACAGCCTCCTGAACAGCAGGTATTCTCGAAGAACCGCCTACCATGAGGACTTTGTTTATTTCAGAAATGCTCAGACCGCTGTCATCGAGAGCCTGACGAACGGGACCCATTGTCTTTTCAACGAGGTCTGCCGTGAGTTCGTTGAATTTAGCCTGTGTGAGAGTTAAGTCGAGGTGCTTGGGAGTGCCTGTTGCATCAACCGTGATGAACGGGATATTTATATTCGAGGTAGTAGTTGAAGAAAGCTCGATTTTTGATTTTTCTGCCGCATCTTTAAGTCTCTGTGCAGCCATTTTATCCGTCGAGAGGTCGATACCCTCTGTTTTCTTAAATTCTTCAATCATCCAGTCGATTATCTTCTGGTCGAAATCATCGCCGCCGAGACGGTTATTTCCTGCCGTTGCGAGAACCTGCTGAACGTCCTCGCCCATTTCGATGATAGATACATCGAATGTACCGCCGCCGAGGTCATATACCATAACGGTCTGTTCCTCTTCCTTGTCGATACCGTAGGAGAGAGCAGCCGCAGTAGGCTCATTGATGATACGCTTAACGGTAAGACCTGCAATCTGACCTGCGTCCTTTGTAGCCTGTCTCTGGGAGTCAGTGAAGTATGCGGGAACTGTTATAACAGCCTCTGTTACGGGTTCGCCGAGGTAAGCCTCCGCATCGGCTTTGAGTTTCTGGAGTACCATAGCGGAAATTTCCTGTGGAGTATAATTTTTGCCGTCAATAGCTACTTTATAATCGCTGCCCATGTGTCTCTTGATTGAAGAAACTGTTCTGTCGTGGTTGGTGATAGCCTGTCTCTTTGCAACCTGACCTACAAGTCTTTCGCCGTTGTTTGTGAAAGCAACTACCGAGGGAGTAGTTCTTGCGCCCTCGCTGTTGGGAATAACTACTGCGTTGCCGCCTTCCATAACTGCTACGCATGAATTTGTTGTACCTAAATCAATACCAATAATTTTACTCATAATAAATTCCTCCATTTAAAATCGTCAAATTTTCGCCTTTATAGCTTGTGATTTCGCTCACTTCACCATGTTCCGTTCGCTCTCATCACAAGTGCAAAAATTTTCTTCTTAATTAAAATCGTCAAATTTTTGCCTTTGTAACCTTGTGATTTTGCTCACTTCACCATGTTCCGTTCGCTCTCATCACAAGTGCAAAAATTTTCTTCTTATTAAAATCGTCAAATTTTTGCCTTTGTAACCTTGTGATTTCGTTCACTTCACTACGCTCCGTTCACTCTCATCACAAGGGCAAAAATTTTCCTCTTATTAAAATCGTCAAATTTTTGCCTTTGTAACCTTGTGATTTCGTTCACTTCGCTATGCTCCGTTCACTTTCATCACAAGGGCAAAAATTTTCCTTATATAAAGCATTATATGCTTTTTTTATCTGTTCATATTATAATGCCACAGCCACCATAGCGGGGCGGATAAGCTTATCGCCTATTGTATAGCCTTTCTGATATACCTGACAGATATGATTGCTTGCGTAATCCGTACTGTCAAGCTGCTGTATCGCATTGTGGATATTCGGGTCAAATTCCGCACCGAGAGCCTTTACCTCTATCACATTCATCTTTGCGAGGAAATCCTGAAGCTGCTTGAATATCATATCCATGCCCTTTTTGAAACTTTCATCAGAACATTCGATTTCGAGCGAACGCTCAAAGCTGTCGATAAAGGGGAGAAGCTCCTCAATGCATTTTGATGATGCGTTCTGATATGTTTCGGTTTTTTCCCGTGCGGTTCTCTTGCGGTAGTTGTCATATTCCGCAAAGAGCCTGAGATACTTGTCGTTTGCCTCGTTGAGCGCATCTTCGAGAGCAGCATATTCCGATGCCGCATCGTTATATTCGCTTACTGCATCCTCCTCATCGCTTGTTTCGGCAGCCATTTCGTCAAGCTCCTCATCTGCTGCTGTCTCCCCTGCCTGGTTTTCGTCCTCGGTTTCGGGAGTTATATTTTTTTCTTCCATTTGCTGCTCCTTTCTACGGCTTTGGTTCTGAATTTTCAGCCATAATTATATTTTCATCGTTCTCCGACATCAGATAAGAGATTTTCTGTGTCAGATATTCTATATATGGAATAATTTTCTTGTAATCAACTCTCATGGGACCTATAATTCCGAGAGAGCCTGCATCCTTGCCGCCCTTGCGGTATTTTGAAACTATCATGCTTGAATTTCCGATTGCGAAATTGCCCTCTGCGCCGAATTTAACCTGAATACCGCTGAATGTATCTTCAAGTATATCGGTTATTTCGTGTTTCTGACCGATGAATTTAACGACTTCCATTTTGTCGAGTTCATCGCATGAGAGTAGCTTTTCGCCGCCTTTTACGGTCATTTCCTGATGCCGCAAATCCTCGGAAAGTTCATATATGCTCTTTACAAGCGGCGAAAGGGAAATCATATATGCGCTCACGGCGGCTACCATTTTATCGAACATTTCCTCCGACAAATCCTCAACGGAAACGCCGTGGAGATTTTCGTCTATATAATGTGTAAAGAAATCAAGCTGTTCGTGGCTGAGGTCAAATTCAAGACGGCAGGCTTTATTCTTGATACTGCCGTTTGAGGTTATCAGGAGTATGACATATAGTCTTTTTCCTGTCGGTATGACCTCCACCTTTGATATGACGGAAAATCTGGGTACAGAATTTGTCACCACTGCGGCGCACTGGGTAATTTCGGTAAGTGCGGCGGCGGCATTTTCGATGAGGAGTTCTTCGGGTGTATCGGCACCGCCGAGCATTTCGTCAAGTTTATTTTTTTCCTCATCGGAAAGGGCGGGGGCGGTCATGAGTTCATCGATATACAATCTGTAGCCCTTGAATGTCGGTACTCTGCCTGCCGAGGTATGGGGCTGTTCGAGGTAGCCGAGCTGTTCGAGTACTGCCATATCGTTTCTTATGGTTGCAGACGATACTTTTATGTGACCGAGTTTTGAGATAGCCTTTGAACCTACGGGTTCACCTGTTCTGACGTATTCGTCAACTACGGCGGCAAGTATTCTGAGCTTTCTTTCGTCCACGGTTCACACTTCCTTTCTGCGTCAAGCCGTTTAGCACTCTCACTCTTTGAGTGCTAATAATAATTTACCACTATTATCTCACTTTGTCAAGCAATTTATTCATTTTCAGCTATTTAACCTAAATTTTCCAGTAAAAATCGTAAAATTCATCAATAATTCATAATTGATTTTGAATAAAAAAGCCCCCGTATCTTCCCGACCATAAACAAAAATTTTTTTTATTTTTCTTGGTTCCCTCCGCCTGCGGCGGAGGGAACATTGTTTTTATTGCTCAATTATGAATTATGCATTATGAATTAAAAAAACTCCCGAAAGCAACTGAATACTTTCGGGAATATATCATTTCTTTTTCCATTTTATGAGTATGAATGCCGCCGCTGTTGTAAGACATATCGTCAGCAGTATGGGAAAAATCGTGTAAGGTATCGGCAAATCCACCGTATTTATTCCGTAGAACGCAAATATAATATTTGGTATCTCCATAATTATCGTGACTATGGTAAGCCGCCACATGACTATATTAAGGTTGTTTGATATTACCGATGAAAAGCCGTCCATCATGCTGGATAAAATCCCCGTGTATATGCTTGCCATTTCGATAGCCTGTTTAAGCTCTATGAGGACATCTTCGAGCAGGTCCTGGTCTTCATCGTAAAGCTTTATAACTCTGCCCCTGTTTATCTTTCCTATGGTTACTTCATTCGCTTTCAGTGAAGTGGAAAAGTAGACAAGGGATTTTTCAAGAGCAAGGAGCTGCATGAGAAGCTCGTTCTTCATAGCGTCATGGAGTTCCTGTTCTGCGGCTGATGATATTTTGTCTATCTGTTTAAGATAGAACAGGAACAGTGCCGATATGCGCAGAAGTATCTGCAAGACAAATCTCGTCTTGAATGAGGGGCGGAGATTTCTTATAGTACCCCTGACAGCCTCGTCAAGAACCTGTGTTTCGTGCAGACTTATTGTAAAAACATAGTCCTTTGTAATTATTATGCCTATGGGCATTGTGTAGAACATTCTTGTATTGTCATCATTGGTTGCGGAAACGGGAGCGTCAATTATAATAAGTGTCTGGTCGTCCTCGCTCTCTATACGTGAGGACTCTTCTTCATCGAGTGAGGACTTGACGAAACCGCTGTCAAGTCCGAAATCGTCAATAAGGTCTTTAATTTCCTGCGGTGTAGGGTCAACAACCGACACCCAGCAGCCTGCCTGTGCCTTATCACATTCGCAGAGCCTGCCGTTGCTGTAAACATAAAAATTTATCATGGCAAATACTGTCCGCTGTACGCAGACAGCTCTCCTTTCTTCGGATTTATTCCGACAGGAGAAAAGATACATTCATGAACTCTGTCGGAATATGGGGTATGGTTTTTTTCCCGTAAGGGTCAGGGTTCATATTGCACCTCCGTTTTTGATATGTGTCTTGTATGAATGCCGGTATACGCCGTCGGAATTTAAAGTGACGGCGCAGCGGTAACAACTCTCAGTGAGGTTATTATATATCCGCCGTTCGACTCTTTGAGTTTAAATTCCACCTGTTTGGAGGAAACGCTGTCCATCCATTCAGGAAGCTCGTTGATATAGTCGACCATTACGGAATATACCTCGTCAACCTTGGAGACGGATTTTATTCTCGGATAGTATGTGTATACAAGGGGATTTACGGGGATATTATAGGCTTTCGCCTCGCTGTTGTAGTAAAATCTCGACTCTGTGGGGCCTACCGTGCTGTGACTGAGCGTGGGAATATCCTCGCCGAAAAGCTTTACCGCATATGCCTCGACATCGACAGCAGGAACGGAAACGACATCAAATGTTTTCTTGTAATTGTCGAGAACACCGTCCGACATTATCATAGACCATATAGCCGCTGTGAGAACCTGCTCCGAGGTGAGTTCGTATGTATTCGTAAATGCAGGCATATCCATAATTACCGCAGGATATACGACTGACTTGAAGCTTTCCGTCTGCGCCTCGCCGACAGTAAAGCTGCCGAAATAACCCGTAGCCTTTGTGAGTGCGCTGCTTATTCCTATGCAGGTAAACACGGCGAACATAACTCCTATTGCGGCATAGAGGGTTCTTTTTCCCATGCCCTTTGAGCTGTCGTCAGCCTCATTGGTATCGGCAACGGAAAGTTCCCTGTTTACCGTTTCTTCTGGGTTTTCATCGAGTATGCCGCTGAAATTCCCGTCCGATATTTTTGTCTCATCTGTTTCGCTCAAAATTCCGGGATTTTCCGTCAAATCGGAAATATCCTCCGTCTGTTCGTTTTCCGCTGCGTGAACATCTTCATTAATTTCATTGACTTCGGCAAATTCATTAACTTCGGCAAATCCGTCAATTTCGCTGATTTCCGCATATTCCTGCGGAGCTTCGATGTCGGATATAAGCTCCGCAGCATTGCGGCGTATATTTTCAATCATGCTGTCGGCGGCGGTATTTTCCTCCTGCGGAATTTCCAATACTTCTTCTGTATCGTTTATCTCTTCAATCTCAAAGAAATCGCCGTCCGCTTTCATTTCTTCGTATTTATTTTCCGTCTTTCCGTCAGCGGCAATCGTTGCGAGTATATCATCAACGGACATATCGTCTATTTTATTTTTCTGGGCGGTATCGTCCATGACTTTTTTCTCACTGCCGACTTTTGTATCCTTTGGGATATTGGGATTTTCGTGGATATTATTTTTTTTCCTGTTCTTTTTTCTTGCCATTTCTAACTCCCTTATCTTATCTGTCCGCTGCCTTCAACAAGGTATTTTACGGTTGTAAGCTCCGAAAGACCCATAGGACCTCTTGCGTGGAGTTTCTGGGTGGATATTCCTATTTCTGCGCCGAAGCCGAACTCTCCGCCGTCCGTGAACCTTGTCGATGCATTGACATAAACGGCAGCCGCATCGACTTCCCTCTTGAATTTCTCTGCGGCATCGAGGGATTTCGTGACAATACATTCCGAGTGTCTCGTGCTGTATTTTCTTATATGTGCGATAGCCTCATCTATGCTGTCAACGACTTTTATTGCTATGACATAATCATTAAATTCTGTTGTGTATTCCGTATCCGTTGCTTTGCCGACAGTATCTCCGAGGATTTCTATTGTCCTGTTGCAGCCGTATATCTTAACATCATGCTTTTTAAATCTCTCCGCAATTAGGGGCAGAAATTCCTCTGCAATATCCTTGTGGACGAGGAGGCTTTCTATGGCATTGCAGACTGAGGGACGCTGTGTTTTTGCGTTATCCGTGATATTGACCGCCATATCCAAATCGGCAGAGGAGTCAACATATACATGACAGTTGCCTGCACCTGTTTCGATTACGGGAACTGTTGCGGTATTGACAACCGCCTGAATAAGCCTTGCGCTTCCTCTGGGGATAAGCAAATCGAGATAACCGTTAAGGCGCATGAGTTCGTTTGTGGTTTCTCTGGAGGTATTCTCGACAACCTGAATTACATCTTCGGGTATGCCTGCGGATTTTACCGCATCACGCATTATCTTTCCGAGGATTATATTTGAATTTATTGCTTCCTTTCCGCCCTTGAGGATAACGGCATTTCCTGCCTTGAGACAGAGTGCAGCCGCATCTACCGTAACATTCGGACGTGACTCAAATATTATTCCTATGACACCGAGCGGCACTTTCGTCTTGGTAATGCGCAGACCGTTGGGTCTTACAAATCCGTCAACAACCTGTCCCACGGGGTCGGTGAGGGCAATTATCTGTTCAACGCCCTGTGCCATTCCTGCAATTCTCTTTTCATCAAGTTTAAGTCTGTCCTGCATAGCCTGTGACATACCGTTTTCTCTTGCGGCGGCGAGGTCTTTTTCGTTTTCCTTTATTATTATGTCCTGATTTTTTATAAGTGCCTCCGCAATGGCAGCGAGGGCATTATTTTTAAGGAGTGTCGAAGCGGTCGATACGGCGGCTTCGGCAGCCTTTGCCTTTTTTCCGAGTTCCTGCGTATAGCTCATACAAATCACCTCATAATTTTTCCGCACCCTTGAAAAGAGTGCCTATTTCTTTATCTTCAAACAGGTCATAGAGCCTTTCGGGGTCACGCCCGTTCATGATAATCATGTCTATGCCTGCATTTGCGGCTATTCTGGCGGCATTTATCTTTGTGGACATACCGCCCGTTCCGAAGCTTGTGCCTGCTCCGCCTGCGGCGGCTTCAATTTCGGGGGTAATTTTTTCAACATATCTTATAGGCTGCGCATCGGGATTTGTCCTTGGGTCATCGGTATACAGACAGTCTATATCCGAAAGAACGAGGAGCAAATCCGCCCCTGAAAGGTCTGCGACAAGTGCGGAAAGCGAGTCGTTTTCGCCTATTTCGAGTTCAAGCTCGTCAATTGCAATCGTATCGTTCTCGTTCACTATCGGGATAACTCCCATTTTTACGAGGGTATCCACGGTATTCATGAAATTCTGACAGTGACTGGGGTCGTTTATGATAGTCTTTGTCAGGAGTATCTGCGCAACGGTCACGCTGTATTTTGCGAACATATCGTCATAGACGTGCATAAGCTCACACTGACCGATAGCGGCGACAGCCTGTTTCAGCTTGGTTTCCTGCGGTTTTTCGGAAAGTCCAAGCTTTCCTGCCCCCAGACCGACTGCCCCCGAAGATACCATTATTATCTCACGTCCCGAATTGTGCAGGTCGGAGATGACCCTGACGAGATTGGTCATTCTTCTGATATTTAATTTTCCCGTCTTATGGGCGAGGGTTGAAGTACCGAGCTTTATGACAATTCTCTTTTTTTCAGAAATATTTCTCATACATATCTTCTTTCAAATCTTCTTTCAGTTTACTTTATTCTGCGGACTGCCGTCCAGCCATGCCCTGACATTTTCGAACACGATTTCGGCAAGTCTTTTTCTGGTTTCATAAGCCGCCCATGCAGTATGCGGAGTAATTATGCAGTTTTTTGCATATCTAAGGGAAGTATCGGGAGACATCGGCTCTTTGTCGAGTACATCGAGATAAGCGGCTGATATTTTATTGTTGTTAAGAGCGTCCGCAAGGTCATTTTCATTGACAACACCGCCCCGTGATGTATTTATAAGCATTGCGGAGGGCTTCATCCGGTTTAATAATTCGCTGTTCACAATTCCCCTTGTCTGTTCCGTGAGAGGACAGTGAAAGGTAAGAATATCGGCTTTTTCTGCGGCTCTGAAAATATCCGCAAGTTCATAGGGACAGCTTTCGGGTACGGTTCTTGTGGATATGATTATATTCATGCCGAAAGCTCTGCCAATCCATGCGACCTTATGACCGATTGAGCCGTAGCCGACTATCGAGAGAGTCCTGCCCGAAAGCTCCGCCGTGGGAAAAGGGAAATACGAAAAAGTCGGGGATTTAATCCATTCACCGTTTCTGACGGCTGTATCGTAATCCCTTATCCTGCTGTACCTGTCGAGGATACAGGCAAAAACCTGCTGTGCAACGGCATCTGTCGAGTATGAACCGGCATTGCAGACGGTTATGCCCTTTTGTGCGGCATATTCAATATCAACATTGTTGAAACCCGTTGCGAAAAGCCCTATGTATTTTATATTCGGACATTTATCAATAATATCCCTTGTTATGAGAACCTTATTGCAGAGGACTATTTCCGCATCGGATATATTTTTCACGGTATCGTCAGGGCTTGTCATGGGAAAAATTCTGACATCGCCGAGTTTTTCGAGTTCCGAAAACGATATATCCCCGTTAGGGCTTATCGTGCTGCGGTCAAGTACAGATATTTTCATTCTTCTTCTCCCTGACCGCCGCCGTCATCGGCGGTTTCCTCTGCGGGCTTCTTTTCGGGCTTTTTGATGAACATTGAAGTAAGCATTGCAATGAGCATGAGGACAAGCTCGATTATTCCTATCGCATAGAAAAGGGTTTTGTTGTCGGATACCCATATTATCAGTGAAATCGGTATGGCTGCCGCCATTATGAGCTGATAGGGGTATTTTTCTTTCACAAAACGGTACACCAGAAATATGACCGCAAAAACGGAAAATGCAACATGAAGTCCGAAAGGAAAGGGAAAAAGTCCCGGCTGCTCCACCTCCGACTGTGCCAGAAGATAAATGTCTGTAAAGTTCATAATCTCTCCTATCCGGCATGATATGCCTTTTTTAAGAATACATTCTATATTATAACACAACAGTATTTAAAATTCAAGCCTTTTTTTTGCCCTGATTACTATAAATGAACATTTTGAAATAATGCACAAAAAATTTTTATATTTTTTCCTTGTTTTCCCCCACCTGCGGTGGGGGAAAACAGTGTTTTTATTATGTTCCCCGTCTCTAAAGGGATTTCGGTCGGTCATCTGCGGTGATAAATAATAAAAATTCATGTTTCCCCCGCCGCAGGCGGAGGGAACAGATATAAAACCAAAAAATTATATTAATGATGAGAAATTTTGTATTGACAAATTAAAACTGCGGTGATATAATAATGATTACGTAAGCTTGAAGCGTGTATGCCCACGGGCATAAAATCACACACGTTTCAGTTGCACTGCGGTGCAAATTCTGAGAAAGGAGAGGCTTGCTGTGAATAATTTTAATCCCGAATATAAGATAAGAGAGGTCGCCGAGCGAATTAGGGCAACACGTGAGTCAGTAGGTCTTACTCCCGAAGAGATGGCTGAAAAAGCAGGAGTTTCAACCTACGAGTACCTCGCCTATGAGGGCGGCGCAAAGGATTTCAGCTTTTCATTCATCTACAAATTCGCAAATGCCTGCGGTGTCGAAATTACCGACCTTATGGAGGGCGAAAGCCCCCGTATCAAAAGCTTTGACATCACGAGAAAGGGCGAAGGTCTGCCTATCGCAAGGAGAAAGGGGCTCAGCTATCTCCGCCTTGCTCCCCAGTTCAGAAATAAAATCGGAGAACCCTTCCTCGTAACTATCCCCTACGTTGACGAAAAATTCAGAGTTCCCCACCCCCACACGCATGAGGGTCAGGAGCTTGATATAATCATAAGCGGCAAGCTCAAGGTAAAAATCGGCGACAATGAGGAAATCCTCGAAGAGGGCGACTCTATCTACTACGACAGCGGCGAACCCCATGACGAATGGGCTGTAGGCGGTCAGGAATGTAAATTCTATGCCGTTGTTTTCGGTATCAATCAGCAGCCGCAGAAAGCTATCCAGCACCTTGAACCGTCCATTCTCCCCGGCGTTACGAATTTCGACCTTGCAAAAGTCGAAAATCCCGTTGCAGATAAGTTCGTGAGCATCGAAACGGACGAGACAGGCGCACTTGCGGATATAAGCTTCAAAAATGACGAAACTTTCAATTTCGGCTTTGACGTTGTTGATGCCCTTGCGGAAAAATCCCCCGGCAAGAAAGCCCTTATCTACGTTTCAAACGAGCTGGAAGAGAGAACTTTTACCTTTGCCGACATAAAGAAATATTCAAACATGACCGCCAATTATTTCCGTTCTGTGGGAATTAAAAAGGGCGACAAGGTTATGCTCGTCCTCAAGAGACACTATCAGTTCTGGTTCTCTATAATCGCACTCCACAAGCTCGGAGCAATAGTTATCCCTGCCACAAATCAGCTTGTACAGCATGATTTCACATACCGTTTCAAAGCCGCAGAGGTAAAGGCTATTGTATGTACAGGTGAGGGCGATGTTGCACATCAGGCAGAGCTTGCAATTGAAGAAAGCGGCATGGATATAACGAAAATCATCGTAAAGGGTGAGCGTGAGGGCTGGCTCGATTTTGACAAGGGCATTTCACAGTGCAGTGATGTGTTTGAGCGTCCGACATCGCCCGATGAGCTTTCATGCGGCAGCGAACCCAATCTCATGTTCTTCACATCGGGTACTACGGGCTATCCCAAAATCGCAATGCACAGTCATAAATACGCACTCGGTCATTTCATAACCGCACGCTACTGGCATAATGTTGACCCCAACGGAATACATTTCACAATCTCCGACACGGGCTGGGGAAAGGCTCTCTGGGGCAAGCTCTACGGTCAGTGGCTCAGTGAAACCTGCGTGTTTGTCTATGATTTTGACAAATTCGATGCAAATAAAATTCTCCCGATGTTCGCAAAGTATAATATCACAACCTTCTGCGCTCCGCCCACGATGTACAGATTTTTCATCAAGGAGGATTTGTCGAAATTTGATTTGAGCAGCATAAAGCACGCAACCATCGCAGGCGAGGCTCTCAACCCCGAAGTATACACACAGTTCTACAACGCAACGGGACTGAAACTCATGGAGGGCTTCGGTCAGACCGAAACCACACTTGCAATCGGAAACTTTGTCGGCATGAACCCCCGTCCCGGCTCTATGGGAAAGCCCAGCGTACTCTACGATGTCGATATAGTTGACTCTGACGGAAATCCCGTCAAGACGGGCGAAACGGGCGAAATTGTCATCCGCACCGGTAAAAAAATACCGGCAGGTCTTTTCCTCGGATATTATAAGGACGATGAAAAAACCAAAGAGGCTTGGAGCGACAACGTATACCACACGGGCGATACCGCATGGAAAGACGAGGACGGATATTTCTGGTACGTCGGACGTGTTGACGATGTTATAAAATCCAGCGGCTACAGAATAGGACCCTTTGAAATCGAAAGCGTTATCATGGAGCTTCCCTACGTTCTCGAATGCGGCGTAAGCGCAGCCCCCGACCCCGTAAGAGGTCAGGTTGTAAAGGCTTCAATCGTCCTCGTAAAGGGCAAGGAGGGTACGGAGGAGCTTAAAAAGGAAATCCAGAACTATGTCAAGAAACATACAGCGCCCTACAAATACCCCAGAATTGTTGAATTTCGTGACGAACTCCCCAAGACTATCAGCGGCAAGATAAGACGTGTCGCTCTCAAGGGATAATTTAAAAATAATGGCAGAAAGGACAGCTTTGGCTGTCCTTTTTTATATAATATTGCGCATGGATTTTCCGGCAGAACGGAAATTTTTAAAAAATCCGAAAAATTTTTTTGGAAAAGCACGGAAAAACAATTTGTAAAATATTATTATTTTTTGTGTTTTAACATAATTCATTATATATTAATAATTTCAGTAAAAAATATTTATTTAATGGCAGGAAATTTACAAACCGCCGAAAAAGGCTGTATTAAGCACTTATAATAATTAATTAATAAATATATCTTATATTTATATAATTCATATTTCTTAATATTAACCAAATATATATAAATAAAATTAATTTATATATTAATATTATGTTAATTTATTGTTTTTAAAAAATTATAGCAATATAGTGCTAAAAATAAGCAATATTATCAATTGATTATCTTTTTCTTTTGTTCTATAATACAATTGTCGGAGGGGGTTAAACAGCTATTTTCGGCTATTCTCTCCGCTTATTCAGATACATTATTGTGTCCTGTTTATTGTGGCAAATACAGTCCGACCCGTTGTTTCGGTCTTAAACTCCGCCGAACACCTGACATTATTACCATTTACAGCAAAATATTCTGAAAAAAGCCGACTATCGAACATTAATGCCTATAATATGTTTGAACGCCTAACAGCGGCTTGAAACAGTTTAAGAAATTCGGGAAGATTTACAGTCAAACGGGAAACTGTATCGGTGCTTCGTGTTTGCACCTGCCGTAAGACAAATCCGTATAGAGGGTGCGGAGATGTCAGAAAGAGAAAGCATTCGTCATTGGCAAGAGAGAGGGTGCCAATGCCGAGTGCTTTTTCATTTGTAAATATAAATTATCCCCCCGCCTGAAGAGGCAGGGGGAATATTTTTATGCGTGGGACAGGAACCAAACGCTTATTTATTGAGCTTTTTGCGGGTATAGCCCTCTTTTATCTTGAGTTCTCCCCTGCCTATGGCAAGCGCATAGTCGGGAATATCCCTCGTTATGGTAGTGCCTGCGGCGGTATATGCGGCTTTTCCGAGATTTACGGGGGCTATGAGATTTGTATTGCTGCCGATAAAGGCATAATCCCCGACAGTACATCTGCTCTTTGAAATGCCGTCAAAATTCACCGTGACAGTTCCTGCTCCGATATTGGCTTTTTTTCCTATATCGCTGTCGCCGATGTAGACAAGATGTGCAACGGCTGTCTTTCTGCCTATGGTAGAATTTTTTATCTCAACGAAATCGCTTATCTTTGCGCCCTCGCATATTCTGCTTTCGGGTCGGATATGCACATAGGGTCCTATCTCGGAATTGCTTTCAATCACAGAGCCGTAAGCCTGAACGTTGTTCATTATCACATTATCCCCGACAGTGCAGCCCTCTATCACAGTATTTGAGCCTATAATGCAGTTTTCGCCGATTTTCGTACCCTTGCGCAGCACGGTCGAGGGGAGTATCTGTGTGCCGACACCTATTTCAACATCTCTTTCGATGATAATTCCGTCCGTGCAGACAAATTCGACACCGTTTTCCAGGTGCTTTTCGATAACCATATTTCTTGCATATGTATTGAGTTCGAGCAGGTCTTTTCTGTTGTTTGCGCCCTTTATTATATCGGGGTTGGAGGATTTGTATGCGCCTGCATTCTTGCCCTCGGATATGGCTATCGAAATCGTATCGGTGAGATAATATTCTTTCTGTGCGTTGTTGTTTTCGAGCTTGCCGAGAAGTGAAATGAGGTCGGCGGTTCTGAACCAGTAAGCCCCGGAATTTACCTCTTTTATATTCCTCTGCTCCTGCGTTGCGTCTTTCTGTTCGACAATTCCGCTTATGCCGTTTTTTGAACGGATAATTCTTCCGTAGCCAGAAGGATTTTCAAGCTCTGCGGTTATGACCGTAACAGAATTGTTATTCTGCTCATGGAGCATGAGAGACTGGTTTATTGTTTCGCTGTCGATAAACGGAGCATCGCCGCAGAGTACGAGAGTATTTCCGTCCGTATCCTTTTCGAGGAAAGGTATAGCCTGCTGTACGGCATGACCCGTTCCGAGACGTTCAGCCTGCAAAGCCGTTTCGTATCTTCCAGAAAGATATTCGTCTATCATCTCTCCCCTGAAGCCCTTTATAATGCATATATCGGATATTTCCGAATTTTCGCAGGCGGATATGACCCATTCGAGCATAGGCTCTCCCAATACCTTGAAAAGCGGCTTTGGCATATCCGCTTTCATTCTCTTTCCCTGTCCTCCTGCGAGGATAACTGCTTTATTCATATAAAAAAACCCCCTGTCAGTTATTTTAATCAAATTCAAGCATAACAAATACTTACTTCCATTATTACAAACTTTAACAATAATTGCAAGCACTTTTTGCTATATTTATTTCTTTTCACAATTTTTTGTGTAATATGCTACAAAACTAACGCAAAAATTTTTATGTATTGGATATAGTATTTTCTTACATAATATGGTATAATAGTTATAAGCAGGAGAATACTACTCTCCGCTCAAATGTTAAAATGGAGGTACACAACCAATGGCTACAAAATACTGCTACCTTTTCTCAGAAGGTAATGCAAACATGAGAGAGCTTCTCGGCGGTAAGGGCGCAAACCTCGCTGAGATGACAAACATCGGTCTCCCTGTTCCCCAGGGCTTCACAATCACAACAGAGGCTTGTACTCAGTACTATGAGGACGGCGGCATCAGCGATGAAATAATTGCCGAAATCAATGAGTATATCACCAAAATGGAAGAAATTACAGGCAAGAAGTTCGGCGATAAGGAAAATCCCCTCCTCGTTTCCGTTCGTTCGGGCGCAAGAGCTTCAATGCCCGGTATGATGGATACTATCCTCAACCTCGGTCTCAACGAAACCGTTGTAAACACAATTGCCGAAAAATCAGGCAACGCTCGCTGGGCTTGGGACTGCTACAGAAGATTTATCCAGATGTACTCCGACGTTGTTATGGAAGTCGGCAAGAAGTATTTTGAAGAGCTTATCGACAAAATGAAAGAGGAAAAAGGCGTTACTCAGGACGTTGAGCTTACCGCTGATGACCTCAAGGTGCTTGCAGGTCAGTTCAAGGACGAATACAAAGCTAAAATCGGCGTTGATTTCCCCGACGACCCCAAGGAACAGCTTATGGGCGCAATCAAGGCTGTTTTCCGTTCATGGGACAACCCCAGAGCCAATGTTTACAGAATGGACAACGACATTCCTTTCTCATGGGGTACTGCCGTAAACGTTCAGTCAATGGCATTCGGCAATATGGGCGATGACTGCGGCACAGGCGTTGCATTCACACGTGACCCCGCTACAGGCGAAAAGAAGCTCATGGGCGAATTTCTTACAAATGCACAGGGCGAGGACGTTGTTGCAGGCGTTCGTACTCCTATGCCTATCCAGCAGATGGCTGATACATTCCCTGAGGCTTATGCTCAGTTCGTTGAGGTCTGCAAGACCCTCGAAAATCACTACCACGATATGCAGGATATGGAGTTCACTGTTGAAAACAAGAAGCTCTATATGCTCCAGACAAGAAACGGCAAGAGAACCGCTCAGGCTGCTCTCAAAATCGCTTGTGACCTCGTTGACGAGGGCATGAAGACAGAGCAGGAGGCTGTTGCTATGATTGACCCCAGAAACCTCGACACTCTCCTCCACCCCCAGTTCGATGCTGCTGCTCTTAAGTCTGCAACTCCTATCGGCAAGGGTCTCGGCGCATCTCCCGGAGCTGCCTGCGGTAAGATAGTATTCACAGCAGACGATGCTATCGCATGGGCTGAAAAAGGCGAAAAGGTTGTTCTCGTTCGTCTCGAAACATCTCCCGAGGACATCACAGGCATGAAGGCCGCTGAAGGTATCCTCACAGTTCGTGGAGGCATGACTTCACACGCTGCCGTTGTTGCTCGTGGTATGGGCGAATGCTGCGTATCGGGCTGCGGCGACATCAAGATGGACGAGGCTAACAAGAAGTTTGAGCTTGCAGGCAAGACATTCAAAGAGGGCGATGCTATCTCGATTGACGGTACAACAGGCAACATCTACGAGGGCATTATCCCCACTGTTGATGCTCAGATTGCAGGCGAATTCGGAAGAATTATGGCTTGGGCTGACAAGTACAGAACACTCAAGGTAAGAACCAATGCAGATACACCCGCTGACGCTAAAAAGGCTCGTGAGCTTGGTGCGGAGGGTATCGGTCTCTGCCGTACAGAGCATATGTTCTTTGACCCTGCAAGAATTGCTGCTTTCCGTGAGATGATATGCTCCGACACAGTTGAGGAAAGAGAAACTGCTCTTGCTAAAATCGAACCCATGCAGCAGGCTGACTTTGAGGCTCTCTATGAGGCTCTTGAGGGCAACCCTGTTACTATCCGTTTCCTCGACCCGCCTCTCCACGAATTTGTTCCCACCGAAGAAGAGGACATCAAGGCTCTCGCTGAGGCACAGGGCAAGTCCGTTGAGACTATCAAGAATATAATCGCTTCACTCCACGAGTTTAACCCCATGATGGGTCACAGAGGCTGCCGTCTTGCAGTAACATATCCCGAAATCGCAAAGATGCAGACAAATGCTATCATCAAGGCTGCCCTCAACGTTAAGAAGAACCACCCCGACTGGACAGTTAAGCCCGAAATCATGATACCCCTCGTTGGCGATGTAAAGGAATTCAAGTTCGTTAAGAAGGTAGTTGTTGAGACTGCCGATGCCGCTATCAAGGCTGCCGGCGCAGAGCTTGAATATGAAGTTGGTACGATGATTGAAATTCCCCGTGCTGCTCTTACTGCTGACGAAATCGCTGCAAATGCAGACTTCTTCTGTTTCGGTACAAACGACCTCACACAGATGACATACGGCTTCTCTCGTGACGATGCAGGCAAGTTCCTCAACGCATACTACGAGAAGAAGATTTTCGAGAACGACCCGTTTGCAAAGCTCGACCAGATTGGTGTCGGCAAGCTTATGGATATGGCTGTTAAGATGGGTAAGGGTACAAACGACAAGCTTCACTGCGGTATCTGCGGCGAACACGGCGGCGACCCGACATCTGTTGAATTCTGCCACAGGATTGGTCTTGATTATGTATCATGCTCACCCTTCCGTGTACCGATTGCACGTCTTGCTGCTGCACAGGCTGCTATCGCCAACAAGTAATAATCTGACATAAAAAATAATTATAACAGAGGAGATTTGCGCCCTTGCGCTGAAAGTGAACGGAGCGCAGCGAAGTGAACGAAAGCGCAAGGTATCAAAGGCGCAAATTGACGATTTTAAATAAGACGGAGGCTGTAATGCGGCTTCCGTCTTTTGTTTTCGGGCATAAAAATATTCCCCGCAAGGCGGGGAAATTAATTTTAATTATAATATCATGACTGCGGCATCGGAAATCCTCTTTTCATAATAATCACTGCACCAGTCAAATTCAAAATTTCCTATTATCCTCAGATAGCTTTTTGCATTCTGTACGGCATTTTCAATCTCGGAGACATCTTCCGAACAGGCGCATATGTAAACACCCGTTATCAGTATTTCGAGCAGCTTCATATCGTGTGCGCCGTGGGGCTTATATCCGTTTTTCATGAGCATACCGAAAGCCATGTTGAATTTTTTCTGTTTGGTCAGGGAGTCGCCGTCATAGGAATAGGCTGCGGCGCAGTCGGCAAGGGCGAGGGCGATATATAAATCGGCTTTTTTCTGCGGCGATGTTTTCTCTGCATGGTTCTGCATAAAATTTATATTCTCCGTCCTGAAATCCTCCGCATCACGCCAGTGATTGAGCTTGCTTCTTGTTTTAAGCATCTGGATACAGAAGTCATATTTTTCCTCTCCGCCGAGTTTTCTGTCGCTTAACATATCGAGATAAAATTCCGCATTATCGTT
This sequence comes from Ruminococcus sp., assembly GCA_017470905.1. GTDB lineage: Bacteria > Bacillota > Clostridia > Oscillospirales > Ruminococcaceae > Ruminococcus. Next base: position 9,636 of record JAFUXL010000011.1, on the reverse strand, counting down.
GTCGTGTATCATGTCATAGAGCCTTGCCGTCTGGAGAATATCCTCATTTGCCGGTTTTTTCACATCATTTATAAAGGCATCGGCATATTCCTCGCAAAGCTGTTTTGTATAGCCTTTCTGACAATAGAGCTGATACAATTCGTCATATTTTTTCAGTTCGGCAGAAACGGACGGCAGAAAAGCCTTTGCCATTTTAGCTTTTCTTCGTTCCTGAGTAGACTGCATATTGAAATTCCTCCCAGATTATAATTTTTTCCGTATATCCACACCGCAGGCATGGAATAAAAAAAGATGTTTTCAAACATAATTTTACCATAAATATTCCGTACAGTCAATATCGCTTTGTGAAAAATACTGAAAACTGTAAATATGCACAAAAAGCACGGGGATTTTTTATCAGAAATTTTTTTAAATTAAAAAAATATTTAAGCTTATTTAAAGAATATATGCTATAATATAAGTATAGTGGATAACTGCGTTAATTGTCTGAAATAAGAATGAAATAATATCCCACCGCCTGCGGCGGAGGGATAAGGGAAAATGTGAAAATAATGCGTTATCCTCAAAACACGAAAGGGGTAATTTTATATGAAAATACTTGTAGTTGAGGACGAAATGCAGCTTGCTGACGCTCTCTCGGAAATCCTTAAAAGAAATATGTATTCTGTCGATACCGTATATGACGGAATTGACGGTCTTGACAATGCCCTGACGGGAGTTTACGACGGAATTATTCTCGATATAATGCTCCCCGGAATGAACGGCATTGAGATACTTAAAAATTTAAGAAAAGAAAAGATAAATACTCCCGTTCTTCTGCTCACCGCAAGGAGCGAAATCGAGGACAAGATAAACGGTCTTGACTGCGGAGCTGACGACTACCTCACGAAACCCTTTGTAACGGGTGAGCTTCTTGCAAGAGTACGTGCGCTGACCCGAAGAAGAGGCGAAATAGTGGACGATAATAAAATGTCATTCAACGGTCTCGAACTTAACAAGAACAAATGCTCCATAATCTACGGTGCAAACGATATAAAATTAAGCCTTAAGGAATATCAGATAATGGAGCTTTTAATCGCAAATCCGAGACAGATACTCCCGAAAGAACGCATTATCGAGAAAATATGGGGCTACGAGAGCGATGTTGAATACAATAACATCGAAGTTTACATATCATTCCTGCGCAAGAAAATAAGCGTTATTTCCGCCCCCGTACAGATTAAGACGGCACGTGGAATAGGCTACTCACTTGAATAAACAATTCATAATGCATAATTCATAATTCATAATTGCTTTTTCTTCCGGAAAATCCGATTGGCAAAGGGCAATATAACTCTGCATTAACTATGATTGAGCAAATTTAAAATTTTTCGTGATAATATACAAAAAGCATAATAAAAAACAATGTTCCCTCCGCCGTAGGTGACCAACGGAAATCCCTTTAGGGACGGAGGGAACAAAGAAAAATATAAAAATTTTGTGCATGATTTTATATAAAAAGAAATCCCTCGCTGTAATCGGAAACACAAAGAAAATATAATTATGCATTCTGCATTATGAATTATGAATTAAATAAGAGGTGATATTTTGTTTAAGAAAGTACAGCTTAAATTTTTCAGCATAATCGTAAGCATACTGCTTGCCATATTTATAGCTGTTCTCGGCTCGATAAATTTAATAATGAACTCCCTCATGGAACGTCAGTCAAAAAACGTCCTCGAAAAAATCGCCGAAGGTGTCGAATACGATGAAAATACATCTACCTTTACATTCAAAAGGGATTTAGACCGCATGAACGATAAATTCGACAATAATTCTCCTCCGCCCGAAAAACCGAGCGGCGAACCCGTTCCCGTTACCACCGCCGCCGCTACTGAAATTACAACAGATACTTCAACAACCACTGCCCAGACCTCCGCCGAAACCGAACCGATAACGGAAACCACGGAGCAAACTGCCGAAACAGACGAGGAAATTACCGAACCCGAACAGGAAGAACAGGATAATTCCGAGGACGAACCGCCTCCGCCTCCCGAAGAGAATAATGAAGAGCCTCCGCAGGAACAGCCCCCGGCAGCCTTCACGCCGTCAGAAAATAATGATAATAAAAAAGATGACGATGATGATGACGACGACGAGGACGATAATGATGACGAGGACGATGATGACGATGATGACGATAAACCGCCTTTCCCCGATGATGATTTCAATCCCTTTGACCCTGACAGACCAAATGACCGCCCCGATGACTGGGGCAACCGCTGGGATAACGGCGAACGTGACAACCACGGCGGAAAATGGGGATATGTTTTCATGAGCGCATACTGCGCCTATATCCCGAACGGAGCTTATCTCCTTGCGGATACTTCCACAGCGGAAATACAGACCGCTCCGTTTCAGGACTTTCAGAACAATCAGCCGCCCGAATATGATTTTAAAAAATTCAACAGAGAACCTGTTCCCAAATCACTCGATACGATAGACTTCTTTATTATAATGTCCGACAAGAACGGAAAATATCTCGATATTCACAACAATGACGATTTATCGCAGGAAAATGCACAGAAATACATAGATGCAATATCCGAAAAGGGCATAACAGGCGGTATGCTGAATAATTATCAGTTTCTCTCCGCAGAAAAAAGCAACGGCACTATATTTGTATTCACGGACAAGACCTCCGAAATGGATATGCTTGGAAAGCTGAAAAGAACCACCGTCCTGATAGGAATAATAAGCATTGTTCTTTTGTCCGCCGCATCGTATTTTCTGAGTGGTCTTATAGTAAAGCCGATTAAAGATGCTTTCGACAAGCAGAAGCAGTTTATATCAGACGCAAGCCACGAGCTTAAAACTCCCCTGACGGTTATCTCGACAAATGCCGATGTCCTTTCGGGCGAAATAGGCGACAACAAATGGCTGAATTATATTCAGGACCAAGCCGACAGAATGAACGTCCTCGTGAACGAACTGCTCAACCTCACAAGGCTCGAAAACAATACCTCCAGCTTTATCCTCACCGAATTTGATTTGAGCAAGGCGGTTGAAAATACGGCTCTCCCGTTTGAATGTCAGGCATTTGAAACGAATAAAAATTTCGTGCTGAATATCGAAGAGGGCATACACATCACGGCAAGCGAACAGCATATCAAGCAAATGGCGGCTATCTTCATCGACAATGCCCTTAAATATTCAAAGGACGGCGGAACGGTAAGGGTATCGCTAACAAAGGACAAGGACAGGAAAATTTTATTTTCCGTATATAATACAGGTTCGGGCGTTAAGGAAGAAGAAAAGGACAAGATTTTTGAACGTTTCTACAGAAGTGACGAGTCCCGAAACCGTGCCGCAGGAAGCTACGGTCTTGGTCTCGCCATAGCCAAATCCATAATCGACAAGCATAAATTCAAGATACATATTGACAACGAAGAGGGCAGGAGCATATGCTTTATCGTCACAATGCAGTCATAATACATAATGCATAATTCATACAAAGTATCATAAAAAACACTGTTTCCCACCGCCTGCGGCAGGAGAGATTTTGAATTTAATCATATATTTTTCAGATTTATTTCACAAATCCTGCATGAATTTTACATAACACGGGTCTATAATAACATCATAGAGATAAAGATATATGAACAAACAGAAAGCCTTGTCTCCCCTGCCTACGGCAGGGGAGATACAGAATTGTTCGTCAGAAAAATATAAAACCGGGAATTGGAACAGAAAGGGTGATTTTATGAAAAATATCAATATCATGAAGAAAACTTTTGCGTTCCTTACAGCAGCTATGACTTTCTCGGCTCTTGCCACAGGCTGCGGAAACAATAACAATAATTCATCAGTCGTTTCCGAACTGTCATCTGCCGAAGAGATAAATAATGATACAATCCAGACACAAACAGACAATCAGGAAGAGACTTCATCGGCTTCTTCTGCGGAAACCAATGATACAACCACATCTGCAATCAAGGCTGAAACCATTGCAAGCACTGTCAGGAAAACTGCAATAAGCGATTTGTTCTCCGCAAGGGATTTGAACCCCGACTATGAACAGATTACCGCAGAAATAACACTCAAAGATACCACCGCCGACATAAACGGCACAGGCGCAGCAGTAAACGGCTCGGTAATAACCATAAATTCCGAGGGCGTTTATTATATCACGGGCAAGCTCACTGACGGTCAGATTATAATAAATGCGGATAAAGCCAAGGTTCAGCTCGTCCTCGACAATGCGGATATAAGCTGTTCCTATTCCTCGCCGATATATGCCGTTTCATCGGATAAGATATTCATAACCCTTGCGGATAACAGCACGAATACTCTCACAGACCCGGATAATTATACCTATTCCGACACCGCGGAGGACGAACCCGATGCCTGCATTTTCAGCAAGGACAGCATAACAATAAACGGCACAGGTACTCTCAACGTAAACGCAAACTACAATGACGGTATCAGGAGCAAGGACGATATAGTAATCACAGGCGGCACAATAAATATAAATTCCGCAGGTGACGGCATAAAGGGCAAGGACTATGTCGCTGTCGCTGACGGAAATATAAATATAAAATCAGGTCAGGACGGTATCAAGTCCACCAATACCGAGGATACCTCGCTCGGCTTTGTATATGTCGAAAACGGAAATATAACAATTGATGCCCAGCAGGACGGCATACAGGCTGAAACTGTATTCACCTCGGCAGGCGGAAACTTCGATATAACCGCAGGCGGCGGAAGCTCAAATGTCTCAAAAACACATACAGACGATTTCGGCGGCGGCGGAAGAATGGGCGGAGATTTCGGACACTTCGGCGGAAATGAAGATTTCGGCGGCGGCTTCGGCGGCTTCGGAAATTTCTCCGAGGGAACAGTCAATTACGGATATACAGACCTCGCTTTCGTTCAGACCGCAAACAATACCGACAGTTCATCTGATACTTCTTCAAGCACAAAGGGTATAAAGGCAGGTTCCGAAATAAGTATCGAGGATGGTGTGTTCAGCATAAATTCCTCGGACGATACCCTGCATTCAGATAATACTGTAAATATCACAGGCGGAAACCTCTCTCTCGATGCAGGAGATGACGGTATCCATGCCGACAGCGAAATAAATATCACAGGCGGCAGCGTGAATATAACCAATTCCTATGAGGGAATAGAAGCCGCTGTTATAAATATCTCAGGCGGCACAACGGAATTAATCTCCTCCGATGACGGTTTCAACGCAAGCGACGGTGTCACCTCGCAGGGCGGCATGGGAACATATGTAAGCGGTGTTTCGCTCAATATAAGCGGCGGCACGGTATATGTCGATGCAGGCGGAGACGGTCTTGACTCAAACGGAGATATAACCATAAGCGGCGGCACTGTTATAGTAAATGGTCCCACAAATTCGGGCAACGGTGCGCTCGACAGCAATAACGAAATAATCGTCACAGGCGGTCTGCTCATAGCCGCAGGAAGTTCGGGAATGGCTGAACGTCCGTCCGAAGGTTCTTCACAGAACAGCGTTTCCTGCACATTTGATACCTCATATGACGGCGGCACTCTCGTCACTCTCCTCGATGAAAGCGGCAAAGAGATATTGAGCTTCGCCCCGTCAAAGACATTCCAGAATATCGTCATAAGCTCCCCCGACATACAGACAGGTGCTTCATATATTTTCTATACAGGCGGTTCTTCGTCTGCCGAGAATAAATACGGTCTTTATGTAAACGGCGGATATAACAATGATGGCACGGAAACTTCATCATTCACCGCAAGCTCCGTTATATCGACCATCGGCTCACAGGGCATGACTGGCGGCGGCGGAATGGGCGGTCACGGCGGCGGAAGAATGGGCGGAGATTTCGGAAACTTCGGCGGAAATTTCAATGGCGAAAGACCCGAAAAACCGAACGGCGCCTTTAACGGCGAAATGCCCGATATGCCCGAGGGCGGCTTTGACGGCGAAATGCCCGACTTCTCTTAATTAATGAAATCCTCAATTTTCATATAAACCACCAAGGACAGGGGCGGCAGGTCACACGACTTGCCGCCCTTGTTCGGTTTATTCAATTTTTTTGGCGAGAAACTGCGCAGCCGCATTCACAAGACTTTTTTGCAGTTCGTTCGGCTCGGAATGTCTTTCGCCGCCGAGAAATACCACCGCACCCGAAACATCTCCGTTTGCAAGTATCGGGATGGCGCATATGGCGAAATATTCCACACCCTCAGCAGGGAAAAATTTCCTGCTGCCGTTCTTCATGAAGTACTGTCCTCTGCTGTCCATGAGTTCTTCAAGCTCCGCAGAGGCTCTGCGCTCGGATATTTCCTTTTTTGGAACACCTGCCGCTGCGACAACATGGTCTTTATCAAATATCGCCACGCCGCAGCCTGCTATCTTATGCATTATGTCAGCCACATACGAAGCGTTTTCACTCATTTCGCTTATTGCGGAATATTTTTTGAATATCACTTCGCCCTCGCTGTTAGTATATATTTCAAGAGGGTCGCCCTCACGTATACGCATAGTGCGTCTTATTTCCTTGGGAATAACGACTCTGCCGAGGTCGTCAATTCTCCTGACAATTCCGGTTGCTTTCATAATTTATCCTCCACAAATAAAATTTGTTTTGTGAAGCTATTATTTGCATAAGGGTTAAAATTATTCTTTTTATTTTTGTAAAATCTTACAAAAAAGCGATGATATGAACAATATCTCACACTTTTTTTAAATCATGCCTCAATAGCTGCATCTTTATATTCTCTTGCTGCAGCGTGTTCACAAATCAATAAATTCGCAGGATTTTTTATATGATTTTATTTAATTTTATGTGCTATAATAATATCAGGCTTAAAGGCAAAAACGGAGGTATGAATATGTATAACAGAAAAAAAGACAATGACTTCTACAAGGAACAGCTCACAGAAAATTTCGGCTATTCCGATAACGAGTCGGACGAAATGCTCGGCGATGAGGAAAACCACGAATTTCTCTGGAAAACAATGGAGATGTTCGATGAAGAGATGTCAACGGAAGAATTTTACAAGGCAATGAAAAAACTCAATGAATACCTTGGAATTGACGAAGACTTTGACTATGGCGAAGAAGGAAGAAAATACTTAAATCTTTAATCTCTCAGGAAGGGCAGACTGCCCCCTTTTTATATTTCAGCTCCCAAATCTGCAAGCAGTTTTTTGCCTTCTTCAAGCAAAAAAACTGCTCCCGAAAAATCGCAGTTTTTAAAACTTATGTTATCAAGACTTCTCCAAAACGGCACTATGCACCCTCTGAAATCGCAGTCAATAAAATCTGCATCACTGCACATAAAAAAAGGAAGTTTAAGCTTGCTGAAATCAAGATTATAAATTTTATCATTGCGTGAAATTTTCATCGTTCTTATGACATTTTCGGCGGTGAAATATCCGTTAAAATCCCTTGACATTTCAAGCAGACTGTCAAGTATAGTCCACTCACCTTCACCGCATATCTCACCGATAAATTTATAAACTTCATCACTCTCTGCACAGCCGAAACCGCCGTACCATTGGTCAAAAAGTCCTGATTCGGCCACGTTCGCAGGCAACCCTCCGCTCAATGGGTCATATACGGTTTTTGCCGATTCTATAAGGTTTATTATGTGCCTTGCCGCAAAATATTCCTGATAATACTGGTGTGTAAAATGCAGAAATCTCGGATTTGAAATATTCTCCTCAACAAATCCTGTATTCAGCATAATTCTGACCCAATCCGTTTTCGCCCTGCTTTCACGCAGGGTATTTTTATCAAGATTTTTTGGAGCAATATAGTTCTGAAATACATTATTATTCATAAGATAATAATTAATTGCACAATCCGCAGCTTCCATAATTTCCGCACGGCTTACGTTTATTCTGAACCATATTCTGAACATCTTTTTTGCAGCAAACGGAATAACGTACCATATCAGAAATTTCTCAGTATCACTCAAAAATTCGGATTTATACATGATATATCCGTCAATCAGCTCTCCCCTTGTTTTAAATTCGCTGCCGGTTTCCGTGTACATATTCAAGAAGATAGGAAGTTTCAGTATTTCGGAAAGATTTTTGTCGGGCAATACAGTGCTGAAGCCTGATAATACCGACTGTAATTCACTGTCCGAAACGCCGCATAATTCAACCTGTTCAAAGCTGTCAAATATCTCATATTTGGGAACAGTCCGCCCCGTAATTATAATTCCGACATTTCGCCATTTCCTGCAAATCCATTAAAGTTCACAAAGAAAATCCCTCTGTAAATCAAGCGGAATTTCATTAAACCCGTCAAGCAGCAGTCTGTATTTCGGACGGCTTACCGGCAGGATTTTGAACATATTCTCAAGCTCCGTAAGCTGCTGCAAAATTGTTTCTTCGCCCTCGTTTGCGGTATAAATTTCATAGGTCTGATATTCGTACTGATAGTGATATTTCAGCAGTATCTGCAATAAAATCCGACAGCTTTCAATATGCAGATTTTCCCGAATTTCAGGCTTATACTGATAAAGCGGAAAATAAAAATTAACTGTATGTTCATTCATGATTTGATTAAGCAAAACCGTTGTTTTTCCTGCTCCGCCCGTGCAGTACAGAAATATATTTCTATTTTCGGGGAGTTCGGAAATAATCTCGTTGTTATGCCTAAAGTCCAACCTGTATTTCAATTCCGCAGACCTCTGATGTTTTGAATTTTCATGAATATTATCCGTCAGATTTATCGGCAATTCAGGATTTAAGGAATTATATCCGCTGAAATGAACGACATGAAAAGTCCGTTTGTCGGGTACTTCAAACAGTTTAATATTTTGAGACAGCGCAGGATTTTTGTGAACATGATACAGCAGTCCCAACAGCAATGCCTCAATGCATATTCTTTTCGGGTGCGCATAACTGCCGAGCAGATTTTCTTTTTCGACAAATTCGGAATTATAGAGAATAACTCTGATATTGCTGTCCTGACGGATAATTTCAAGAAGGGTATACACAAGCGGATTTATCTTATTTTCATCCAAAATCTCATTGCATAAAGTCCCGATTTTCCGCAGATATTCGGCATATTTCACGCTGTCGCCGATACAGCCTTCAAATTCTGTAAACTCTGTCAAATCGTAAGGATAACCCTTGCCGTCCTTTAAAAACCGGCTTAAAAATCTGCCGAATTTTCTGTAAGCCTCTTTCGGAACAATCTCGTTGTTGAATTTTTTCAGCAAATCCTTTTCATCTCCGTCGGCAATTGCAGAAATAAATTTCACATAGATTTTCTCGTTTGAAACATGCCCTCTCCCCTTGATTTTCGTCTGCATTATCAGCGACAAAAGGACGTTCAGCGACATTCTTTCCATAATTTCACCCCCTTGAAATCGGCATCATTACTCTTTTATTTTATCGTGAACTCTCCCCCGCCTAAAGAGGCTGGGGCTTCGTAAGAAGATTGGTATTTAAGTTTCCACCTGAAAATCAGGCAACCCTTATTCTTACAGGCGTGTCCACTTCGCCGCTACTGTATAGGACTGTTAAGTCCACAACGCTGCTTTTTTTCATGATATTCAATGCACCGTTCACATCTGCATTGAGCAATGTTCCGTCAGCAGTTCTGTATAATCCTCGCTGTACTCGTTTTCCGCTGAA
>JAFUXL010000010.1 GCA_017470905.1 Ruminococcus sp. | reverse complement strand
TTCAACCTTGCTTATCTCAAGCCCGATAACCTTGTCTGTGAGTTCAAGGGTTTCGATGATATTGTCATCAACCTTAACATCACCGTTCTTATCAATTGCAAACTCAATCATTGTGTCTTTGTTGTAGCCGAGAGGTGCTGTATCCTCGGTAAGCTTGTAATTGCCTGATGCAAGACCGTAAACCACAGTCTTTTCGTCACCTGATGTGAATGTTATCTTGTTGCCGTCAACGGTATAATCCTTGCCGTTTTCAAGATATGTGCCGCCTCTCTTCAGATAGATGTGTGAGAGGTCTGCGTTTTCGGGAGCAGTTATGCTTATAACTGCGCCTGCAAGCTCCTTACCGCCGTTTGAAGCGTCCTGCTTGCTGATTGCTGCCGAATTGGGCTGGTCTTCCATGATTACCTTATTGCCCATATCCTCTGCTGTGATTTCGGTCGGCTTATTGGTGTCGCTGTAGACAACCTTTCCGTCCTTTACAACAAAGTATATAGTCTCTGCAACCTGATAGCCCTCGGGAGCAGATACTTCGGTAAGTTCATAAACGCCGTCAGTGAGTTCAAATTCCTTGTCTGCGATAGTTGTGACAGCCTCGCCGTTTTCGTCTGTAACTGCGACAGTGCTTGTATTGCCCTCTGTATCTGTGACAACGAAGGTAACTGTCTCGTAGGCTGTGTCATACTCTGCAACTACGGAAGTCTCTGCGGAATTGTTCACGGTTATCTTATCGCCGTTTTCGGTTATATCGCCTACCTTGGATATGATAAGCCTTGCTCCGTCTATGAGACTGCCTGTCACAGCGTCCTGCTTGCTGATTGATATTTTGTTTGTGTCCTCTGCATCACAGAGAGTTATAGTATTCTTAGCGTCTGTGATATTTTCATCATCTGCATTGTAATAAACATAACCGCTGCTGCCGGGGGCTTTTTCATTCTTTACGGCATCTCCCGAAACGGAAGTTATTTCGCCGTCTGCAACAGTGAATGAAACGAGTGAGTCTATAATCTTGTATGTATTTCCGTCAGATGATGTGAACTTTCCGCCTGTCTCCTTGAGCTTGTAATCTCCGTTGGGGATATACTCAATTTCAACGGCATTGTCCTTTGATTTCCAGCTTATGGTCTTGTTCTCGGTATCTATGGTGTAATCCGTACCGCTTGTGAGAACCTTTCCGCCGCTTGTGAGGATAACCTTGGATATATCGCCGCTGCCGTCATATGTGAGCGTTATTTCTGCGCCGTCAACCTCGGTATTTCCTGTAATGTCGGTCTTGTTGATGATAACCTTTGAGGGCTGGTCGAGCATTGTAACCTTTTCAGCTTCATCGGTCATTGCATTTTCGGGCTTTTCGCTGCCGCTGTAGATAATCTTTCCGTCCCTGACTGCGAAATATATCTTTTCAGCGGTTTTGTAGCCGTCGGGAGCTGTTACCTCTTCGAGTTCGTATACGCCGTCATCGAGCGTTACCGATACTGTGGGAACAGTCTTTACGGGATTTCCGTCAGCGTCCGTTACCGTAACGTATGAAACTTCACCGTCAACGACAGTGGTTTCAGTAGCGACAACCGCATCGGGAGTTATCCATGATGTTACGACAGATGTTGCAATTTCTTCGCCGTTTTCGTCTGTATATACGGGCTGGTTATCCTCGTCAACATCGCCTGTTTTGCTTATTGTAAGCTTTGCTCCGGAGATTTCTTCGCCGCTTACAGCGTCCTGTTTGCTTATCTCGTATTCCTTTACAGCAATCTTTTCAGCATCGCATACGGTTATGGAGTTATCTGCCGTATTTACAACATAATAGCCGTCCGTCTGTGTGCCGTCTGCTGTTTCGAGAACCTCTGCATCGGATTTTGCATTTGTGATATTTCCGTCTGCATCAATATCGAATGTGAGCTGTGAAGTAATGATATAATACTCATTGCCGTCCTCTGCGGTGAATGATGTGCCGTTTTCTGCGGTTTCTTCGAGTATATACGTACCCTCTGCAAGACCGCTGATAATTACGTCACTGCCGTTTGATACGAATGAATATCCTGTAACGGTATCGCCGTCCTTAACCTCAGTAAGCTCTGTGCCTGTTGCTGTGAGAGTGCCTATTTCCGTATTGTCCTGTGTTCTTATTGTGATTGTCGCACCCTTGACTTCGTTTTCGCCTGTGATGTCTTTCTTGCTTATTGTAATGCCATCGGACTTCTTCTTGTCAACAACAGAAACCGAGTTTGCGGTAAATGTATACTGCTCATCGTCAAGATTATCGCTGTCGATATAGCCTCCGCTAATGGTGAAGGTCTTGTCGGAAGTCTTTGTGTAGCCCTCGGGGGCATAAATCTCGCTTATGGTATATTCACCGTCTGCAAGACCCTTGATTGTGAATTTGTCTGTACCTGTTATCCATGCAACCGAATTGTCGGCAACAGTAAATTCATTGCCGCCGGCAGTGATTGTCTCTCCGGCACAAACGGTATTTTCAATCTCTGCGCTTATCTTTTCGCCTGTGAGCTGCAATACTGCACCCTCAAGAACATCGCCCGTGTCGTTCCACTTCATGAAGCTTATTTCGGACTCTTTTGTTACCTGGTTCTGTACTGCTGCTGATGCATTTGTGCTTGTCTGTGAGATGACAACGCCGTTTGCAGGGCTGTAGTTTACAACAGCCTTTGCACCCTCGGCACCCGTGATATTAGCCTCGACAGTTCCGCCAAGCTGCGCACGGTTTCCGCTGCCGTCAAGCTCAAATACATAGTATATCCTTGGTTCGAGGTCTGTAAATTCTATTTCGGGAAGCTGAACATAAGCTGATGCCGAGCTGGTTTTGCCGTTCACTGCGTCAGCCGAAATTGTGAAATTCTTCACTGCCGTGCCTGATACTTCGCCCGTTGCGGGGTCGATTACCTTGACATCAACAGGTGTCTCGTTGATTATTGCATTGCCGTCGCTGTCGAATTTTGTCGAGCCTGCGCTTACCTTTTCGTCCTCGCCGACATTTGCGTTGTATTCGTCAGCCTCTTCCTGTGTATATTTTTCTGCCTCGAATACACCGAATGTATATTCAGCCTTGCCCGATGCATCTTCGTAGCCGTCTATCGAGAGAACCTTTGTAACTGAAAGTGTGGGGAGGATTTTCTCGGTTGTATTTTCGATGGTTACGTTTTCATCAGGGTTGTCATTTGAAAGCGTAAGAGGAGTATAGCTTACCCTATAGCCTTCATCACCGGCTGTTATGTTTGCGCTCTCGTTATATTTAACCGTATAGTCATTGACCTTTTCGCCGTGACCTATGGGCTGGTTATCCGCATCTATTTCAAATACGTAATAATTGCCCGAATTTAATATATCGAAAGTAACGGGGTCGCTGTTGGCCTTGATTGTCTTTATGAGGTCATTGCCGTTTTCGTCCTTTGCGGCTGTGAAGCTGCTCAAATCAGTTCTGTCAATGCTGTCAAGCTTTTCGAGGTCTTCATCGGTAAGCTCTGCTCTGCCTGCAATTGCGTTTTCTTCCGCTATCTCGAATATTCCTATTCTGAAAGTATCGTCTTCATTTCCGTCATAGGATTTGGAGACATTTATGTGCATTACTTTCTTTTCGGTATTGGTAACGGAAACGCTCTTTTCGGGAGAGTCCTTTGACAAATCTGCCGAATATCCGCCCGTAACATCGTACTGCGAACCGTCGGGAGCCTTGTAAATATAGCTGTTTCTTACCTTGTCTCCGTCAAGAGCATCGGGGGTTATATTTCCCTTTGCATCTGTTTCGAGGACATAGAAGCTTGTGCCTTCTGCGGCTATCGGGAGGTTGGAGAATGTGAGTTCACCCGTAACGGGTTTATCTGCCGCACCGCCCTGAATTGTAAGCGACTGCACATCGCCGACAAGCTTATAGCTGTCGTTCTCTTTTATGAGATTTCCGCTGCCGTCACCTGCGAACACTCCGAAATAGAATGTCTTTTTAAGGCTCGGTTCTGCTGGAACGAATGTCTTTGTAAGGTTAATCTTTCCTATAATTGCTTCATTCGTTATATCAACGGTGAGACTTGTCTGTGACGTTTCGAGAACGTTTTCAAGCTCCTCATTGTCCGTATATTCCGTTGAGCCGTATGTGACCTTCTGTTCGGGGGTGGATTTGATGATATTTCCTGCCTTGTCCGTCTCGAAGAGATAGAGTGTATCCTGTGCGATAAGGTTGGAGAATTTGAGAGTTTCCGTATTTCCCGTTTCACTGCCTGTCATGGTGACAGCCTTGGGCTGACCGAATATCTTGTATCCGCCGTTTTCCTTTGTGAAGAGCGAGAAATAGAATGTATTCTCATCGGGTGAATTTGTCTTGTAGGTCTTGTTCAAGGTTATTTCGGTATCTGTTTTCTTTACCCATACACCAACTCGTGCAGGCTCGGAAACCACCGTTTCATCGGGAGAAAGACCCGTCTTTTTATCGTTTGTCTGATAGGAATAAGCAAAGCTGTTCCATGCTATCTTGTCGTTTTCGTATGCATCCTGCTCGTCCTCTGCGGTTATATCCGTAAAGGGTGAAACGATACCCCTGAATTCTATGGAGATATATTCCTGGGGAGCGATTTTAACAGTATCATCGAATACTATGCGGAAGTTTACCATTGACTTGTCGTATGTATCCGACCATGTCATTGCGTCATCCGCACCACGCCAGTCGCCTGCTGTCTCGTTGATTGAAGCGGTGCTGTTTGAATAAGATACTGTATAATGTGATGCATCAATGCCGGTTTTTTCCGTTCCGTCAGCATTATAAAGCTTTACGACAAAGCCGTTTTCCGCATCGAGTTCAACGGGGAATGCGGTAAATCTGTCGTATCCCGAAACGATACCTGTGTCGCCGACATATGGCAGACGGTCGATTATTGAAAATCTGTCAATTGTGCTTGCGCCGTCAGCTCTTGCAGCACCGCCCTTGCCCGTGGTTGCGGCATCGTTCTTTACGTTGATAGTATATTCAACGTAATCGCCCTGCAAGCCCTGAACGTAGTTGGTTGCTTCTGTCTCCGAATTGTCAAAGAGACTTTCGTGCTTGATATTGTCGCCGAAGCCCTTTGCGTTATCGGGAGAATTTGCCATTGAGCTGTGCTTATATTCGATTGTCTTGTAGGATTTAGTGATAAGACCGCCAATCTGATAATTTTCGGTATCCGAAACGGTCTTGTCGCCCTCGAATGTTGAGTCTGTGCCTACGGTCTTTGAAGAAAATCCGTTGTTGAATTTTACCTTTGCCGTATTCTGAATACTTGAAACAGGTGATGCCCAGTAGGTTTCGTCGTCCTCGTCCGTAAATTCCTTTGCGGTTGAGGTGCAGAATGTTATCTCGACATATTCGCCTGCTTTAAGTGTCATGTCACTGAAATCGAATGCGATAGTCTTTCCGTCTGTATCTTTGGGGTCTGTGACGGGATTACTTATATCAATGGTTCCGTCCTCTTTTGTGAAGTAAGCCTGAACCTCGCCTGTATCGCCGCCGCTTGTCTTGTATGTTGCTTTCATGAGTTCGGGATAGTCGGAGGCATATACCTCACCTGTTGCTATTCCGTAGAACCTCGAACCTGCCTGAATGTCATCGTATACGACAAAGCCGACTGCATCTGCTATTTCATAATCTGCAAGGTCTTCGTTGGTTACCTTTACTGTCCATTTTGCACCTGTTGTCCAACTGTCATCGGGAGCGACTATGTCGTCAACGCCCTCGGCGGTTTTCTGTATATCGGGTGCAATGGTTTCTTCTCTGATTTCGAGTACAGCGTCATTTTCGTTGGTTTCATTTATTTCAGTCTCTGCCGCTGTGCCGTAGTTTGTATAAATCTTACAAACTGCGCTGTTTACAAATTCCGTATTTACAGAACCGCTTTCCTTTTTCTCGTTTATGAGAGAAGCCGCCATGCTTTCGGTAAATCTCAGCTTATATGTCACAAGTATTGCGCCGTAATCCTCAAAGGTATTTCCGACATACTTGAGAGCTGTATTTGATATTACGAAATTTACCTTGCCGTCCTTGGTATACTGTATCTGTATATCCTTGTCGGCAATCTTATAACTTTCCTGTGTGTTGTATTCTTTTGTCTCCCAGTCCTGACCGCTGTACTGCTTGAAATATATCTCAAAGGAGTTGAGAACATCGCCTTGGAGAATTCCGCCCTTGTTGAAAGCGTAAACAGAACCGTCCACAAGCTGCATACCCTCGGGTACTGCATCTTCTATGACATATGTAACATCTTCGGAATAGTCATTCTTGGTCGTTTCAGCCGTCTTGTTGATAACAGCCACAACATAGCTGTATTCCTTGCTTGTTATGTCGGATATTTCGGCATTTGCAAGGTCTGCGACATCGGCATTTGCCTTATCTGAAAGGTTTGAACCCTTTGCAGCTATAGAACCGTAGCCGTTTTCGGGAGGAACATCATCGTCAATGGTTATATCTCCTATTGATTTGAACAGTGAGGGTGAAGAACCCTTATAATTTATTTCGTCCTCAAAGGGAGAACCCTCTGCAAGTATTTCAACGTCACCGCTGTAGCTTGCATAGACGGTATTGGTTCCGTTGGTGAATTTTCCGCCGTCATTGTATGTGTAGTACGGCTCCTTTGATGTCTTTAATCTGTAAGCGAATGTTATATGCTCTCCTGCGGAGAGAACGGGTTTTTCGGAAGAAAGGGCAAGTGAAAAGCCGTTTTCGCCTGTTGTCACTGCGTTTGCCCAGTTGCTTCCGCCGTCAAGAACAAACATTCTCAATTCTGCGGAGCAGCTTTCGGCAGTTGTCTCGGAGGAGTCCGAATTTCCGCCCTGCGCTTTGGTTTTGAATGTATCTCCCTTTTTGAGAACACTCTCGCCGCTTATATCAGCAACAATCCACTCCATTTCCTCATAAGAACACATGGTTCCCGAGAATTTGTCATAGAGATTGAGCTTATACATGGGCTTGCCTGAATTGTTAGTTACTGTGATATAATAAGTTATATCCTTGTTGTAGCTTACAAGACCCGTTTCCTCGTCAATGACACCGCCCGAAAGCTTATCGGGAACTTCTGTGAGAGAACCCTCCTGCTTTGCGAATTTATCGACTTTCATTGCGTTGGTGTCAACAACGGGAGTGGTAACATCGCTTGTGGTATCGTCTCCGGGGAGAATTTTTCCTGCGATATTGGCCTGAGCCTTGTTTATGAGTTCTGCCGGCGCACCGTCCTTTGCATTGTTGAGATTGTCAACCTTGTACTCTATGCGGAGGACTGCGCTTTCTTCACAGACATAATTTGCAGGATTTGTATTCTTATCCCACACGTAAGTGAATTTGTTTCCGTCAAGGAGATATTCCTTGGCATTTATTTCTTTTTCTTCGCCGCCATCAATTATGAGCTTTACTGATTTTATATTGCAAAGTTCACTGCCGTCTGCGCCCTCCGCCGTGGGGAGGTAATCGGTAAATGTAATACCGAATGCGAACTGATTTTCGCCATCGCCCGTATAGTTCTTTCCTGTATAGGTGAGGTCGTATGTGACTGTGCCGCCTGTTACATCGAGATACTTGCTTTCCTTGCCGTCCTCGATTACCCTGGCGGTCTTTTTGAAGTCGCCGGGGTTAAATTCTGTCTTTGAGATGTCAACGGAAGAAGAATAATTCTCGCCGTCATGCGAAAGACCTGCGGTATTGCCGAGTTTGCCGTCCGTGCCGTCCTTCATATAGCCCCAGATAGCTATTTCATAAGCCTTGTTCGGTTCAAGGGGGTCGAGTTCGATTATGCCGTCTGCGGGGTACTTGATTTCGTCAGACCAGTTACCGTCAGGGTATTTAATCCAGTACGTTGCATCTTCGAGCCATTCGGGGAGTTTATCCGTAACTGTCATGCTCTTTGATGTGAGAGTACCTGTGTTGCTGACTTTAATTCTGTACCATTCAACAGCCTCTTCGTGGTTCGACCTGTAAAGACCGTCATTGTATGTAGCTGTAACGGCAAATTTATTTATGCCGACAATAGCCTGAGCAGGCTTTACTTCGATTGTATCGGTAACTTCCTTGTCGTTTACCTTTGCGGTATTTTTAAGGTCTGTGCCGCCGTCCTCTGTGGCTGTGAGTTCGGCTTCAACACCGCTGAATGTGATTTTTACGACAGCACTCTTTCCGGGAGCCAGTTTTTCAATTTTATGGGGAAGATTTATTGTTTCGCCGTCGATTGTAACAACTGCGTCACTGCCAAGTTTTTCTTTGAGTGCTGCTATATCTTCATCGGATACTTCAACATTTTCGGCAGCGGCATCGCCGTTGTTTGCGATTGTTATAGTATAGACAATATCCTGACGGTTTAATGAGCCGTTCTGATAGAATGACTTGACCGAGGTATTGCCCTCTTTATCGGTAACGGTCACACTGCCGCTCTTGTTGGCAATTACATCGGGTTTGCCGACATGAATTTTAATATCGGCATTGGATTTTTTCGATGTACTGCCGTCCGTAACGGTTGCCGTATTGCTGATTATTTCATCGTCCTCGCCCTCTGCCGTAAGAGCAACTACCATATCGACAGTAACGCTCTGTTCGGGTTCGAGGTCTTTGAGTGTGATTGCATCAAGACCGTCCGCAAGGTCTGTATCTGTAACGGCAGTGCCGTCCGAAACGGTAATGCTCTTTATATCTGCACTTGTTACTTTTCCGTCAAGTGCATCACTGAGCGTAAGACCCGTAAGGGTTGTAGTACCTGTGTTGCTTACTACTATGCGGTAGGTAACGTCTTTCTCCGTGCCGCTGGTTATGAGAGCCGTATCAGCAGTCTTGACTATGCTGAAATCGGTCTTGGTTTCCTTTACGGGAACGTATGCGGTCGAGGAGAAGTCCTTGCTGTTCTTTACGGTATTGGGGATATTTTTCTCGGGTGTGCCGCTCTTGATTTTGTAGGAGACATAAACGTCAATCTTTTCGCCTGCTCCGAAGCTTGCGGCTTTTATGGAATTTCCCTCGAAAGTAATTTTTGCGGTACTTCCGTTGTCCTCAAATTCCACAAATTCGAGTGAGGGGTCGGGAGTTTCTGTTATGGTGAAATTTGAAACAGCTCTTCCGCCCGTGTTGGTGTTGGTGATACGGAATACTGCCGTATCGCCGTCCATAGCGTAGCTTCTGCCTGAGCTTATCGAATAAAGCTCTTTTTTGAGGTCAGAAACGTCCTCAACGGATGATTTTACGGGGACAGATGCGCTCTTGTCCGTGAGAGCCGTTCCGCTTTTGCTGTTATAGCCGAAAACCTCTGCGCCGAGAGTATTCTCTATAGAGCCTTTCTCGAAGCTTTCAGAAACATCTATACAGTTGAGACTGAGCTGTGCGACTGCGCTGAAAGCGTCCATTTCGGCAGTGGGAACATTTTTGCTGTCCTTGTTTGCGTTCTGCGTTGTCCACTTGATAACAGCCTTGTTGTCTCCGCTAAGTTCAATGCTCTCGACAGTCACTCCGCTGATACTCAAAGCGGACTCAAGAGCCGACTTGCTCTTGAAGGTAAGACCTGCGGGGAGGGTGAGAGTATCGGTAAATACGATATGGTCAGCCCAGAGTACGCCTGTGGAGCCTGAATTTCCGGCAGGAGCTGCGGAGAGATTAAAGCTTATCGACTTATCCGCAAAGTCCTTGGTTTCGATGAGTGTTTCCGATGTGGTCTTGTCGTCTGTCCAGTCTGATTTTGCAATTGCCTTGATAGTGCTTGAATTGGACTGCTGGGTAACGGGATTTACGACCTTTACCGTTGCGGTCGTGCCGTTTTCGGTTATGCCGTTTGCAAATTTTCCGCTGAGCTGAATGGTTTCGGTTGCGCCGTTTTTAACGGAAAATTCTACATATCTCTCGCCCGTTGCGGCATTGTAGTGAAGAGTGTAGCCGTTGTACTTCATTCCGTCAACAAAGCCGTTTCCACGGAAATTGGTGAGAAGTATGCTGTCGGGGACGTTAATGCGGTAGGTGCTTTTTCCGTTTACAGTCGAGTTGTTTGCGCTTATGGTAAGCACCATTTTGAACGACTCGCCCGACTCTGTTTCGGTGATTACATTACCGTCATTGTCCTTGAAAACGACTGTCGCATTGGTCATTACGTTGGGCATGGGAAAGCCGAAGCCCCAGCTGCCGAAGCCGCCCCAGGGACTCCACGGGGGCTGTGCCTGTGTTTCACGAACGTCCTGAATGTCAGGGACTACCAGCTCATTCATGGGAACAGAAGTGAACACCATGAAGAAAGCAATCATCATGCCGAGAAACCGTTTGCCAAAAGTCTTTTTTCTTACATTCATGCAATTTCCTCCTTTTCTTAAAAATTTTCATATTGCACTGCAATATTACGTTTAGTAAAGTATAACAAAATACATATTATACATCAAATATTATACTGAATAAATGACCGTTTGTCAACCTTTTGCAAATTAAATAAACGATTGGGAGAAAAAAACGGCATTTTGACTATTGAAAATCGGATTTTTTGGTTATTTTCGCCGAATAACCTGTTTACTGTCTGTATATAATAAATATTAATTTACACAAAAATTTCAAAACTACATTTCCTCCGCCTGCGGCGTAGGAAATACATGGAAAACAATAATTTACACATAAAAAACCCCTGACGGACAGGGGCTTTTTTATGTTATTTTATATCTGCGTGGTGAGCCTGCAAGGATTTTACTTCAAGGTGAGAATTTTTCTTCAGTGCCTTTATACCCTCTGCGCTTGCCTTTGCAGCAGCCATTGTGGTAATATATGGTACACGGTGCTTTATTGCAGCCTTTCTGATGTAGCTGTCGTCATAGACACTCGTTTTTCCTGCCGGGGTATTTATGATAAGCTGGATTTCGCCGTTTGCGATTTCGTCTGCGATATTGGGTCTGCCCTCATAAATCTTGAATATTCTCTTACAGGGAATGCCTGCTTCCTTAATCATCTCGTAGCTTCTGCCCGTTGCGATGATATTGAAGCCGAGTTCATTGAACGATGCGGCGATTTCGATAAGCTCGGGCTTATCTCTCTCGCACACGCTGAGGAGTACTGTACCCTCTTCGGGAAGTCTCGTCTGTGTAGCCTCCTGCGCCTTGTAATAAGCCTCTCCGAATGATTTCGATATGCCGAGGACTTCTCCTGTCGAGCGCATTTCGGGGCCGAGTACGGGGTCAACCTCGGGGAACATATTGAAGGGGAATACCGCCTCTTTTACACCGTAGTGGTTTATCTCACGGTCTTTAAGCTCAGGAACGGGCGAGGGATTACCTGTGAGTGATGATGTTATTATTTCCGTGGCAATCTTCACCATGTTTATACTGCATACCTTCGAGACAAGCGGAACGGTTCTCGATGCACGGGGATTAGCTTCAAGCACATAGACCGTATCGCCCTCGATAGCGTACTGCATATTCATAAGACCGCATACGTTCATCTCAACGGCAATCTTCTTTGTATATTCCTTTATAGTCTCAATCTGCTTTTCCGTGAGGTTCTTTGCAGGAAGTATGCAGGCGGAGTCGCCCGAATGTACGCCTGCAAGCTCTATATGCTCCATAACTGCCGGTACAAAGCAGTGTGTTCCGTCTGAAATTGCGTCCGCCTCACATTCCGTTGCATGGTTGAGGAAACGGTCTATGAGGATAGGTCTGTCGGGAGTTACACCGACTGCGGCATTCATGTAAACCCTCATCATATCATCATCGTGAACGATTTCCATTCCACGTCCGCCGAGAACGTATGAGGGGCGCACCATTACGGGATAGCCGATTTTGTTTGCGATTTCGATAGCTTCATCAGCATTTACCGCCATGCCTGCCTCGGGCATGGGTATTCCGAGCTTGTCCATCATCGCACGGAAGTGGTCACGGTCTTCGGCAAGGTCGATGGTTTCGGGAGTTGTACCGAGGATATTTACACCGTATTTCTTCAAATCGTTCGCAAGGTTGAGGGGTGTCTGACCGCCGAACTGTGCGATAACTCCGACAGGCTTTTCCTTTTCGTGTATCGAAAGCACATCTTCAAGCGTAAGCGGCTCAAAATAAAGCTTATCCGAGGTATCATAGTCGGTGGAAACCGTTTCGGGGTTGCAGTTTACGATAATCGACTCAAAGCCGAGTTTTTTGAGGGCAAGTGCCGCATGAACGCAGCAGTAGTCAAATTCAATGCCCTGACCAATTCTGTTGGGACCTCCGCCGAGTATCATAATCTTGGGCTTGTCGCTTGCGGGGCTTTTATCCTCGTCAAGATGATAGGTTGAGTAGTAATATGCGGCATTCTCCGTACCGCTTACGTGAACACCCTCCCATGCCTCTTTAATGCCGAAGCCGATACGTGCGTTTCTGATTTCCTCTTCGGTCACTTCAAGCAAAGAGCTTAAATATCTGTCCGAGAAACCGTCAAGCTTAGCCTGTCTGAGAGCATCTTCGCCGGGAACGCTGCCCTTGTTTTCGAGGAGTTTTTCCTCCTCCTGAACGAGTTCAAGCATCTGTTCGAGGAAATAATGCTTTATCTTTGTGAGATTATATATTTCGTCTATGCCTGCGCCCTTGCGGAGAGCCTCATAGATTATAAACTGACGTTCGCTTGTGGGGTATCTCAGATTATTAAGCAGTTCGTCCTTTGTCATCTCGTGGAAATTCTTTGCAAAGCCGAGACCGTATCTTCCTGTTTCGAGACTGCGCACGGCTTTCTGGAAGGCTTCCTTATATGTCTTTCCTATGCTCATTACCTCGCCGACAGCCCTCATCTGCGTGCCGAGCTTATCCTCTGCGCCCTTGAATTTCTCGAATGCCCAGCGTGCGAACTTGATAACGATATAATCGCCGTCGGGGACGTATTTATCGAGAGTGCCGTACTTTCCGCAGGGTATCTCGTCAAGGGTAAGTCCGCAGGCAAGCATTGCGGATACGAGTGCTATCGGGAAACCTGTTGCCTTTGACGCAAGTGCGGAGGAACGTGAGGTACGGGGATTTATTTCGATAACGACAATTCTTCCCGTTTCGGGGTCACGGGCAAACTGACAGTTGCAGCCGCCTATTACCTGTATCGACTCGATTATCCTGTAGGACATTTCCTGCAATGTTTTCTGGACATCTTCGGGAATGGTCAGCATGGGTGCGGAACAGAAGGAGTCGCCTGTATGAACGCCTATGGGGTCGATATTTTCAATAAAGCAGACTGTGATTTTATTATTTTCGGCATCTCTGACTACTTCGAGTTCAAGCTCCTCCCAGCCGAATATACATTCCTCAACGAGAACCTGTCCTACGAGCGATGCCTGCAAGCCTCTTGCGCATACGACCTTAAGCTCATCGACATTGTAGACCATGCCGCCGCCTGCTCCGCCCATTGTGTATGCAGGGCGCAGTACAACGGGATATTTAAGCTGTTCGGCGATTTTTACAGCCTCGTCAACCGAATAGGCAACCTGACTGCGGGGCATTTCGATACCGAGTGCGCTCATGGCATTTTTAAATTCTATTCTGTCCTCGCCACGCTCTATAGCGTCAACCTGTACACCGATTACCTGAACGCCGTATTTTTCGAGAACGCCTGCCTTATCGAGTTCGGAACAGAGATTGAGACCCGACTGTCCGCCGAGATTTGGCAGAAGTGCATCGGGGCGTTCCTTTTCGATTATCTGCGTAAGCCTTGCGAGGTTAAGCGGCTCGATATAGGTAATATCCGCAACATCGGGGTCTGTCATTATCGTTGCGGGGTTAGAATTGACCAAAACTATCTCATAGCCGAGCTTTTTAAGAGCCTTGCAGGCCTGAGTACCCGAATAGTCAAATTCGCAAGCCTGACCTATGATTATGGGTCCCGAGCCGATTATCATGATTTTACTGATGTCTTGTTTTTTTGGCATAATACTCTCCCAACCCGTAAAGTAAATTTACGTTAAATTATTTGTCATGCACCACGCATAACCCTTAATTATATATCATACCACAAAAACTAAAAAATTGCAAGCCATTTGGAAAATTAATTCACAATTCACAATTCATAATTAATTCATAATTCATAATTAAAAATCAGCCCTCATATATGGTTCAAAACGGCACTTTTCTTAACGCAAAAGCATTGATTATTGCAAAAAAAAAATTTTTCTGCCCTGTCTGTGAAAGCGGATACCCTGTCCATGAAAACGGACAGCAAAATAATCCATCTACCAAATATACATCTGCCAAAATAATATAAAAACAACAACAAAAAAATTTTTTCTGCCATATGAAAAATATTTCATACCCTGTGAAGAAAACTTCACACCAAAATAATACATCTACCAAATAATTAATCTACCAAAATAATAAAAAAAACAACAACAAAAAAAATTTTTCAATAATCAACGGTTATGCATTTAAAAAATTGCCGTTTTGAACCCTTTATGAAAGCACATGATAATTATGAATTATTCATTATAAATTATGCATTAAATAAGCTTTAGTGTTTTCAGGACAAAGAGCCATGCCGTAAGCGTGAATGAGCTTAAAAGCGTTGTGAGCATTACGGAAAATGCCGTGACTGTTCCCTTGTGTCCGAGATTTTTAGCCATTACAAAACAGCTCCCCGTTGTTGCACTCCCAAGCATAACGAGGATTGCCGTGAGCTTTTCCTCCCTGAAACCGATATGCACGGCAAGGGGCAGAAACATAAGACAGAAAAGAACCAGCTTTATGAACGCTATCCCGAGAGTCAAAGGCAGCTTTCCCCTTGTATCGCTTATCCTGAACGATGCTCCCAGTGCGATAAGCGAAAGAGGTGTTGCCATATTCGCAAGATACGAAACGGATTTATCGAGTATCACAGGCTGCGGAATTTTCAGCACAGACCATATCATTCCGGCTGCTATGCCGATTATTATGGGATTTGTCACTATGCCCCTGACAGTCGGAAGAAAAAGCTGCTTTCTGCCTGCATGAGCATCCCTTTCGGGAGAGGTCAGCGACAAGACCGTCACGGCGGCTATGTTATACAGCGGGACTGTTCCCACAATCATAAGAGCCGCCATTGTCGATTTTCCGTAGATATTATTGACAAATGCTATGCCGAGGACTGCCGCACTGCTCCTGTAGGCTGCCTGAATTATCTCTCCCCTTTCTGATTTGTCCTTATGCAGGAGTGAATACAAAGCAGCCGTCAGTATGCTCATAAGCGTTGCACCCATGCAGAACAGCACGAATTTTGTATCCCAGACGGAATAGAAATCGGCTTTTGACAAATCTGTGAAGAGCAGGGCAGGGAGAGTGGTTCTGAATGTAAATTTATTTAATTTTTCCGTGGTATGGTCATCGAGAAGCTCAGTTCTGCGGCATACCCAGCCGAAAATCATCATAATGAATATCGGGATTGTTGCATTTAAGCTGAAAATAAGATTATTAAGCATGATATAATATTTAAATATAAGAAAATTGTTTAATGATTATGAATGTCTGAAATCGGCGAAGCCGATTAATTATGAATTATGAATTGCCGAATATCAGGTCGTACTGCTTTTTTACTCTTTCCGCCGCAAGCTGTCTGAAACGGGGCGGAGAGATTATCTCTACTACTGAACCGAAGCCGAGAAGCTGAATGAGAAGCTCCGTTTCGTCATATCTGTCATAGTGTATCCTGACAATACAGCCGCCTGTTTCGGGGTCGGGGGCGGTATGCTTTTCATATGACGAAAACTCCGTTAGAAATCTTGCGACACCGTTTCTCTGCGGAGTTACACGGACGGTAACGGGTTCACTGCACCTGCGGCTCATAAAATATTTTTTCATATCGGTTTTTCCGTCATATATTATCCCCGTATTTTTTATATCCTCAATTCTGCCGATATTTATTGTTCCGCTGTGAGAAATGCCCCCGTCCCTGACAGCAAAGCAGTATACACGGAATTTGTTGTTCTTGCGTGAATATTCGATTTTAAGGGGGAGAAATCCGCCTGTTATCTCACTGCCCTTTCTCGATTTGAAGCATATATTCAATATCTCATGATTTTTGACTGCGGAGAGTATTTTCCCGAAATTCTCCCTGTAGCTTTCACTGCCGAAATCATCGCCGTCACCGTACATATCCGTAAAACGGAAATTTTCCCTCACGTAAAGCGGCATAACTCCCGAAAGCCTTTCGTTCAGCCGTGATATTTCATCATCGCCGAGGAAAAGTCTTATCCTCGGGTCGGAAAGCTTTGCCCTCAGCCAGCTTTTCTGCAAAAGCGTGAGTATTCTGACAGGGGGATTTTTTGTGACACGCTTTAATTTTCCGTCCTCCGTGCGCATTAACAGTCTCCAGTCGGAAAAATCCGCCTGCGGAATTAATTTCTGCGGAAGAAAAAGAATTGAGTCACGAAAGCCCTCACGGGAGATTATGCTCTTTATCTCCCTTTCATCGGTGATATTTCTTTCCAGCACTCTTGCGGCTATCCGGAAATATGCGCCGTAAATCTCACTGAACACCGTCATCTTCATAGCCTCCGTAAAGTGCATACATATCCTGTACGTCACGGTAAAACCTGTTTTTCACCTCATCGCTCGTTCCCTCAACCGAAACTATCCGTCCGAAAAAGCTCTTCACCCAGTGCATAGCCTCATTCGGGTCGAATATCCGCAGTGTCAGGAAATAAAGATTATCGCCGCATCTGTCAATTTCTCCGCATCTCTTTTCACGTTCGAGACGTTCAAGGATATAGTCCTCATTCTCCTCAATGCGGAAAACTATCCTCATGGGGATATTTTCCTGAAATTCCCTCGATTTTACGAAAGACACACCGTAGCAGAATTTACTGTTTTCATCGAATATCTTTTTAATACCGTCATAATCGGAACACACACCGCCCGGTGTTATGTTCTTTATGAAATCAAGGCGGTACGAGCCGAAATTCTCATGCTCACGGCTGAAACCCGTTATATATCTCCTGCCCGTGCGCACGGAGACAAATATCTGCATGGGGACTATTTTCTGCTCCCTGCCGCCAGTGCCGAAGGAATTGAGCGTTATATACCTCTTCTCCCTGATTGCGTTTATTATATCATAAAGGAGTATATCTTCAAGGGTATGCACTATGAAATAATGCTTCATGAGGAATATATCGTTTTTAATGTCTGCAAATTTAAGTATGCTGTTGCCTATGACGCTGAATTCGTCATTCTCAGAAAAGAATTTTACGGCATCTTCAAGCCCCTTATATTCATCGAGAAAGCTCCGCACGGTATCGCAGGAAAGCCCGAAATATGCGGTCTTGCCCTTTTTGCGGCATATTATTATACCCTCTGCGGAATATTCCCTCAGCTTGTTGCGGACGGTCTGTTCATCGAAAATTTCCTCAAATCTCTCGTTTATGCCGTCAACTATCTGCCTTAATGTCATATATCCCGATTTGTACAGAATATCGGCTATCATGAAATGCAGCTTTATATCGTTGTCGGTAAAGCTTCTCGAACAGAACGTCTGATACAGCGGATTTTCGCTTATATGTCCGCTGTCTGCGGTTATAGCCGTATGCTGACCCTTGACCGAACGCTCAAAGGTCATGTATTCGCCGAGCCAGCTTTCAATCCGCCTTTTCTCGTCATCATATGTACGGGAGCTTTTACGGTTGTATTCGTTCCTCACCTTAAAGCCAAAGATGAAGAAATCCCTTATATAGTCCCGTGTTTTCTCATAATTCTTTATCAGTTCGGAAAATCCTGCCATATCAGCCTCTTATGCCTATTTTTTCGCCGTATTTCACGATTGTCTCATATCCCGAAAGGGTATTTGAAAGTATATCATCATCGGGGATTACGCTGTCCTCCTCGAAAAGCATTACTATCGTAGAGCCGCCGAACTGGAACATACCTTTTTCTTCACCACGGTTGAAACGGTATTCCCTGTGGTGATTGCATATTCTTCCCACCATCATCGCCCCGACCTCGACCTGTACCACATCGCCGAAATTCTCCGTATGCATGACAGTATATTCACGGCTGTTGCGCTTGTATATATTATATCTTT
This sequence comes from Ruminococcus sp., assembly GCA_017470905.1. Lineage (GTDB taxonomy): Bacteria > Bacillota > Clostridia > Oscillospirales > Ruminococcaceae > Ruminococcus. The sequence goes on along the minus strand of JAFUXL010000010.1, from coordinate 60,413 downwards.
TAAGGGCTATGGGGTTTACGGTGTGCAGCTCTCCGCCGATGAAATAATTTCCCGTCTTTTCGCCGCCGTCGATATAGCAGTAGCGGTGATAATCGTCCACTTCGAGGCGGAATATCATGCACCAGCCGTCATTAAATCTGCGTGCAAGAAATTCATTCTTCAGGAGGTCTGAAATTCTGTAGTACGAGTCTTTTATCCTGAATACGCTGTCCCTGTTGATTTTATAGACCGAAAGCTTTGCATCGCACGGGCTTATCAGGTGCTTTGCATTGTAATCTATCGGGCGCACGGCAGGCTTTATGGTTCTGGTGAAAAAATCGTTGTACGACCTGAATTTTGTCATATTGTATTCCGATATATCTATCCCCGAAGATTTTATAAATCTTTTTATCATAGGCACGGAAAGTCTTGAGTCCATAAATCCCCCGACAGCCCTTGAGACAACGGGACGTGTGAGCAGTTTAAGAATTTTTCTGCCCTTTGGCGTTCCGTAGAGCCTCCTGAGAAGCTTATTCTGTTTCTGATTGGTGACAACAATCCTGCCACTCCTGTCCTTAATCAAAACAACACCTCATTTCAAATGGGGGGAGCCGCCCCTTGAAGCTTGCGCCTTCGTTCACTGCGCTGCGCTCCGTTCTCTACCGGCGCAAGGGGCGGCTTATTCCCCCCAAACCCCCCTTTAAATTCATAATTCATAATTATATTGCCTGCGGCAATAAAAACAGCTCATATTTCCTTCGCCTGCGGCGGAGGAAATAAAGACAAAATATAAAAAATTTTTTACATCATTTCACAATGCTTAATCATAATCATAATTCATAATATATTGTTGTCTGCGGCATTTTTGTAATGCTGAAAGCATTACTAATTATGAATTATGCATTGATTATGCATTATTTCCTTGCGTTTGCGAGCATTAGCTTTATGCGGTTCTCCTGATTTACTCTTGTTGCGCCGGGGTCGTAATCTATCGCAACTATGTTCGCATCCGGATTATCCTGCTTTATTGCCCTCGACATACCCTTTGCCACTATATGATTGGGCAGACAGCCGAACGGCTGGGTACAGATTATATTGTCAACTCCCGACTTTGCAAGTGCAGCCATTTCCGCAGGTATCAGCCAGCCCTCTCCCATGACAACGCCCTGATTGATATACTTGTCCGCAAGACTGCGCAGATGTTCAAAATCGTGGAAAGGCTCAAAGCTGCCCTGTTTTTCCATTATCCTCCGCATTCTCTTCTGAATGGAATATATCAGCCTGTAGCCTGCAAGATTGAGGAACGAGCTTTTCGTGTGGTTGTCGTATAAATCCGCATCGTTGAAATTTCCTGCCGCACAGTACATGACAAATTCAAGCAGCGCAGGAACGACAGGCTCACAGCCCTCGGATATGAGGAAATCCTCAAGGTGGTTGTTCGCAAGGGGGGAATATTTTACATATATCTCCCCTACAATGCCCACCCTGATTTTTTTCTCGTCCGTGAGGGGGATTTTTGCGAAATCGTCGAGAATATCCTTTGAGATTTTTTCGAGCCGCAGGTACATATTGCTTTTCTTGCGGAACATATTGCAAATTCTGTTCTGCCATTTATTCAGTATTTTTTTCGACTCGCCCTTTTTTATCTCGTATGCCCTGCATTTGTTGTAGCAGCTCATGAGCAAATCGCCGTAAACGACAGCGTAGAGCATTTTCACGAACATAAGGGGAGTTATCCTGAATGCGCTGTCCTTTTCAAGTCCGCTGAAATTGAGTGATACAACGGGTATCTGCGGATAATTCCTTGCAACGGCTTTTCTCAGGAGATATATATAATTCGAGGCACGGCAGCCGCCGCCCGTCTGGGTTATGAGAAGAGCAGTCTTGTCGGGGTCGAATTTTCCGCTGTTAAGAGCGTCCATAAACTGACCTATGACGAGGAGTGCAGGATAACAGGCATCGTTATGGACGTTTTTAAGTCCCTCGTCAACAACCCTTCTGCTGTCATTCTGCAATAAATGCATTTTATAGCCCTCCGCCGTGAAGATAGCTATAATAAGCCTGAAATGCACGGGGAGCATATCGGGGACGAGTATCGTGTGGGTTTTCTTCATATCTTCCGTGAATTTAACGTAATCTGCCATGTATAATCACCTTATTTCTGTTCGGCTGCCGCCGCAAGGCTTCTGAGCCTTATCCTTGCCGCACCGAGATTGTTTATTTCATCAATTTTAAGCTGTGTATAGAGCTTTCCCCTGCTTTCGAGTACAGACCTCACTTCATCGGACGTTACGGCATCTATTCCGCAGCCGAATGACACAAGCTGCACAAGCTGCATATCGGGCTGTGAGGCGACAAAATTCGCCGCCCTGTAGAGCCTTGCATGATATGTCCACTGGTTCAGCACCTTCAAATCGGGAGTTCCTGCAAGCATTGCAACGCTGTCCTCCGTGACCACTGCCATTCCGAGACTTGTAATAAGCTTCTGTATGCCGTGGTTTATCTCCTTGTCTATGTGATAGGGTCTGCCTGCGAGGACGATAATTTTTCGGTTTTCGGCTCTTGCCTGACGGATAATTTCTGCGGCTTTCACTGCAGCATCACGGCGGTAAGCCTTTGCTGCACGGTAGGCAAGATGTACGGCATCGGGGATTTTTCCCTTTATATTGTATTTTTTCAGCGAACCGGACAGCACCCTTATAACATTTTTCTTGTTGTTCAAATCGAGATAGGGGTGAATGAAGTTTTTATCATTAAGTCTCGGATTGTTCGCAAGGAGCAGTTCGGGGTAATATGCCACAACGGGACAGTTGAAATGGTTGTCGCTCTGACCCTCATCGATATTATAGCTCATGCACGGATAGAATATGAAATCAACCCCCTTGTCGAGAAGATTTTCTATATGCCCGTGTGTCAGCTTTGCCGGATAGCATACCGTATCGGACGGAATTGTGTGCTGTCCGAGATAATACATCTGACGGGAGCTTTCGTCCGAGAATACCGTCTCGAAGCCGAGTTCACAGAAGAGCGTATTCCAGAATGGCATCTGCTCATAAAAGCTGAGTGCAAGCGGAAGTCCGACCCTCGCACGGGGTCTTTTCGGCTGGTTTGACTTGCCGAGCGATACAATGCTGCTGTACTTGTATTCATAGAGATTGGGAATGTTGTTTCTTCTGGCCTGTCCGCCGCCCTTTTCGCACCTGTTTCCCGAAATGAAGCGTCTGCCCCTGCCGAAGCTTATGATATTAAGCTGACAGTTTGCGGTACAGCCTCCGCACTGTGCCGAGCGTGAGGTATACGTGAAATTTTCAAGTTCCTGCGCAGATATGAGCGTTGAAGAGCCTTCCGAGCGTTCCTTTGCATACAGCGCACAGCCGAATGCTCCCATAAGCCCCGAAATTGCAGGACGTATGACATTTCTTCCCATTTCTTTCTCGAACGAACGCAGAACGGCATCATTCAGGAACGTACCGCCCTGAACGACTATATTTTTTCCGAGTTCATCGGGGGAATTGGCACGGATTACCTTGTATATCGCATTCTTTATGATAGATGACGAAAGACCTGCGGAAATATCCTCGACGGTTGCGCCGTCCTTCTGCGCCTGTTTTACGGAGCTGTTCATGAATACCGTACAGCGTGAGCCGAGGTCAACGGGGTGACGGGCAAAAAGTCCGAGCTGGGAAAATTCGGCAATATCATAGCCGAGTGCCATTGCGAACGTCTGTATGAACGAGCCGCAGCCCGAAGAGCAGGCTTCATTGAGCATTATGCTGTCGATTGTCCCGTTTTTTATCTTAAAGCATTTTATATCCTGTCCGCCTATGTCTATTATGAAATCGACATCGGGACAGAAATATGCCGCCGCCTTGAAATGCGCCACGGTTTCGACAATTCCGCAGTCAATCATAAGTCCCGATTTGATTAAATCCTCTCCGTAGCCCGTAACCGCCGAACCCTTTATCTGTATATCGGGTGTTAGATTTTCATATATTATTTTCAGCTGTTCGGCTATCTTGTCGAGGGGCTGACCCTGATTTGAAGAATAATGATGATACAATATTCTTCCGTCATCGGTTATGAGGACAAGCTTTGTGGTAGTCGAGCCTGCATCTATGCCGAGGTAGGCATCGCCCTTGTATTTGCGTATATCCGCATATCCGAGGTCAAATTTCCTGTGCCTTGCGATAAATTCATCATATTCCGCCTGTGATTTGAAAAGCGGCTCACCTGTGACAATGCTGTCGGAAATTTTTGCGCCGTCTATCCTGGAAATAATCTGTCCGACAGTGAGCGTATCCTCCGAATTTGCAGCATACAGCGAACAGCCGTAAGCCACGAATACGGGGGCTTCGTCCGGAAACAATGCATGTTCGCCGTCAAGTCCTAGAGTATTCACAAAGGCTTTTTTAAGACCTTTCAGAAAAAACAGAGGGCCTCCGAGAAATAATACCTTGCCCTCGATAGTTCTTCCCTGTGCAAGTCCCGAAACAGTCTGGTCAACCACCGCCTGAAATATGCTTGCGGCTATGTCCTCACGTCCTGCGCCCTGATTTAAAAGCGGCTGAATGTCGGATTTTGCGAAAACTCCGCACCTTGATGCTATGGGATATACCTTGTTTGCACGCAGGGAGAGCTTGTCGAGTTCGTCCGCCGATATTCCGAGGAGCGTTGCCATCTGGTCGATAAATGCACCCGTACCGCCCGCACAGGAGCCGTTCATGCGCTGCTCGACACCGCCCGTGAGGAAAATAATTTTAGCGTCCTCTCCGCCGAGTTCTATGACGGCATCTGCATCGGGATATTTTTTCTTCACGGCGAGGAATGCCGCATGAACCTCCTGCACAAAGGGTATCTGTGCCGAATTTGCAAGACCAAGCCCGGCCGAGCCTGTAATGCATACAGTAAATCTCTCGTTCGGGTAATCAGCCTGAATTATTTTAAGCTGGTCTTTTACGGTTTCTCTCACCTTTGAGAGATGACGCTGATATTTTGAATACACTATATTGCTGTTTACATCGGTTACGACGGTCTTTACCGTAGTAGAGCCAATATCAATACCGAGAGAATAATTTTCCATAGCTAAACCTCTTTTATTTAAATTGGATTGCCGCAGGCAAACACAATTATGAATTATGAATTATAAATTATGCATTAATACTTGAATTGTCCTTTGCCGATAAATTCGCATATGAGTGAGTCGGACGGCACTGATGAGCTTTTCATGGGAGCAGTCTGTTCAAGCACTTTCATAACGTCCGCAAGCTCGGGAATATCCGACATTTCTTCAAGCTGCCACATAAGCAAATCCCTGTAGACGTTCAGCTCATAAGCCATGAATGTATCTATATCGTAATCCGAACGGTGCTTATAGGGCATTATGTACTTGTTTTCGCCGCTTTCCACGCTTGCAAACATATTCATTGTCTCCCTCAGCGAACGCTTTCGAAAGAGGCTGTCTCTTATCATGCGGCGCAGAAGTCTTATCTTGGAGGGGTGGAGCATAATATCACCGCAGGTTATTCTCGTCCTTACGCTGACATAAAGCTTGCATATGCGGCTGTCGGGTACGGTTATTACATCGGGATTGAGCGAATGTATGCCCTCGAATATAACCATTTCGCCCTCTTTTCTCGTGAGGGTTATTTCGGATTTTTCACGGCTGGAATTTGCGAAATTGTACTTCGGGATTTCAACGGGTATGCATTTTTCAACAGCCTCTATCTGTTCGTTGAGCAGCTGTTTGTCAATACGGTCGGGCGACTCCAAATCCATTTTTCCGAGTGCGGCGAGTTTTTTCTCCTCATCTGTCAGCGGACAGAAATAATTATCCATTGAGAGAGTATGCGTGGGACTGCCCTTTTCGTTCAAAAGCTTTTCAATCATGAAAGCTGTTGTGGTCTTTCCCGAACCGGAAGGACCCGAAAGGAGTATGACGGGCTTTTCGTTTTTTTCTGCGGCTATTTTATCGACTATTCTTTCAAGCTGATACAAATACGCTTCGTTGATAAGCTTTACAAATTTGGAAGCACTCTCCTGTATTTCGTCATTTATTCTGTTTATCTCTATGTTCATAAACTACCTCCTATTTAAAGTCGTCAAATTTTCGCCTTTGAAACCTTGTGCTTTCGTTCACTGCGCTGCGCTTCGTTCACTTTCAGCACAAGGGCGAAAATTTTCCTCCTGTATTCATCTCTTGATTAGTTTCTGTACTGTTGAGAGCAGCGAACGGAAATTAATGGCGCATACCGCCGCCGTGATTATTCCCATGCGCAGCATATAATCATCACATTCAAATATCATAAGGCGGCTCATTTCGAGGAGAAGAACTGTATTCAGGAGCGATTTGAATTTATCAAAGCGGAACGGCACATAATACCTTGCATCAACCATTCTGACCCAGAAGCATATGTAGTAGCTTAAAAACGTAGCTACAGATGCTCCCTGTATGCCCCATTCGGGGATAAGCATATAATTCATGAAAAGATTTACACAGCAGGCTATAAGCGCAGTCCAGAATGAATTTTTCGTGTGCTTTGTCGCCGTGTATATGCTCCCCAGAAACTGATTTAAGCAGGTGAAAAGCACGGCTATTATCAGTACGGGCGTATAGATATATACCGTACCGTATTCGCTGTAGGTGCTTGAATTGGCTATTATCGAGCTTATGGGCCTTGCAAAGAGTATAAGCCCCGCAGATGCCATAAAGAGCATTGCCTCGTATGCGGAATATACCTTTTCATAGAATATGCTCCTGTCCTCCGAGTCATTCTCCGTAATCGCCGACATATTCCACGCCTGAAAGAATATAGTCGATACCATTGATATGAGGTTTGGTATCTTGTTTGCAACGGCATAAAGCCCGGCGGCACCTGCTCCGAGCTGTACCCTTTCGCTTGTCATATAGCGTATGAATAATCTGTCCGAAAGTCCCGTTATCGTCCACATTACTATCGTGGGGATAAGGGGGAGGGAGAATTTCAGCATAATTTTCGCAAGTTTTCCGCTGAGATATTTTCTTCCGAGGAATTTTTGCAGTCCGCCGACTGCGAAAAGGAATACCGACGAGCAGAAATCCGAGAGTATGACAGCGTACATACTTCCCCTTACTCCGAGGTGCATATGCGATATGAATACTATGTTGAATATGAAAAGCGTGAGCGTGGCGAGTATTCCGTCAAGGGAAAATAATTTTACCATATCCCTCGACCTTACAAACTGTGCGCAGAGCATACGCAGTGAAGATGTGCTTAAATATACAATCAGAACGAGGGTATAGCCGTTTATGAAATTAAAAAAGGGTATCATTCCCAGCAGTGGAATTAATGCCGCAGATGCAGCCATTCCGATGAATGTCATGCAGAATGATGTGGTGAACACTTCCCTTTTGTCATAATTTTTATCAAGACCGAAGCGTATGAGATATTCCTGAAGCGCAAAGGTAAAGACGGGCTGAAGAAACAATACCATTGTGTCGAGCAAATCCTTGTCGCTCATGCCGTCGGAGGATATATTCTTGGTATACAGGTTCGTAAGCAGTATTACGAGGATTTTAGAGCCGAATGTACCTATGGCAAAAACTATTGTATTGAACGCAAGCTTTTTGTATTTGTTCATTTTTTCATCTCCGAAATTTTTCTTGACTATATTATAACACAAGTTTTTGTTTTTGTCACCTGTTTTTTTAAAATTTCACAATTGCCATATCAAGGATATATCATACAGTGCGGAAAATTTGTCCTTCTATGCCGTCATGCTGAAAAAATAAACAAAATAATGCGGTATTCCGGTCTTGTATATGTGTAAAAATTTTTTGATTTACCCCCTTGAAAAAGCCGTAAAAGTATAGTATAATAGAAATCAGTGATTTATATCGGGTATCTGTCACACCTGATACAAAAAAAGGAGGAAAAAAATTGTCTAAGTCAAAAGCAGGCGCAAAATCCCGTGCTGTGATAAGCGTTGAGCCTATAAGGGCATATGTAAAGTACAGACCCCTGTACTACATCGCCGCATTTTTAATCCCTGCACTTCTGGGACTTGTTGCCTACGCATTTTTCAGGGTCTATCCGTTCGGCACTCGTTCGGTTCTCACCCTTGACCTCAACGGTCAGTATGTATATTACTTTGAAAATCTCCGCAGATGCTTCTGGGAGGGAAGAACAGCCCTCTACAGCTGGTCGAGAAACCTTTCGGGCGGTTTTCAGGGCGTAATCGGCTACTACCTCGCAAGCCCCTTTACATTCATTGTAGTCCTGCTGCCACGCTCCTTCATTCTCGAAAGCCTTATGATAATGCAACTCTGCAAGCTCGGTGCGGCAGGTACGGCTTTCTGCGTATATGCACAGAAATCAAAGAATGTCCCCCCCTTGCAGTCGGTTATATTCTCGACAATGTACGCTCTCATGGCTTATTCCGTAATACAGCTCATAGACCCCATGTGGGTTGACGGCCCTGTATTCCTGCCGCTTATAATCCTCGGCGTTGAATACCTCGTAGATGACGGAAGAAAAATAAATTATATAATTCCCCTTTCGATAATGTTCGTTGCCAACTTCTACATCGGCTTCATGGTTGCGATTTTCGTTGCACTGTATTTTGTATACTATCTCTTTGCAGGAACAAGCAGAAAATTCAGGAACGTCACCGAATATGCATCGACAATCGGCATTATGATTATAGCTACAATTACGGTTCTGCTGTGCAGCTATATCATGATTATGCCCGTTTACAATGCGCTTGCCCTCGGTAAGTTCAATTTCTCGAAGCCCGACTATACCTTCAAGACGATGTTCAACCCCATAGAGCTTGTACCCTGTCTGCTCCCCGACCAGTACTATTCAGTAAACGTGGATACGGGTACAAAAATGTACGGCAGACCCGAAATATACTGCGGTGTTCTCTCCGCCTGCCTTGCTCCGCTCTACTTCATGAACAAGGAAATAAAGCTTAAAAAGAAAATCGGCTATGCCGCACTTCTGCTCGTCATGTTCATCAGTATGTATATCAAGCCGATAAATATGATGTGGCACGGCGGACAGGACCCAAACTGGCTGCCCTACAGATATTCTTTCCTTGTATCTTTCATACTCGTGGCTATGGCTGCCGATGTGTTCTCCAAATTCACGGCATATAAGCTCGATGCGAAAAGTCTCGGTGCGGTATTCGCAGGAATTGCGGTTCTTGTATTCCTCTTTGAAGCGAAAATGCCGTCCTTTGAATACAACGAGACAAAATATCAGTATGTCGCAAAATTCCCCTACACCACGGACGAAACCTACAACGGAGAGGCTTGGAAGCGTCTCTGGCTGGGTACTCTTGCTTTCGGTCTTGTCCTTGCGGCGGTATATCTGGTTATACTCTATTTCTATTCAAATGCCAAAAAAGTAAAATCAAGAAATGTCATATCCGCAGTACTCGCCGCAGTTGTATTCTTCGAGGCAGGCTACAATACCTATGATACTTTCTGGAAAATCCACAAGGAGGTATATTATTCCGAACGCAAGACCTATGAGGTCGTGAAGTATGCCCCCAATGTCACGCAGGAGCTTGAGGACTACGACAGCAGTCTTTACAGGACGGAGAAAACCTTCTTCCGAAACGTAAACGACAATCAGGCTTGGGGTCTGAAAGGTCTTTCACATTCAAGCTCCGTCATGAATACGAGAATACTCCGCTTTATCGAAACCCTCGGCTATTCAACAAAAAGCTATGAGACAAGATATGACGGAAATACCCCCGTTGCGGACTCTCTCCTCGGCATAAAATACGTCCTCTGCGACCCCGACAAGAATATCGCAAGCAACAAGTCGCTTTTGAGTCCGTATTACAACAAGGTATTTTCTACAAAATACATCGACAAGGACGCAAACGAAGCAAACCTCGATGTATATGAAAATCCCGATGCGCTCCCGATTGCTTTCATGGCTGATGATGATATTCTGAAACTCAGCTTCCTCGGAAACGATAACCCGTTCAACAGCATGAACAATTTCATGAGCAGCATGACGGGCAGTACCCCCGATTATTCGGGAGAGCTTAACCCGAAGGCTTATTTCGTAAGACTTCCCGACCCCGAGGTCGAAATGAAAGAATGCTGGGAGTCGGACTACAACGGTCAGCACTGCTACAATGCAAACGCAAATGCAGGCGACCCGACCGTAAATCTTCATCTTACGGCAAAAAACGACAGATGTATCTATATGTTCCTCAAATCCGACAATCAGAAAGGCGCAAACCTCTGGATTTCGAGCGAAAAGGACGAGGACGGAAATTTCATAAATCACAAGGGCTACGGCGGATATTTCGACGGCTACGAATATTCGATAGTAAATATCGGCTCGTATGAACCCGGCACGGATATTGAAGTAAGACTTACTATCAGACAGATTGACAAGACGGGCAACAACGAATATATCATGATTAAGGACTTCCAGTTCTATCAGCTTGACTACGATGCTTTCCACGAGGATATTCAGAAGCTAAAGGCATCGCCCATGAATATCAATATGGATAAATTCACGGACGACCACATCGAGGGTACTGTTACCGCTCAGGAGGGTCAGATACTGTATACCTCAATCCCCTATGAAACGGGCTGGACAATTAAGGTTGACGGAAAAACCGTTGACAATCTCTTTGAGGATACAGTTAAAGATGACGGCTCTAAGCTTGCAAAGAACAATGTACCCGGAGATACGGGCGTTGTCGTTATCCTTAATGCAATGATAGGTCTGAAGCTTACCCCCGGTGAGCATACCATTTCAATGACATATTCGCCCCCCGGCTTCCACATGGGAATTGTAACGCTCATTATCGGCATAGCGGTTCTTGTTCTCTTCTATATCTATGACAAGAAAAACAACAAGGTCTGGGCGGCTGAAAGAAAAATGCGTGAGCGCATGAAACAGGGTCTGCCCCCCACGGACGAGCCTGCCGACAATGGCAAAAAAGTCCGGATACTCAAATCCCACGGCACAGATAACAGTCCGCCCGAAAAATCTGACGAAAAGAATGATGAAAAACCGGACGAAAAAGACGATGTATCCGAAAAATCCGACGATAGGGACGAAATTGCGGCAGATGACAACAATGACGAAAATAACCAGGATACAAAGCCGAAAAAGAATAAAAAGAAAAAATAATAAACCGACCCTGCTGTCTCCTGGCAGCAGGGAGCTTTTTTAATAATTCATAATTCATAATTCATAATTATAAGAGGAAATTTTCGCCATTGTCATGGGAGTGAACGAAGCGCAGCGCAGTGAACGAAATGACAAGGACACAAAGGCGCAGATTGACGATTTTAAATTGATTTCAAATAGGAGGATGCTATGTTTACAGGATTTTCTGACGAAGGCTTTGAATTTCTCTGCGGAATAAGAGAAAACAACAACAAGGAATGGTTTGAAAATCATAAAAAAATCTATACGGAAAAGATATATCACCCGCTTAAGGATTTAAGCACGGAAATATTCAAGCCCTTTGAGGATACGGGAATGATTTGCAAGGCGGGAAAAATTTACAGGGACGCAAGTTTTCCGCCCTATCTACACTACAGGGATACTCTGTGGATATATATACGCTATGACGCTCTTTACTGGAACAGAACACCCTCTCTTTTCTTTGAAATTTCCCCCGAGGGCGTGGAATATGGCTTTGCCCTCCCGAAGCCCGAAGCAAGGGTAATGGAATATTTCAGGAACAACCTGACCGAAAATCCCGATTATTTTCTCGGTATGACTGAAAAAATAAAAAGTGAGGGCATTGCAGTCGGCGGCGATGAATACAAAAGGTCAAAGCCCTGTACCGTTCCGCAGGCGGAGGAATTTTTTAAGAAAAAGGGTATTTCCGCAAGCGTAAAAGTACCCCGTGAGCAGGTATCGGGGAATTTAAACCTCCCTGATGATATTATCAGGGTATTTAAAATACTGTCCCCTCTAAACGAATATTTCCACAGTATAGTCGAGACTCTTGAAATCAAAAAACAGGAGACTGTCACGGAACATACCGTGAAAGCCCCCGATGTTGAATTTATGTGGTAGGTGCGCCATGATTAAGGATAAAAAACTGACACTTACCCTTATCGCATATGTTATAATTTTTTACGGAGTATGGGCGGCGAGAATGCTGCTGTTCGACCCCTTTTCCGAATTTTCCCCCGCCTTAGGGGAATTTCTCAGAGAATTGATTAAATTTTCCGTATGGTTCGTGCCTGCGTGGATTTTAATCGGGAAATACAACAAATTCATGTATGTAAAGCGTGAGGAATTTTTTAACATAAAAATACGGTGGCTTAAAATCCTGCCTGTGTTCATCTTTTTCACGCTTATAATACTGATGTCCTCTTTCAGATTAAAGGGCAGAATTGCTGTGAGCGAGGAGTTCGGAGCAGCTGATATAATAATAGTTCTCTTTGTCGGCATTACGGAGGAGACTGTTTTCCGTGGCTGGCTGCTGAACGGTACGTATACGGAAAACGGAAAAATCCCGGCACTGGTTTTGAATGCACTCCTTTTCCTTGCCGTTCATTTCCCGATATGGATAAAAAACGGCGTTTTCGCAGCGAATATGATGTCGGGCGGATTTTTCAGCATAATGGTTCTGAGCTTCACATTCGGCTTCATTTTCACAAAAACACGCAGTATCCTCCCTGTCGTGCTGCTGCATATGTACTGGGATTTGCTGGTTTTCACGCTGCAATAAGTTTTAAACACGGTTTTCCACCGACTGTTGAAAACTCTGTTGAAAACTGTTGAAAACCCGATTTTTAATAAAAACTGTCTCTTTTTCGGATAAACGGAAAAATACTGTAAATAATAACCGTATATTGCGGAGAACCGCAATAAATCACAGAAAAGGACGGTATTTTATGAAAAAGGCTTTAATAACAGCTCTTCTCCTTTCCGTTTGCTCTGCATTCACAAGCTGCGGCGCAAACAGCTACAATGACGGCTACAACGGCGAAAGCTTCGTCTCGACAACCGACATCTCAACAAGGGATTACGACCACGACAAGAGAATAACAGAGGACGACATCAACAGGAGAGAAAACAATATGAGTATCACCGATAACAACCCCTCTGTTTCAGACCACATAAAAGATGCCGCAGACGGTGTCGGCGATGCAGGCAGGGACGTTATCGACAGCGTTGGCGATGCAGGAAAAGACGTAATTGACGGAGTAGGCGATGCCGGCAAGGACATCATCAACGGCGCACAGAATGCAGGCGATGAGCTTATCGACGGCGCACAGAACGCAGGCGACAACATCATTGACGGCATGGACGGCGAACCCGAAACCAATTCAACTGATTATTAATCCGAAATCTCCTCATGGATACGCATGAGGAGATTTTTTTATCCGCATATGTCAATTATCGCTTCTGCCATTATCTCGGCATTTTTGAGTAGATTTTCAAGGGTGATAAACTCGTCCGCAGCGTGCATATTCCCGTCCTGATTTGGAAATTCCGCACCGAAAGCAACTCCGCCCTCTATGTCATGCACATAAGTTCCGCCGCCTATCGCTATACAGTGTCCTTTTTCGCCCGTGACACGCTCATATACATTCAGGAGTGATTGTACAAAGGGGCTTTTTTCGTCCGTTATATGAGGCTCTGCGCCCTCGTATGAGCATATCTGAAAGCCTGCATTTTCAAGTTTTTCTTTTAATATTTTAATTATTTCGTCCTTAGTCCTGTCGAGCGGAAATCTTATGTCTATGCCGCCGTTTAATTTCCCGTTCTCGGTGTTGAGCATGGACAGTACGCAGGTCATCTCCCCCGATATTTCATCGGAAAAGCCCAGTCCGCAGGATTTTCCGTTAAACTCTCCGTGAGGGAATAATTCCGCCAGTCCGCACAGCAGCGGATTTTTAAATTCTCTGCTGTATTCGGCGAGAAATCTGGTTATCGCATTTTCGCCCTTTTCGGGAGTTGATGCATGAGCGGATTTTCCCTCATAAAAAAATGCCTCAAATCCGCAGAATGTTGTACATCTGTTCGGCACGGCATTTATTACCGTTCCTGCCTTTATGCCGTCTATTATATCATCATTAAAATCCGCCGTGAAATATACCCTCAGCATACCCTTTTCCGCATTTATAACGGGATATTCGCCGTCGGGAGTGAAAACACAGGGCGGTAATTTATGACTTTTCCTGTAGTATGCAAGGTCGGCGGAGCCGTTCTCCTCGTTCGTGCCGAATATAAGCTGTACTCCGTGTTTAAGGGGGATATTCAGGTCTTTTATCGCTTTGAGCGCATAGAATGCCGCAACTGCCGGACCCTTGTCATCTGTTGTTCCGCGTCCGATAAGCCTGTCGGTATCGGGTTCATAGCGCAGCACAAAGGGGTCGCCCGTCCAGCCGTCACCCTCCGGGACTACATCGAGATGACAGAGTATCCCCAGTTTCAACTCCGCATTGTTGAAAACTGCCGTGCCGACATAGTTTTCAACATTCTCGGCGGCAAAGCCCTCACGGCTGCACCTGTCAAGCATTATCTTCAATGCCTTTGCCGGCTTTTTCCCGAAAGGAAAGCCCTCCTGCGGCTCATTCTGTACGCTCCTTACGGCGACAAGCTCTCGCAGGAAATCAATCATTTCATTTTTATTTTCTTCAAAATACTGCCTTAATTCCATTAAAAAACCCCTATTCAAAATCGTCAATTTTCGCCTTTTAGGCTTGCCATTTCGTTCACTCCGCAAAGCTTCGTTCATTCCCAATGCAAGGGCGAAAATTTCCTCTTGATAATTATGAATTATGCATTATAATTGTTAATTATGCATTAAATTATGATTATGGATTAAAAACAAAAAGCCGCAACATAACTGCGGCTTCTCGTCCGCTGTATACTCTCGCACACAGCGATAGAAAGAAAGGATAAATATGAAAAGTGAATATTTCTTGGTTTATCAGTTTACAATAGTCTTTTCTGTTTCCTTGTCGAAAATGTGTATCTTGTTGGGGTCGATAGCAACCTTTATATCATCTCCGGGTCTTGCGGTAGACCTTGGATTAACTCTTGCCGTCATTGAATTTCCTTCGCAGATGAGGTAGAGGTATGTTTCTGCACCCATCATTTCGGTAAGCTCAACGTAAGCATCAACGACACCGGTTGTTGCGTTTGCAAGATGTACAGGCTCATCATGAATATCTTCGGGACGAACGCCGAGGATAATTTCCTTGTTTACATAATTTCCGAGTTCGGGGGTGGACTTGGATTCGGGAACGATTATCTGGTACTTCACGCCTCTCTGTGACCTTGAGTCCTCCGAACCGAATTCAACGATATACTGACCGTATTCTTCTCTAAGAACGGCATCGATGAAGTTCATCTGGGGAGAGCCGAGGAAGCCTGCAACGAACTTGTTTACGGGTCTTTCGTAGAGGTTCTGGGGAGTGTCAACCTGCTGGATGAAACCGTCCTTCATACAAACGATACGGTCGCCCATCGTCATAGCCTCTGTCTGGTCATGGGTTACGTAAATGAAGGTTGTACCGAGTTTCTTGTGGATTTTTGAAATTTCGGTTCTCATCTGCGCACGGAGCTTGGCATCGAGGTTTGAAAGAGGCTCGTCAAGGAGGAATACCTTGGGCGAACGGACTATGCAGCGTCCGAGGGCAACACGCTGTCTCTGACCGCCCGACATAGCCTTGGGCTTTCTGTCGAGGAGGTGTGAGAGGTCGAGGATTTTAGCTGCCTCGGTAACTTTTCTTTCGATTTCGTCCTTGGGAACCTTACGGAGCTTGAGTCCGAAAGCCATGTTGTCAAAAACTGTCATATGTGGATAGAGAGCGTAGTTCTGGAAAACCATTGCAATATCTCTGTCCTTGGGAGCGATGTCGTTTACAAGGCGGTCGCCGATGTAAAGCTCGCCCTCCGAGATTTCCTCAAGACCGGCAATCATACGGAGAGTAGTTGATTTGCCGCAGCCCGAAGGTCCTACCAGTACGATGAACTCCTTGTCTCTTATCTCTAAATTAACATCTGTAACGGCAGTAAAGCCGCCCGGATATTTTTTGTAAATGTTTTTAAGTGTTAAGCCTGCCATTTAATCCAGTCCTCCAGTTCAAATTTCTTGCTGATGAAAACACACTATCAGCTATAATAATATAATACCAAACTTTGAAAAATTTTTCAATACTCTAAATTGCCAAACTTTTAATTACTTGTTTATTGGAATTGCCGAAAAAAAGCCTGAAAAATTACGGCAAACGAGGTCAAAATCGGGAGGCAAAAATAAGTTTTCAACATCTTTGTGCAATAATTCCATACACTGCCCGATTGCCAGTTTTTCGGGCAAAATCAGTCCTCCGACACAAACCCTTGCCAACTTTTCAACAGAGTTTTCAACAGTTTCAAACATTCTCTTAACCTGATGATATTTTCCCTCGCAAAGCTCCACAAATGCCAGTTTTTCGCAGTTTTCGACAGGCTGTAGCCTTGCAGGCATACACACCTCTCCGGAGGGAAATTCGAGTCCGTTTTTGAATATGTCAATATATTTACTTTGGAAAGGTCTGTCAAGTTTCACAATATATATTTTCGGCACATGACTTGCCGGGGAGAGTATCCTGTGTGCAAGTGTTCCGTCATCGGTTATGAGGAGTGCGCCGAGGGTGTCCTTGTCGAGCCGTCCTGCCGGGAACATATTTTTCGTGCGCCATTCGTCCGGGATAAGCTTCATGACTGTTTCGCCGTCCCTGTCGTCGGTCGAGCATACATATCCTGCCGGCTTGTTGAGGAGGATATATCTGTATCTCTGCGAAGATATGAGCCTGCCGTCAACCTTAACCGCCACATTTTCGGGGTCGATTTTTCTGTCGGGAGATTTTTCGGCAATGCCGTCAACGGAAATTTTTCCTTTTTTAGCCATTTCCTTTATGGCACTTCTTGTATATTCGGTTCTTTCGGAAATAAACCTGTCAAGCCTTATCATAAGCATAAACCTCCTGTCCTGAATAGGGGGAGCCGCCCTTTGAACCTTGACATTTCATTCACTGCGCTCCGTTCCGTTCATTCTCATGTCAAGGGGCGGCTTTTCCCCCCAAACCCCCCTGTTTATCCTGAATGGGGGGAGCCGCCCTGTAATGCATAATTCATAATGCATAATTCATAATTGTTATGATATGCGACAGCATATTGCGCTTTATTGGAAAATGTATAATAAAACAATTATGAATTGCGAATAATTTAAATTCCTGCAAATTATAATTTACAAGATAGAATAATTCAGAAACGGAAGTGCTTTCATGAACAGAAAAATCACAGCCGCAGTCGCCCTTACAGCCGTTGTATGCGCCTCTTTTGCGATAATACTGCATTTCAGGCACGAAGAAACAGCGAAAGAACCCCTGATTATCCCGGCAGCGGAGGAATATCAAAGGACAGCCTATTTCGCATCGCACGGCTGGGAGGTCAGGGAAATCGCCCGTGCGGATATTCTGATACCTGCCGTATTCTCGGAGGAATATGCCGAATATGTACGCATTCAGGACAGACAGAGACTTCCCCTGCGTGAAAATGCAGGGAAAAATGCGGTAATCTATACATACGATGTCAGAAATTTCAGTCCCGACAGCATGAGAATGTATGCGGAGCTTATCGTCTGTGACGGAAATGCCGCCGCCTCACTCGTATACAGCGAGGACGGCGAAAGCATAATAATGCCCGTTAGTTAGAATACCTTAAGCATATCGCCCACAACGGGAAGCTTTACGGCTTTGCCCGTATATGCGCCGTATGCAAGGAGTATCGCCGCCGCACATACCGCAAGGCTCACAATAAACTGCACTATTTTCCCGATAAGCGGTATTATGCCCAGTATTCCGCCTATGACGTTCAGCACTATGCAGACTATCAGCCATAAAAGCGACTGGTTGGCATGGAATTTGCAGAACGGCGAATACTTGTTGGAGATTATCGGCAGGAAAAACAAAATCGGGCAGATATACGCAATCATGGCGATTATTTTATTTTTTTGAAAATCCTCCCCGAAGCCGAGTTTTATTTCTTCATCGTCAAAGGGTGCAAGAAAGTTATCGAATGTCTCTGCTATTTTATTCATCTTCATTTCCTCCTGCCGCCGTTTTGCGTTCAAGCTCGCTTATTATCGAAACAAAGCTTTCTATATCTGTGAAATCCTCGTATACCGATGCAAATCTTATGTATGCTATGGGGTCTGTGTCTCTGAGCCTGTTGAGTACCAGTTCGCCTATCTCCTTTGATTTTGCGACAGTCACAAGACGGTTTGCGAAATAATTTTCCACATAATCCGCTATGCCCGAAACCTCATCAATGGTGACGGGTCTTTTCTTTATTGCGGAAAAAATGCCCTGTATAAGCTTGTTTCGGTTGAAAGGCTCATATGTGCCGCCTTTTTTCTCGACCATGAGCAGAGGTTTTTCGACAGTTTCAAAAGTCGTGAACCTTGCGCCGCATTTTATACATTCTCTCCTGCGTCTTACCTTGTTGTCCTTCGGACGTGAGTCAACTACCTTTGAGTCCTCAAAACCGCAGAACGGACACTTCATATCACAACCCCCCCTTGGTTAATTCATAATTCTTAATGCATTATTTCCGTTTTGTCATGTTGGCAAGTATATTATATCCCGAAATCAGGTCGCTTATGCCCCTGAAGCCGTTTCTGTAAAGTTCAAGAATTACATTCGCATCTGAATTTGCAGCACTTACCTTGTCGAAAAACTGCCCGAAACGAAAGCTCCCCTTTCCTATCGGCAGACAGTCGCCCATTTCGCCCGAGTCGCTTATGTGGATATGTTTAAGGCTTTTCCCTGCCGCATCTACGAACGAAAACGGACTTTCACCCGAACGCAGAGCCTGCTTTGTATCAAGGACAAAAGCAAATTCATCTCCCAGCATTCTTGAAATATCCCTTATGAACGAGGAGGAGCTGCTCCTGCAGCGTGAAACGTTCTCGACGGCTACCTGTATGCCGTATTCACGTCCGAGACTGTAAAGCCTTGAATATCTCTCACAGTAAAGCTCTTTCGTGATATTGCCCTTTGCGCCGTGAAAGACGAATATATCTGCACCGACAATGTTCATAAAGCTGAAATAAAGTCTGTAATATTCAAGCATATCGTCAATTCTTCTCTCGTATTCGGAAAAGAACATAAGCGGCTCTATTTCGCAGGTAAAAGGGTGTACGGAGACGCATTTCATGTCAAATCGTCCGAGAATATCCGCAATATTGCAGGCAAATTCCTTTTTAAGCTCGGAATGTGTGTTTATGAATACTTCAACGCACGAAACACCGTTCACGGCAAGCTGATAGAGACTTTCCTCAACGGGCATGGGATAAAGACAGGCTGTTGATACTCCTGCGGTCAAAGGCTCTCCTCCTTTACGGGATATTCTGAGATAATTATATCACCTGCCGCAGAAAAAGTCAACAATTTTTTCAGAAAGCGAAAGCAAATCCGTCATCTCCCCTCATGCGTGGTTTATTAACGAAAAATGCCGCTTTTTCATATCATACAGCGGAGGTGATATTTTGGCAAATGAAATAATACCTGCTGTTATTATAAGCTTTGATACATTTCTCTTTGCCGCCGCATACCGCAGCGGCGGAATAAAGATACCTCTTTTGTCGGCATTTGTCATAAATTTCATATGCGCCGCCGTGTTCGGGATTTCGATTTATTTTTCATCATTTGCAGGATCTTTCGTTTCGGTAGGTTTTTGCCGTCTTACAGGCACGGTAATCATGGTGGCTATAGGTATACTGACCATGGTCAAAAGTCTCGTCAGAAACGCTGTGAGCCGCCTTAATGACGAAAAGAAAGTTTCGGTGAAAATGGGAGGGCTTAATTTTGTCATAAAGCTCTATCTCGACGACACCGCTGCCGATACCGACCATTCTAAAATTTTATCGCCGCATGAAGCCGCCGCACTTGCGCTTTCAGGCTCGCTCGACTCGGCGGCTACGGGCATGGGCTGCGGAAGTTCGGGGATAAATCCCGTCATATCTGCGCTGTTTACTTTCATTGCAGGCTGTGCGGCTGTCGCCCTCGGCACGCTTGCAGGCAAAAAAATCTCCTCCCTTGAACATGACCTTTCATGGCTGGGAGGAGTTATGCTTATAATTTTTGCCGTATGGAGCTATATTTCATAGATTACAATTTCGGAGGGGTTGAAAAGCCTGAATTTTCCCATTCCTGCGGATACAAGCAGTTTTCTCCCGTTTATCTCGTATATTCCCTTTGAATACTTCGGAAAAAGCTTTCTTTCGGGTGAAAGCACTCCCCTGCCGAGGATATTTATTATTCCGCCGTGTACGTGTCCGCAGAATGTATAATCTGCGCCCCATACGGAATATAATTCCCCGAAAAGAGGATTGTGCGCAAGGAGCAGAGTTTCGCCCTGCGGACATCTGCCGAGGAGCGAATATATATCTTCAATACCGGGAATATCAAGATTTTTATAGCTGCCGTTTTTCTTATAGACCGTCTGCGGAAGCTCAAGACCGCAGATATTGATTATTCTGCTGTTTATATTTATGCTCCGTGTTTCGTTGCGCAGGAGGACTGCGCCCGAATTTTCCAATATATCCGTAAATCTTCCGAGACTGTATTCGCTGAGGTCGCCCTCATGGTTTCCGAGTACGGCATATACGGGAGCTGTTTTGCAGAGATTTTCAATCAGGATTTTTTCGGGGGTGAAGTCCTTCTGCGTGCGTGAAACTGTATCCCCCGTGAGGAATATCAGGTCGGGACGCTCCCTCTCCGCAATGCGTGAGATTTTGCAGTGGTTTTTCCCGAACCTCCTCTTGTGTATGTCGGAGATGTGCATTATTTTTATTCCGCCGCCGATTTTCTCCCTGCGTATGCGGAAAGAATTGTTTTCATACACGGCATATGCGGAAAATGCAAGGGCGGAAACAATGGCTGTTTTTTTCATTTTTCATCTCCTCCACGGCATATGAAAACGCTGTTGAAAACAGAATTTTCGTGGTTTTTAGCAAGAGTAACGTAAATCCGCTGTTTCATCGTCAAGGCTTTCAAAAGCTCTGTCAAAGCCCGCCGAAATTTTCCATTTATCCTTTGCTATGCCTATACGCTTTGAAGTATCGCTTCGGGGATAAACGTTATCTGTGCGACTTCCACACCGTTTCTTGCGATATAGATAACGTCCTCCTCATGTGTTTCAAGCATTTTCACAAGCTCTGAAAGTTCTGTTTTTGCCTCAAACATATTTACCTGTACCATGAAATCAACCCCCGTTTGTATGCCGGCAATAAATTGGCATTTTAAAATAATGCACAAAAATTTTTATATTTTTTTGTTCCCCCCGCCGCAGGCAGGGGGAACAGTGTTTTTATTATATTTTCCTGTATATCATTGTGATAATCATTTTATCAATGTCTTTTCCAAATGAATATCCTGTCGATAGCTGCGAATATCAGCAGATACAGCGAGGTAATCACAAATCTTCCTGCATAGGTTGATATGATTTCCTGTACGCTCCCCTCGTAGTCTGCATCGGGATTGAAATTGCTTATGTCCGGATTGGTAAGAAACATCAGGACTGTCAGCAGTATTCCGAAAGCAAGGGGGGCAAGCACGGAGAATATGAAGAAGAATTTCCTCGAAAAATTCCCGTTTCCTGCATCAAGCTGAACGAAATGATATGCAGCGCAGAGAATTACCGGCGTTACAAGGGTAAATCCCCAGTGATAGTCCAGTTTTTCGTATACGAACCAGTTTCCCCACTGACAGAAAAGGCTCAGAAAAAATATAACCGCCGCAGTAAGAGGAGTTTCGCCGTATTCAAGGCGGCTCTCCTCCTGCCTGTTATTCTTCTTCGTCATCGGGTTCGGCTTCGATGATTATTTCATTCTGTTCTTCGAGTGCCGCCTGTTCGTCCTGAATTTTAGCCTGCTCGTCCGTGAGCTGTTCGACCTTTTCTGTCTGTGCGTTCTCGTCATGCTCTGTACGGGTAAAGGCTACAACCTTAGCTCCCTCGCCCACACGCATAACACGCACGCCCTTTGCGGTTCTGCCTGCCATTCTGATGTCACTTGCAAGTATTCTGATGATTACTCCCTCGCTTGAAATCAGGATTATATCGTCATCTTCATCGACTATTTTTATTCCGCAGACATGACCTCGTATTTCATCGGTTTTGTAATTCGCAAGACCGTAGCCGCCCCTGTTCTGTATGCGGTAATTTTCGAGTGCGGTTCTCTTGCCGTAGCCGTTTTCCGTGACGGTCAGGAGCGATGCTCCCTCACGCACCCTTGCTATTCCGACAACATAGTCGTCCTCACGCAGCTTTATTACCTTTACGCCGTGTGCGGAGCGTGACATTGAACGTCCCTTGTCCTCCTCGATGCATATTGCCATGCCGTTTCTTGTGGCTACGAATATTTTTGCATGGCCGTCCGTCATACGCACTCCGGCTATTTCGTCGCCCTCGTCAAGTCCTATGGCGATAAGACCCTTCTTGCGGACGTTTTTGTAGAGTGAGAGATTTGAACGCTTTATCTTGCCGTTTTTCGTGACCATGGTTATATATTTTTCTTCGCTGAAATCCGTGGTCTTTATCATGGCGGCTATTTTCTCGTTCTCGGTCAGGGGGAGCAGATTTATGAGATTAAATCCCCTCGATGCCTTTGAGCCGTCAGGGACTTCGTAGCATTTGAGCTTGTACATTATGCCCTTGTTAGAGATGAAGAGAATATTGTCGTGCGAACCGCAGACGAACATCTCCTCAACGAAATCCTCTTCACGCTGTTTCATGCCCGTTATGCCACGTCCGCCACGGTGCTGGGTCTTGTATTCCGAAAGCGGCATACGCTTGATATAGCCGTTGTTTGTGAACGTTACAACGCAGTCCTCCTTCGGGATTAAATCCTCTATGTCCACCTCGCCGCTTATCGACTCGATGTCCGTTCTTCTGCTGTCGCTGAATTTCTTTCTTATCACGTCAAGGTCGTCCATGATTATCCGGTATACACGGTTCACATCGGCGAGTATATCCTCGTAATCCGAGATTTTCGTGAGCAGTCCGTAAAGCTCGTCCGTTATCTTCTGTCTTTCAAGACCTGTCAGTGACCCGAATTTCATCTGTGCAATCGCCTCTGCCTGCTCCTCGGAAAGTCCAAGCTGCTTTTCAAGGTGCAGTCCGTTCAGGTCATACTGCGCCCTGTCAAGAAGTGCCGACAAATCAATGTCACTGAAACGCTCCATAAGCTCTCTCTTTGCATCGGGGGTTGTCTTGTTTGAACGGAATATGTGAATAACTTCGTCAATATAATCCGCCGCAAGCACAAAGCCCTGCAATATATGCGCCCTTTCGAGGGCTTTTCTCAGTTCAAAGCGTGTGCGTCTCTGTATTACCTCAACCTGAAAATCAAGGTAATTGCGGAGCATTTCCTTGAGCGTGAGAATTTTAGGCTCGCCGTTGACGAGGGCAAGCATTATTATTCCTACGGTGTCCTGCAATTTCGTCATGGCGAAAAGCTTGTTAAGCACTATCTGCGGAACGGCATCCTTTTTCAGTTCGATGACTATTCTCATTCCGTCCTTGTCAGACTCGTCACGCAGGTCGTATATTCCCTCTATGCGCTTGTCCTTGCAGAGCTGGTTGATATTTTTCAGGATAAGGGTTTTCTTAATCATGTAGGGAATTTCGTCCACTATGATACAGTTTCTGCCCTGTATCTCCTCGAAATGCGTGCGGCTGCGGAGGGTTATTTTTCCCCTGCCCGTGCCGTAGGCTGCACGTATGCCCGATTTTCCCATAACTATTCCGCCTGTCGGGAAGTCGGGACCCTTTATATATTCCATGAGCTGTTCAAGCGTACAGTCGGGGTCGTCAATCATAAGGCGGAGAGCGTCCGTTACCTCGCCCATATTGTGGGGCGGAATATTCGTAGCCATGCCGACTGCAATTCCCGTAGAGCCGTTTACAAGCAGGTTCGGAAAGCGTGAGGGAAGAACTATCGGTTCTTTAAGTCTGTCATCGTAGTTGGGTGCAAAATCCACTGTCTCCTTGTTTATGTCCGTGAGCATATCAAGGGTGAGCTTTGCCATTTTAGCCTCGGTATAACGGTATGCGGCTGCGCCGTCACCGTCTATCGAGCCGAAGTTTCCGTGACCGTCAACGAGCGGATAGCGCATGGAAAAATCCTGCGCAAGACGCACAAGCGCATCATATACCGCCGCATCGCCGTGGGGATGATAGCGTCCGAGTACCGCTCCGACCGTATCGGCGCATTTTCTGTACGCCTTTTCGGGGGTAAGTCCGTTTTCGTGGAGGGTATAGAGTATTCTCCTGTGTACGGGTTTAAGACCGTCCCTTACATCGGGCAGTGCCCTCGCCACGATTACCGACATCGCATACTGGAGCATAGAATTTTCCATTTCGTCAACAATCTCGGAATTTATCACCTTTGAATTATCGTTGTAAAGCAAGATTTTTTACCTCCGTATCTCAGATTTCCCGGTTTTTCAGGCATCTGATTATCTTTTTTTCGTCCTCCGTGAAATCCTGTGAGGGGATTATATAAAATACCGACTTTCCGTACACGAGCAGGAAAAACTGTTCGTATTCAAGAATATTCATCTGCCCGTCAGAGGGTATTCTCGTAGGCTCGGGCAGTGCGTATTCTTCGTCCGCATTTTCCCCGTTGTTTTCAGCCGGTTCGGATACCGTCGATATATCCGCAAATCCGTCACCCACCGAGATTTTGTAGACGGGCTGACCTGCTCCGGCATAGGTTTCAACGAGACTGCGGCGGATTTTTCGGGGGTTATACCACTCCCTGACGGCAAATCCGAGGCATACCACCACAAGCAGGTATGACATCAGATTATCCGGTTCTCTTACGGCTGCATAGATGAAATCCGCCGCAAGCAGTGCGAAAAGCCCCATGAATACATAACTTTTCGGGTATACGTATTTTTTCTGATACTCCCTGTATCCCTCACGGAATATATCAACGGATATTTTATATTCTTTTTCGAGTCTATAATTTTCTTTCATGCGGTTTATATATCCAAATCCTGCGCAAATCTGGCATTTTTCTCGATAAAAAGCCTTCTCGGTTCAACCTTGTCGCCCATGAGTATTGTGAATGTCTCGTCCGCTCTGAGGGCATCCTCCATGCTTATTCTGATTATGGTGCGGTTTTCGGGGTCCATGGTTGTCTCCCAGAGCTGTTCGGGGTCCATTTCGCCAAGACCCTTGTAACGCTGTGTCTCGACCTTATATTTTCCGTTTTCGGAGAGTTCGGCTATATATTTATCCCTCTCGCCGTCCGAAAAGGCATACATGACCTTCCTGTTTCTCTCGACACGGTAGAGCGGAGGCTGTGCGATGTATATATTTCCGTTGGTTATCAGCGGCCGCATATAGCGGAAGAAAAAGGTCAGGAGCAGTGTCCTGATGTGCATACCGTCAACATCGGCATCTGCCATGATTATTACTTTTCCGTATCTTAATTTTTCTATGTCGAAATCCTCGCCTATGCCCGTTCCGAGAGCCGTGACAACGGGGGCAAGCTTGTCGTTGCCGTATATTCTGTCTATGCGTGCTTTTTCGACATTGAGCATTTTTCCCCAGAGTGAGAGTATAGCCTGATAGCGTCTGTCTCTGCCCTGCTTTGCGCTTCCGCCTGCGGAGTCTCCCTCTACGATGTAGAGTTCGGTGTATCTGTTGTCACGCTCGGCGCAGTCGGCAAGCTTTTCGGGCATGGGGGATTTTCCGAATGCATTCTTGTTTCTTTCGGCTTCTCTGGCACGTCTTGCGGCTTCACGGGCTTTGAGTGCGGAGAGGCTCTTGTCGAATATGCTCTTTGCCGTGTCGGGGTTTTCTTCGAGGAAATTCATGAGCTTTTCGGTGACAAGCTTTTCGATGAAGGGCTTTACTTCGGGGTTTCCAAGTCTTACCTTTGTCTGGCTTTCAAATTCGCAGTCGGTTAATTTTACGGAGATTATTGCGGTAAGACCCTCTCTCACGTCATCGCCGCTCAATTTTTCCTTATCCTTGAGCAGACCCATTTTCCTGCCGTATTCGTTTATGACCCTTGTCACGGCATTCTTGAAGCCCGTTTCATGGGAGCCGCCGTCCTTTGTATGGATATTGTTGGCAAAGGAGAGTATTATCTCGTTGTAGCTGTCGTTGTATTGCAGGGCTATTTCGGCGAACGAATTTCCCTGCGCACCTGAAAAATATATCACATCTCCGCTCAGGGACTCCAGTCCTCTGGTTTCGTGAATATGCTCGACAAACTGTCTTATTCCTCCCTCATAGCAGAGAGTTTCGCTTTTTATGTCATCATCGTCACGCCTGTCCGTGAATATGATTTTAAGTCCTGCATTCAGAAAAGCCTGTTCACGCAGTCTTTTCAGCAGCACATCGTATTCGTAGACGGTTGTTTCGAATATATCGGCATCCGCCTTGAATTTGACGCTTGTTCCCGTTTCATCTGTGTCGCCGGTGATTTTTAGCTGTTCGGCATATTCTCCCCTCTCAAAACGCTGGAACCATGTATGCTGACCGTCACTGACGGTAAGTTCAAGCCATTCTGAAAGGGCATTTACAACCGAAGCACCGACACCGTGAAGTCCGCCCGACACCTTATAGCCGCTGCCGCCGAATTTTCCGCCGGCATGGAGTACGGTATAGACCACCGTTGCGGCGGATATTCCCTCCTTGGGATGGATACCCGTGGGTATTCCTCTGCCGTTGTCGGATACACGTATTATGTCGCCCTTGAGTATTTCGACCGTTATTTCGGTACAGTATCCTGCAAGAGCCTCGTCTATCGAGTTGTCGACTATTTCGTAGACGAGGTGATGAAGTCCCGATGCACCTGTGGAACCGATATACATTCCGGGACGTTTTCTTACCGGTTCAAGTCCTTCGAGTACTTCTATGTCATTTTCGTCATAGTTATTGTTCTGCTGACTCATGATTACCTCCAAAATCAGTCAATTGCCGCTGTTTCACGGCACGGAAGTCAGTTTATGCACGGTATTTCCGCATATCGCCCGTATGCGGCAAAATCTGCGGAAAACCGCCGTTATCCGGGTGGGGTTTTCAACATACATATGCGGAAAGTGTTGAAATGTTGGGAAAACTGTTGAAAACCCAGTTTATTTAAAATCCCCCCGCAGCGAGACGCTTTTTCAGCGTATATGCCGCAAGCTGCGATATATATACTCTGGTTTCGCCGTTTCTGACGGTTACTATGAAGCTTTTGGGGAGTTCTTCGGTTGCATAGACGCATATGCCGTCCTTTTCGGCTTTTTCGAGGAGTGTTTTGGTGCATTTTTCAACAGTTGTGTTGTCCATGTCGAATATTCCGACTATGCTGTCGGTTCGGACGGAGAAATTATTCCCTATGTGGAGATACACTGCATCATGCATCTGTTATCCTCCCATCGCTTATGTGCATTATTCTGCCCTTTATTTCGGGCAGCAGCGAGCCTGCGTTCGGGGTTGTGACGAACACCTGCATATTTTTGATTATGTCGAATACAAATCTCTGTCTGTTCTCGTCAAGCTCTCCCATTACGTCATCGAGGAAAATCACGGGGGCATCGTCCGACCTCTGCATGAATATCTCCGCCTGTGCAAGCTTCATGACGAGGGCGGCGGATTTTATCTGACCCTGTGAGGCATAGTCCTTTGCGCTCAGTCCGTTGATTTTTATGATTATCTCATCACGGTTCACGCCCGAATGCGTAGAGCCTGTGCGTATGTCGTATTCTGCGGACTCACGCAGTTTTCTGTAGTACTGTTCGTATGCGGCATCTCCGCAGGGGGTGAGGAAATCTTCTTTGCCGAAAACATTTGACTTGTATTCAAGCTGCATGGTTTCACTGCCGCCGGAAATCATGCGGTAGAGCTTTCCGCATATTTCGCTGGTTTTTTCGACGTAGGAATTTCGCATATAGGATATTACTGCGCCCTCATGCGATGCCTGTCTGTCCCATATTTCGAGTATGCTGCGGTCTGCGCCGTTCATTATCTGTTTCAGGAGGGAGTTTCTCTGGTTCATGACGGAATTGCTGCGGTTTATATGGGATATGAACCTCGGCTCAAGCTGTGATGCCGCCATGTCCACAAAGCTTCTGCGTCTTTCGGGAGAGCCTTTGATAATCTCGGTATCGTCGGGGATAAAGGCAATGCATTTGAACGTATTGAAAAGAGCCTTTGTGCCTTTTTGCCTGACACCGTTGAGAAGGATTGTCTTGGGTGCGTTCCTGTCCCTTGTCATCTCCAGTTTTATGGTCTGCTCCCTAACGCTGTCGAGAATTTTTATCCCTGCGGACATACGGTTTTTTTCAAGGCTTATATAATCTTTTTCCTTTGAGCCTCTGAAGCTTTTGCAGCCCGACATTATCCACATGACCTCAAGGAGATTTGTCTTTCCCTGTGCGTTCCTGCCCGTGATTATATTATACTTCGGGTCGGGGTCAAAGGATATTTCTTTCAGATTTTTAAAGCCGTCCGTTTCTGCATGAGTTATTATCAAATGACGGTTACCTCTTCTCCGTTCACGGAAACACGGTCGCCGGCACGGATTTTCTTTCCCCTCATCGTGCATATTTCCCCGTTTACGAGTACCTGTCCGTTCTGCACGAGGAGCTTTGCTTCTCCGCCCGTATCGGCAAGCCCCGCAAATTTCAGGAGCGCATCGAGTTTTATAAATTCGGTTTTTATTTTAATTTCAGACATAGCTTTCCTTTCCGCCGCAAAGATTTTATAATCCTCCACATTTTACAGAGAATAAGGGCATTTTGTCAGTTTCTCAGCTGTATGGGCATAACGAGGAATATATAGCTTTCGCCCTCGGGGGGGAGTATTTCTATTACCTTGTTTGCTCCGCTGAAGCGAAGTCTTACCTTGTCGCCCTCCGCAGCCCTAAGAGCATCGAGCAGGAGTCTGTTGTTGAAGCCTATGGTTATGGCATCGCCCGAAATATCGGCGTTTATTATGTCGTTTATCTTTCCTATTCCCGTCTTGCAGCTTATTTTTACTATTCCGCCGTCTGCCTCGAAGCGGACGGGTGCTTTATTCTTCTCGTCAACTATGAGCGAACATCGGTCGAGACTGGTTATGAAATCCTTCTTGTTTATCAGGACTTCGGTCTTGTGGCTTGTGGGTATGCTGAGTCTGTAGTTGTGGAACTGACCTTCGAGCAGACGTGAGATGACTATCACGTCGTTTATCTCGAATATTATGTGCTTGTCGTTGGTGCATACGATACAGTCCCTGTCCGCATCGTCCTTTATGAGAGAGGATATTTCCTGGAGAGCCTTTTTAGGCACTACGAATTTAAGGCTGTCGGCATATTCCGTTCTTTCGCTCCTTATCGCAAGGCGGAAGCCGTCTATTGCAACGAGATTGAAGGTATTGCCGGATATGTCAAAAAGCTCTCCTGTGAGTATAGGCTTGCTGTCCTTTACCGATGCGGCATAGCTTGTCATGTTTATCATGGATTTGAGTGTTTTCTGCTTTACGGAAAAGCTTTTTTCCGTGTCCACAACCGGCAGGTCGGGAAATTCTCCGGCAGATACCGTCGGAAAGCTGCATTCGGTCGATGTACATGAAAGCCTGAGTACATTTTCTTCTGCACGGCAGCTTATCGCATCGCCTGACATTCTTCTTGTAAATTCGCTGAAAAGCCTTGCATTTACGACAAATTCCCCCTCGCCGTCCGTATCTGCGCTTATTGATGTTTTTATTCCTAGTTCGAGGTTATATGCCGTAAGCTCGACTCTTTCGTGAAAAACACTTACTTTTATTCCTTCAAGGGCAGGTATCGTTGATTTTGCAGATACTGCCTTTGACACATTTGTGATAGCATCGCTGAGAGCTATCCTGTTGCATACAAAATTCATTTTTACCTCCGTATGAAATTTATCTTTCATGAAGATTTTTTTATGATTTTTTCTTCATGAAAAAAATTCTTTTCCTGGAAAAATTTTTTGAGCTTTTTCAAAGAATAAGATAAGATAATATATGTAGTAGTAGTAGTAGGGGCTGTTGAAAAGTTAGTTTAGCCCGTTTAAGGCTATATATAGCCAAAAGTTTTCAACAATGGACTGTTGAGAAATTGTGGAAAAATGTGGAAAACTTTGATTAAAGATTTTAGCCTGTTGAAACTGTTGAGAAAATGTGAAAAAATTGTTGAAAACTTGGTTGAAAACTCGACTGTTTAATTTATTTAACTTTCAACAAGTTGAAAGTGTTGAAAGCGAATTGTTGAAACCTGTTGAAAACCTGTTGAAAACCTGTTGAGAAAGCCTCCAAAAGGCTTAAAATAGTCCGAAAAGTTTTCAACAATTTTTTCAACACACTGTTGAAAAAATTGTTGAAAGCTGTTAGTTAAACACTTTCAACAATTTTTGGCTGTTGAAAGATTGTTGAAAGTCAGGGCTTGCTTTTGTCCTTGATATTCTTGATTATATCACTCACAAGAGTATTCAGATTCTGGTCTTTGTTGATGGCTTCCGTGACGCTGTTGACCGAGTAGACAATGGTCGAATGGTCTCTTCCGCCGAACTCCGTGCCGATTGACGCAAGCGGCATCTGGGTTATCTCCCTTACGACATATATTGCGACCTTTCGGGCGATAGATACCTGCTGGGAGCGTTTATTCGAGCGTATGTCCTCGGGAGATACGCCGTATACGGTCGAAACCTCGGAGATTATTTTCTCAACCGTTATCGGAATGGGCTGTTCATCGGTCAGGACATCTCTTATTACGCTCTGTGCCATTGATATGCTTATGGGGTTGCCTGCAAAGTGCGTTATTGCTTTCAGCCGCATCACAGCTCCCTCAAGCTGTCTGATATTGGATTTCAGGCGGTTTGCCATAAATTCGGACACCTCAGGCGGCATACGCAGGTCGAGAAGCTCGGATTTGCGGTTTATGATTGCAAGTCTTGTCTCGTAGTCGGGGGCTGATATATCGGCTATAAGACCGCCCTCAAAGCGTGTCCTCAGCCTTGCTTCGAGGGTAATCAGCTCCTTCGGCGGCTTGTCGGAGGTTATGACCACCTGTTTTCCCTCCTGATGCAGCTTGTAGAAGGTGTGGAAAAATTCCTCCTGCATTCGTTCCTTTCCTGCAAAGAACTGAATGTCGTCTACGAGGAGAATGTCGGCGTTGCGGTATTTTTCCTGAAAATCGGATATGAGGTTGGTTTTTATTGCGGCGATGAGGTCATTTCCGAAGGTTTCGCTCGTGACGTAGACGACGTTGAAATCGGGCTGGTTTTTCCTTACCTCGTTTGCGATTGCCGTTATGAGGTGGGTTTTTCCCATTCCCGACGGGCCGTATATGAAGAGGGGGTTATATCCGGGGACTTCTCTTTCTCCGCAGTTTTTCGCAACGGATTTGCTGCACGCAAGGGCAAAGCTGTTTGACGGACCTTCGATGAACGTATCGAATGTATAGTCGTAATTTGCGAATTTATAGGACTGCTCAAGCTCCTCGTTCTTCTGGTCAAGCTCCGCATATGTAGGTGTGGGGGGCGGCAGCGGTTCTTCGGACTCGACATTTATGGTTATGTTCACCTTTAGCCCGAGGACGTTGTAGAAAGCCTCGCTGAGAATCGTCTCGTAAGTGGTCATTACGATATTTTTCTGGAAATCGGTCTGTACGCTGAATACTGCATCAGAGCCGTCGAAGCTGACGGGGGTCAGCGGGTCTATCCATGTTTTAAGCCCTATTTCGGGGATTTTGTTGTTTTCAAGGCAGTATTTCTTTACGTTTTCAAAGACTTCCTCAAATGAGTTCATGTTATACCTCCGTTAAAATTTATGAAGAAAGCTGTGCTGTCGTTGTATTGCAGTAAGCACGGAAGACAACGCATGAAAACCGTTCAGAAAACTGCCTGATGCGGACAGAGCCGTAAGATGTTAAAAAAATTTTTTATCAGCACTGCTCTCTTATTAATAATGCAGTTATATTATAACATATTTGCGCCGAAAATGCAATAGTATTTTCAAAAAAATTATCCGAAAAACGAAAGCAGGCAAGTTATTTTTTGTGTGTTCCGTCAGCCTGCGGCGGACGGAGGAGGATATTTTTTGCTTATCCCTGTGCCGCTGGCGGCGGTATGGGAGTTGCCGCTTTTAAAAAATGATATTTTCAACATCTTAACTAACAATTTGTTGAAATCCCGACGGTTTTTGTATAGGGTCGGATAAACGGCTGAATACAGGCAAAAAACATGGGGCGGGAAACCAGGTCGGACAGTCCCTTTACGGGTTTTCAACAATTCTTTCAACATTTCAACATCGCAGAGGTTGAAAAAACAGAAAGCATAATCAGCATTTTAATAATACAAAAAAATTTTTATATTTTGTCTTGGTTCCTCCTCGCCGCAGACTGAGGGGAAACATGGTTTTTATTATGTTTTTTGTGTATTATTACGAAAAATTTCAGATTTGCCCAATCATGCCGGAAAGAAAAAGCATACGGTTTTATGTTAAAATAAATAAAAATATCACGAATTAAAAAATTTTTCCGAAAAAAGCTTGACATTCCGATTTTTTTGAATTATAATCTTATAGTGTAGTTGTGATGATGTTTGTCACATGGTTTTACAGAATCGGGATTTTATATCCCTGTATCAATACTGACCGAGAGGAGGACTCTGAATATGAAAAGAACATATCAGCCCAAAAAGCTCCACAGAAAAAAGGAGCATGGCTTCATGAAGAGAATGGCTACAAGAAACGGCAGAAAGGTTTTAGCTCGTAGAAGATCTAAGGGCAGAGCAAGATTAACTCACTGACGAAGCTGACCACAAAATTTGTTTTTTGTGGTCTTTTTTATTAAGAATCGCCTGATTTCTCCTGAATACAGGGACAGACGGCTTAAACACACCGCACATTTTTTCTTATGTGCATGATTTGTAATTGGTATTATTATGCTTTATACTCAGATTATTAAGGATAACAGGGATTTTCTCGGTCTGTACAGAAACGGCCGCTATATCCCGTCAAAATATTCGGTCATATATGTCAGGCCAAACAGCAGACCCTTTAACCGCCTCGGCATTGCCGCAGGAAAAAAAATCGGAAACGCTGTTTGCAGAAACAGGGCAAAGAGGCTTATAAGGCTTGCCTACAGGCTTTATGAAAAGGATTTGCCGATTGGAATTGATGTTGTAATCGTGGCAAGAGCCGCTCTGTGCGAGATAAAATCGGACGAGTATTGTCTGTATATGCAGAAGCACGGCGTTCCCGATATAGTTAAAAATATCAAGAAAATGCAGAAGTGACCTCTATGAGATTTATCTTTATCGCCCTGATAAAATTTTACAGGAAATTTATATCGCCCCTTACTCCCCCCAGGTGTAAGTATTACCCGACCTGCAGCTGTTATGCGCTCAGAGCCGTCGAAAGGTTCGGCGCAGCAAGAGGTCTTGCCCTCGCCGTATGGCGGATACTGCGCTGTAATCCGTGGTCTATGGGCGGTATCGACTATGTTCCCGAAAAATTTACATTCAGGGTCAGGAAATTCGGCGCAGATTGTCCGCAGCCGCCTGAGTATACGCCTGATAATGACGACTTATCCTGATAGTGAGGTATTTTAATTGGGTCTTTATGATATTATCGGTATCCCTTTCGGATACCTTATGAGCATTATCTACAGTTTGTTCGGCAATTATGCCGTTTCTATCATCGTTTTCACGGTGGTTACAAAGCTCCTGCTCTTCCCCGTGAATTACAAAACTCAGAAAAGTGCTGCGAGAATGCAGCTTTTAAATCCAAAACTCGAAAAGCTTAAAAAAAGCTATTCGACCAACCCCGAAAGGCTTCAGCAGGAACAGCAGAAGCTGTATCAGGAGGAGGGCGTGAACCCTATGGCTTCGTGCCTGCCCGCTCTTATCCAGATGATACTGCTTTTCGGCGTTATTGACGTTGTTTACAAGCCGATAACCCATATACTGCGTATAAGCAAATCCGTTATATCCGCCGCTGTCGATGTGGCATCGGGTCTTGCGGACAAGCCTTTCAATGTGAAGAATTTAAGGTGCGAGCTGCTTACTATGGAGCAGCTTGATAAGAACCCCGATGCATTTACGAATATTGCGGAGAATTTCAGGGACGTGGTTTCGGAATTCAGCAGCAAATTTACGCTTTTCGGCGCAAATCTCGGTAAAACCCCCGAATTTCACCCCGATACATGGAACAGAGAGTCAATAATATTGTTCATTATCCCCTTTGCGGCAGGTCTTGCACAGCTTCTCTCTTCCGTTTACAGTCAGATGCACCAGAAAAAGGTCAACCCCAATATGCAGAATATGGGCTGTATGTCCGCTATGATGTACCTTATGCCCATATGGTCGATTTGGCTTGCTTTCACGCTCCCTGCCGGTATCGGATTTTATTGGATATGGTCGTCTCTTTTCTCGTTCCTGATTACATTCGGTCTTAACCAATACTTCACCCCCGAAAGAACTGCCGTAATAAATGAGAAAGAAAAGCAGAAAATGAAAGAATATGCCGAAAAACACCCCGAAAAGAAAACTTTCATGCAGAGACTTATGGAACAGGCTGAGATGCAGCAGCAGACAGGCGGAAATGACGGAGAAAAGGTTTCACGCTCCGAGTCGAACAAGCAAAACCGTGACCGCATTGCTGAGGCAAGAAAGCGTATGGCTGAAAAATACGGCGACGAATACGATGAAAATGATAGTGATTAACAGGAAAATTTTCGCCCTTGCCGTATGAACGAACTAAGTGTAACGCAGTGAGTGAGCAGGCAAGATTATAAGGGCGAAAATTTGACGATTTTAAATAACAGAAAGTTTGCTCCCTTGCATCGGGAGTGAACGCAGCGCAGCGAAGTGAATGAAGATGCAAGGTTACAGAGGCGCAAACCTGAATGTTTTAAATAGGAGGTATAAATATGACAGAAGTTTTTACAGCAAAAACGGTCGAGGAGGCTAAGAGCCTTGCGGCTGCCAAATTTGGAAAAAATATTAACCAGATAAAATTTGAAGTCCTCGATGAGGGAAAAAAGGGATTTCTTGGCATAGGAAAGTCCAGCGCAAAGGTAAAGGCTACCTATGAGCCTGCGCAGACTGCTCCCAAAGCTCCCGTAAAAACTGCCCCGAAGTCCGAACCGCCCAAAAAAGCTGCCGCAGAGAAAAAAGTTGAAACTGTTGAAACCAAAGTTGAAACTGTTGAAAAGCCTGTTGAAAAAACGGAGGAAAAGCCTGCCGAAAAACCGCAGGAGACTGTCGCAAAGGAAGATATTCCGCCCGTGACTGCCATTGAGGAAAACATTCAACAGCCTGTTGAGGAAATTGTTGAAAACAAGGCGAAGGAAATTTCGGAGCCTGCCGGAGAAATCGGAGATACAGCCGCAAAAGTTACTGAAAAGCCCGAAAAATCGCCCGAAAAAGCAGCGTCAAGGGTATCCGCAAAATCGGCTGAAAAGCCCGAAAAATTATCCGCAAGAGACGATGACGAGGAATTTTCACTCGATAATTTCACGCTCATTGAGGACGAAAGTCTCATAGAGCCTAAGGTTAAAATCGCTGTTGATTACATAACCAGCGTCCTCAGAGCCATGGATATAGAGCCTGAATTTACCGTTTATCAGAACGAAACGGGCGCAGTCGTGAACATTGAGAGCAATAACAACGGCACTGTTATCGGAAGAAGAGGCGAAACTCTCGACTCCCTCCAGTATCTCTGCTCGATTATCGCAAACAAGGGCGACAAGGATTATTTCCGCATAACGATAGACTGTCTCGGATACAGGAGCAAGAGGAAAGATACCCTTGAACAGCTTGCCGTAAAGGTCGCTAAATCTGTGCTTAAAACAGGAAGGTCACAGCCGCTCGAACCTATGAACCCCTACGAAAGACGTGTCATTCATTCCGCAATTTCCGAAATAGAAGGCGTTTCTTCACGCTCTGTCGGAGAAGAGCCTTACAGGAAGATAATTATCTCTTCAAATAACCCCAAGCAGGGCGGCAGGCGCAGAAATCCCAGAAATGACCGAAATAACAGAAGAAATGACAAGAGACCGGGCAGGCACAGCAATGAACCGATAGAGTGCAAGCCTATTGACCTTTCAACCAGCTTTGAAAAGGACTATAAAAAGCCAAAGCCGGAGGACAGCATGGAGGGCGGTCTTTACGGTAAGATTGAGCTTTGAGTTTTCAACACCGTTTTCAACAGAATGTTGAATTAAAATATCAGGAAACAGCGGCTTCAATGCCGTTGTTTTTTTAGGAGGGATTTTTTTGCATACTATAGCCGCAATCTCTACCCCGAACGCTGTCGGCGGAATTGCCATGATAAGAATTTCGGGGGATAATGCAACAGGCGTTGCAGAGCGGATTTTCAAGCCTTTCGGGAAAAAATTATCCGATATGGAGGGCTATACCTGCTGTTACGGTATCGCCCACGATGACGGTCGGCGGCTCGATGACTGTATTCTGACCGTTTTCAAAGCCCCCCACAGCTACACGGGGGAGGATGTTGTTGAAATTTCATGCCACGGAGGACTGCTTGTTTCAAGAGAAATTCTCCGTACCGCCCTTAAAAACGGTGCGGAAAATGCAGAGGCAGGCGAATTTACAAAGCGTGCTTTCATGAACGGAAAGCTTGATTTGACTCAGGCGGAGGCGGTCATGGACATAATCTCCGCAAAGAGCGATTTGGAGCTTAAAATAGCCGGGGAACTCCGTGAGGGGGCGGCTTTTAAAAAGGCTCGACAATGTTCGGAAAGTCTCATGAAAATCCTCGGCGACCTCGCCGCATGGGCTGATTACCCCGAAGAGGATATTCCCGAAGTAGAACCCGATAAACTGGCGGAGGAACTGAAAACTGTCAGAAACAGCCTCTTTTCGCTTGTTGAAAACTACGATGCAGGGCGCATTCTGCGTGAGGGTGTTTCAACAGTAATTGTGGGAAAACCGAATGTCGGAAAGTCTACACTTTTCAACTGTCTTGCAGGCTGTGAAAGGAGCATTGTCACCGATATTTCGGGAACCACCCGTGATGTTGTGGAGGAGTCCGTAAGGATAGGCGATATAGTACTCCGCCTTTCGGATACCGCAGGAATACATGAAACAGATGATGTTATCGAGGGGATTGGCATTGGCATCGCCGAGAAAATGATAAATTCATCGGAATTGATTATTGCGGTCTTTGACGGCAGTTGTCCGTGTACTGCGGACGATTTGAATTTGATTGATAAAATTAAAAATAAGAAGGCAGTCGCCGTGATTAACAAGTCTGATGCAGAACAGTTATTCGATACAGAGAAAATCAAGGGAAATAATATACCAATAGTATATATATCGGCAAAGGAAAATAATATAAACGAACTCAACAATGCCGTGCAGAATTTGTTCAGGCTGAACAGTGATATATTTTCCTCCGTTCCTGCCGCTAACGAAAGACAGAAAAGATGTATCGAAAAAGCCCTCGAATGTACGCATAATGCCGTTAATATGCTCAAAAACGGCGAATTTCTGGACGCTGTCACTGTAGTTATTGATGAGGCGGAGCAGTATTTGCTTGAACTCACGGGAGAAAAAGTAACCGATGCGGTGGTGGACGAGGTATTTTCACGTTTCTGTGTGGGTAAATAATGTTCCACGTGGAACATTCTGTGAAACCATCCGTGAAACCAAAAGGAGTGTAAATATGTCTTATAAAATGGGTGAATTTGATGTTGCCGTAGTCGGCGGCGGTCATGCAGGGGTGGAGGCTGCCCTCGCCGCCGCAAGACTGGGCTGTAAAACCGTTATGTTTACGATTTCCCTCGACCAGATTGCAAATATGCCCTGCAATCCCTCGATTGGCGGTACTGCTAAGGGACATCTCGTAAGGGAAATAGATGCGCTGGGCGGCGAAATGGGCAAGGGGGCGGATAAATGCTTCATTCAGAGCCGTATGCTCAACCGTGGCAAGGGTCCCGCCGTCCACAGTCTGCGTGTTCAGGCTGACCGTGTTATGTACCATGACTATATGAAAAATGTCTGCGAAAAACAGGAAAATCTCTGCATAAAACAGGCTATGGCTGCGGATATTGCCGTTGAGGACGGGAAAATTACAAAAATAATTACCTCCCTCGGTGCGGAATATGACGTAAAAGCCGTAATAATCGCCACGGGTACGTATTTAAGGGGCAAAATACACATCGGCGAATGTTCTTATGAAAGCGGCCCTGATGCGGCTTTGCCGAGTATACAGCTTTCGTCCTCTCTTGTCAGGCACGGTGTTGAATTAAGACGTTTCAAGACGGGTACTCCGTGCCGTGTAAATAAACGCAGTATTGATTTCGATGCCATGCAGCGTCAGGACGGCGATGAGAATATTGTTCCGTTCTCTTTTGACAATTATGATAATGATTTAACGAATAAAGTCAGCTGTTACATGACTTATACAAATAGTAATACTCATGAAGTGATACTGAAAAATCTTCACCGCTCGCCGCTTTATTCGGGAAAAATCGAGGGAGTGGGGCCGAGATACTGTCCGTCAATCGAGGACAAAATTGTCAGGTTTTCGGATAAGCCCCGTCACCAGCTTTTCGTTGAGCCTATGGGTCTTACAACGGAAGAATACTATTTGCAGGGTATGTCGTCATCACTGCCGGAGGACGTTCAGCTTGCATTTCTGAGAACAATAAAGGGGCTTGAAAATGTGGAGATTATGCGCCCGGCATATGCGATTGAATACGACTGCTGCGACCCCTTGCAGCTTTATCCGACACTTGAATTTAAAAAAATCAGCGGTCTTTACGGCGCAGGTCAGTTCAACGGAAGCTCGGGCTATGAGGAGGCTGCCGCACAGGGACTTGTTGCAGGCATAAATGCCGCACTGAAAATACAGGGCAAAGAACCGCTTATCCTCGAAAGGTCAGGTTCATATATCGGCACGCTCGTTGACGATTTGGTCACTAAGGGCTGTTCCGACCCGTACAGAATGATGACTTCACGCAGCGAATACAGATTAATTCTAAGACAGGACAATGCCGACGATAGACTTACGCCCATAGGCTATAAGCTCGGCTTGATTTCTAAGGAGAGATTTGACAGGTTAAATAAAAAAATCGCCGACACAAAGTCGGAAATAGGAAGAGTAAATCATTTAAATATATCCCCCTCGGATAAGCTGAATGATTTCCTCGTGTCAAAGGGTACTGCTCCCCTTTCGACAGGCTGTAAGCTTGCCGATTTGATACGCAGACCGCAGATAAATTATTTTGACCTCGCACCCTTTGACGAAAACCGTCCGGAACTGCCTTTCGATACCGCCGAACAGGTTGATTTGCAGATAAAATACAAGGGATACATCGAAAAGCAGCTTGAACAGATTGAACGTATGCGCAGCCTTGAAAATACCGGACTTCCGCAGAATACGGACTATAGCGAGGTACACGGTTTAAGGCTTGAGGCGGCTGAAAAGCTCAACAAAGTCCGCCCAATATCTCTCGGACAGGCATCGAGAATTTCGGGCGTTTCGCCTGCGGATATATCCATGCTTGTCGTTTGGCTTCAGAAAAATAAGGGGTGATGTTAATGCTTTCGGGTTTTGAATATGCTCGTGGAGAGTTTGAAAAATACGGCTTTGAACTCACGGAAAAACAATACGGTTTGTTTGACAAATATGCCGGTTTCCTCGTGAAATACAACGAAAATGTAAATCTTACCGCCATAACAGAGCCGGATGAAATTTTGTCAAAGCATTTTATTGACAGCTGTATCATACTGAAATATATAGATATTCCGCAAAATTCAACGCTGATTGATGTCGGAACTGGTGCGGGATTTCCGTCTGTGCCGCTTAAAATCATGCGCCCTGATATAAAGATAACCCTCCTCGACAGCCTTAACAAGAGAATTGTATTTCTGCAAAAACTATGCGAAATTCTGTGCATAGATGCGGAATTTATCCACGGCAGAGCCGAGGATATTGCAAAGGATTTAAAATACAAGGGCGATTTCGGCTGCGTAAAATACAGGGAAAATTTTGATTTCGTATGTGCAAGAGCCGTTGCGAATATGTCGCTTCTGTCGGAGCTTTGTATGCCATTTGTTAAATATGCGGGAAATTTCATAGCCATGAAGGGTCCTTCGGAGGATATAAATTCCGGCAGACTTGCGATAAGAACCCTCGGAGGGGCGATTTCCAAAATTTACGAATACAAGCTCGGCGGTGATGCAAGAAAATTAGTACACGTAATAAAAATATCGCATACGCCGACAAGATACCCTCGCAGCAGCGGTCAGATAAAAAAGAAACCGCTCGGATAATTTTTAATCCTGTTGTATATCTTGAAATTTTCGCACAATATGTCGATTTTTTTATGTAGCAAATATTTCCCGCAGGTGATACAATTATATTACAGAGCATAACGCTCCAGTAATATTTTTGTGAGGAAAATAATATGTCAGGATTTTTAAACTTTACCAAGGAAAAGCTTCGTGTTGTCGAAATTGAAATTGAACAGATAATCCCCAACCCCAACCAGCCGAGGAGGGATTTCAATGAGGAGGAGATTGCCTCTCTTGCCGACTCTATCGCACAGAACGGCATTTTGCAGCCCCTTACCGTCCGCAGAAACGGCGACAAATATGAACTCATCGCAGGCGAACGCAGGCTCAGAGCCGCCGTATTATGCGGATTTTCGTCCGTGCCGTGCATAATTCATGAAATTAACGACAGAAATTCCGCAATTCTCGCCATCGTTGAAAATATCCAGAGACAGAACCTTTCGTTTTTTGATGAGGCTGTAGCCATCGAAAAGCTTATCACCTACTACGGAATGACGCAGGAGGAGGCTGCCGCAAAGCTCGGAAAGGCTCAGAGTACTATCGCAAACAAGCTCCGACTTCTCCGCCTTACTCCCGACGAAAGAGAATTAATCATGAAATTCAATCTCACTGAACGCCACGCAAGGGCATTGCTTAAGCTTGCAAGCCCTGCCGACAGGCTCAATATCCTCGAAAAAATCGTCAAAGACAACCTCAATGTCGAGAAAACCGAAAATCTCATCGAGGAATACCTCGGCAATCAGAAGCAAAAATCAAGCTATAAAAAACGCTCCAAGGTTTTTCAGAATGTGAAAATGTTCGTCAACACCATAAACAGAGCCGTTGAAACCATGCAGGCGGCAGGCATTTCGGCGGACTCGAAGAAAATACAGAGCGATGAATACATAGAGTACAGGGTCAGAATACCGATAAACCAGCACAAAATATAATGCATAATTCATAATTAGTAGAATGTTCCACGTGGAACAATTATGTTTCACATGACTTTTTTAAAATGTTTCATGTGGAACAAATGAATTTTACCTGTGAATAACATTTTAAAATAAAGCACAAAATTTTTATATTTTGTCTTTGTTCCCCTGCCTGCGGTGGGGGGACATTGTTTTTTATCATGCTTTTTGTATATTATCATGAAAAATTCCACATTCGTTCAATTGCAGATAATTTCTTGGAAAGCCGTTATCATACAAATCAATGATAATGCGGCATTCTTCATCAGAAATGTCAGTTTACTTTTAATTATGAATTATGCATTAAATTTGTTCCACGTGGAACACTTCATTAATTATGAATTATGAATTAATTTTCGGAAGTGCTTGACAAATTTGTCGGAAAGTGATATAATTCTATTGTAAATGGGGAGCTTGTGTGCAGGCTGAGAGGGAAACAATTGAGTTTCCGACCCGCAACCTGATTTGGATAATGCCAACGTAGGGAAATAACTGCCTTATCGGGAGCTGTCTGCGTGGCGGCTCCCTTTTTTTCGGAGGTGTATTATGGTAAAAATAAACGGATGTCAGACCGATTATGACGGAAAAAATATGACGGAAATACTCGGTATTATGGGATATGACCCCAAATCCGTGGCGGTTGAACTCAATGAAAATATCCTGCCTAAGACAAAATATTCCGATGTTGTCTTAAATGACGGCGATATTGTAGAGATTGTCAGATTTGTGGGGGGCGGCTGATATGCTCTCCCGGCAGGAGCTGTATTCCGCACTCGAACAACGACACGGAAAGGAAATTCAAAGAAAATTCGCCGCCGCATCTGTCGTCATATGCGGACTTGGCGGTCTGGGGTCAAATATCGCCCTGAGCCTTGCAAGGGCAGGGGTGGGGCATATTCACCTCATAGATTTTGACAGGGTGGATATATCCAACCTCAACAGACAGCAGTATTTTATATCCCAAATCGGACAGTACAAGACAGATGCCCTTTCGGAAACGCTTAAAAAAATATCGGTCTGTACCGAAATAACATCGCAGTGCGTGAAGCTCACGGAGGATAATATAAATATCCTTGCGCCGTATGAAATAATCTGCGAGGCTTTCGACAAAGCCGAACAGAAAGCCATGCTTGTAAATGCCGTGCTTGAAAATTTTCCCGATAAGTATTTAATATCGGGCAACGGAATGGCAGGACTGTATTCGTCAAATGATATAACTACAAGGCGGCTATCGGATAAATTCTATATCTGCGGTGACGGCAAGAGCGATATTTCGGATGGCATGGGTCTGGTTTCGGCAAGGGTTGCGGTCTGTGCGGCTCATCAGGCGAATATGATATTAAGAATTATTTCAGGCTCTTTTGATGCCTGAAAGGAAAGGAATTTTATATGGAAAACGACAAGCTTTTAATCGGCGGTCATGAATTTAATTCAAGATTTATCCTCGGTTCGGGGAAATATTCCCTCTCACTCATAGAAGCCGCCGTAAACCATGCAGGCGCAGAGATAATTACCTGTGCCGTAAGACGTGCAAATACAAAAGAGAATGAAAATATCCTCGACTTTATCCCGAAGGGGGTTACTCTGCTGCCTAATACATCTGGCGCAAGAAATGCGGAGGAGGCTGTCAGGATTGCACGTCTTGCAAGAGAACTCGGCTGCGGCGATTTCGTAAAGATAGAAATTATGCGTGATACAAAATATCTACTCCCCGACAACCAGGAGACTGTAAAGGCTGCGGAGATACTTGCAAATGAGGGATTTATCGTAATGCCGTATATGTACCCCGATTTGAATATCGCAAGAGATTTGGTGAATGCAGGTGCAGCCTGCGTTATGCCTCTTGCCTCCCCTATCGGCTCGAATAAGGGGCTTGCGACAAGGGATTTCATTCAGATTTTAATAGACGAAACAGACCTCCCGGTTATTGTAGATGCCGGAATAGGCAGACCCTCTCAGGCTTGCGAGGCTATGGAAATGGGTGCGGCGGCTGTTATGTCGAATACGGCTCTTGCAACGGCAGGAGATTTGCCGCTTATGGCAAGTGCATTCAGGAAAGCTGTCGAGGCAGGACGACAGGCATATTTATCGGGTCTCGGACGTGTACTCGTAAGGGGCGCATCTCCCTCGGATACTCTCACGGGCTTTCTGCATGACTGAGGTGGATATGGAAAACGAATATTTTATAGACTCGGACAAGCTCTCGGAAAGTGCCTTGAACCGCAAGCATAAGCTTGAAACAGACCCCTCCTCACGCTCGGACTGCATGGAATATATGCAGGGTCAGCAGATTATAAATTCCGATATAAGGGAAAAAGTCCTCTCCGAAATGAATGATTATCAGCCCGAAAAATACACCGCCGAACAGGTTCTCCGTGCATTGAGGAGGGATAATCTTAATATCGAGGATTTGAAAGCCCTGTTATCTCCTGCGGCAGAGCCTTTTCTTGAAAAAATGGCTGAACGTGCAAGAATTGAAACCAGAAAGCATTTTGGAAATACGGTGTATCTTTTCACACCGCTCTATATTGCGAATTACTGCGAAAATTACTGCGTTTACTGCGGCTTCAACTGCTATAATGACATAAACAGAATGAAATTGACCCCCGGACAGATTGAGCATGAGATGAAGATAATCTCCGAAAGCGGCATGGAGGAGATTTTGATACTCACGGGCGAAAGCAAGTCAAAAAGCGATATTGAATACATCGGCGAAGCCTGCAAAATGGCAAGGCGGTATTTCCGCATGGTGGGTGTTGAAATTTACCCCGTGAACGTTGAGGACTATGCATATCTTCACGAATGCGGCGTTGATTATGTGACGGTATTTCAGGAAACCTATGATATTGAAAAATACGAAGCTCTCCACCTCCTCGGTCATAAAAGGGTATTCCCATACAGATTTGACGCTCAGGAGCGTGCGCTTATGGGCGGTATGAGGGGCATAGCCTGTTCCGCACTTTTAGGGCTTTCTGATTTCAGAAAGGATGCGCTTGCAAGTGCGCTCCATGTCTATTATTTGCAGAGAAAATACCCTCATGCGGAGGTATCTCTCTCATGTCCGAGATTAAGACCGATAATCAACAACGGAAAAATAAATCCCCGTGACGTGGGCGAAAGACAGCTTTGCCAGATACTGTGCGCATACAGAATATTCCTCCCCTTTGCAGGAATTACGGTATCCTCCCGTGAAAGCGAGGATTTCAGGAACGGTATAGTAAAGATTGCCGCCACTAAAATTTCCGCAGGCGTTTCGACGGGTATCGGCGACCACGAAAGCAAGTACACGGGCAGAAATGACCATTCGGGCGGCGATGAACAATTTGAGATTAACGACGGCAGAAGTCTCGACAAAATGTATAAGGATATGGCACGGGAGGGCTTGCAGCCTGTGCTGAATGATTATCTGTATGTTTAAGATAATATGCGTTACGAACAGAAAATTATGTGACGGGGATTTTTTCGACCGTATCGAAAAAATCGCAGAATGTCAGCCCGATGCGGTGATTTTAAGGGAGAAGGATTTGCCCGAATATGAATATTCTCTCCTTGCGGAAAGGGTTATGGATATATGCGGCAGATATGATGTAAAATGTATTCTTCACAGCTTTGTGAATACGGCTCTGAAGCTCGGTGCGGAGTATATTCATCTTCCGCTCGGTATTCTCCGCACGAC
This sequence comes from Ruminococcus sp., assembly GCA_017470905.1. Classification (GTDB taxonomy): domain Bacteria; phylum Bacillota; class Clostridia; order Oscillospirales; family Ruminococcaceae; genus Ruminococcus. Next base: position 15,502 of record JAFUXL010000010.1, on the reverse strand, counting down.
CGATAAAAATATCCTGTCGGGATTTAAAAAAATCGGCTCTTCATGCCATTCAGTCGAAGATGCAGGGGAGGCTCTGTCCCTCGGTGCGGATTACATCACGGCAGGGCATATATATGAAACAGACTGCAAAAAGGGCATTGTTCCACGTGGAACAATGTTCCTCAAATCCGTCTGCGAAAGCGTTGATATACCCGTCTTTGCCATAGGCGGAATATCTCCCGAAAATATAAACAGCGTAATAAATGCAGGTGCGGAGGGTGTATGCCTCATGAGCAGCTTTATGAAATGTGACGACATACTACGGTATATGTATTCGCTCGGAAAGGACACGAAATGATTGATAAAAACCGGCTTCTGATATATCCCATAACCGACAGAAAAATCATGCCCGATTTTTATTCGTGTATTGAGTCGGCATTAAGTGGCGGTGCGGAAATTATTCAGCTCCGTGAAAAAAATATCAGCGATGAGGATTTAGTCGCAGAGGCTTTGAAGGTAAAAGAGATTTGCAGGAGGTATAACGCTCTGCTTATCATAAATGATAATTATAATGCGGCTCTGAAATCGGGTGCGGACGGTGTTCATGTCGGGATTGAGGATACTCCCGTTGCCGAAATCAGAAAAATTGCAGGAGATAATTTCATAATAGGTGCAACCGCAAAGACTGTTGAACAGGCAAAAAAGGCACAGGCGGAGGGTGCTGACTATCTCGGCACGGGTGCTGTATTCCCCTCCCCCACAAAAACAGATGCAATACGAATAACTGCGCAGCAATTCGTGGAAATCGCCGAAAGTGTAAAAATCCCCGTTGTGGCTATCGGCGGAATAAACAGGGATAATATAACACAGCTAAAGGGTATAGGTGCTGTGGGTGCTGCGCTTGTCTCGGCGGCATTTTCGGCTGATGATATTGAGAAACAGACAGCAGAGCTTAAAAATCTTTGCCGTGAAACATTTAAATAAAATTGTTCCACGTGGAACATTTTGCTAATTATAAATTACAGTTGAGTAAATTCATATTCCCCTCCGCCGCAGGCGGAGGAAAACAGAGACAAAAAAAATTTCCGTGCATTATTCTAAAATATTAATTATGAATTATGCATTATGAATTATGAATTAAAAAAGGGGGAATGATTATGCATACTGCACTGACAATTGCAGGAAGCGACTCAGGCGGCGGCGCAGGTATTCAGGCAGATATAAAAACCATGACCGCTCACGGCGTTTATGCCATGAGTGCCGTTACCGCTCTCACTGCACAGAATACCCTCAGCGTAAATGATATAACGGAGGCAAGCCCCGAATTTCTAGCATCACAACTGGACTGTATCTTTAATGATATTTTCCCCGATGCGGTAAAGACGGGCATGGTTTCCTCCAACGGGCTTATTGAAGTCATTGCCGAAAAATTGAAATTCTATAAGGCAAAAAATATCGTCATAGACCCCGTTATGGTTGCGACAAGCGGCTCGGCACTTCTCAGAAAGGACGCAGTTGAATGTCTGAAAAAAAATCTTTTGCCGCTTGCGGATATTATAACGCCCAATATACCCGAAACGGAAGCACTCACAGGGAACAGGATAAATACCCCCGATGATATGGAAAAATCCGCAAGGATGATATATTCATCATTCGGCTGCGCCGTGCTTGTAAAGGGCGGTCATAATCTGAACGATGCGAACGACTGTCTTTTTGACGGAGAAAAAATCATATGGTTCAGAGGAAAGAGAATAGATAACCCCAATACCCACGGCACAGGCTGTACGCTTTCGAGTGCGATAGCGTCAAATCTTGCAAAGGGTTATGATATTCCCCAATCCGTTGAACGTGCAAAGGATTATATATCGGGCTGTTTAAGCTCCATGCTCAATCTCGGAAAGGGCAGCGGACCTATGAACCATATGTTTGATATTAAGAGCCGATTTGCAGAATGATTTGGATTATTTAACTATGATTGAGCAAATTTAAAATTGTTCATGATAATATACAAAAAAGTATGATAAAAAGCAATGTTCCCTCCGCCGCAGGCGGAGGGAACAAAGACAAAATATAAAAATTTTTTTGTATTATTTAAAAATGCTCATTTATAGTATTTAAATTAAAGGAGAATTTTTATGAAAAAATATTACACACAGATGGAAGCCGCAAAAATGGGTATCATTACCCCCGAAATGGAAATTGTTGCGCAGAAAGAATACATCACCCCCGAAGAACTCCGTGAACTCGTTGCAAAGGGCGAAGTCTGCATACCCTGCAATGTAAATCACAAGAGCATATCCCCTGAGGGTATCGGTACAAAAATGCGCACAAAGATAAATGTAAACCTCGGCATTTCAGGCGATGCAAAGGACTACGAAATAGAAATGCAGAAGGTCGATATGGCTCATAAATTCGGTGCGGAGGCTATAATGGACCTGAGCAACTACGGCAAGACAAATACTTTCCGCAGACAGCTTATTGAAAAATCCCCTGCCATGATTGGCACTGTCCCCATGTACGATGCGATAGGCTACCTCGAAAAAGACCTCCTCGAAATATCTGCGGAGGATTTTCTTAAAGTCGTAAAGGCTCATGCGGAGGAGGGCGTTGACTTCATGACCATTCACGCAGGAATAAACAGGAGGGCTGTTGAGGCTTTCATGCGTGAGGGTCGTAAAATGAATATAGTTTCCCGTGGCGGTTCACTGCTTTTCGCCTGGATGATGATGACGGGCAACGAAAATCCCTTCTTCGAGCATTATGACGAGGTTCTCGACATTCTCCACGAATACGATGTGACGATAAGTCTCGGCGATGCACTCCGCCCAGGCTGCATAGACGACTCGACAGATGCAGGACAGATTTCGGAATTAATCGAACTCGGAAATTTAACCCTTCGTGCGTGGGAAAAGAATGTACAGGTAATGGTAGAGGGCCCGGGGCATATGGCTATGAACGAAATTGCCGCAAATATGAAGCTCCAGAAGAGACTGTGCCACAATGCGCCTTTCTATGTTCTCGGCCCCATAGTTACGGATATATTCCCCGGATATGACCATATAACCTCTGCGATAGGCGGAGCGATAGCCGCATCAAGCGGAGCGGATTTCCTCTGCTATGTAACTCCTGCGGAACACCTCAGACTTCCCGATATAAATGATGTAAAGGACGGAATTATCGCAAGCAAAATCGCCGCCCATGCAGCAGATATTGCAAATGGATACCCCCACGCAAGAGACAGGGACAACGAAATGGCTGCCGCACGTCATGTTGTTGACTGGGACGAGATGTTCAGGATAGCCGTTGACGGCGAAAAGGCAAGAGAATATTTCGAGAGTACTCCCCCTGCCGACCGCCACACCTGTTCCATGTGCGGAAAGATGTGCGCTGTAAGAACCACCAATATGATACTCGCAGGCGAAAAGGTAGAATTTTGTACGGAGAAATAATAATACAGTAAGGAGAAAGCATGGCAAATATACTCGACTATCTCGACTGGAGGGGGGATATTCCGTTTTCTGCCGACCCTTTCAACGAGGCTGACGGGCTTATACTCTCGCAGTTTGTATATGTACCTCTCAACGGCATAGTACCCTCCGATTTCGGAAAGGAAATATCCCTTAAAGACGCTTTTGCAGGATACAGCCCCTCCGCAGTTGACGAAAAAAGCAGGATTATAAGCTTTGACGAGGATAATATTCTCTTTGAAAAAATGGCACAGTCGCAGCGTTTCGGGAATATCCGCCTTACGGGATATATTGAGAATATCGACACCGAAAAGGAAGTGCAGTTTCGTGCTGTTTCATGCATTCTTGAGGACGGCACGGTGTTTATCTCCTACAGCGGTACGGACGATACCGTCATAGGCTGGAAAGAGGATTTCAATATAAGCTATATGCAGCAGACATCGGGTCAGCTTCAGGCGGTCAGTTATCTTAACGACAATTTCAAAAACAGCCCCCACATAATAAGGACGGGCGGTCATTCAAAGGGCGGAAATTTTGCGATATATGCCTCTGTTTTCTGCGACAGGGATATAAAAAATCAGATTGCGGAAATTTATTCATACGATGCCCCCGGTTTCCGTGAGGAGATAACGCAGTCATGGCAGTATATCAATATGCTCCCCCGAATAAAAAGCTATGTTCCCGAAACATCTGTCGTTGGAATGCTGCTCAATAACAGCATGGAACACAGAATAGTGAAAAGCTCCGCTGTCGGAATAAAACAGCATATTTCATACAACTGGGAGATAATGCGCAACAGATTTGTTCTCACGCAGGAGCTTTCAAAATCAGGGCATATCATAAATAAGGCTCTTTCGGGCTGGATAGATAATTTCAGCGATGAGGAACGGAAATTATTCACGGATACTCTTTTCAGCGTACTCGAAGCCCCCGAAAAGGATACCATAAAGGAAATATCCAAAAATAAATGGTCTGCATATTCTGCGATGTTCAGGGCGATAAGAGGGCTTTCCGCCGAACAGCAGGCAGTCATAAAGGATGCATTCAAAAAGATAGCGAAAAGCTCAAGGGAGGCTCTCCTCCCCGATAAGAAAGAAAATGTTCCACGTGGAACAGAATAAAAAATCTCCCCGTTTTTCGGGGAGATTTTTGCTTTTTAATTGCCGCTCCATTTTTTCCACTTCTGTGTTCTGGGGTCGTCATCGCCGTAGGTTTTCTGATAATAATGATACTGGTCGTCCTCGTACTGCTGCTGTTTTCTGTTCTGCTCGTCGATTTCTTCCTGTTCCTTTCTCTTTTTTTCTGCCTGTTCTGCGTGATAATTATCCCAGTATTCCCTTGCATCACGATCTGCCGAGCTTGCTGAATAGCTGTCGGAGGAGTCGCTGTCGTCCGAGAAGATACTGCCGATAAGTGCAGCACCGCCGATGACAGCACCTGCAATAAGCGCACCCTTTAAGAGTGTGCTGCTCTGGCTCTTATTCTCTGTGACGATAACCTTTTTGCCGTTTTCGTCCTCTTTTGCAGTACCTGACTGTATGAGCTTGTCGGAGGAGTTGTATTTTTCAAAGGCAATTGTTCCCTGAAGAGAATTGTCTTTATAAGTACCCTCGCCGAAGATGATATAGTCTCCGTTGGAAAGAACCTGTGTTTCATAGCCCTTTCCGCTCATGTAATTGTCTTTAAATTCGCCGTTATAGGACGTTGATGTGTATTTGGTTATTGTCTCCTTGCCGGTTGACTTGGGGATTTCGGTTGAAATATTTTCCATGATATACTGTCCCACGCCGTCCCTGCGCCCGTTAAGCCAGTTTCCGTTGTGGGTATATTTGCAGTAGGTTTTGTTTGTTACCTGTTTTGTGCTGTCAAATGCCGAGGTATCCTTGACTGAAAATCCCACAAAATTGCCGCTGCCGTCGGGAGAACCGCCCTTCCAGTCGCCCGTATAGGTGCCGTAGAAATTATGCAGGACGTAGGGGTAATTTTCGACATATACGGTTTTTTCGCTGCATTCATGAGACAAAAGCGAATTAATCTTTTTCTCATAGTCGGAACGCTTATTCAGAAGTTCCTGATTTTTGGGGTCATTGGCAAGCTGTGTCGTAATATCGTACAAAGCACTGCGGTATTTGAGAATACTCTGACAGCTTTCGCATTTGATATTAGCTGTTGTCGGAACGGTTGCGTATGACAGGTAAGATGCATTTGTGCTGCTGACTGTTTTTGTACTCTCATAGGCTGAACCCGTGAGAATACTGCCGCCGAGCATATTCAGGGTTAAAGAACAAACAACGGCTGCCGAAAAAATTTTTTTGAACCTCATCTTCAAAATTCCTTTCCGTTTTTCGGTGAATGGTTTTGCTGATGTTTTCATGTCTGATACTGAAAAAGTCTGTCAGGCTACTATTTTATTCTACCATTGTTTTCGGTATTTGTCAACAGTATTACAAAGAAAATTAATTATTTCCGGAAAAAATTGCGTGAAACAGAAATGTTCCACGTGGAACATTTAAATTCGCAATTACAGAAAGCAATGTTTCCCCTCGCCGTAGGTGACCAACGGAAATCCCTTTAGGGACGGGGGGAAACAAAGACAAAACATAAAAATTTTTGTGCATTATTCTGAAATGCTCCTTTACAGAAAGAATTGATTATTTCCGAAAAAACTGCGTGAAACGGAAATGTTTCACGTGGAACAATTAAATAAGCAATTATTAATCGGTTTTCAGCAATCATTGACTTGAAAAATCCTACGGAATATGTTATAATACAGAAAAAATCTGTAAAGGTGGAGTTTTATGAAAAAACAAGCTTTCAACCCCTTTCTCCCTCTCGATGCCTATATTCCCGACGGTGAACCTCACATCTTCGGTGACAGAGTTTATCTCTACGGCTCACACGACAAGGAGGGCGGAGAAACATTCTGCATGAATGATTACGAGGTGTTTTCCGCACCGACCGATGACCTCTCCGACTGGAGAAGCGAGGGCATAATATACAGGGCTGTGCAGGACCCCGACTATTCCGAGGAACGTCCCTATATGTACGCTCCCGATGTCGTGAGGGGAAATGACGGCAGGTATTATTTATACTACTGCCTTTCGGGAAAATTCGGTTACGGCGGATACTGGGGGCATATAAGCGCAGCGGTCTGCGATACCCCGGCAGGCAGATACGAATACCTCGGATATGTAAAATATCCCGACGGCACGCCCATGAAAAAATATGTCTGTTTCGACCCCTGTGCATTCAACGACAGCGGCATTATAAGACTGTACTACGGCACGCAGTACCAGAATGAAAGCAATGATATTCTGCGCAATGATGAGCAGAAATTAAAAAGCGTAATGGAACGCTACAACAAGACCGCCGGGGAGATACTTTCAACTCCCGACAACGTAAACGGTGCGTGTATGGCGGTTTTGGAGGACGATATGCTGACCGTAAGGGAAGAACCGAAACATATTATACCTTATGATGCGGATTTCGGCGGCCATGAATTTTTCGAGGCAAGCTCCATGCGCAGGGTCGGCGATAAGTATTATTTTATATATTCATCGCAGAAAAACCATGAGCTTTGCTATGCCGTGAGCGATTATCCCGACAGGGATTTCACATTCGGGGGAACTCTCGTTTCAAACGGAGATATAGGCATAAACGGAGTTACGGAGGAAACCCGGATGAATATGACGGGAACTACTCACGGAAGCATAATCGAAATAGAGGGTCAGTGGTATGTTTTCTATCACAGACTGACACATAAATCAGACTACAGCCGTCAGGCCTGTGCGGAGAGGATTTATATATCACCCGACGGAAGTATCAGACAATCCGAGATTACTTCATGCGGACTTAACGGCAGACCGCTTGATGCTGTGGGGGAATATCCTGCCGTAATTGCCTGCTGTATAACCAACGGTCATATGCCCCACGGCTCGAACAGGATATTTACCGAAAGCTTTCCGAATGTAACCAACTGCGGAGACAAAAGATTTATCGGCGAAATATGCGACAATACCCTCATAGGATACAGGTATTTCAGCTTCGGCGGAATAAATACGATAAAGCTTAAGCTGAACGGAAATGCCGTGGGATTACTTAGCCTTTCAAAGGAAATAAACGGCTTGCCCTTTGCCGAAAAAAATATCAGTCTTTCGGGCAGTAATGAAATATGCGACTTTGAATTTTCTCCTGTTACGGGAGTATATCCGCTTTACATAAGATATTCGGGCAGCGGAACATTCAGCCTCAAAAGCCTTGAATTTGGCTTAAAATAAGCCTTTGCCCTTATTTTACAAAATTAGCCTTTAAAAATCCCCTTTATTTGTTAAAATACTGGAAATTATTATAAAATCCCCAAAATCATTGACTTTTTATATTTAAAATGATATTATTATTAAGTGACGGACGGATTTTTTCCGAAAGTATCTTGCTGTGACTGAGCAGATTTAAAATGCTCATTCGTGGTATTTTTTAATTAATTCAGGAGGTTGAAATGGCTAAAAACGATGAGCGTAATCTCAATATTACGCTGAAAAGTGAACAGAACGAACAGGACGAGGTCATAATATCAATATCCACCATTTTAAAAAAGCTGAAAAAATACCTGATTTTGTGGATAGTATCCGCTGTTGTTATCTTTGTCCTTGCATTCGGATATGCAACGATAACCACTCATATAACCAAAGCAAGGCTCACCGCCCTGATAAGCTTTTCCTATGACGGAATAGAAAAGGGTCTTGACCCTGACGGCAGAGATTTTGACGTAAATTCCATAAAAAATCCCTCTATCATAGAGAGCGCAATCGATGAACTTGACCTTGATATGGGTCAGCTTGAATATATAAGAAAGGGTATTTCCATCGAGGGAATAATCCCGAAAAATGCAATCGACAGAATTACCACATACAAGAGTATTCTCGATAACTCGGCAAGCCCCAACCTTGCAACCGCTCAGGCTATGCTCGATGTTACATATTATCCCACGCAGTACAAGGTGTATTTCGACTACAACGAAACGGCACTTTCAAACAGCGAGGCTCTTAATGTGTTCAATAAGATACTCGAACTCTATGAGGGATATTTCTATCAGCAGTACGGATATAACGAGTCGCTCGGCTCGGCTGTTACTGCAATAGAATATCAGGATTATGATTATTCGGAGGCTGTTGACGTATTCGACACGAACCTCACGACACTCAAAAAATATGTCCGCAAGCTTTCACAGGAGGACTCTTCAAGGTTCCGTTCCACAACCACGGGCTATACTTTCGATGACCTGTACGAAGTAATAAACACTATCTCGAATATAGACCTCGAAAAGGTTTCCTCGATAATAACCGTAAACAATATAACCAAGGACAAGGACGAGGCTCTTGCATATTACGACTACAGAATAAAATCTCTCACAAGACAGAAAGCACAGTATGAAGAACAGATAAGCAATATAAGCGACTCAATCGAGAAATATCAGAAGGACGAAATCTTCGTCTTTACAAACGCAAATGACGACTCAAGTATGCATTCTACAGTTGCCTCGGAACAGTATGACAAAATGCTCCAGCAGAAAATCGACCTCACCTCACAGCTTGCCGAGGTAAAACAGCGTATAAATTACTTAACGGAGAGACAGACCGCACTCAAAGACAAGAAAACCTCCAGCGATGCCGATATAGAAAAGGTTGAACAGCAGCTCGATGCGGTTTATACTAAAATTAATGACGTTGTGGCACTCGTAAACGCAACATCGGACGACTACTACAGAAACGTTACTTTCAAGGACGCATATAATATTCTCGTTCCTGCAACCGATACAACCGTTGACAGAGTTTCACGTATCGTCAGCAACGCAAAAACCCCCCTCGTTATGTTTGAGGCTCTCGGCTTTGCCGTTTATTTCGCAATCGCATTCATTGAGGCTCTCAAATCCGACAGCCTTAAGAGAAAGATTGCGGCGGAGGGTCAATCCGAAGATACTGACAGAAAAAAGGAAGATGACGAAGAGAAAGACGATAAAAAAGACGGCAACAACAAAGATAATAAGTAAATAACAAAAGCGGCTGAAAAAACAGCCGCTTTTTTGTATTATTCGAGGACAAGCTCATCATTGATTATTTTCGGAATAAGTATTTCATGAGAACCAAGGTTATTGTCATACCACTTGTAAACGGTAAGCTGACCTGTTTCCTTATCAATCTGGAATTTATAGTGGTCATCGAAAACATCGCCTAAAATTGAGTAATTCTTATCATTATGCAAGTCATAAACAAATATTGCATCAAGAACCATTCCGCTTCCTATAGTGTGGGATACGCACATTTCGGGGTATCCGTCATCATTCAAATCCGCAAAGAACAAATCTCCGAAACTTCCTCCGTATTCAATTATTATATCTTCCGAACCGTTTGTATAGTATTGGCGGTATTTTTCCCATACAAAGGTTTTTTCGGGGAAGGAGTTCAGCTTTATTCTGTCATTGGGAACATAATCTCTGCCTTCTTTGACTTCTTTCGGAAACCACTGAAAAACATCTCCGCTGTTCCATATTGTATATGTATCGTCAAAGCTTTCGGGGAGCTTTGATATACTGCCTGCATCGAATTTCTGCAGGGACACAGCGTCGTTGCCCGTTATGCCGTCACCTGTATTGAAAACGTCCGCATTTACCTTTGCATCTTCGGAAAGAGCATATTTCTGCGGATTTGCGAGATACTGCAATATTGCAACGGAGTCCGAAATAGTAGCCGAACCGTCCATATTTGCATCGCCTGCCGTATATTTATAATCAAGCGACCTGAATTTGCAGTTGTATTTCTCCGCATATTCCTGAGCCGTTGAGCCTGTATGACCGCAGATTTTTCCCCCGAAAACATTTACAGCCTCGTCTGTGATAACTCCCATTGAGCATATCGTATCATCGGAGTCGAAAATCTCACAGCCGGGATTTTCGATAATAATTTTTTCAAGGTCACTGCACATACTGAAAGCCTTTTCGCCTATGTAATTTATATTTTCATTGAGAATTATTTCTTTCAGTCCGCTGTCTGCGAATGTATTTTTTTCAATCCTCGAAACCAACGGAGGGAGAGTTATACTTTCAAGGGAAGAACAATTAAAAAATGCACTCTGTCCGATTTCTTTCAGATTATATTTCGGCTTGCCGTTTTCATCTTCTCCGTGACCAAAGGAGACATTTATGAGATTTGTACAGCCCATGAAAGCACCCTTACCGATTTTTTCAACAGTTTCGGGAATGTACACATTTGTTATATCCGTGTCTTTAAATGCCAAATCCGCAATCTCTCTTACCTGTGGGATACCGTATGCATCAATTGTCTTTGTGCTTGCGTCAATGAGAATATCATTTATTACGACATAGGGATTTTCCGCCTGTCTGTCCGAGAGCCATTTAGTGCCGTAAAATGCCCATGTTCCGACAGAATTTACGCTTTCGGGGACAGTTATGCTTTCAAGCTTTTCGCAGCCCGTAAAAGCCATTGCGCCTATTCTTTCAACGCTGTCGGAAATAATTAAATCCGTCAGTTCGGGAAAGGTATAAAACGCACGGTCTGAAATATCCTCCGCACCGTTTATTATAACTTTCGTGATTTTGTCCTTATGCTCATACCATTCGGGATATTCTCCCTCTGTCGGTTTGTATTGTGTCATGCTGCCCGTGCCGTTGATTGTGAGCGTTCCGTCCGTATCGAGTGTCCATGTGAGGTTTTCTCCGCATATCCCCGAAGAAATCTCCTCGGCATATACAGCCGTGAAATTATCTGCATACACGGCGAAAGAGCCTGTCACGATACAAAGTGCCGTCAGGGCTGATATAAAGCGTTTCATTATAAATACCTCGCTTTCGTCATAATTATTATAATTATTATATCATAAGGCATGATAAAAATCAATATATTTTATGATATTATAGACAAAACCGAAAATATATGTTATAATATAACATCAAAAGGAGATGATTTTATGGACGAAAAGGAAATAATCAGCAGAATACAGCAGAAACTCACAGAGATTGAAGAAAAGGGGGATATTAAAATTCTCCATTGTGTCGAGTCGGGAAGCCGTTCGTGGGGCTTTGCCTCGCCCGACAGCGATTTCGATGTAAGGTTCATATATATCCGCAAGCCCGAATTTTATCTGAAGCTCGGCAAGACCCGTGACGTTATCGAATGGGAACTCAATGACATATACGATATAAACGGCTGGGATATACAGAAAGCGTTGAGACTTCTGCATAATTCAAACCCGACTGTATTTGAATGGAACCACTCCCCCATAGTCTACAGGACTTCCGAAAACTGGGAGAAGGTAAGAGAGATTATAAACGATTATTTTCTCTCACGCACGGGCATGAACCATTATTTAAGCACCGCAAGGCATAATTATAAGGAATATATAAAAGGCGATGAAGTGAAGCTGAAAAAGTATTTCTATGTGTTGAGACCAATTCTCGCCTGCCGCTGGATAATGGACAGGGGTACTCCGCCGCCCATGCTTTTCTCGGAACTCATGAATGCCGAACTCGATGAAAATTTATTCGACCCCGTGAACAAGCTGCTCGAAATTAAGATGCGCACCTCGGAACTCGGCACGGGAAAAAGAATAGATGTTATAAACGAATACATCGAAAAACAGTTTGAAATCCTGAAAGAAAAACTCGACAGCATGGAAAGAGAGGAACAAAAAAGCTGGGAAAAGCTTGATGAACTTTTCCTCAGCCTGTTGAAAAATGCTTAATGTTCCACGTGGAACATTATATATGGGGGGAGCCGCCGTTTGAACCTTGCGCTTTCGTTCATTCCGCTGCGCTGCATTCTCTCCCGGCGCAAGCGGCGGCATTCCCCCCAACCCCCCTGTTATCGCCGCAGGCGATAAAATTATGAATTATGAATTGTGAATTATGAATTGTGAATTGTTCTGATTTTTTTCATGAAGATAAATGCCGCAAATGCCGATACCCCCTCCGCTATCGGGAATGTCAGCCAGATAAGCCATGCATTGTCAAGCGACTGGTTCACGAAAAGCGAAAATACATATGCAAGCGGCAGGACAAATACAAGCTGTCTCATAACCGATATTACAAGCGACTGAATACCGCTGTCAAGTGCCTGAAATATCCCCTGATACGCAATGTTAAGCCCTGCGAATATAAAGCTTATTGATATAATTCTTATCGCACTGACACAGAGCTTTTTCGTTTCGGCGGAAAGTCCGAATATATCCGCAAGCGGTACGGAAAATATCTCTAAAACAGTCAGCCCGACCGCCATTATTATAAGGGTGTATCTTATTCCGTATTTTATGCCGTCATTCACACGCTCCTTGTTTTTCATTCCGTGACTGAATGATACTATAGGGGTTATGGCATCACGAAGCCCGAATGCCGCAAACAGAATAAACTGCTGTATCTTGTAATAAAGTCCGTATGCCGTGACGAGGCTTTCGTCAACCCTCACGAGGATTATATTCAGTCCGTAGGTCATAACCGACATGAGAGCCTGTGCGATGATTGCAGGGAAACCGATTGAATATATGCCCTTTATTATTCCTGCGGATGGCTTTATATATTCAGGACTGTTCTTCACGGCTTTATTATGTTTCACATGGAACAATAACGCCGCTGCGAATGATACTATCTGACCGATAACCGTAGCATATGCAGCACCTTTTACTCCCATTTCGGGCATACCAAGAAGTCCGTATATCATTACGGGGTCTAAGATTATATTTATCACTGCGCCGAGTATCTGTGCGACAGTCGAATAAAGCGAAAGTCCCGATGCCTGAAGCATTTTCTCGAATATTGAGAAGAATACTATTCCGAATGACATTGTACAGCATATTTTCAGATAATCCGTACCCATTGCGGCTATTTCGGAATTGCCTGTCTGACCGTTTATATATGCGCCTGCTCCGAATATGCCGAACAAAAGACAGATGATATATATTATCATTCCGAGAAATTCGGCATTGCCTGCGACTTTTGCGGCTCTTTCGCCGTCACCGCTGCCGAGGGATTTTGCAAGCAGAGCATTCATTCCTACCCCCGTTCCGATACTTACGGCTACCATTAACATCTGTACGGGAAAAGCAAGGGTAAGGGCATTTATAGCCGCCTCGCCGTCCTCTTTCATATTCGATACGAATGCGCTGTCAACAATGTTGTAGAATGCCTGCAATACCATTGAAATTATCATAGGTATTCCCATAGAGAGCATAAGCTTGCTGACCTTTGTTTCTGCCATTTTAGTGATTGAGTCTTTCATAGTTTCCTCCTGATGAATAAATTTGGAGGTTCAGTTTCTGCCAAAACATCGAAAAAAGCGTAAGCCCATATATCCGGACTTACGCTTTCGCAACTCGACTGTATTATTTTAGCATTTTTAATCCGATTTGTCAAGAGAAAATTTATTGATAAAAAAATTAATTTTCTGTCGGAAAACTGTACAAGAAAAATTTTCATAATTTGTTGCATTTGCCACTATTAAAAATATCCCTTATGTGTTATAATAAATGTATTACTATGATTGAGCAGACTTAAAATTATTCATGATAATAAATAAAAAAGCACTGTTCCCCCACCGCCTGCGGCGGGGGAACAAAGACAAAATACAAAAATTTTTGTGTATTATTTTAAAACGCTCATTTATAATTACATAACAGAAAGAGGTAATACCAATGAATATTACAAATGATATTTTCTATATCGGCGTGAATGATCGTGAAATCGACCTTTTCGAGGGACAGTACGACGTTCCCAACGGTATGGCTTATAACTCGTATGTCATAATGGACGAGAAAATCGCCGTTTTCGATACCGTTGACGGGAATTTTACCGCTCCGTGGCTCGATAATCTCAGGAAAGTACTCGGCGGAAGAAAGCCCGATTATCTCATAGTACAGCATATGGAACCCGACCATTCCGCAAATATTCTCAATTTCCTGAAAGAATACCCCGATACGACCGTAGTCGGAAACGCAAAGACTTTCACAATGATGAGCAATTTCTTTGAGGATTTAGACCTCGGAGACAAAAAGCTTGTCGTAAAGGACGGCGAAAAGCTTTCACTCGGCAGGCATGAACTCACCTTTGTATTTGCGGCTATGGTTCACTGGCCTGAAGTTATGATGACATACGACAGCACGGACAAGGTATTTTTCAGTGCGGATGCTTTCGGAAAATTCGGTACACTGGATACCGATGAGGACTGGGCTTGCGAGGCAAGACGCTATTATTTCGGCATTGTCGGAAAGTACGGCGCACAGGTTCAGACCCTCCTCAAAAAAGCCTCCGCCCTCGATATAAATATCATCTGCCCCCTGCACGGCCCTGTGCTTGATGATAATCTCGGCTATTATCTCGGACTTTATAACACATGGTCAGGCTACGGCGTTGAAAGCGAGGGAGTATTCATAGCATATACCTCCGTATACGGAAACACCAGGAAAGCCGCAGAACTCCTTGCCGAAAAGCTACGGGAAAAGGGCTGCCCAAAGGTTGCAGTCGCAGACCTTGCAAGAGAGGACATGGCTGAGTCCGTTGAGGACGCTTTCAGATACGGAAAGCTCGTCCTTGCGACTACGACCTACAATGCGGATATTTTCCCGTTCATGAAGCATTTTATTCTCGACCTCACGGAGAGGAATTATCAGAACCGCACAATAGGACTTATCGAAAACGGCTCATGGGCTGCAACTGCCGCAAAGGTAATGAAGTCTATGTTTGAAAAATCCAAAAATATCACATGGCTTGAAAATACCGTTTCAATAAAATCCGCCGTAAAAGCCGAAAATATCGCACAGATAGAGGCTATGGCACAAGAGCTTATCTAATGCATAATGCATAATGCATAATTAATGCTGACAGAAAGTGGATTGTTCCACGTGGAACAATAATTAAGAGCATGTGTTCATAGCCGTTTAAGAAGCGAGTGGAGATGAGAAATGATAACCATACATTCAGAAGAGCGAGAGGATATCTCATAATCCTTAGACAGTCTGCGAGAGAAATTAATCCACGAAAGGGTACGCTCAACGAC